>JAFUYQ010000016.1 GCA_017470485.1 Synergistaceae bacterium
ACATCAAAACGTGGTGCTACTTCTTTTGCCGCTTGCCCACTTTGTAATGCCTTCAATACTTTTTCTCTTAAATCATCACTATATGCTTTCATAATTTTTTATTATATCTCATTATTCATATTTTAGAAAAATGCTATAATGACGGAGGGAATTTCCCAAGATGTTTAATTCTCAGGAGGAGTGATTGATTATGAGGAGAAAGGGCGAAACGTTTACGGAGTTTTTGATGGCGGCGGCGGTATTCGGAGTTATGATGACGGGGATATTTGAGTTCATGGCCAACCAGACTGATAATCTGGCGAAGATAAGGCACATGGACGATTTGATGTATCATGCTCAAGTTTACATGAACGCCCCTAAAAATAATAAACCAGACTGGGACGATAAAGACAAAATAGCCTACGACACATCAACAGAAAACACCCTCATCATCAAGAAGAAGGGGAAAAAGGACGATGAACAATCCATCGTGTCAATGACGTTCAAGCTCAAGCCCTAATAATTCCTGTTCTTCTTGCACTCGTGGTAAATCCTCATTACCGCCTCGACAAGTTTATACACATCAGGCTTCAGAACGTGAGTGATTTTCAGCTTCTCGGCACGGTCTAAAAGCTCCTTAACCATTATCGACGAGAACAATATAACCGGCATATTCTCAGTACGCGAGTCATTCCTCAACGTCTCAACAAGGCTCAATCCGTCAAGCAGAGGCATCTCAATATCCGACACAAGCAAATCGAAATTCTCGCCCTGATCCAGTAATAACTTCCTCGCCTCCACACCGTCTTTCACCGGGTAAATGCTCGTGAACCCTGACTGCTTCAGTACATCGCAGGTCTGCTGTCTCAACAGCGGCGAGTCGTCCGCAACAAGTATATGAAAGTCCTCGACATGGCCGATTTGACGGTGGAACGTTTCGAGTTTCGACTGGTCGAACATGTGTTCGGCAACCGCCGGAGCTGTCTCCTGAATTATCGCCTCGTAGTCAAGCAACAATATATTCCTCTCATCGCGCTTTATGATATAGAGTACCCACTTCAGCGATACTCCCCTCATCTTCGAGCTGTCCAAATCCTCTGCGTTGACCTGCCGTATTCTTTCAACTCCGTCAACAAGGAAGCCTAATTTTATGTCGTTGAACTCGACTACCATTACTTTAGTGTTAGCCATAGGGACTGTGGAATTTATACCCAGAAATATTCGGAGATCTATCAGCGGCAGAAGAGCGTCTCTCAGCGTAGTTATTCCGACAAATGCAGGCGTTTTGGTCGGAACTGGCCGGCACCCTGTCCATCTTAAAATTTCACGGGTCTTATTGACGTTTATGGCAAAGGCATCTTTACCGAGCGTGAATACTACTACTTCCCATTTCTTGCTGGCTGCCTCAACATTTCTTTTCTCTTCCATGATATAAATCTTTTCCCCCTTTTACTTGCGCGGTTAAGATTATAACCTATTTTTATCATTTACAAGCTATAATTACTCCGAGATTTTAATACCATTAAAGAAAGGATTGCATAACTTTGCTAAAGCCTCAAAGATTCATGCTGCTGGTTCTGGCTCTGCTGCTTGTTCCTTCGGCGGCCATGTCAGCTCCGGCACGTTCAGGTATGCCCGCAGGCGTGAGAAGTTTCTCGCCTACAGGTATTGTGCCTGACAATGTTTCATTCAGAGTCGTCTTCAACAACCCCGTTGTAAGTAAGACTCAAACCGGAAAATCTATCACTCCCGAAAATGATTTGTTCCCGTTTGAAGTCAATCCTCCCCTTCAGCTCGAAGGACGATGGCAGAATGAACGCACCTTCACCGCTCGTCTTCTCTCGCCCCTCAGAAACGCCACTACTTACACCGCCGCACTCAAAGACGGCCTCAAGGACAGGCGCAGAAACTCAATAGGGCCGGGAAGTTTCCGCTTCCAGACCGAAGGTCTGTCGCCCTCCGACATTACCGCTTCAATGGGCAAGGACGGCAACGCCTACTTCACGCTCAACTTCAACATGCGGGTTGACCCGGCAAGGCTCAAGGGCTTCATGCGCATAATCAGCCCCGAAGGTCAGGAAATGCCCTACAGCATTAACGGCGCATTACCGTCACGCACCATTAGAGCCTCCGTGCCGGTGCGGAAATCATCATCAAGACAGCGTTTCACCGTCAAAATTTCCGCAGGTCTCAAATCCGGCGAGGGCGACTTGGGAATTGACCGCGACATCACCGAAAGCGTAGTTCTTGACCCGTCATTCATGGTTCAGACCGTTGCCGCCGACGATGAGAACGTTATCCGCGCCAACTTCAATTTTGCCGTTGACCCCGAAACCGTCAAGAACTTCATCACAATCGAACCGTCTGTGAGCAATCCTCATTTCGAGTCGGGCTGGAATGATGAAATTCTCATGATAAGAGCCAATGACTTCAAGCCCAGAAGCAGATTCGTCCTGACGTTCCGTAAGGGCTTCCCCTCGAAAGGCGGTCTTGTCCTCAAGGACGACTACAAACAGGCCGTTATAATGCCTGATTTGCGCTCGGACATCACTCTTCCGGCAGCAGGTATGTACCTCACCGGCCTCGACAAAGGACTCATTCCCATTGAGCTTCTTAACGTCAAGAAGTTACAGCTCGATTTATGGCGCATGTATGACACTAATATTCCTTACGTTTTCGATGATGAGACGACTTTCTTCGACAAGGACATCGCAAGAAGAGTCTTCACGAAGGAAATTCAGCTCAGCCTCCCTCTTAATGAGCGCGTGAGGAAAAGCATTCCCGTCGAGGAAATCACAAGCGGCGAAAAAGGATTATTCATGCTCACCGCAAGAGATTCAGAACATGAATGGTGGGACGAAACTTCGCAGGTCATCAGCCTCAGCGACTTGGGCGCGACCGCAAGGCTCTGGGAAGACGCTGTACTCGTCTGGGTGAACAGCCTCACTTCTTCAACAAGTATCAGCGATGCAAAAGTAAAAATCTTCTCGAAGAAAAAACAGCTGCTCGCTGAAGGTTCGACAAATTCCGGCGGAGTGTTCTACTTTGAGCTTCCCGAAGGCAAGACTTGGGATCCCGATAACCAGCCTTCACTCGCCGTCATCTCAAAGGCTTCTGACCTTACCTACATTCAGCTCACGAGAAACCTTCTTAACCGCGAAGTCTTTGACACTTCCGGACGCGACTGGCTCAAATCCGGCTATGACGCGGCGATTTTCTCGCCCAGAGACATTTACAGGACAGGCGAGAACGTGAACTTCAAGTTCATAGTCAGGAATGCTGATCTTACGACACCTGACGCGTTCCCTGTAATGTTCATCGTGAGGGACGCTCTCGGACGCAAAGTCAAGCAGGAAACTATTACCCTCAACGCCAGAGGAAGTGCCGTCGCCGAACTGAAGCTCGCAGGTAACGCACTCACAGGAACTTGGACAGCAAATCTCGCAGTTCCCGGAAACGAGAACAAACCTATCGCCGCATACAGCTTCCATGTTGAGGATTTCGCACCGCCGCGCATTGAGGTTAAACTCAATTCCCACAGACCTTACTTGATTCACGGCGACACGTTCACTGCCGACATTTACGCAAGATGGCTCTTCGGTGCTGACGGCGCAGGGCTGAACTACAAAACTTCATGGTCGGCAAGAGAAGCGTCATTCACTCCCACTCAGGACAGATGGAAAGGATTTTCATTCGGAGACCCTTCGAGAAGTTTCTCGGCTGAAAACGGAGACATCGAGGAAAAACAGCTCGATAATTTCGGAGCGGCCAAGACAAATCTGAAACTCGAGGACGACTGGAAAGCTCCAACGATTATCAACGTAACACTCCGCACTGAGGTAATGGAGGATTCAGGAAGATGGGTAAATTCTTCAATAACACGCCCGTATTTTCCGTCCCCGTGGCTTCTCGGTATCGCTCCTGTTGATGAGAATTTCAGCGTGAGAAGGAATATTGCTTTCAAGGTCGCCGGTATAACTCCCGATGAAGAACCGGCAAATCCCGGCCAGCTTAACGCCGAACTCTACAAAATCACTTGGAATTACAACATGGTCGAGATTGACGGGCGCAAACGCTGGCAGTCAACTGAGGAGTTCAACCTTGTTGACGAAAAGAACATTACTCTTCGGAACGGACTGGCTGATGTCTCATTCAAGCCCGAAAGCTACGGAACTTACCTCGTCAGAATCAGCGATGAGGACGACAACGCCAGAGCTGTCTACAGGTTCTACGCCTCAGACCCAAGCAATGCAGGTTCAGGCTCGCAGTTAATCGACAGAATCGAACTTACTCCCGACAAAGATTCTTACAGGCTCGGCGAAACCGCTCACATTAAAGTTAAAGCACCCTTCAAAGGACTGATGATGATTACCGTTGAGGGCGCAAAACTTATCGACAGGAACGTCAGCCTTGTTGAAGGTTCTGAATTTACCTACGACCTCAAGATTACTCAGAACTTCCGGCCGAATGTTTGGGTTACAGCGTGGCTCATAAGACCTGTTGAGGCTTCGGACGCTAAACAGTGGGCATCTCACCGCGCTGTCGGTTTGGCCAGAATCAAAACTGACCTCTCGGATTACAGAATTAATGTCGCAATCAACGCACCCAAAAAGGCTGAACCCTCCTCAAAACTTCCCGTTACAATAACGCTGAAGGGCAGCAGCGAGGCTATCAACCAGAATGCTGATGTCGCTGTCGCATTCGTTGATGACGGCGTTCTCGGAATGACTAAGTATAAAGTTCCTGATCTCCTGAGCTATTTCTGGGGATTAAGGAAACTTAACTCAGAGGGCTATGACATTTACGACCAGTTGATACCTGTTGAGGACAAGGCTACCGAACTCCTCCACCCGGCAGGCGATGAGGGAATGGGAGCGTTTTCGCCCGACGGAAATATTCAGAGGTTCAAGATTTTGTCGCTTTTTGACGGTGTCCTTTACCCCGACAAAAACGGCGTGATTAACACAGAGTTCGAGCTTCCTGAGTTCAGCGGAAGAGGAAGACTTTTTGTAGTCGCGGCTTCGGGAAGAAACTTCGGGAACGCCGAAACTACAATCGAGATTGCAAGAGACATCGTTACTGAGGCAGGATTACCGAGATTTGCCGCACCAGGAGATACCTTCGCAGTGCCGGTGTCGGTCTTCAATACCTCGAACGAAAACAGAAGCGTTAAAGTCAACCTCATTCCTGAAGGCTTAATGCTCGATAACTCGTTCGCAGATCTCAGGATTTCGGCAGGCGCAAAATCTTCATTCACCGCAACTGCTAAGGCTCTCGGCGGAGCTGATAAGGCCGTCCTCAAAGTCGTAACTTCATGGAACGAGGGAAGCACCGAAAAATCATTCACTCAGGAAATCGAAATGCCTGTACGTTCGGCGTGGCCGGTGGTAGCGGTCGGAGGCTCAGGAACTTTCGAGAACGGCACTACGAAACTTGACATACCGCTTGAGGATTTCGATGGGAAAATTTCAGGCACTTTAACGCTCGCTGACACTCCTGCCGTAAACATCAATCAGGCCGTAACCTTCCTCAATTCCTATCCTTACGGCTGCCTTGAGCAGACTATTTCGGGAGCTTGGCCGTTCCTCATACTTCCTGACGCGGTGGCCGAACTTGACCCGACAGCGTTCAGCGATTATCAGGTCAAGGAACGCGCTGAGGCCGCTATCACGCGCATTCAGTCAATGCAGCTCTATAACGGCTCGTTCGCAATGTGGCCGGGAACTAATCAGCCTTACAACTGGGGAAGCGTTTATGCCGCGCATTTCCTTCTGAGCGCACAGCACGCAGGCGTGAATTTCCCGGAAGAAATGCTCACCGGCGTAATGAACTGGATACGCGAATTTTTAGCGTCAATGCCTGAGTATCAGTATGACGGCGAGGAAAAAGATGACCTCACCGCTAAGGCTTATGCTGTTTACGTTCTCGCGCTGAACGGCGAGAAACCTCTCGGCTGGATTGAGTACCTCAGAGAAAATCAGGCAGGACTTCTTCAGTCCGGACATATTTACCTCGCCGGCGCAAGGTCAGTTGTTGACGGAAAGGCTGACGCTCTCAGGGAACTCAACATCGGAAGAACTACAGGATATTCGGGAATGACGCTTGAGTCAGAAGCAAGAAACACAGCATTATTATTGTCGATGTGGCTTGATGTTGACCCTCAGGCACCTGAAGTTACCGAACTTGCGTTAAAGCTGTCAAAACTCAGGTGGTACAGCACTCAGGATAACGCTATGGCAATAACTGCGCTCGCCCGCTACAACGTTGAGGCCGCCTCCGCAAAGAGCGACATTAAAGCCAGCGTGAACACCGAGACTAGCGACAAACCAATTCTCACTTACAAGAGCAATTCGGGTTCGGCAGGCGTGAATATCGACCAGCTTCCGAAAGGAACAAGCATTCTCATCGAGGCTGACGGAACAGGTCAGGGCTGCTACTCGTGGAACATAACGGGTAATCCCAAAACTCAGCCCAAGCCCGAACGCAGAAATGTCAACATCGAATGCCTCTACTACGATGAGGCCGGAAATGTTCTTAATCCTTCACAGCCCGTTGAACACGGAAAAATCGTTCAGGTTATACTCGGCGTGAAGCCCTCAATGACTGTGAACAATCTCGCCGTCAGCTATTTATTGCCGGCTGGATTTGAGATTGAGAACCCAAGACTTGATGACGGAATGAATGATTCTGGGAACTCGTCAGGAGTTGTCAGCGATATTCGCGATGACAGACTGGTATTGTTCTTCGGGAGGCTTTCGGGCGAAATGTCTTACGGCTTCAAGATGAGAGCTGTAACTCGCGGCACGTTCAGAGTTCCGCAGGTCAGCGCAGTCGGAATGTATGACGCTTCCGTGAGATTCACCGGCAGCGTTCAGCCCGATATAACAATCAAGTAGCAGGAAAGATTTTCTATCCCCTCCGGCAAAACTGGAGGGGAGTTTTTTATTTCATTATTAGGATAAGCAGATTTATCAGCAGAAGAACAAGACAGCTTCCCGATAATCCCAAAGCAATCCTCACGAGTTTGCTGCTGCCCTCATCGTTGACGGAACGGCCTGTTGCTTCACCGCCAAGCCCTGAAATTTCCTCAGCCACCGCCTCCCGAACTTCATGAATTAATGCGGCGTTGTTCTCCTCCGTTACGGCCTCTATCTCGCGCGAGAACTCCGCAAGCTCTTTGCTGTGCGATTTCCCTTCAGCCCTCAAAAGTCCTTCAAGCCCCGACAATGTATCAGCGTCAAAAATTGGACGTATCACTTCTGAATTTGATGAGCCGGAAATAATTTCCCTTTGTTCGGCATAAGTCTCGAAAAATGTCTTTATTCCCTGCGTCAGCATGTCAATTCTTTCGGAAAGGGCGTTAATCTCATTCATCAGTTCATCGGGAACTGAGGCATTCTTTTCTTCTGCCGGCTTAATCTCGCTTACTGCCGACGACAGCATTTCGGGAAGTCTCTCGATAGTTCTCCTCAAGGCTGAAACCTCCTCAAGCACTGTTCCGATTGACTGTATTATCATGCTCCGTCCGGCTCTCGAGTCATCTATGCCGGAACGCAGCGACTTCACGATGTCAGAACGCAAATCCTGCGTCATTCTGCTCGAACGCTCAATCGCGCCGGAAATATCTACCTGCGGAATTGCCGCCATTAATGACTTCGTTAAACTCGGAAGAATTGAGGCTGATAATTCCGACACTAACCGCGCTGTTATTGGGTCTAAATCTTCAGGCATGGTAAAATCTTCAACTCCGGTTAAAATTTATGGCACTTTTAGTATAGCAGGAGATGTGAACTTGAAAATAAGAATAGGAACAAGAACAAGCCCCCTCGCATTAGCTCAGGTTGATTTAATCGCTGAACAGATAAAATCATTTTACCCTGACGCTGAAATCATCACCGTTCCAATAAAAGTTTCCGGCGACAAATTAACTTCTCCGCTGTCTTCCGACCCTCTCGGCCTGAAAGGCATGTTCACTCTCGAAATCGAAAAGGCTCTAAGAGACGGTGAAATTGATTTGGCCGTTCACAGCCTAAAAGACCTTCCGGCTAACGTAAGTCCAGATTTGCCGGTGGCCGCTTACTCAGTGCGCGGAAATCCGAGAGATGCCCTCGTCATGAACGAAAACGGCGGTAACGTTCTGGGGACTTCATCATTGAGAAGACGTTTGCAGATTGAAAGATTATTTCCCGACTTCACTGTCGTTCCCGTGAGAGGCAATATCGGCACAAGGCTTCAGAAACTCGATAACGGCGAATACTCAGGACTAATTCTCTCCGTCTCCGGCCTCCAGCGTCTCGGACTGTCTCACAGAATTACAAGAGTGTTCAGCGTTGATGAGGTCATTCCTGCGCCGGGTCAGGGGATTTTGGCGTGTCAGGCTAGAATTGATAAACCTCACAAATGGCTCGAATGCGTTAATGATGAAACCTCACGCGACTGCGCTGTTGCTGAACGGAGTTTCGCACGCTGTCTCGGTGCAGGGTGCAATCTTCCCGTCGGGGCTTACGCCGAAATTAACGGCGAAATGCTCACGCTCAAGGGATTTTTTGCGGACGGCGGAATTTTACACAGAGGCGTTCTTTCGGGAAAAAGAGTTAATGCTGAAATTATTGGCAGAAATTTAGCAGAGGTGATTATGAATTGATTTACATCGTTGGAGCAGGGCCGGGCGATTTGGGACTGCTGACACTGAGAGGTTATGAAGTTCTCAAGAGGGCTGACATTGTGATTTATGACAATCTTGTCGGCGAGGGCATACTCTCAATTATTCCAGAGGCAGCAGAGAAATTAGACGCTGGAAAATCCGCAGGCCATCACAAAATGAAACAGTCCGAAATTGAAGCGGCCTTGATAAAACTTTCATCATCTGGAAAAAATATCGTCAGGCTCAAAGGAGGCGACCCTTTTCTTTTCGGGAGAGGCGGCGAGGAAGCTGAAGCGTTAATACGCGAAGGAATTAAATTCGAGATTGTGCCGGGAGTTTGTTCGGCCTTGAGCGTTCCCGCTTATGCCGGCATTCCTGCTACTCACAGGGATTACAGCTCAGGCGTTAAAATCTTCACCGCTCACGACAAAAATAATCTTATTCCAAGTTCTGACAGCTCCACTTCAATATTCCTCATGGGTGTCGCCAATTCTGAGGCTCTTCAGAATGAATTACTAAAAACTATGAAACCTCTCACTCCCTGCTCAATCATCGAGAACGGCACTAAGTCTTCACAGCGCGTTGTCCGAACAACTCTGGCAGAACTTCACGCCTCCATCGTCAGGGAAAATATCGTTCCTCCTGCCGTAATTGTCGCCGGCGGAACAGCTGAATTAAATCTCGACTGGCGGTCTAATCTTCCGCTTGCAGGCAAAAAAATTATCGTTACACGCCCCGAAATCAGAGCTGGAAAATTATCGTCAATGCTCCGCGATTTAGGGGCTGAAGTCGTTTTGATGCCAACGATTAAGACTAGAACGATTCATGGAGCGATTGACGGCGCGAATTTGACAGGCTATGACTGGATTGGCTTCACAAGCGTTACGGGGGTTGAGGCGTTAATGGAACTTCTGAACGAAACAGGGCGCGATGTCCGCGAGTTAGGCAGCGCGAAAATTGCCGCTATCGGTCAGGCAACTAAAGACGCTCTCAACTCTCACTGCCTTAAAGTTGATTACGTCCCCGAAGTCTTTGACGGCGTTCATCTCGCCGAAGGGCTCGCGAAATCAGGCGGCAAAATCCTCATGTTCAGAGCTGAAAACGGTACTCCTGAAATCCAAAATACTTTCATAAATTACGGAATTATCGCTGAACAAATTTGTATTTACAGGACTGATTATGTAAAATTATCTCATGTTCCAAAATTTGCAGACATTATAATTTTCACATCGTCCTCCACTGTTAGAGGCTTTGCCGAAAATTCAAACTTACTCCGCGATTCATTCGCCGTTTGTATAGGAAAACAAACTGCTGATGAGGCATTGAGAGCAGGGTTTAACAACATTAGGATTGCGGAACAGGCTACAATCAGCGACATCGTTCATGCCTGTGTCTCAATAAATTCTTAATCTTTTGGAGGTATTCAGTTTCATGAAAAAAATTCTTCTTGCGTTACTGGTTTTACTGCTGGCGTGTTCCTGCGCGTTCGCGGCGGATATTTACGAGAGCAAAGTCCTTTCCGTCGAACTCGATAACAATCAGGTCAACCTCTACGAGAATATCCCGTTCGCTCAGGGCTACTGGAGAGGCTCAATGCTTTACGCGCTTCATATGGACGTTCTCGTTCCCGACAGCAAAGAACCAATGCCCCTAATCGTCTTCGTTACCGGCGGCGGCTTCATCATGGCTCCCAAAAATAACTGGATTCAGCAGAGAATGAGACTCGCTCAGGCCGGTTATGTCGTTGCAAGCATTGAATACCGTTACGCGCCGCTCTCGAAGTTCCCGTTACCGCTTGAGGACTGCAAAACCGCTATCAGATGGTTACGCGCTCACGCCGATATGTACAACATCGACGCTAAAAGGGTCGGCATTCTCGGAAACAGCGCAGGCGGCTACCTCTCGGCATTCGTCGGCTTAACAAACGGTATGAAGGAATTTGACAAGGGCGATTTCCTCGATTATCCGAGCGATGTCCTGTGCGCCGCTGACATCTTCGGAATTTCAGACCTCAAGAACATAGGAATGGATTACGACGAGGAAAACCAGAAAGGCCATGCCTCCGCTGGTGCTACCGAAGCTCTCTGGGCATTAGGCACTCCGACTTTCGGCGGAAAAGACGGCGGCGTTCTCGCTCACCCCGAAGAAACTGCCTACGCAAGCCCAATAACTTACGTTGAGAAAAACGCAGGCAATCTCGTCCCTATGCTCCTCATGCACGGCGACAAAGATACCCTCGTTTCGCCCGGACAGACTGATTTACTCTATCAGGCGTTGAAAGCTAAAGGCGTTGAAACTGAACGCTACATCGTGAAAAATGCCGCTCATGGAGGGCCTTACTGGGTTCAGGAACCCGTCATGAAAGTTATGGTCGATTTCTTCGATAAGTACCTCAAGAAATAAGTCTTTGCCGAAATTCCCCTTGTGAACGCAGGGGGAAAATTTTTATTTTGGGTGTGGTTATGTGATGAAAAAAAGGTTTTTTGCGTTTACGCTTCTTGCCGTGTCCGTCCTCGTCTCTGTTAATGCAGAGGCTGACGATATTGATGATTTCTTTGACGAAATCAGTATCGGGGTCATGGAGTTCTCAAGCGGCACAATGGAGCTGTATCCCGAACAAGCCATAGTCGTCGGCAATGTGTTCACTCAAAGGCTCGCTATGTCTGTTCCCGACAACATCACTGTCGTTGGACACGGACAGCTTAGCAGAATAGCCGAAGAAAATCATATGTCAACCGAAGGTTACGTTTCTAACAGAAACGCCGCCAGAATTGGCCGCCTTGCAGGCTGCCGGTACATAATCGCCGGTATCGTTACAGACCTCAAAAGACGCACCGCTTCAACAGGCGTGCATTTTATCGTCAGAATGGGGCAGACTATTGATGTGGCAACCGCAGGGGCTGACATCAGGCTTATTGACACAGAAACAGGCGAAGCACTGCTTTCGATTGCCGACACCGCAAGAGCTACTCAAAAAGACAGCCAGTTCAACGTGAACGTCGGCGAAGTGCTTGACGTACTCCCAAGAAATATCAGCCGCGAATACCCTACTTACATGCCCAGTTCCAAGAATGTTGATGCAAGCTTCGGACGCTCTCAGACTGGTATGGAGGCTACATCAATGTTCCTGCTCTCTTCAAGACTTTCAATGAGAGTTGTTGAGGCAATAACCGGCAAATATCCTGTCGTCAGTTCCGTGTCAGGAAAGGAAGTTACTCTCAGCATAGGCTCAAACGGCGGCGCAGTAAACGGAATGCTTTACCGTATCTTCTCGCCCGAAGGAAATATCGCTATCGTACAGCTGAAAGACGTTCAGGCAAACCAGAGCAGAGCTAAATTGTACAGCAAGGGCTACGGTAAACTGTCGCTCGCAAGAGAAGGAGACAGAGTTTTCCCGACTGACATTTATGAGGCGAAAGCTATGATTAAAAATAAGACGTTCATTCACAAACGGGAGGGAGCTGCAAAAAAAGCTAAATCATCAAAGGCAAAAAAGAAAGAATCTCGAAAATCTTTACCGAACTGGGGCGATAAGTAAAGGGGGAAAATTTTTTGCTAGGCGTTCTGAATTTCTCGTATCATGTTCCCGATTATCGCTAGTATTCCTGCGTCGTTGGCGTTCTCCGCCTGACGGAACATTATGTATAATTTATCCTTCTGGCGGCGCGTCAATCCTTCTTCAATTCCCAAAATCTCAGCCCTCAATTCGCGTATCTTCGACGAATTGTCCGTAACCGCTTTCAGGATTTCGTGCCTGTTCCTCCTCGTAAGCTCCAACGCTTTCAAGGCCGCTCCCTTCACGATTAGACCGTCGATAATTTCCGCTCCTTCAAAAAATTCCTGAACTAACGGGATTTTTACACAGCCCCCAGTCAGCACAAAACGTTCAGGCTTCCAAACCCTCTTCAGCCTCTTGAACGTCAGCAACGACCTCTTAACCGGAAAATATATCAATCTCTCAAAATCCTCACGGAATATTTCTACATTATGCCAGAGCCTCGACTTGCTTTCACTCAAAATATGCTTTATCCTTCTAGCCTCGCTCAGAAGATGACTGTCTATCTTTTTCAATAAACGACGCTCGCAAAGGTATTCAGCAAAAATCTTGTCGAACATTCCGCCGCTCACATCTCCCGTAACTCTCTCTAGTATCTCGCCGCCCTCTATCACCGCAAAATTACTCCCGGACGCTCCAAAATCATAAACCAGCGTCCTCGCTCCGTTACCAAGCCCCAAACTCATAGCCTCGCCGGAAGTCATCAGTTCGATTTCCCTGAAACCTGCCGTCATTGCCGAGTTTTTAAGAGCGTCTACCCTCCGCGAACCTAATCCCTCCGAAACCGCTATCACACACGAAAATACCGGCTCGTCAAAAAATATCTCAGCTTCCTCCCGAAGCCTCAATACATCAAATCCTTCGGCCTCAGCTATTATTCTCGTTCCCAAATTGTCCGCGTATGCCAGCTTTGAACTCACTGAACCTGCGTCAATTCCTGTCGAGGCATTCAAAATTCCCGTCATCAAAATTAATCACCTCCGCTTTCACTATCTCATTATCGCTAATCCCTTCGCACTCCGCCTCAATGTAATGCCTCGTGTGGCCTCTGCCGTTCCGCTCTGTCAGGATTTCAACCTCGCGGCCTATAAATCTTCCGGCATAGTCTGAAAATAATTTCCTGCCGAGCGATATTGCTTCCGATGTGCGCGAAGTTTTCACCGCGTCTGGAATTTGATTGGACATCGCCGCCGCTATCGTGCCGTTCCGCGCAGAGTAGGGGAATACATGAACACGCCCAAAACCAGACGCTTCCATTACATCAAGCGTCCGCTGAAATGCCGCGCTGCTCTCGCCCGGAAATCCTACAAGAATATCACTCGATATATGAAGGTCGGCGGAAATTCTCGACCGCGCTGTTCCGCAAAGTTCAACGAACTTCCGGCCGGTGTAGCCCCGACGCATTGACGCGAGAACTTCATCATCTCCGCTCTGCAACGGCAAATGCAAATGATGGCAGAACGCTTCACACTCAGCAAGCGCGTTCATCAAGTTTTCATCAAGGCAGAACGGTTCAAGTGAACCTAAACGCAACCGCTTCAGCTCTTTAATTCCCGAAACTCTGCGGATTAATTCAGCAAGTGATGTCCCGATTTCACGGCCGTAAATCCCCAAGTGAATGCCCGTGAAAATTATTTCCTTCGTTCCGTTGTCAATGAGCCTTTGAACTTCATTGATGATGTTTTCGGGAGGGCGGCTGACCGGCTTTCCGCGAAGATACGGGATTATGCAGTACGTGCAGAAATGATTGCACCCGTCCTGAATTTTTACGAATGCCCTAGAGTGCATAACAGGCGAAATCATCGGGAGTTCCTCCCATTCAGTTTCAACTCTAATGTCCGGCCTAATGTCAATGAAACTCCGCTTTCCTGAAAGCATTTGAATTACTGCGCTAGGAACTGAGCGTTTACCCTTTGAACCGGCTAATATGTCAATTCCCAATTCGCAAGCCGCTTCAGGAGTTATTCCTTGCGACCAACAGCCACACACCGCTAATATCCCATCGTCGCCGAGCGTTTTACGAACCCTCCGAACCAGCTGGCGGCACTTCCTGTCAGCCTCCTGAGTTACCGAACACGTAACTATTACCGCCGCTCTGATGTCGGAATTGAGCGTCTCAGTTACCTCAAAACCAGACGCTTCAAGTTCGCCGGCTATAAATTCACCCTCGCAAAGGCTCGTTCGACACCCGAAAACATGAATGTATATCAGCCCCATGCCTTGACCGCCCGGCAGCCCCACCAGTCGCCTATTCTTATCTCGCGCTCTATCTCAAGTTTTGATGTCTCAAGAACTGATATGAACATACTGCTCTCAATCTTAGTCATTCCTGAGAATATCGCAAAACCTTTGGGCTTCAGGACACGTTTTACATCGGGAAGAAGTGTTATGTTCGGATTTAGAAGAATGTTCGCCGTCAGAATATTCACTTGGCCGCTGAAACCTTTGAGAAGATCGCCCTCCGAAAGTTCGCAGACTTTTGGATTTATTCCGTTGAGGTTCATGTTCCGCCTCGCTTCGGTCAATGTGTCCGGGTCTATGTCCCTCGCTATCGCTTTGTCAGCTCCTAGCTTCAGTGCCGTTATGAAAAGTATTCCAGTTCCAGTCCCGACATCAAGAATTGTATCGCCAGTCCTCACGATTTCCTCGAGAAGCGAAAGAGCAATTTGTGTGCTTTCATGATAGCCCGTCCCGAAAGCACTCGCAGGGTAAATGTAAATTGGCATTCTGCCGTCAGGGATTTCCTCGTCCTCGTGCCACGGAGCCATTACGATTAGTCCCTTCCCGACCGGCAGGGGCGGAAATGCGTCGTAATGCTGGGTGTCCCATGCCTGATTTTCGATTTTGTAACAGCGCGTTATTTCGATACCGAAAAAATTATTGTCCTCAAGTATGAATTGAAGCATGTATATTACATCGTCAATTCCGAGCGCGCCGCTGTAGCTCGCACGGAGGAATAGGCGTTCGTTGCCGTAAAAATCAGGCTCGGTGAAGATTTCTGAGCCCATCGCGTCCGTTAATGCCGCTATGGTGCTGAGACGCTCTTCATTGTGGTGAAGGTTGTATACGGCACTGGGGACGCTCAGTTCCACTATCCACCAGAAATAATTTTTTTTGGTTTCGTTCTGCATGAAATTTTCCTCGTGATATTTTTATAAATTAGTCTGATTATATAACACGCCGTGTTTATTCATCGAGGATTTCAGAGAGCTTCATTCTCAATTCAGGTATGTCGTTCTTCAATGTGTCCCAGACTATCGAATAATCAATATGGCCGTAATCATGTGCGTGTATATTCCTCATCGCCTTTATCGAACGCCACGAAACTGAAGGATTTTTAACAGCTGTATCGTCCGATATTCTTCCGGCCAGCTCGCCAAGCTGTATCAGACACATTCCGCAGGCGTACTCAAATGATATATCTGACCTGTATCCTGTCAAAATCTCCGCCGTAAATCTCCATAAGTCTCGAAATATCATCGCAATACTTCAGCATTCTTTCAATAACCGGCCTGTCCTTAGTGTTCAGAGACATACAGCAAAACTCCTTCACTCTTTATTTTTTCGAGAAAATCCTTGTCATCTATTCCGTCGGTAACTACATCAACATGACAGCCGAATGCGTCCTCAAGTTCATTAACAAATGAAAAATATTCTAGTAAACCCCTCAATTTTCCAGTGTCAATCAAAATATCAACATCACTGAAAGCGTCCGCGTTCCCCCTCGCGTATGAACCGAATAAACTCACTCTGTCTATTCCGTATTTCTCGGCTTTGGGAATTACCGTTCGCCTTATCTCGTCAACCGTAAACATCTGTACTCACCTCATTGATATATGTTATCATGACCGTAATTTTCCGTGAGGTGATGAAACTTGAAAAAACTGACTGCAATTTTTATGCTTCTGGTTTTCTGTAATTGCGCACATTCCGAAACAAAGGCCAGATTTTTATTCATCGGCGACATCATGGTTCATGACCAGCAGTTAGATGCCGCTAAACTAAAAGACGGTTCTTATGACTTCTCGCCGTCCTTCAGAAGAGTTAAATCGCTTTTGATTGACGATTTCCTCGTCGGAAACTTGGAAACTGTCTTCGCCGGCACTGGCAAAAAATTAAAGTATGCCGGTTTCCCCTTCTTCAACACTCCCGACATCTTCACCGAAAATTTGAGCAACGATTTGGGCGTTGACCTGCTCTCGCTCGCTAATAACCACATCTTCGACAGAGGCTCGAACGGCGCAAAACGTACCACCGAAATCCTCAACAGTGCCGACATCGCTTGGATTGGGCTCGGCGTTGGCGATATTCCCTCGAACGACGCGGTTATCCTCGATAATAACGGTGTCCGCGCCGCTTTCATTAATCACAGCTACGGAAGCAACGAATGGCCGAAATCCTCCGATGTCCATCTCAACGTTACCGCCGAAAATGACATTATCCAGAGCATGAAACGTGCTAAATCCCTCAGTCCAGACATCATCATTGCCCTGTTCCACTGGGGAAACGAATACCACTACAAGCCCAATGTCCACCAGAAAAAAGCCGCCGATACCGCTTTCAGCGAGGGCGCAAATCTCATCGTCGGCACTCACCCTCATGTCCTTCAGCCCGTCGAGGTCAGAATTTCCAGCGGTGATGTCTGCGCAGTCGCTTGGTCATTAGGGAACTTCGTTTCCTTCCAGAGAACAAAGCCAAGAGAACGAACCATTATTCTTTCAGCTGAGTTCATCAAAAATGATGAGGGCAATACCAGATTATCAAGGCTCGCCGCCGCTCCGCTCTACGTCATCGCTCCCGGAAGAAAAAGAACTGAGGTTACTTACGCAGGAACTAATGAAAATCTCATCAATTCGCTCGATTTCGAGGGGTTGAGCAAATCTCAAATTAATAATTTGAGAGGTATTGGGCGTTCGGTGATTGAGTTTCTGGGGGCTGGAAAAGATTTCGATGAGTTCGGCTTCAATATCCTTTGGAAAGAGGAAAGCCCCGACATTCTCCCGAAAAGCAAGAAAAAATCCCCCCTGTAGTTCCGCAGAGGGGACATTTTTTTTTAACTCTTTTACTTGCTTGCCTCGATGAGCTTCTTCATCGCGTCAAATGCAAATTGTACTCGCGTTCCGATGACTACTTGAATGCTCGTTGGTGAAAGTTTCGTTATTCCGAGTGCGCCCGATGATTTCACTTTGTTGTCGTCAACCTGCGAACCGTCCTTCACGTTCACCCTTATCCGCGTCGCGCAGTAATCGTAATCCTCAAGGTTCTCAGCTCCTCCCAAGCCCTCGAGAATTACTGCCGCCATGTTCGTGAAATCACTCTTGACCTTCTTCTTCGGCTCGTCTATCGCTACTGGCGTTACAAGCTCATCGTCGTCAGCGTCCTCACGGCCCGGCGTTCTCAAGTTGAACGTCTTTATCGCCCACGTGAACACTACGTAATACACCACCGCCGTTACAAGTCCTATCGGGAGTATCAGCCATGCGTTCAACGCCATCGGCGCACGGAAACTCAATATCCAGTCAACCATTCCGGCACTGAAATTAAATCCGCACCGCACCGGCAAATACGCGCAAACTGCCATGCTTATCCCCGTCAGCACTGAATGTATTAAGTACAATCCCGGCGCAAGAAACATAAACGAAAATTCAAGCGGCTCAGTAATTCCAGTGAAGAACGATGCAAATGCTCCGGCTATTAATAAACTTCTGGCAACATTCCGGCGTTCAGGCCGAGCCTGTCTGTACATCGCAAATGCTCCGGCCACTAATCCGAACATCATTACAGGGAAAAATCCCGTCATATATATTCCAGTCAGGCCAAGCGTTCCCGAACCTGCCCAGAATTTCCCCAAGTCGTTAATCCCTATCGTGTCAAACCAGAACACCGCATTCAATGCGTGATGTAATCCCAATGGAATTAACGCTCTGTTCAACATTCCGTAAATCCCGGCTCCTAATGCTCCCATCTTGGAAATCGTTACTCCGAAATGCTCCAGTCCTCCGTACACCGCCGGCCATACGTAATACAGCACAGCCGCTAATGCCGCCGATACAAATGCCGTAACTACCGCTACACAACGCTTTCCGCTGAAAAACGCTAGAAATTCAGGGGGCATAGCGTCCTTGAACTTGTTGTAACAAGTTGCTCCCGTCAATCCTGACAATATCCCGATGAATGCGTTCTGGATTTTCCCGAATGCGTCCGGCACTTCCGAAGCCTCTAAGCCAGTGTACATCGCCACCGCGTTCGTTGAAAGCAATGTCGTTATCATCAGCCATGACACCAAACCTGCCAATGCCGACGCTCCGTCATGCTCCTCTGCCATTCCGATTGACGTTCCTATCGCAAACAGTAATGGTATCTGGTCGATTATTGCGCTGGCCGCCTTTATGCAGAACGCCGCGATTACGCTGTTCGTTCCCCAGCCGGCAGGGTCAATCCAGTAGCCTATTCCGTAAAGTATTCCAGCCGCAGGAAGACACGCTACAGGTAACATCAACGAACGGCCTATCTTTTGCAAATACTTCGTCATTTCGCCTAAAATCTCCTTTGTAATATATTTATCCGTGCCTCTTATTATATAATATTTCCAAAAACTGACAGGAAGTGTCTTAAACTTTGCACAGAAATTCCCGTGTTTCCAAATCTTCACGGCGGAAACGTAAATTCTTTTTCTCAGGACTTGTATTCATGCTCGTTCTGTTCGCACTCTCAGCCGCCGCTTACTCGGCCTATCATCTCAAAGTTCCGGCTCAGTTCTGGGAATATATGATACCTGTTCCAGAGGAAGGAATTAAAGTCAGCGTTAAGATCGACAGCGGCATGAATGCCCTACAGGCCGCCAGAGCGTTCGAGCTTCAGGGCGCACTCGAATACGGAAGCCCCGTCGAATTAGCTAGATGGCTCGTAAAGTTCGGTATCGACAGAAAAATCCGCGCCGGTCATTACTCAGTCATTCCGGCGGACGCTTGGACGCTCGCAAGACAGCTCAGAAATGCTAAACCGGCTCTCCTAAAAGCTCAAATTCTTCCCGGCCTCGACATCTTCGCAATGATTGATTCCCTCGAAAGTCAGGACAAAAAAGTCAACCGTGAAGCTGTTTCCCTCGCTCTCATGAATGACAAAAATTATCCCCCCAAACTCCTCGAAATTTTGAAAGCCCTCCCCGACGACGAATACACTCGTACAGCCTTTCTAATGCCGGAAACGTTCATGCTCGTTGAAAGAACTGCCGACGAAATCATCAGTGCCGCCTCAGCCGCATGGTGGAACCACTGGGGCGAGTTCATAACTTCTCATAATCTTTCGGTCAAAGATATTCAGGACGCTTCGATTATCGCCTCGATGGTCGAGCGCGAGGTACTTCATGACGCTGAATGCAGAACAGTCTCTGGCGTAATTCATAACAGGCTCAGAAAAAATATGCTCCTTCAAATTGACGCTACAGTAGTTTACGCATGGAGGCTCAAAGGACGAAAATTAACACGCGTTCTCAATAAAGACCTCGAAGTAAATTCTCCTTATAATACTTACAGATACTACGGGCTTCCCCCAAGACCGATCTGTGTTCCGGGAACTGAGGCTTGGGGAGCGGCGTTAGACCCCGAATTCAACGACTATTTATACTATGTCGCAGGGCGCGACGGATACCATTATTTTTCAAAAACTTACAAGGAACACCTCGCTAATATCAAGCAGGTTCGTTCCGGCAGATGAAAGGATTGAAAGTTCCATTATGCCTAGACAAAATGATGAAAACGAAAACAATAAAGCCAGTCTTCCAGAATTAGTGCAGTTCATCGTAATTATTGCCTGCGTCTACTGCTTAATGTCCCTTTTCGGAAGCTCTTTGACCGGCGAGGGAGGCAGACAGCTGGGCAATTATCTGCGAAATTCTTGGGGAGGCCCCGTAATAGTAATCATACTGTTCGCAATGTACATCTCAGCCGCTAAACTCCTAAAGTTCCGCGTCCTTAAATTACGCAGACAGTTCTTCGGAACTATCATTCTATATGTCTCGTTCGCGTTCATGCTCGGCCTGCTCAATGAATCGGGCTGGACTTCTGAATTAACTTTGCTGACCGCAGGAAAGTTCGGCTCCGGCTTGGCGCATTTCTGCGTCCTAAATGCAGGAACTTTCATAACTTTAATTCTCGTCGCGGCATGTTTTATTCTTTCGGCGGTATTCTTCGGCTCGAAACTCATGAGGCTTTCTATCCCTAAAATTCCTCGTCTCTATCATCAGCGCAGACAGCTCTCCAAAAATAGAAAACGCCGCCGAACTCAACGCCCCAGTCAACAAAAAACAGAAACAGAAACAGAAACAGAAAATATACCCGACACCGATGAAATCCCAATCCCAACGGGAAAAATTGTTTTTCAGCCGCCAAAGCTCAAACCTGCTCCAGAAGGAAAAGAAATCAATCTGCCGGAACGTTCGGAAGCCGGAGAAAATCAGGACACTGCTGAGCATATTGTTCCGGTCATAGGGAACGCCGTTGAAGTCATAGACAACGCGCTGGCTTTAATCAACTCTGATGAACTTAAACCGCCAGTTCAAAAATCCTCTAAACCTTCTAAATTTCCGTCAAAGAAACTCCGCCGTCCTTTACCTGCACCATCTTTCACGGTGGAAAATATACAATCCGAAAATCAGGATAATATTCCTGAAAAAAAATCTCCGCTCCTCTATGACGAGTCTGCTTTCCCTCCGCCTCCTGAATTATTCGGCACTAAAACACGTTACGAGCCTGACCGCCAAATTCTCAAAAATTCAGAGAAACAAGCTAAAACTATCATTACTGCCCTGAGAAATTTCGGCGTAAATGCTTCAGTCGCTCACATAATCACGGGACTTACATTCATACAGTACCAGCTTGAACTATCTCCCGGAACTAAAGCCAGTAGAATCTCCGGCCTCGCTGATGACTTAGCTATATCGCTGGCGGCGGTGTCAGTGAGAATTGAAGCACCCATACCCGGCACAGGTTATATAGGAATAGAAGTCCCCTGCGCTGAACGGAAATTCTTACCGATGAGGAATTACATTGAGAGCGAGGAATATAAGACGTCGGCGGCAAGACTGCCATTAGCGATAGGAGTACAGGCAGACGGAAGAATTTTTACAGCAGGGCTTGAGGAAATGCCGCACATACTGGTAATCGGGAACAGAGGTTCGGGACGCAGAATGTTTGTAAACGCTTCGATAGTGAGCATGTGTTCGCGGAGGAAACCGGAAGAGCTGAGACTGATACTTATAGACACCAGACGGGCGGATTTTGCGGTATATGATGGACTGCCTCATCTTTTAGCCTCGCCGGTAACTGAAACAGATTCTTCAGTGAAGGCGTTGACATGGGCATATGATGAAGTTGAGAGGAGGACTTCGTTATTTTCGGGTTATAGAGTTCGGGATTTGACTGCGTTCAACAAGAAACAGAAAAACGGCGGTAAACTCCCAGAAATTGTCATAATCATCAGCGAGCTTGCCGATTTAATTTACAGCGCAGGAAATGAAGTCGAGAGCATAATAATGAGGCTTTCACAGAAAGCTGGAGCGGCTGGAATACATATGATGATAGCGGCACAAAGTTCTTCATCAGATATAATCACTACGATGATAAAGTCGAACATACCTGTGAGGGCTGTATTCAGCTTACCGACGGAAGCAGAGTCGAAAAATGTAATCGGTAATTCCGATGCGGTAAGGCTCACGGGGAAGGGAGATATGATACTCAGGAACGAAGGCGGCGAGGCGGTGAAGAATGTGCGCTGTCAGGCACCTTTCATAAGCGAGGATAAGATTTCCGAGTTCGTTGAGTACATGTTCAGCAATCTCGAACCGACTGAGATGATGAAGTTCTAACTTTTTTCCGGCCATGCTACAATTACAGAAAATTTGAAAATTTTTAGGGGTGAAGAAAATTTCATTTATGTTTCAGGCTGACAAAATAAAACGTGTTCATCTTATGGGCATAGGGGGCGCAGGAATGAGCGCGCTTTCGCTTCTGTTAAAGGCTCAGGGGCTTGAGGTATCCGGCTGTGATTTGTGCCAGCCCCATTACGATTTAGGCGATATTCCCTGCGAAATACCGCACTCGGCTGAACACATCGGGCGTTACTCGCCTGACGCTTTAATTCTCAGCACTGCGGTTTCCCGTGAAAATCCCGAAGTCTTACTAGCAGAACAGAAAGGCATTCCTGTATTTTCACGCGCTGAGGCTCTAAGCAGTCTTTTTAATAAGTCTTACGGTATCGGTATAGCCGGTACTCACGGAAAGACAACAACCACTTCAATGACCGCTCTGATTTTCCTGAAAGCAGGATTAAATCCGACCGTCTATGTCGGAGCGAACGTTCCTGATATTGGCTCAAACGCCGTAGCAGGTTCAGGCTCGCCGGAAAATCACTTCATCGCCGAACTAGATGAGTCTGACGGGTCTTTTCTGCTTTTCACCCCTAAAATCGCGGTTATCACTAACGCTGACTGGGATCATGTAGATCATTACCCGACACGCGGCCATGTTATTGAAGCGTTCACGAGGTTTGCGGACGGACGGAAGGACGGCGGGGCATTAATCCTCTGTGGTGAAGATGAAGGAGCGTCCCATGTCTACGAAAATTGCAGAAAAAATCACGGCCAAATTATCCGTTACGGCTGGGGAAAAGGCCACGACTGGGGAGCTTATGACATCGTAAAATCTCACGGCGGCGGAATTTCCTGCAAAGTCGCTCACTCAGGAAAAGAATTAGGCACTCTCTCGCTCTCAGTTTCGGGCGAACATAATATTCTCAACGCATTAGCCGCTATTTCATCGGCTGACCTCTGCGGAATTGACTTCTCACAAAGTGCTGAGATTTTACACGGCTTTCACGGCTCTGAACGCAGACTTCAGGTCTTAGGCTCGTCCGTCAATGACATTCTAGTTATTGACGACTACGCCCACCACCCTGCCGAAATCAACGCCACTCTCTCCGCCGTCAAGGGCATTTACCCCGAACGCAGACTTGTCATTCTCTTCCAGCCACACAGATTCTCAAGAACTGCCGCTTTCGCCCCTCAAACCGCCTCAGCCCTCTCAGCCGCCAATCCTGCTAAAGTCTTCATTCTCCCAGTATTCTCAGCCGGAGAAATTCCTTCGCAACACAGCTCATCACTCGAAATTCTCAGACATGCCGCTTCACCCGTCTTCACTGCCGCCGAAAGTCTCGATGACGCTTGCGCAAAATTGCTGGACGAACTCAGGACGGGCGACTTGCTCATCACTATGGGTGCCGGAAACGTTTACCTCGCCGGAAAGAAAATTCTCGCCTCGCTAGATGTATAATATGGCCGGATATTTCTCTATGAATGCGTGATGAACGTGAATTTTGATTTAGTTTACAATCAGCCCCTAGCCCCCCTGACCTCGCTCCGTACCGGCGGTTATGCCGAAATCTTCGCAAGCCCCGATACTCCTGACGCTCTCGGGACGCTCATTTCCTCGTGCAGACATACCCCTGTTCAGGTTCTCGGCGGCGGAAGCAATATCATCGTCCCCGATGGAACTGTTTCCGGCCTCACCGTCTCGCTCGGAAAAATGGCCTCGTTCAGGCAGATTTCACGCTGTACTGCTGAAATCGGCGCAGGCTATCCGCTCCCGAAACTGCTCAAAACTCTGCGCACTCTTAATCTCGGCGGCCTTGAGTTCGCTGTCGGCATTCCCGGAACAGCAGGAGGCGCGTTCTTAGGCAACGCCGGCGCAGGAGGACACGGGTTCTGCGAGCTTGTCGACACCGTTACCGCCCTCGACAGCTCCGGCCAGCTCATCACTCTCGAGCGCGGACAGTTCACTTACGGCTACCGATACTGCTCGCTCAGGGAAATGATTGTGATTTCAATGGTCATGACGTTCAGGGATTTCGAGCCGGAAGACGCTGAACTTCTGGAATTTTACAGGGACAAACGCAGAAACCAGCCTGTATCATCAAGAAGCGCAGGCTGTACGTTCAAGAACCCCGAAGGTCATTCAGCCGGCAAACTCCTCGACGAATGCGGCTGTAAAGGTCTTTCCATAGGCGGCGCAAAAGTCTCAGAACAGCACGCCAACTTCATAATCAACACCGGCAACGCCTCAAGCAGTGATGTGAACTCGCTGATTGACCTGTGCGCAAAGAAAGTTTATGACAGTACGGGAATAATTCTTGAGAGGGAGATAAAGACGTTAAGCCCGTGCTTTTACACGCGGTGAGTGCCTTGCGTTCATCTCGGCTGTTTTTGGCGGCATTTTTGGCAGGAAGTCTTCTGTACATCAGGGATTATAAATACTGGTTTACAATGAGCAGTTACCGTGTAGAATCACAGTCTCAGGCATTGGAGCGGAGATTTTGGGACGTTTTCCCGATGAGATGCCTGACGTTCTGGCCGTTATTCCTGAAGGACGCTGAGGGCGTGAAGGAATTTCTCGAGCGCGATATGCCCGTTTCTGTTGAAACTGAGATGGAAGGTCTGGGGCATTTCAAGACTAAAATTGAATGGCTCAGTGCTTGGGTGAAAGTCGACTGGCGCGGTAAAATCTGGTGTATTTCACGGGACGGGAGAATGTGGCTTTTCGAGCGCGGACGGCAGAACGACAATGCGGCCGGAAAACTGGTCTGGAAAATCCCCGATGACGGAAGCGTAACCGGCGGCATAACTGACGCGCCGATGTCTGGAGTATTCAAGTCTCCGCTGTCAACCGAAGTGATAGCCTCGTTTCTCGATGAGTTCAACGACTGCAAATGGTTCGGGGCGGCAACTGACATTACATGGCAGAGACGAGCCGGAATGGACTTGTTTTCCCTGAAACTGACGAGGGGCGGCCAGCATTTTGAGTTATACTTGCAGAGGGATAAATACAGCGGTCAGGACGTTGGAACAATGATAGACGAACTTTTCGCCCGTCTGATAACTGAGGGCGGAAATCATATAATAGACGCGACCTACGAGGGAAAAATTCTTCTTCGTAGTCTATAATTATTACATATGACATAAAAGAAGGGAACGTATAAAGCAAATGCCGGGAAGAACTGACAGCCTCTTAGTGGGATTAAGTATGGGGACATCGAAGATTACAATGATAGTAGCGGAGAGAGACCGCCGTTATCCTGATTCAATACACGTTGTAGGTTTTGGGAACGCGCCGTCTCGCGGTATCTCGAAAGGGATAATAGTAAGCCTTCAAGACGCCCGGCAGTCAGTTGAGAAAGCATTTGCCGAAGCCCAGAGCATAACAGGAATTTCAGCGCGCAGGCTCAGCAATGTAGTCGTAGCATTCGACGCGATGGACGTTCAGAGCGAGTCAACTCACGGAATGGTAACGCTCGGAGGCCGCGAATCTAAATCAGTCGAGGAGGCCGATTTGAACCGTGTCATCGAGCGCGCCACAGCCAATTCAGTTCTAGCCAATGCCAACCGAAACAACATGTATTCCCTTCACATGATACCGACGAGCTACGAACTTGACGGGCGGCCTATCGATGAGCCTTTGAATATGAACGGGAGCCAGCTTGATTTATGGCTTCAGACTGTAGCTGTACCGATGACTTACGCTCAGAACGTTGTGAGCTGTGTCCAGTCAGCCGGACTTGAAATCAAAGGGCTTCTTCTGAAACCGTTGGCGAGCGCATTGGGAGCAGTTTACGACGAGGAAATGCGCGCAGGTTGTATCTCAGTTTCAATCGGCGGCGGAACGACGGGAGTAGTTTTGTTCAAGAACGGCAGAGCGTTCAGAGTTATGAGCATACCGATAGGCGGCGACCACATAAGGAGCGATTTAGCGTCGCTTCTCCACATGTCATTGGGCGAGGCCGAACATCTCAAGAAGAGAATATTCACAACGAGCGAGGACGATTTGAGGCGCGAGGGGGTAGACGTTGAACTTGCGTATCAGACAATTTTCGCGAGGATAGAGGAACTTTTCGGCGACCAGCTGAGGACGTTGCTCTCGGAATGCACACCGCAGAATTTCCCCAGCGGAATAATCCTTTCGGGAGGAGTTTCGGAGACGCCCGGCATAGAGATGATGTTGAGCGATATTCTTCAAATGCCCGTCCGTAAAGCCAGCCAACCCGTTTACGCAATGCCTTACGGTTTGGATAATCCTGCTTACGTCAGCGCGGCTGGAATACTTCGTTACTGCGTAGCGGTTGAGCGCGACCGTTATTCATTCATGGAATCGGGACAGGAGCTTCCGGGATTGGCGGAGCGTTCGGAGGCTAGGAGCAGACAGAACGATTTATCGCCCCAGAGAAACACCAGACGGGACAGGGAAATCACTGCGGACGAGGGAGAATTTGAGGACGACTACCCCGATGAGCCTGAATACCCTGATGAAATTGATGAAGGTGAAGACCCATACGGACAGGGCAGAGCCAAACGAAGGAATTTCGGACAGATGATGACTAAACTTGCCAACGAGATAAAAAATCTCTTTTAGCGGTGAACTTGCCACTCTCCGCAAAATACAATAAAATTCAGAAAGCGGAGGAGGAGACTAAAAAAATGAATAATGACAACTTGTTCAAACTGACCAACAGCAATGTCCGTCAAAATGAAAAGATAGTAGTGTTCGGAGTGGGCGGAGGCGGCGGAAACGCTCTGAACCACATAATAGAGTCGAACGTTCAGGGAGTGGATTTTGTTGCCGCCAACACTGACGCGAGGGCGCTCGACATGAATCAGGCACCCAACAAAATAATTCTCGGCGAGACTTTGACGCGCGGTCTCGGCGCAGGCGCGAACCCTAAAGTCGGCGCAGATGCCGCAAAAGAAAGCATTGACCGAATTAAAGAATACATCACAGGAGCGGACATGCTTTTCGTAACCGCCGGAATGGGCGGCGGAACTGGCACGGGCGCGGCTCCCGTCATTGCTGAAGCGGCTCGCGACATGGGCGTTCTTGTTGTCGGAGTAGTAACGAAGCCGTTTGGTTTTGAGATGGGGCGGCGAATGCGGACAGCTGAGGAAGGAATTGAGCATTTGAAGAAGAATGTTGACGCACTCCTGATAGTTGAGAACGACAAACTTCTTCAGATAGAGAACGGAATGAAAATGAAAATCATCGACGCTTACAAAAAGGTTGATGAAGTCTTGCGCCAAGCTGTACAGGGAGTTACGGATTTAATCACGAAATCGGGCTTTGTAAATCTTGACTTTGCGGACATCAAGGCCATTTTGACGGGCGCAGGAACTGCCATCATGGGCATGGGCGAGGGCGAGGGCGAAGACCGTGCGCGGCGTGCGGCTCAGAACGCAATCGAATCGCCTCTCATGACAATGCCTGTAACCGGTGCGACTGGAATACTTTTGAACGTAACGACCGGTTCAGAAATCATGCTCAGCGAGATGACCGACGCGGCGAAAATCATCGAGGAGAAAGCCGACCTTGACGCTCAAGTCATCTGGGGGCATGTCATCGACGATTCGCTTGGCGAGAAGGTTCACGTAACATTGATAGCGACTTTCCCGGAAGACGTAATGTCTCAGGCCGTGAAAAATGCGCGGATAAATGTGAAGCCGTCAGGAACTCAGCCGAAGCCCCAGCAGAATTTACAGCCTCCGGCACAGCCTCAGCCGCCGATACAGCCTCAGCCCCAACCGAGACGGACGATATTCGACATATACAGCAACAAGCGGAGGATACAGCAGGAAGGTTTCGAGGAGGCACGGTTAACTCAGCCGAACGCGAACGAACAGGAGCCGTTTCCGGGAGTGCAGAGGAGATTTTATGACCAGCCGGCGATTTACAGGAGGAACAGGAAAGACTGATGAGCAGACGAACAACAGCGCGCAGAGGGCTTAAGAAACGCGGAATATTTCCGTCATTCGGGGATATAGTTCTGCCTGTGGTGAGCGTTGCGGCGATAGGGCTTCTGATAATGGCAGGCCGCCAGTTTTTCATAAACGGTCTGAAGACCTCGCCGGGAATAACGTCGACGAGGGCATTTGCAGATTCACCTGCAATCATGGCCGAGCGCGAGAAGAAACAGGAAACTGCCGCTCCAGCCGCACCGGTAGCTTCAGCCCCATCAGCCCCTTCAAAGCCTGAACCGGTGAAGCCTGAACCCAAGCCGAAGCCAGCACCGAAGCCCCTTCCGTTGGCTGTTGCGGAGAACCCTGTTGCGCCGCCAATCGCTGAGGTAAAACCGGCAGTTGTCCAGCCGCCGAAACCAGCTCCCAAGCCTGCGCCGAAGCCTGCTCCAGCCCCAGCGAAGAAGACTGAGGAAGTCAAGCCGATAAAGCCCTCAAATCTTCCTGCGAACAAGCAGTGGAGGGTACAGACTGGCTCATACACGACTAAATCCGGCGCGGAGGACGCTGTCAAAAAAATCAAGAAATCGGGATTTCAAGCGATGGTCTATAAAAATCCGGCGTCGAAGCATTACAAAGTGTGGGTACTTGGAGGGGAGAGCAAGTATCAGGCCGGACTTGTTCTTGACGCGATGAAGAAGCTCGGCTACAAGACGAGTTTTGCGTTTCCGCCTGCGAAATGAGCGGCATGAGAGATTTTGCGGAACTCGAAGAAATTTTATATAATAACTCCGATAACCGAATAATACCGGGCTTGGAGAGGATTTCAAAACTTCTTGAGCGTCTCGGAAATCCTCAAAATTCCTTCAAGTCGATACACATTGTCGGAACGAACGGCAAGGGCTCAACTGGTTCATTTATCTCATCAGTTCTGAGAGCGTCGGGCTATCGAACGTGTTTTTACTCAAGCCCCCATCTTGAAAGCCCTGCGGAGAGACTTTTAATTAACGGCGAGCCTCTTGACGCTGACGAATGGATAGGAGCGGCGGAAGCGGCGGTGAAAGTTTTTGATGACTTGCGCCCGTCGTACTTTGAACTTCTGACGGCGGCGGCGTTTTATCTCGCAAGAGAGAAGGGGACTGAAGCCGGAGTTATTGAGGCCGGACTTGGCGGAAAGCTGGACGCGACCAACACAATGAAAAACACTGTATGTTCAGTGATAGCGTCGATTTCGGTTGACCACACGGAATATTTGGGGAACACCCTCGAAAGTATAGCGTCTGAGAAGTTCGATGTAGTGAGGAAGAATGTGCCGGCGGTATTTTCAGGCGAGGACGCTTCATTAAATGGAATGTTCCGGGAAGTCTGCCGTGAGAAGGGAGCAATTCCCGTCATAGTGAGCGGACAGTCTGAGCTTAGGAACGTGAGGATTTCGCCGGAAGGCAACGAATTTGATTTTTATTCCGAAAAACTTGTTATCAAAGATGTAAAGACCTCATTGACGGGGAATTATCAGGTTAAGAACGCTAGGCTTGCGCTGTCGGCGTTGTCGTTAATGCGTGGAGAGTTCCCGAAAATTTCTGAAGCCTCAGTGCGTGAAGGAATGCTGAAAGCGAAGTGGCCGGGAAGACTTGAAATAATTTCGCGTAAGCCGCTTATAATTCTTGACGGAGGGCATAATCCCGGCGGTGTTAAAAATCTTTGCGCGAGCGTTAAGGAATTGTGGCCTTCGCGGAAGTTTGCTGTGATTTACGCGGCCATGAGGGACAAGGATTTCGGTTTATGTCTTGGAATTATGAACGAGGCATTGAGGCCGAAGCTGTATGCAACGAAAGTTCCCGGAATGCTGAGAGCGGCAGAGCCGGAGGAAATCTTGAGGAGCGCGGAGAAATTCGATTGGCCGAATAATCCTGAAGGTTTTGAGAACCCGAACGACGCAGTCCGAAAAGCCGTTGACGATGGGAACGAAGCAATTTTAATCTGCGGAAGCCTGTACCTTATCGGCTGGCTGAAGAAGAATGCGCCAAGAGATTAGCGGAATACCGTCAGAAATTTACGGAGCGCCGTCGGAGAGCGTTTTCATCTATGTTCACGGAATGGGAGGCCGCAAGGAAGAGGCTGAAGAATTTTCGCGGACAGCGGAGGCGAAGGGATTTCAAGTTTTGAGCATTGACCTTCCGGGACACGGTGAGAGGGACAGGAAAATCAGCCCGTCGCCGTTCAACGTACTGCCTGAGCTTGAAGAAGTTCATAAATTTGCGCGCGCCCGATGGAAAAGAATTTCTCTTTACGCTGTGAGCATAGGCGCGTGGTTCAGTCTCGTTTATTTCCGAAAAAATCCGCCCTCGAACGCTCTCTTAGTTTCGCCGGTAGTGAACATGAAAACTCTTATCGAACGAATGATGAAATCCGCCGGCGTAACGCCTGAAATTCTCAGGGACAAAAAGATCATACCAGAAGCGAATTTATCATGGGATTATTATAGTTTTGCCTGTGAAAACGAGATAAATAACTGGGATTGCAGAACAAAAATTCTTTATCCAGAGAACGATGAGATAACGCCGCGCCTTGAGATTGAGGAATTTTCTGAGAAGTTCAAGTGTGATTTGAGGATTGTACCGAATGCAGGACATTGGCTTCACACGGAGGCGGAACTGAAATTCCTGCGCACATGGGAGGAAGAAAGTATATAATTTCCCCGACACAACACAGGAGGTGCAGACATGCCCGAACTCACAGACACACTCGAAAAAATACAGGCACTAGCGGAGGCCAAGAATATCCGCGAACTCCGAACCCTCACCGAAGACATGAACGACGCAGACCTTGCGGACGCTCTCGAACAGCTTGAACCCGAACCGAGAGTAATTCTCTTTCGTGCGTTAAGCCGGGACATGGCCGCAGAAGTTTTCGCACACTTAATCCCAGACAAGAAGGAAGCCTTAGTTTCCCAGCTGACCGCTCCCGAACTCGGACGGATTGTCGACGAATTGTTCTTGGACGACGCGGCTGACCTTGTTGAGGAACTGCCTGCCGACGTAGTCAAGCGCATACTTGAGAACGCAAGCCCCGAAACTCGGCGCGGCATAAACCAGCTTTTGCAGTATCAGGAAGATTCAGCCGGCAGCATAATGACGACCGAATACATTTCACTGCGTCCCGATATGAACGTTGAGGAATCATTCCGGCACATAAGGGAAGTAGGGACTGACAAAGAGACGCTCTACACGTGTTACGTTACCGACCCCAAAGGCGTTTTAATCGGCGTGGTTACGGTAAGGACGATGCTTTTGTCGCAGTATGCAGACAAAATTCAGGACATAATGACCGACTCTAACTTAATCACTGTCAATACGAACGATGACCGCGAGAAGGTAACAGAACTTTTCCAGAAGTACGATTTCATGGCGATACCAGTAGTAGACTCGCTCAATCATCTCGTTGGGATAGTTACGGTTGACGACGCTATGGAAGTCATGGAGGAGGAAAGCACGGAGGACTTTCACAAGATGGCGGCCATGCTTCCGATGGACGAGCCTTATTTGTCAATGGGAGTGGGCGAGTTAGCGAAAAAGCGAGTAATATGGCTGATGGTACTGATGATTTCGGCGACACTGTCAGGTTCGATATTGAATCATTACCAGTCAGTATTTGCGGCGTTGCCAGCATTGATAGCGTCAATCCCGATGTTAATGGACACGGGCGGAAACGCAGGTTCGCAGTCTTCGACGCTGGTAATTCGCGGAATAGCAGTCGGCGAATTGAAACTGAGGGACGCGCTGACAGTCCTCTTCAAAGAAATCAGAGTGAGCCTGATAGTCGGCGGAGGATTAGCGTTTGTAAATTTCTTCTATAAATATGCGATGAGCGGCGACTGGCTTCTGTCGCTGACGGTTGGAATAAGCCTGTTCGCAACGGTAATATTTGCGCAGACTGTCGGCGGAATGCTCCCGTTAATCGCGAAGGCATTGGGATTTGACCCTGCATTGATGGCGGCACCGATAGTTACGACGATAGTAGACGCAGGAAGCCTGACGATGTATTTTGCGGTTGCAAGTTGTATAATGGCATAAAGTGAAACTTTGGACAGCCAGAGCAATGAAAATCCCTCCAGAAAGCTGGAGGGGTTTTTGTTTTAGTGATAGTTGCTGTTGTTTGAGTGAAGATGTTTCAGTGTTGTGTGCTGAAGGTTAGCGTTGACGGCCTCAGCAGGAACGGTCTGAGCATGTTCGGGCAAATCTCTTTGAATTTCTCTAATTCTTTCGATGAGGGTATTGATAATTAATTTGTCCTCGTCCTGCGGCGAAAGAGCCGGTGAACCGTCTGAGCCGCTTCCGTAGGAATGCGAGAGCGACAGCGATAATTTGGCACAAGCTGGGCCGATGAGTTCATAAAGTACGCTTGAGGCGAGTATGACAGTTCTGAGCGTGCTGCCTGTTGAACCGCCGAGAGTTCTTGCGCCGAGTTCGGCAAGACCTATAGCAACGCCGGCCTGAGGAATGAGCGCGAGGCCGAGATAATTTCTAACGAGCCTGCTTTTTCCGGTGATGAGACAGCCTGCGAAAGCACCTGCGTATTTTCCTGCAATTCTTACGATGAAATAGACAATTCCGAGAGTGAGCAGAGAAGTTCCGTAGCTTGAGCCGCCGGTTAATGCGCCGAGTTCAAAACAAACTCCCGACCTCACGAAGAACAGAAGCAGAATTGGAGGGCTGAAGTAATTCAGCTGTTTGAATAATTTATCATCGTCAGTGAGATTGATATATACGGTAGACATGAACATACAGCCCAAGAGCGGCGAAACGCCTAACATCTCGCATATTCCGCAGAACCCGAAGAGTACGGCCACCGAGACTATGAGCCTGTTGTCGGTAGAGCGGTTAGGAGGCAATAGGAACATCATAGCGAGTCCGAGCAATGAGCCGATGAAAACGCTTGCGATGTTCATGATAATCGGTAGAGTAACCTGACTGAAGCTGAAGCCGTCCGCCGAACCTGAAGCGTTCAGAGCCAGAGCGGCCGAGACAGCGACACTGTAAGCGATTAGCCCGACGACATCATCGAGGGCGACGACCTGCAATAGAGTATTGACGAAATCGCCGTGTGCGCCGGTCTGACGGATAGTCATCATAGTGGAGGCCGGAGCAGTTGTTGAGGCCAGAGCGGCAATAACTGCGGAGAAAGCGAGGTTCATTCCGAGAAAATAATACGAGGTTATGAACACGAAGACTGAAGCGGTGCAGGCTTCGAGAACGGTAATGACGAGGACTTTAACGCCGTTTCCCTTGAGGGCATTAAGTCTGAAGAACTGTCCGGTGCTGAAAGCTATGAAAGCCAGTGCGATATTAGGAAGGAACGCTGTGCTGTCAGCAATCGAATCCGGAACGAGATTGAGACAGTAAGGGCCTATGAGTATTCCAGTGATGATATAGGCTGTAACGTTCGGGAGTTTCAGAAGTTTAGTTATACGTGTTAATGCGAAACCGAACATGAGCATTAACGCTACAGTAATTACTGCAACACTTGCCGGCGAACCCTGATGCAGATAATCAACAAAATGGGCAAACAATTTATATTCCGCTCCTTTCCTGTTAAATTGTACTTGTTTGCACATGCCGCTAAAAAATTTTACCCCTCTGCACGAACGCACAAGGGGGTTTTAATTTTTTGATTGAAATATTCTAGCATTTTTTCGTATCAATGCACTATGTGAAAGCCATTATTCTTGAGAAATTTAATCGCATATAAAATTCATGTATTGACAGCTGAGAAATTAAGGCTATAATGTTTGACGTAACGAACAAATGACGGAAGCATTCAATCAGAAAAGCCTTAACCTGCAAGAAGGACTTTTCGTAAGAAAGCGTGAAAGCGCGGAAGAGATTGTGAAATTGATGAACCCTCGTTCTTGTTCGATCGTTTAATAGTTTTACCCCCCTCATTAAAAAAGGCCGGAGCCGTCATAAGGAAGCCGGTCTTGTTTTTTTATTGCCGTGAATAATTGCGGAACATTGTGTTAAGTTTGTGAATTGATTTTGACGGAGAGAATATTTTGGAGAGAAATTATGTCCGGTATTCAATGGCACCCGGAGGCTCCTTCTTAGTGCTGCTTCGTCCCCGACCTGACACGGTTCGCAGGTCTCCGCCGCATTGAGCCGGACAGGTAATATTCTATCACATTACAAGCCGATTAACTCGCACCATATTGAATTTCCCAGTCTCATGCCGCGCTGTGTCAATGCTATTCTCTCAGGCGTAATCATGAACAAATCCGGCGGCATCTTCAAAATAGCTTCTTCAATTTCGGGAAGAAGGTTAGCCCGTGAAACTCCCCATTTTGTTCTCAGTGAAAGCACCGCAAGTTCAACCGCAGATTCACGAGGCGTTAATTCTTCCTTTGCCGCCTCAACGCCGGATATATATTCCTCAAGAGTTCGGGGATTAGCGTATCTCACTCCGTCAATATAGCTCACCGCCGAAGCCCCTAACGCTATAACATCGGAATGATTCCAGTAAGCTAAATTGTGTCTGCATTCATGGCCGGGCGGCGCGAAATTCGAGATTTCGTACTGCTCGAAGCCGTTTCGCGGAAGCATGTACTGAGCATAGCGGTAGAACTTGTAGCCTGCATTATTGAGGTCGTCTTTCCCGTAACGCGGATACATCGGGACTTCAGGCTCAAGCGTCAGCTGATAGCACGAGATGTGCGAAGCATATTCCATCACGCGGCGCAGGGATTTATTCCAAGTTCTCAAAGTCTGGGAAGGTATCCCGAAAATTAAATCGCAGCTCAGATTTAGCCCTGATGATTTTACGAGCCTCATTGCGTTTTCAGCCGTTTCGGAATTATGAATGCGTCCCAGAATTTTAAGTTCCGAGTCGTCCATGCTCTGAACTCCGAGACTGATTCGGGTGAAATCGTTGTCCTTCAAGAATGAAATATGCTCAGAGGTTAATGAGTTCGGGTTAGCCTCTGAGGTTGCCTCGATTACTGATGAGGTGTCGAAATTTCTGCGGATTATTTCGTTAAGCCTCTCCCATTCCGAAAGGCTCAGAACTGTCGGTGTTCCTCCGCCGATGTAAATTGTTGAAAGCGAAATCCTCCCGTCCTTGCTGTAACGTTCGGCCTCATGTTCGAGAGCCTCAAGCCATTCCGAAACAGAAGAATTATTTTTCATCACGCTGTAGAATGAACAATAACCGCACTTTCTCTCGCAGAACGGAACGTGAACATAAAGCCCTTTAACCTTTTTCACCGCTGTCAACCTGCATGAACGCCAAGAATGCCTCTTGAGGGATTGAGACTTTCCCGATTTGTTTCATGCGTTTCTTGCCTTCTTTTTGTTTTTCGAGGAGCTTTCGTTTTCGTGTTATGTCGCCGCCGTAGCACTTCGCGAGTACGTCCTTCCTCAATGCTCTGACGTTCACGCGGACAATTACTCGCCGGCCTATTGAGGCCTGTATTGGTATCTCGAAAAGCTGGGAGGGGATTAACTCTTTAAGTTTCGTAACGACTGCATGGCCGCGATTGTATGCCTGATCCTTGTGGCAGATGAACGAAAAAGCGTCAGCAGCTTCGCCGTTCACAAGAATGTCAACTCTCACTAATTCGCTTGCCCTCAATCCGACAAGTTCATAGTCAAGTGAAGCGTAACCCCTCGTCTGCGATTTCAACTTGTCGTGGAAGTCAACGATAAATTCCGACAGCGGCATCTCGTAAACCAGCCTGACACGTTCGGGAGTGATGTAATCCATTGATTTATATGTTCCGCGCTTGTCCTGCACTAACTGCATTACGCGCCCGGTAAATTCCGAAGGCATGAACACGGAAAGTTTTATGTAAGGTTCTCTAATCTCCTGAATTTCCGAAGGGTCTGGGAAATCCGAAGGTCTATGAGCCTCGATGATTTCGCCCGAAGTTTTGACGACTTCATAAATTACGTTAGGGGCGGTGGCGACAAGTTCAACTCCGTATTCTTCTCTGAGGCGTTCGCGGACAACGTCCATGTGAAGCAATCCGAGAAATCCGCACCTGAACCCGAAGCCTAATGCCTCAGAACTTTCAGGCTCATAGGTAACGGCTGAGTCATTGAGGCATAATTTTTCGAGAGCGTCCCGAAGCTGAGGGTAATTGTCGCGTTCAACAGGATAGAAGCCGCAGAACACTACGCTTTTCACGCGCTTGTAGCCGGGAAGCGGTGAGCCTGCCGGATTGTTAGCGTCAGTGATTGTGTCGCCGACCTGAGCTTCCGCAAGCGTCTTAATGCTCGCCGTAATGTATCCGACCTCACCGGCCTTGAGTTCGTCAACGGGAGTGAATGACGGTTTGAACACGCCGACCTCATTGACTGGGTAAGTTATTCCGTTGGCCATGAACATAATGTTCTGACCTGATTTAATGCCTCCGTTTATGACTCGGACGTAGCATATTACGCCCCTGTAGTTGTCGTAAACGCTGTCGAAAATTAAAGCCTGTAACGGAGCTTGAATGTCTCCTTTTGGTTCAGGAACGTCCCTGACGATTCTTTCGAGAATGTCATGAACTCCCTCGCCGGTTTTCGCGCTTGCCAGAACGGCATCGCCGGCATCGAGGCCGACAACGTCAGAGATTTCCTGCTTTGCGTTATCGGGACGTGCAGAGGGCAAATCTATTTTGTTGATTACTGGGAGGATTTCAAGTCCCTGTTCGATAGCCTGATAAGCGTTAGCGACTGTCTGAGCCTCAACCCCTTGTGTCGCGTCAACAACAAGCAATGCGCCCTCACATGCCGCCAGCGAGCGCGATACCTCGTAGGCAAAATCGACATGTCCAGGAGTGTCGATGAGATTGAGAATATATTTCTTTCCGTCATCAGCGGTGTAATTCATTCTTACTGGTACGAGTTTAATTGTAATTCCCCGTTCGCGTTCGAGTGAAAGCGAGTCGAGGATTTGGGCTTTCATGTCGCGTGAAGATATTGTGCCGGTAGCTTCGAGGAGTCTGTCGGCAAGAGTTGATTTTCCGTGATCTATGTGGGCAATTATGCAAAAGTTGCGGATATTGTTCATTATTTCACCTCATGAAGAATAATATCACGTGAGCTGAGAATAAATATCAGTTTGCTTTATAATACTTTTGGGAGGTGCTGACATGAAGCACTATATATGTTTTGACGCTGGAACACAGAGCGTTAAAGTAGCGGTTTACGATGAGGAAGGGCAGCAAATTGCTGTTGATGTCAACCCGACAACGCTGAATTACCCTAAACCAGGCTGGGTGGAAATGAACGTTGATGAATATTACCGGCTGACGCTGAAAGGCATGAAGCGCTGCGCTGAAATAATGCGCGAAAAATCTCTTGACCCTTCAACGGTCAGGGCTGTAATGGGCGACGGAATAATCTGCGGAATTGCCGGTGCTGACGCTGACGGGAACGCCGTAACGCCCTACATAAATTATCTCGACTCACGAACTCAGGACGACGCTGACAATCTTTCGTCAATGAATCTTGAAATCTGGGCTAAAGAGACCGGAAATCCTGAGCCTTTATGTCTTTTCCCAGCGTTGCACGCGAGATGGCTCCTCAAAAATTCGCCCAACGCCGGAAAAATTAAGAAATTCATTCACAACGCCCCTTATATTCTTATGCACCTCGCAGGCTTAAAGGCTGATGACGCTTTCATTGACTGCGGTGCGATGTCTGGATGGGGACTCGGCTACAACGTCATGAAAAAAGAATGGTCTGATGAGCAGTTAGACATTCTCGGAATCAATCGGTCGTTAATGCCGCGAATACTCAAGGCTTGGGACGTTGTCGGCGGATTGTCGGCTGAATGCGCGGAATACACAGGCTTCCCCGAAGGCACGCCGATTTGCGCCGGAGCAGGAGACACAATGCAGTCATTGCTTGCGTGCGGAGTTCATGAGGCAGGACACGCGGTCGATGTTGCCGGAACATGCTCAATGTTCTGCATATCGACAAGCGGAATTGTTCCCGGCCTCAGCAGAAAGGGCAACGCCTTAATCTTCAACAGCGGCACGCTCCCCGACACATATTTTTACTGGGGCTTCGTGAGGACTGGCGGTTTAGCGTTAAGGTGGTTCAGGGACAACATCTGCAACAAGACGGGCGATGATTCATACTATAAATACCTGAGCGAGGGCGCAGGGAATTTAACGGACGGTTCGGAAGGCGTTAGATTTCTGCCGTACCTCACGGGCGGCCCGAAGGGAATGGAGAACGTTCACGGCTGCTTCATAAATATGGGAATGAATACGAATCAGTTTGTTCTCTGGAGGGCAGTGCTTGAGGCTATAGCAGGTGAGTATTCGGAGATTGCCGAACGCTGCCGGAAAGCCGGAACTCCCGTTGACAGGGTGATAATCACGGAGGGCGGAAGCAAGGACGCTTTATGGAATCAGATTAAGGCCGATATGATTCAGGCCGAGACAATGACGCTCAAGACTGGCGGTGCGCTTGCGACTAATGCGGTTACGGGTGCTTATGCTGTGGGAGATGTAAAGGACATGGCCGGAAGGGTTCACGAAGGACTGACAGTAACAGGCAGGTATGAGCCGAAAGAGAAACTGACGTTGCCGGAAATACCGTTCAAATTATAATTCCGCATAAAAAAATGCCTCCTCATGAAATTCACGGGGAGGCAGAAATTTATTCATTCACACTAAAGCATTGTGCTTACAACGTAATTGAACCCTGCGCACAAAATCACGCTCACCGGCACAGCAAGGAATAACAAACGGTTGAAGACGCTGACTCTCTCATCTTCTTTTCCGCACGAGGCCATTATGAGGCTTCCGCCCGATGAGAACGGACTGATTGCGCTGCTCTGCGCTCCCAAGACTGTGCAGGCGAACAACGCTTCCGCACTCAATCCTGTTGAGGCCGCAAGAGCTGGAATTAACGGGAACAACGCCGGAGCAACTACTCCAGTTGTCGAACTGAAGAATGACATGAACGCCGCTACAATGCTGAACGCTATCGGTACTAACGCTACTGCAACATTTGAGCTTATCCACGATGACATCATGTTAATCGTTCCTGCTTTGACCGCAACGGCGATTAGCATTCCTGCACCGGCAATCATTATGATTGTGTTCCACGGGACACGGGCAATAGCTTCCTTCTGGGGCGCGAGTTTCATCATCAAAGCTATGACAGCAAAGATTATTCCGACGAGACCGACATCAATTTTGCTGTTCAGCATTGAGATTGTTGAATTGCCGGGCATTATCATTTTCAGAATCGGGAACGCTAAAAGCACAACCATCATCAATATCATCAATGTGAATGTCTGACGCTGTTTTCTGTCGAAAGGTTCGGGCTTTTTGAAGGTTACGCCTTTTCCGATGTGCCAGTTTGACGGGAGGCAGAAACGGAACACAGCTATGATTATCAGCGAGAATATTACCGCATAGATAAAAATTTTCATTTCCATGCTGAAACTGTCAACGGCAGTCAAATCCTTATTAGCCTCGAACGCGTTATCAGCGAGTCCTCTGAAGATTACGCCGAGATTTGATGTCGGGAAGTTTCCTCCTGCCAGTGCGCCGGCGTTAATCGCCACACCGCCGGTGAGTTTGTCCATATTGGCCTCATCGCAGATCGCCAGCGTTATCGGTGCCATGAACGCCATGACCGTGAAGAACGTTGCGCCCATTATCGAGAGTATTACCGCAACAGCGAAAAGCGCGAACGGAAGCATTCCCGGAAATTTACGGCAGGCATAGAGCAATGCGCCCGACAGTTTTTCGAGTGTCCCGTTAATCGCCGCGAAATTGTAGAACAATGAAACCGACAGTATAACGAACATCGTGTTCACAGGCCAGAAACCTATAACCTGCGAAGGCTTCAGCCCCATCACGAAACAGCCTATTACATACGCGAAGACCATGCAGAAAAGACCGGTGTTAATTCCCGTCTTGTAGCCTAAAATTATTGCGACCGCTATGCAGATTATTATTGCGAGACTCAGTGATGCTCCAGTCATGATTATTCGCCCTCCTTAATTCCGAGTAAGCCGTAAGGTATTGTCCTCGTCATGTGGTAGATATGTTCTTCAGGTATTCCGTTGTCGGCGAGGTACTGCATGTATTCTTTCAGCGCGATTTCCCAGTGTGGATTTTCGGTCTGTCCTCCGTCAGTATCGACCATGACATTCTTGTAGCCGACTTTTTTAATGATTTCAAGATTGTCGGGGAGATTGGACTTGTACTTTCCGCCGCCCATGTTCTGAGCGTAGCAGCGTTCGAGAATGACATCATAATCCTTGACGATTTTCACTTGGTCATCATGGGACATTCCGACAATCCACCATTCGGGGTGAGTGAGGACGATTTTTTTGACACCGGCATTTCTGGCGGCCTCAATAACGACGAATGCTTCTTCGGGCGAGACGTGAGCAGTTCCGAGTACAGCGTCGTAGTCGTTAATCATTCTGAAAATTTCGTTGAGCTGAGGAACGACTTTCCAGCCCGATACTATGTCAACACCAGCCGCAGGGTCATTGCCCATTTTCCGGATATGGTTTTTTGCCGACTGAGTTGGTAGCCAGACGACTTTAGCCCCAAGTTTCAGAGCAGTAATGACCGCTGAAGGATTGATTCCGCCGACAGACTTGTTCAGAGTTACTGAACCGAACATTGTGAAGCCAGTGTTTTCGCCGTGAACCTTCTTGACATATTCATTCGTGAGATATGCCCTGTTGGCGGTGAAGCCCTGATGAGATTTGATAACGATTGCGCGCGCTCCGACTCTTATAGCCGCCTCAGCAAGCTCGAAGTCGTTGTATGCACGAAGACGCAAATCCGGATTTGTGTGAACGTGCATATCGCAGACACCTTTTAATGATACTTCTGACATTGCTTTACCCCTCCTGTATTATGTTTTCTGGAATGCGCGTATTATACTTAAAGACAGCTATCGCCGAAAGGGTGAAATTGTGTTACAGCATATCATTAAAATTAATAGCTATTAGAGCAGCTCAACAAGTTCCGTCATTTAATCATTTTTTTGCTCAATATTAGCCAGCATTTCGGACATGTCAACTTCAAGGAAATCAGCTACATCGGCAAGAAAATCCGCAATCTTCAGGTGCTGAGGGCAGACCTTCTCGCATTTTCTGCATTTTACGCACTGACTTGCCTTACCGTAACCGTCATTAATGAGATTTGCATAGTACAGTCTCTCAATCATGAAACCGCCCGGAATGCTCTCAGGGGCGCGCTGTTTTGCGGAGTTGTACATCGCAAAGTAATTCGGTATCGGTATGTTCTTCGGGCAATGGTTCGTCTCAACGCAGTAACGGCAGGCAGTACAGGGTATTGCGTACCAGCTCCGTATGATTTCACCGGCTTTCATGACAGCTTCGCGCTCAGTATCGGTGAACGGCGTAAAATCCTTCATAGCGTCAACATTGCCTCGTAACTGTTCAAGCATACTCATTCCCGATAATACAGTCTGAACGTTCGGGAGGCTCGCCGCGAATTTTATAGCCCAGTGAGCAGGCTCCCAGTCCGGGTGAACAGACCGTAACAGCTCATCGGCTTCCTTCGGAATTACCGCTAGAGTTCCGCCTTTTACCGGCTCCATAACCGTAACTTTCAGGCCGTGTTCCTCCGCAGCTCTGTAACATTCTCCGCTCTGTACTCCTGCATTGTCCCAGTCCAAGTAATTTATCTGCAGCTGAACGAAGTCGAAGCCCGTATGGTCATCGAGTATCTTTGCCAGATTTTCGGCTGTGTCATGGCATGAGAAGCCGAGTTTTTTAATCTCGCCGGTTCTGCGTTTCTCCTCAAGGTAGTCAATCGTTCCCCATTTTTTTGCGCGTTCGTATTGTTCAAGCGTCATGTTGTGCAGTAGGTAATAATCGAAAAAGCCAACGCCTACATTAGCTTTCTGTTTAGTGAAAATATCAGCATGTTCGTTTACAGACCTCATCAATGCTAACGGCATCTTTGTTGCAACCGTGAATGAAGCTCGCGGATAACGTTCAACGACCGCCTGACGCAGTACAGCCTCGCTCGTGTAATCGTGGTACATGTAGGCCGTGTCGAAATACGTGAAGCCGTTGGCGATGAAGTAATCAGCCATCTTCTTGACCTGCTCAATATCAACCGTTGTCATGTCGTCAGGGTTGAACACCGGCAGACGCATGAACCCGAAACCAAGTTTCTTCATAGTTTTACCCTCCTGAATTCTTTTCGTGTATTATATTCACAAACTTGTGCCGGCGGAACTATAGAAATATCAATACCTGATAACATAAAAAACGATTGGAGGATTTCAGCATGGACAACAGGGAAATGGATTACGTTATTGCCATTGCTGAGGAAGGAAGCATATCGAAAGCCTCAGAACGGTTATTCATGGCACAGTCAACTTTGAGTCAGTTCTTGGGAAATCTTGAACGCAAACTCGACAGCAAGTTATTCGTTCGGACTTCTACGGGCGTAAGGCCGACTGAAGCCGGTAAACTTATGATTGAGTACGCATACCGTGAGCGTTCGGAATATCACAGGCTTCATGACCGTATACAGGACGTTGAAGGACTGAAAGGCGGAAGCGTAATTCTCGGCATAAGCTCGTTCAGGGGAACGTTTCTTCTTCCCGACGTACTGGCTGCATTCAGGAAGGAATATCCCGGAATTGATGTGGTAATTGTCGAAGAAAATTCTATGGTTCTCGAAGGTATGCTAAGAAACGGTACTATCGACATCGCTTTAATCATTCTTCCTGCTCAAATCCTCAAAGTCCCCGTAAAAACTGTAATGCGTGATGAAATATGTCTGATTACCTCACCCAATCACCCCGTAATGAAATACGCAAAGCCCTCGCCGTCTCACAGCAAATCACGAATCGAAAAGTATATTGACATCAGGGACACAATAGAGTTCGAGTATCTACTCAGCGATTACGATACGATACTTGGCCGCGAGAGCAGACGGATATTCCGCGAACATGACATAATCCCCAAAGCCTGCAACGAAAAATTATCGGCCTTCATTGCGGCAACTCTGGGGGCTGAAGGTTTAGGGCTTGCATTCACGTATTACTGCGCTAAAACTTGTTTCCCTGATGCCGAATTTCTTTCGTTAGGCGAGGAGGGAACGATTATAGATTTAGGGGTGTCATTAGCTCCCGGCCGTTACAGCTCGAAAGCTGCCCTTGCTCTTAAAGAAACAATGATTCGCGTATTAGGCCGTTAAAAAAGGGAGGCGGTTTCCGCACGTCCCTTTTTGTTTTATGCCTGACTTATGATCTGTTAAGGAGGCTTCTTCTGTGGTAGAGGTCTTCCTCAATTTCATCGGCTTGTTCATCAATCATGAATCTTTCCTCGAACATCGTGCTTCCGGCAACGTCCTTCTGGCCTTCAAACGCTTTCTTCAGGAAAATCGGCGTGATTATTGTGCATACGATTATCATTATGATTATGGGGCCTAATTCGCTCTCCTCGATGAGGTTCATTGATACGCCTTTTCCGGCGACGATTAATGCGACCTCTCCCCTGCAGACCATTCCGAGTCCTATCTGGTAGCTCTGGCGCATGTCGAAACCGCAAATCTTCGCGCCCAGACCGCACCCGAAGAGTTTTGACACAATGCTGACGATTACGATTACAATCGTGAAGATTACCACCTCGCCCGAAAATTCAGGAAGTGTAACCTCAAGCCCTATGTTCGCAAAGAACACCGGCGTTAAAAGCAGATATGCTATCGTGTCGAACTTGCTAGAAATATACTGCCCCTTCGGCGAAATCGAGATAATCATTCCTGCGGCAAACGCTCCGATTATGTCAGCAACTCCGAAAACTACCTCAGCAGCCCACGCCATGAAAAGGCATAACGCAAATCCTATAACAGGGTAGCGTCTCAAGTTCCTTTCGGCCTGAACACGGTCTGACCATATCATAGCGTTCTTGTACGCCCAGCCCATCGCCCACACAAACACGAAAAATCCGGCTATCTTCAACGCAACAATCGAAAAGTCAGTATTTCCTCCGGCGATTCCTGTTACGAGCGTTAAGCATATCAATCCCAGAATATCGTCTATCAATGCCGCCGCTAAAATCGTATTGCCGACTTTCGTTGACATCTTTCCGAGTTCTTTCAGTGCCTCGACGGTGATTGAAACTGATGTGGCCGTTAAGACTGCTCCGACGAAAATTGCTGCCGGAAATGTTATATCGGGCTTGAAGAAGTACATCATTCCTGCGCCCATTCCAAGCGGCAGAATTACTCCGAGAAGCGCAACTACAAATCCAACAAATCCAGCCTCTTTCAGCTCGTCAATATTTGTCTCCATTCCGGCGGTGAACATGATTACTATAACGCCTAGTTCAGCCATTCGCGATAAAAGCGGCGAGGGCATTAAACAGAACTGAACGCCGAATAACGAGTTGGTTATTGCTCCGAGAACGGCAGGGCCGAAAAATAATCCTGCCATTAACGCTCCTACAACCTGCGGTAATTGAGCGCGCTGTGAAAGAATACTGAAAAATTTTGTGGACAGCAGAATAACACAAAGGCTCAGTAAATAACTGTAACCCTCCATAATATATAAGACCTCCTTAAAAATTAAACCTCAAAGTTCATAATCATCGCCGTGCGCTTCACCGAGCAATGCGCTTACCTGATGTCTCCACGGCATTGAAGGGTGCGCGCCGATTTTCGTACATGCCAATGCTCCGCAGGCTGACGCGAATTTAGCGGCTCTCTTCAGCGGCATACCCTCGCATAACCCGACGCAGAACCCGGCACAGAATGCGTCCCTTGCGCCCGTAGTGTCAACGGATCTTATGTCGAACGCCTCAAATGAAAAATTCTCTCCGCCCTTCTCAAAAATCATTCCGCCTTTAGCACTCTGAGTTACCGCAAGGCACTTAACGCCCCTTGAAAGTATCTCGTCAGCCATAGACGTTACTGATTTATGCTGTTTATGTCCTGCGTAAAAACTTAAAGCCTTTTCGTTGAGTATGAGATAGTCAATGTTTTCCCAGACCTCATCAGGCAGTGAGAAAGGAGGCTCCGCCGATAAAAATGTCCTGCACCCGTGCTGCCTCGATAATTTCAGACCTGCCGCAACTGTCTGAGGAGGGCTCTCCATTTGGAACAATGCCGCGTCCGATGACTCAAAAATTTCTGATGCCGTAGTCATTGCACCGTCATCAAGAAGTGAATTTGCCCCCTGTGAAATTATGATTGAACTTTCTCCAGCGTCTGTTACTGTGATTACTGCCGTGCCTGTCGGAGCATTATTGATTGTCTGAAGGTGAGAGCAGTCTACTCCGTTTTCCGTTAAAACATTTTTGAGCCTCCTGCCGAAATCATCGCTTCCGACACAGCCGATGATGTGAGATTTTGCGCTAAGCCTTGCCGCCGCTAACGCCTGATTTGAACCTTTGCCGCCTCCGGCCATTCCGAATGCTCCGCCGATAACTGTCTCGCCTTTGTGGGGACAATGAGGAGCGCGTATAACTAAATCAATATTAAGTGAACCTACAACTGCTACTGATGACAAATTCTAACGACCCCCTCAGTTTATGAGTGCCAATAATTTTTGTATAATAGCACAATCATTCTATTTATCTATCTTTTTGTAATCAGGAGGGATTTTTATAATCATGCAGGACTTTTTAGAATTTCTTGATGCTCTTGACGGTTTTCTGTATTACCCTGTGTTAATCATCGTTCTGATTGTCGCAGGGCTTTATTTCTCGTTCAGATCGAGATTCGCTCAGGTGAGACTTTGTTTCGACTCGGTCAGGCTAGTAACTGAACGTCCGGGAAACAAGAACTCAATCTCGTCGTTCGGTGCGCTGATGGTATCGACTGCCTCTCGTGTCGGAACAGGCAACATCATCGGAGTTTCGACCGCAATATGTCTCGGAGGGCCGGGAGCAGTGTTCTGGATGTGGGTACTCGCAATTCTCGGAGGCGCAAGCGCAATGGCTGAAAGCACACTCGCTCAGATCTTCAAGAAACATGACGCAGATACGGGAAGAAGTTACGGAGGGCCTGCGTTCTACATTGAGGCGATACTTCACAGCAAAGCTACTGCGGTAATCTTCTCGCTGTTCCTGATTGCGACGTATGCTTTCGGTTTCAATGCCCTTGCCTCGTACAACCTTCAGTCAACTTTCTCGGTCTACAAGTTCTATGACGCGGGCGTTACGCCGTTAATCATCGGTACTGTAACGGCCTTAATTACAGGGTGGTGCATGTTCGGCGGAGCAAAAAGAATCGTCAAAGTAACCGGCCTTCTCGTTCCTGTAATGGGAATCGTCTATGTCCTCACGGCGTTATGCGTAATCGTAATGAAAGTTGACGTTCTGCCTGACGTTCTCAAGATGATTTTCGCAGACGCTTTCAACTTCAAGGCAATCGGGAGCGGTATAGCCGGTTCATGCCTCGTCTACGGAATTAAGCGCGGACTTTACTCGAATGAAGCCGGTGTAGGTTCAGCCCCTAACGCGGCGGCTTACGCGGAGACAACGCACCCGGTTAAGCAGGGACTAATTCAGATGCTCTCGGTCTATATCGACACGATAATGATTTGTTCGGCGACAGCGTTCATGTGCCTGATGTCTGGGACTGAAATAACTCACGAGGCAGCCGGAGCGCAGTACGTTCAGGAGGCAATGAAAACAATAATGGGCGAGTCCGGGCCTGTGTTCATCACTGTGATAATGGCATTGTTTGCTTTCACGACGCTGCTTGGAAATTTATTCTACGTTGACAACGCCTTAGCATACATCAACGGCAAGAAGGTGCCCGGCAAAAAATTCATGACAGTATTCAAAATCATCTGCGCCCTTGTAATACTTGTCGGAGCTGTTCTACCGATGTCAACGGCTTGGGCAGTCGCGGACATAACGATGGCCGGAATGACGCTGATTAACATTCCGTGCATAATGGTGGGAAGCGGAATAGTCTTCAAGGCACTGGCGGATTACGAGAAGCAGAGACGCTCGAAGATTAACCCTGTTTTCAAAGCGTCAGACATCGGGCTTGACACTTCAAAGCTCGATTACTGGAAGTGATTTGATACATGGCCATGAAGATTTGTTTTTACGCGCTCAGGGAGTATGACGAACTTCACTTCTGCAATCAGATGAAAGAAAAGTACGGAATTGATTTCGTCTACTCCACCGAGTACCCCAACGACAGGAATTTCGGTCTTTCAGAGGGCTGCGACGGAGTTAGCTGTACGCCGTGCGACATGTCCGCAAAAGTCCTCGAAAGGTTCAGGGGGCTGGGAGTGAAGTACATACTGACGCGCTCAATCGGCTATGACCATATTGACCTCAAGGCCGCCTGTGAATTAGGGCTGAAAGTTGACACAGTGAGCTACACGCCTACAGGGGTAGCGGACTATGCAATAATGTTAATGCTTGCGAGCGTTAGGAGATTTCCGCACATTTTGAAGAGAGCTGAACTTCAGGATTACTCGCTCAAGAATAAACTTGGCCGCGACTTCTCAGCCTGTACCGTCGGAGTAATGGGCACTGGACGAATCGGGACTACAGTTCTTCAGCACCTTTCTGGATTCGGGTGCAGGTTACTGGCGTATGACGTTTACGAGAGCGAGACGGCAAAGAAATTCGCAAAGTACGTAAGCCTCGATGAGATATTAGCGGAGTCGGACATCATTACGCTTCACATGAACGCCAACGATGAGAACTACCACATAATTAACCGCGAGGCCATCGAAAAAATGAAGGACGGCGCGTACATTATCAATACCGCCAGAGGGAAGCTGATTGATTCAGAGGCGTTAATCTGGGGAATCGAGTCAGGAAGACTCGGAGGAGCCGCGCTTGATGTTGTTGAGTTCGAGAACGGACTTTACTATTACGACATAATGGGCGAAGTAATGGTGAACCGTAAACTCGCAATACTGAGGTCATTCCCGAATGTGATACTGAGTCCGCACACAGCGTTCTACACGGCAGAAGATGTAAGCGATATGGTCGAGGGAAATTTCAGGAGCTGTTACGAGTTCGGAACAGGCAAGAAACTTCACGGAGTAGAAATTCAAAACTAGAACACAAAAAAAAATCGGGACTCCCTTCAAGGGAATCCCGTTTTTTTATTCTAACTTCTTAGTCCTCATCTTTTGAGAGCATTTGATAATTCGTAGTACCCTCGCGCTCAAACTTAATGACTATGTTTTTCTCCGCGCCCTTCAGAGCTTTTTCGAGGTCATTCAGCGATTTCATCTCATGAAGATTCACTTCCAGAAGCATATCGCCCTCACGCAGTCCCTTCTCGTAAGAGGCCGCTGAATCTTTGTCAACCTCAGTGATTACGAGGCCGTTATCGGAAGTGAGCTTGTATTGCTTCCTCAGTGTGTCATTCACGGGCGTAACCCTCGTGATTCCGTAAGCCTTCAGAGCATCGCTGCCCGATTCGGTTTTACCGCTGCCCTTGACGCTGGCGTTAGTGTCTGTCTGAGTCTCATCGGGACGTTCGGAGAGTTTCACGGGGATTACCTGTGATTTCTTGTTCCTGACGACCTTGAGCCTTGCCGTTGAGTTCGGGGGGATTGCGCCGATTCTCTGCCTGAGTTCGTTCGAGTTCTTAACCTTTGCGCCGTTCACCTCAACGATAATATCTCCGGCTTTAACTCCTGCTTTCTCCGCCGGATCTCCGGGTATAACCTTAGCGACAACTATACCGCTTCCGTCGGGAATGCCGTACATCTTCGCGACTTCGGGGTCTAAGTCAGTGATGTTTACGCCGAGCCAGCCTCTGCTTACTTTGCCTTTTTCGAGGAGCTGTCCCATAATTTCCTTAGCCTTGTTGACTGGAATTGCGAAACCTAATCCCTGAGCGTAAGGAATAATTGCGGTGTTAATGCCCACGACTCTGCCGTCCATATCGAGGAGAGGGCCGCCCGAATTTCCCGGATTAATCGCGGCATCGGTCTGGAGAAAATCATCGAAGTTCACGTCCTGCGCATGAATGCTTCTGTTCTTTGCGCTGATTACGCCGGCAGTTACCGAGTGTTCAAAGCCGAGAGGATTTCCGATAGCGACAACAAATTCGCCGACTTCAACATTATCTGAGTCGCCAAGTTCCAGAACGGGTAATGCCTCATCGGGTTCAATCTTGATTACTGCGATGTCATATTCTTTATCATGGCCTTTGATTTCGGCACTGTATTTTTTCTTGCTGCCGTCCGCAAGCTGTAACGACACCGTGATTTTGTCAACGCCGTCAACAACGTGATTATTTGTGAGGATTAAACCTTCTTTGCTGACGATGAAGCCGGAGCCTCTGCCCTTCATCGGAACTGAACGTGTAAACTCCTTGAAGCTGTCGCCGAAGAAGTGCTTGAAGAACGGGTCATCATCGAACGGGAACGGTGAGATTGTCCGTTTAGCGGTCTTTTCAACATCAATATTAACGACTGCCGGAGATGCTTTCTTAACGATAGGGACGACAGGATTCAAACGCCCCGATGACAGCGGCGCGAGTGCTGAGGAACTTCCTGCGATTGCGAGGATTAACCCAAGCGCGATTGTGAACGCTAGAATTTTTCTTTTGGTCATAAAAATTACTACCTCCGTTAAAATTTTTCAGGCATGTATTTTAACCGTCAACTCAAAATCCTTCATGGCATGTTTTACTTATACTAACCAATATCAATTCGCTGATTTCAACCTGAGTAAACTATGCAGAAGCCATACAATCATGAACGGCAGTAAAATGCTTATGCCCTGATACGTTATTGAGTGAGTTACCTCCCAAAGGAACGGCTGAGTCTCTCTCACAGGAATCATTGAATACCTCATCAGTGAATAGAGTATGACTGCAAGAGGTGCGATGACGGAGTAATGTTTCTTCTGCCTGAGCTGAACGGGGAGTACCTTTCTTTCAAGCAACAGCAACACCGCGACAATAACGAATGCAATCAGCGAATAATATATCTGCACTGGGTGCCTCAATACGTCAGCCCTGTCGAACGGAAAATGAACAGCCGTGAAAAATTTTGAGGGAAGTCCGACACAGCAGCCGTTAAGAAAACAGCCCCAGCGTCCTATTGCTATTGCAAGAAGCGCAGGGGGTGAAGCGGCATCGCAGAGCTTTGAGAATGATACCTTCTTGTTGAACAGGCACATCACCAATGCCGAAAGGAATGCGCCAGATACCGCGCCGAACTCGTGAACTCCTCCCCTGTTTATGTCGAGGAAGAGCGAAGGATTGTTCATGTACTGCCGCCAGTGAAGAATGTACTCGAATGACCTCGCGCCGATTAGCATGAAGAAAAATGAGACAGCCATTACACGGCGTGATTCGTATTCGTCAAGGCCGTAGAGGCTCAAGCGTTTAATGCTCCAGATGATAGCGGTTGAGAGGGCTATGAACCATATTACGCTGTAGGTGTCGATTCTGAAGCTGGCTATTTGAAATAGTGTAGGGTACATTATTTCGCGCTGTCCTCGCCGTAAAAACTGCTGCCCTTTGCGTACATTTCACGGAGTTTCGGCTTCTCAATTTTTCCGGTGGGGTTTCTCGGAACATCAGCGAAGATTATTTTTCTCGGCCTCTTGTATCTCGGCAAGCCCAAGCAGAAATGATTGATTTCCTCCTCTGTGCATGTCATTCCCTTCTTCACCTGAATTACTGCGGCGGCAATCTCGCCGAGTCTTGGTTCGGGAAGTCCTATGACAGCAACATCATGAACCTTCGGGTGAGTGATGATGAAGTTCTCGACCTGAACAGGATATATATTCTCGCCGCCGGTTATAACGACATCTTTCTTCCTGTCAACAAGCCACACGAAACCGTCATCGTCCATCATGGCCATGTCGCCGGTAAACAGCCAACCGTCCTTCAATGTCTCATGAGTCGCGCCGGGATTATGGTAGTAACAGAGCATAACGCCCGGCCCTTTAACGCAGAGTTCGCCGGTTTCGCCCTGAGCTACAGGCTTGCCCTCGTTGTCAACAATCTTCAATTCCCAGCCGTAGCCCGGCACACCGATTGCGCCGACCTTGTGAATGTTCTCCATTCCGAGATGAACACAGCCCGGCCCTGTCGATTCTGAAAGACCGTAATTCGTATCATACTTATGACTTGGGAAATACTCAAGCCAATGACGGATCAATGACGGCGGTACAGGCTGCGCCCCGATGTGCATTAAACGCCACTGCGAAAGGTTACGGCCTTCGAGCTTCAAGTCTCCGCTGTCGAGCGCGGTCAAAATATCCTGACACCACGGGACTAAAAGCCATACAATCGTACATCTTTCCCACGAAACTACATCAAGTATTGCTTTCGGTGAAGTTCCTTTGAGAATAACGGCTCTGCTTCCGGTGTAGAGCGAACCGAACCAGTGCATTTTCGCGCCGGTGTGGTAAAGCGGAGGAATGCAGAGGAAAACGTCATCATGAGTTGTCTCGTGATGAACTGCCTCCATTTTCGCCGACTGCATCAGAGCAGCATGGTTGTGAAGGATTGCCTTCGGGAAACCTGTAGTCCCTGATGAGAAATAAATAGCAGCTTCGTCATGGTCTTCGACAAGAATTTTCGGTGCTGACGAGTGGCAGTTATTGACGGCATCATTGTAGCTTTCTGCGAATGAAGGGCAGTTGTTGCCGACAAAGAACAGCAGGCATGTTTCGCCGAGAGCAAGCACGGTATTTTCAACTCTTCCGATGAACTCAGGCCCGAAGAAAAGAACGTCAACATCAGCGAGTTTAACGCAGTATTCAATTTCTTCTGCTGAGTAACGGAAGTTCAGAGGTACGGCTATTGCGCCGGTCTTGAGTATTCCGAAGTAAATCGGCAGCCATTCAAGGCAGTTCATGAGGAGGACAGCGACTTTCTGACCTTTTTTAATTCCGCGAGAAAGCAGCATGTTAGCGACTCTGTTGGCTTTTTCATCGAAGACCGCCCAAGTAATTTCGCGCCTGTAAGGTTTTGATGAAGTCGGCTGAATGAGGGCGTATTCCTTCCAAGTTATGCGGACGGGTTCGGTTTGTTCGGGATTGATTTCGACCAATGCGACCTCATCGCCGTAGAGTTTAGCGTTTCGTTCGAGTAAGTCTGTGATAGGCATAGGGGAAAAATATCATTCCTTTGCGAAAAATTTAAGCCCTGTCATGAAACAGGATTTGTGAAAATTACCCCAAACCCGAATTAATGTCAAGAAGTCCTGCTGTATTTATCTTCCTGATGTTTCTTATAATAAAATTATGTTGCAAGAACCATTCATTCCCATAGTTTGGGCGGTCTGTTTCTGGTAAAAATTATTTCAAAAGAAAGCAGAGATACAATGACAGAAGACATTTGCAGAGGCCGTAAGCCGGTTATCGACCTCCTCGCTAAATCCCCCTCGCGCTGTGCCAAACTCCTTATCGCCAACAATGTCCGGCCTCCGTTCCTCGATGAACTCATCGACACGGCAAAAAATGCAGGAGTAACCTTCCAGCTTGTAGCACCTGAAGCACTCGACAAAATTTCGGGCGGTGAAAAACATCAGGGCGTTATATGCCGTCTCACTCAGGGAAAAACTATTGACCTTGACGCTTTCCTCAAGGCTCTTGACCCTAAATTGCCCTCACTCGCCGTAATCCTTGACCACATTGAAGACCCTCACAATCTCGGAGCAGTCATACGTTCGGCAGAGGCCGGCGGAGCGTCTTGTGTTGTTTACGCCAAAAGACGTTCGGCAGTCCCTAATGATACCGTCATAAAGACCAGTGCAGGCGCGTCATTGAGGCTTCCGCTCATTCCAGTCAGCAACATCACGAGAACTATTGAGCGTTTCAAGGCCGCTGATTTCTGGATTGCAGGTCTTGACGGGGAGGCAGAGGAGTCTTTATGGACAGGCGAACTTCCCGAACGCTGTGCGCTGGTCATCGGTGCTGAGGGCGAAGGGCTGTCCCGTTTGGTGCGCGAGAACTGCGATATTCTCAAACGCATTCCGATTAAGCAGGAGGGAGTCAGTTCTCTCAATGCGAGTGTTGCCGCTGCTCTCGGAATATTCGAGTGGTCAAGAGTTCACGCGGTATAATCTTTCAAAGCATTAAAGATTTCAAAAATCAGGAGGAATAATCTTGTCAGAAGTAAGAGTAAGATTCGCTCCGAGTCCGACTGGAGCATTACACATCGGCGGAGGTCATACGGCTTTATTCAACTGGCTGTGGGCAAGGCATAATCACGGTAAATTCATTCTCAGAATCGAGGATACTGATCTTGCGCGTTCAACGAAGGAATACGAACAGACAATAATGTCGGGAATGGTCTGGCTCGGCCTCGACTGGGACGAAGGCCCCGACATCGGCGGAGATTACGGGCCTTACCGTCAGTCAGAACGCCTCGAAATTTACAGGGATTACGCAAACAAACTCATCGAAATGGGAAAAGCCTATAAGGACGGAGACGCGATAATTTTCCGCGTAGAGCCGGGACAGGATATATCATTCAAAGATATGGTTTACGGACAGATTGACGTTATGAGCGACGGCCTCCGCGAGAAGGACAGCGACAAGCTCAAGGACATCGTTATCATTAAGAGCGACGGTATGCCTACATATAATTATGCTGTAGTAGTTGACGATCACCTCATGAGAATTTCACACGTCATAAGAGGCGAAGACCATATCTCAAACACTCCGAAGCAGATTTTGATTTACAGGGCATTAGGCTGGGAAGTCCCTGTATTCGCTCACTTACCGATGATACTCGGACGGGACAAGAAGAAACTCAGCAAGCGTCATGGAGCGACAAGCATTTACGAGTACAGGGACATGGGTTACATGCCCGACTCAATGTTCAACTTCCTCGCGTTATTGGGGTGGTCGGCAGGAGACGACAAGGAGATATTTACTCGTGATGAGGCTGCGGAGTTATTCGAGCTTTCGAGGGTTACGAGGAAAGCGGCAGTGTTTGACTTCGACAAGCTGAACTACATCAATCAGGAACACTTGAAAGCACTCGCGCCCGAAGTAAGGCTCTCAATGGTTCGGCCTTTCTGGGTTGAGGCAGGATTACCCGTTGAGGCTGTCGAGGCTGAAAGAGGCGTTAAATACCTTGAGGACTCATTAACGCTCATGGCCGGACGCGGAAGAACTGCGAAGGAAATGGCAGAGTTCTCGGATTATTTTGTGTCGTTTGAGCCGGTAAAAGCCCGCTGGAATGCTGAGGGTATCGACAAGGAAAAATTAAGACCGTTTATGTCGAAAGTAATCGCCCACGAGAACTGGAATGCTGAGGAGCTTGAGGGAGTCGCTAGAGACTGGATAGGTTCGCACGAGGGAGCAAAGATGAAGGATTACGCAATGCCTTTGAGGTACGCTTTAACGGGAATGAAAGTGAGTCCGGGAATTTTTGAGGTTGCCGAACTCATGGGGCGCGAGGAATGCAGAAAGAGGCTCGAATTTTACGGATTATTATAGCCTGAACTCAGCGATTAACGGCGTATGGTCTGAAGGACGTTCCCATTTTCGAGGCTCGATGTCAGGTCTGCACCATTCGGCCAAGTCGGCGAGTGATTGAGAGGCTAACATGTGGTCAATGCGCCAGCCTATCTTACGGTCAACGGCATCTTTCACGCGGTAATCGAAGAAAGTGAAGACATCAGGATTTTTGTTGAACAGTCTCAGAATATCAATGAGGCTGTTTTTTGTTTCGCTGAAAACCTCGCGGATTTCATCGCAGAAACAGACATGATTACGTTTCGCGGAAGGGTTGGTAACGTCAATCTCTTCGGGGGCGACATTGAGGTCTCCGAGCCAGAGAAAGAGTCCGTTTTTTTCGCGGTCAATGATATTTTTGACACGGGCGAGAAAATCTTTCTTAACCTGAAAGTCGGAGTGGTCGATTGATTTTCCCTGCGGAACGTAGGTATTGAGGACGGTTAAGGATTTGTGCCTTAGAGTCAGAACTCTTGTGTCGAACTCGCCGTCATCAAATCCGAACGTAACATTGACATCATCAAGTGAGTTTTTGACGAGGACAGCTACGCCGTTGTAGCTTTTACCGCCGTGATAATAAGAACGGTAGCCCATCTCTTGAAACGCCAATGAGGGGAAAAATTCGTCCTGAGTCTTAGTCTCCTGAAGGAAGAGTAAATCAGGAACGTTAGTTTTGAGCCAGCGTTCGAGAATCGAAAGACGGGTACGGACGGAATTAACATTGAATGTTGCAATAATCATAATCCTAGAACCTCCGAATGAGTGCCAATATCTTCAAGCACAAGTACATCATCTCCCTGATACTTATAGACCAGAACCAAATCAAATGTGATATGACAGTCCCTATAACCTTCCATATCTCCTGTCAGCGCATGATAATGATAAGAATAATCAAGCGGTATATCATTCGCTAGTTTTATGAGAGCAGGTATAAATCTTTCCTTTATGGCCTTGCGGTAACGTCCTCCCTTTTCTATGCGCCTTTTAGCCCGCTTGAAATTCCCTGTTTCTTCAATATTTCTCATTATAAGCTGTCAGCCCACTCAAGCAGTTCATCAAGTGTTGTGGGTGTAGTAAGACCGTTTTCAGTCTCATACATCGAACGTATTAAAGGCTCTGTAGGATTCCCGTACTTGTCGAAAAGCACATTAAGCTCATCGCTATCGTCTTCATCATCGGCAACATAAGGGTCATAGTCATAATTATCCACAATCTCCCGAATTTCATCACCGCTGAGTTTTCGGTTAAACTTGTATTCCTGCTTCGGCCTTTCAAGTACTGCTTCCATGTTTATCACCTCTTAACTATAAATATGCACCATTCTATAGCTTCAAAGCCTCAGAATGTGTATTCAGCCTGTCAAGCCACAAAACATCATCACCTTCATACCAATAAATCAGCAAAAGGTCAAAAAGTATATGACATTCCCGTCTTCCCTTCATGTCCCCTTTGAGCGCATGGTCATAATACGATGAATCAAGCTGTTCATCGTTAGCAAGCGCAATAACCGCAGGGATAAACCGTTTCTCTACGGCCTCAGCATATTTACCGCTTCTGTCTATGCGTTTCCTATCACGCCTGAACATTTTCGACTCTAATATTTTCCTCATGCCTCAGACCGCTAGACCACACAAGAAGTTCATCAAGTGATGTCTCCTCACCGATACCGTGTTCCTCCTCGTAAAATGCGTCCATCGTCTCAACCGTAGGATTTCCGTACTCATCATAAACCGGCGAGGGCGTATCCAAATCATCATTATCAAATCTGTTAGGGTCATAGTCCCAGTGCTTCAGGAGTTCTTCTATTTCCTTACCTGTCAGCTTACGTTTGAACGGCAGTACCCTGACTCCGCTGTTTGTCATTAAGATTTCCATGATTATCACCTCCCATGAATTATATCAACCCTCCTTACTCCCCCTGAGTCATCTCCTGATAACGCCTCATGAGTTCATTCACAATACTGTCCTCGTCCATATCCTTCCCGAAACCGTAGGCCGCGCAGACTGCCCTGTCATTCTCCCTGTGAGCCTGCCTGAGTTCCATAGGCATTGCGATGGGGTCATAAAGTTCCGCAAGGCTCGAATCCGGGTACATTGCGCGAGCGTCAAGTATTCCCTGAGCGGTTGACTCGATTTTCATTCGTTGCTTCTCCGTTGCGTCAGGCCAGACAAAATTATTGTAGTCGATACTCACTGAATACCTGTAGCGCATCTCAAGCCGTCCCGTTATCCTTCTTACCCAGCCCATATGCGGAAGGCTCGTCAGCACTCCGAAATGATACAGCGTTGCGTCAGGCAGAAGCTGGAGAGCATGACCGCACATTACAGACTCGTCCATGAAGCCCATAGGTATATATTCCCTTTTCTCTGATGATGTTTGAGGGACTGCAATATACTTTCCTTTCGGGAGAGTCGTAACTTGAAACCTAGCCGGAGTATCTGCAAGCCTTACAGTGGCTTCCCGTTTGCTTTTAAGTCTGAAGGCTCTGACAGCTTCGACTCTCTTGTAGCATTCGGACATCATCTTGAGTTCATGCGGTGTGCAGTCTGCAAGGTAAAGGCAGTAGCGCGGAGTGTTGTATAAAAATTCCTGACCGCCGAGCCATAAGTGAAAATATTTCTTTGAGGCAGGCTCCTTCTTTATGAACTCCTGATACTCATCGGGCGTGAAAATATATTTTCCGTCATCTATGGGCTGATTTCCGATTTTCATTCTCGGAACGTCAAAGAGCGGTTCTTTTCTGTTCTCAATGAAAACGTCAGGGGCATCGCATAGGTAGCCGTTAATATTTTCCGCTTTACGCCCCGAAACACTGCCGTCATCATTCACTGTGTATATGTGCCTTTCCTCCGGCGTTCCCTCCATGAAGCCGACTATAACGCATGTAACATGAGCTTTGTCCTCAGCCTTGCTCTCCCAGATGAAGGGGCTGTAAGCGAAATTTATGCTTAAGCCCTCGCTGAATAACGTTTTCCAGAGAACAGGGCAGTTGTCGCCGTGAGCAATGCTGTTGGTTGAGACCAGTGCCGAACGTATTGATGTTCCTTTCATATATTGATGAGCTTTCCTGTACCAGCATGATACATAGTCGAGGTTTCCTGTTCCTTTAATGCCGGCGAAAATTTCATTTAGTTCATTTTTCTGCTGCTTAGTCATTATTCTTGCGCCTCTGAACGGCGGATTGCTTATGATGTAGTTCAGACGCTCAGGAGGAATCAATGAAGCCCAGTCCGTAGTTAATGCGTTTTCCTGAATGATTCTGTTATAAGTTTTCAGCGGAAGGTAATCGTCCTTAATGTCAACGATTCGCATTGCTTCTTTCATCATCTGGTGTTCGGCAATCCAAAGGGCTGTTTTGGCAACGGCCACCGCGAAATCATTTATTTCAATCCCGTAGAACTGTCCTATTGAAACACGTACAGGGGTTAAGCTGCCCTCAGCGATGTTAATCTGCCCCTGTGAAAGTTCAGCAATGATTTTGTTTTCGAGCCTTCTTAACGACATATAGCTTTCAGTGAGAAAATTCCCTGAACCGCACGCAGGATCCAAGAAATTCAGCGAGGCCAGTTCCTCCTGAAGGTTTCTTAAAGCGTCCTCGCGTTTAGGTTTTCCTTTGAGGGCTGTAACTTTTTGGCCGGGCTTCAGGGCTTTCAGTGCTTTGAATTTTTCCTCAAGCTCATTCATGAAGAGGGGGTCAATTACTCTGTGAATGTTCTCGATAGATGTGTAGTGCATACCGCCCTCAGTTCTTGTGTCGTCATTGAGTGTTGACTCGAAGATTGCCCCGAAGATTGGGGGGTTAATGCCCGACCAGTCGAAGCCCTCCGACATATCCTCAAGAATTATTCTCAAAGGCTCATCATCAGGTGAATCTAGTTTTGGAATCTCAATACCGCCCTTGAAAAGTCCGCCGTTAATGTATCTGAAGGCCGCTAAATCGTCATCAATATAAGGATCTCTTTCGTTTTCATTCTGGTTGAGGACGGCGAAAAGCTGAAGGAGCGAGTCGCGCGCTGATTTTTTTCTGGCCGAGAGGTAGTCATGAAACGATGATTTCGGGAAGATTCCAGAGTCCTCAGCGTAAAGAAGGAAGACTAAGCGTGTGCAGAGCATGTTGAGACTTTCTTTTGAATGTTTGCTGTCGGGGTCTTTGTAACGTGGTTTAACGGCCTCGTAGAATTTTCGGATTAATTTTCCTGCGCTTTCGGACAGAACAAGCTCTCTAATTTCTCTGGGAGTTTTTGCCGTAACGCTGACTAAAAATTTGAGGCGTTCAATTTCTTTCGGGAGGTCTGAGAGCTGAATAATCTCCGGCTCATCTCTTGGGTATTCAAGGTCGTGAATCCTGAATGTCTGGAAGTTGCATGTAATAATGAAACGCCCCTGCTCTGACGAGGGCAGCCAGTCTTTATAACGTTTAGCCTGTTCGTAAGGTGTCATGGCCGAACCGTCAGACTGTTTAGCCGGAGCGGTGAGGTCAATATCTATAGATTTCTGCTCTATGAGAATTTTCGTTGAGGGCATGTATGCGTCAATGAAGCTGACGTGTGAAAGCTCGACTCTTTTCTCGAACTCTATGAACTCTCCGGGTTTTTCAACTCCGAGAACGTCATGGAGTAATTCAAGCCAGAAAGTAGCTGTATCGCTTTTCTCATCGCCTCTGTTCAGCCATCTTTGAGCGAACGATTCAGCGTTAGCCGTGTAATTTTCCAAAGTCGTATCCATGTCCGTAAAATCCTCCTTTCATCAAAAAAGCGGTCAGCACCGTTAAAGCACTAACCGCCGTGAAAATCATGATTTACTTTTCTGCTGCTGCCCTTTCGCGCAGGACTCTCCGCAAAATCTTCCCAGTACCCGACAGCGGAAACTCCTCTACGAACTCAACGCTTCTCGGAACTTTGAAGTGAGCGAGTCTCTCCTTAGCGAAACGGATAATATCCCTGTCATTAGCTTCTGCCCCGTCCTCAAGCTGAATATATGCCTTTGGAATCTGGCCGTTAATGTCATGAGGCATTCCGACAACGACAGCCTGATGAACCGCAGGGTGTTCGGCCAAAACCTTCTCGACCTCCTGAGGATAGACATTGAAACCTCCAACAATGATTATGTCCGTTACCCTGTCGAGAATGTAAACGAACTCCTCGCCGTCATGCGTCTCAAGTCTGACGTAATCGCCCGTGTTCAGGAAACCTTCACTGTCGAACCTCTCGGCTGTAATTTCCGGCGCGTGCAAATATCCCGGCGTTACTGAAGCACCTCTGACCCATAGCACTCCTTCTTTGTCGGAAGTCTCGTTACCCTCGCGGTCTTTGAGCTTGTACTCAAATCCGGGAAGAACAGGCCCGATACTGCCGGTCTTCTGAGTCTCGCAGTCATGGTTCACGCAGATTACCGGCGATGTTTCAGTGAGGCCGTAACCCTCCATTATGTCGCGTCCGAGAAGTTTCAGGGACATCTTGTGAAGGTTGGGATTTAACTTGTCGCCGCCGGTGCAGATTATGCGGATTCTCGAAAGGACTTCGGGAGCGAGTTTGCCTTTCTCGACCGACATCAAGAGGAATGACATTATCGCAGGCACTACAAACATCACATCTACTTTTCCTTCACTTATTGCCCTGATTGTAGCCGCCGGAGGAAGGAATGAAGGGGCTGTGGCTGTTTTCGCTCCGATTGTGAGGGGCATTATGGTAGTTACCGTGTAGCCGAATGAGTGAAAGTTAGGCAGGACGGTCAGGAATGTATCACTGCTGCTGACTGACGGAATCATTGCGAGGGTCGATTCGCAGTTTGAGCGGAGATTTTCATGCGTCAATGGTACGGCTTTGGGGAGGCCGGTTGTTCCCGAAGTGGCGAAGATTACGGCGAGGTCTTCAGATTCTGGGGGCTGAGTTTTTCCCGTGAACGAAGGGAGGCTCACGCTGTCAAGCGAGCATGTGAGGCACGGCCATAATTTTGAAAGTTCGGGGATTTCGTGTTCAGTTATAACGGCGAAAGGTTTTATTAAATCGAGCGTGCCTGTGAGCGATTCGAGCCCTGCTTTCTCGTTGAGGGGGCAGAATGTTCCGCCCAGCTTCCAGACCGCAAGCGACAAGGCCGGAATTAACGGCGAGTTCCTGAGCATTACGACTAGCCGCTGACCGCGTGAAAATCCTGCATTCCTCAGAACGTTCTCGCAGTTGTTCACGAGTGAAAGCATGTCCGAACGTGTATACCATTTGCCGTCCCACCAGTACGAAATTGACGACGGTTCCGACTCAAGTTTAGGTATGATGATATTTTCGAGGCGTAACATTTACTTTTTTTCTCTCTCTTTCTGACGCAGAACGCGCCGTAAAATTTTTCCTGTTGACGACAGCGGAAGCGACTCCACAAATTCAACGCTTCTCGGAACTTTGTAATGCGATAATCTTTCCTTGCAGAACTTCACGAGTTCGCCCTCAGTTACTTCAGCACCTTCGGTCTTAATGACGTATGCTTTCGGGACTTCGCCGCTTATGTCATTGGGCATTCCCACGACAACGGCCATGTTGACTGCTGGGTGTTCGGCGAGTGTTGCCTCGACCTCCTGCGGATAGACGTTGAAGCCCCCGACTATGATAATGTCAGTAACGCGGTCGAGAATCTTAATGTATCCGTCATTATCAATCTGAACGTAGTCGCCGGTGTTGAACCAGCCGTTAATGAATCGTTCTTTGTTGATTTCGTCAGCGTGGTAGTACCCTGATGTTACTGAAGACCCTCTGCACCATAAAACGCCCTCGCCGGGAATGCTCTGAAGTTCTCCTGCCTCGCTCCTCAGCTCAAGTTCAAAGCCCGGAAGCGCAGGGCCTACAGTGCCGAGTTTCCGCACGGAGGGTTTAGGGTTGACGGCCAGAACGGGCGAACACTCAGTGATTCCGTAGCCCTCGATTACAGGAACGCCGAACGCCGCCGTAACTCTTTCATCAATTTTGGGATTGTACCTGTCGCCGCCTGCTATCAGCAGTTTAATGCCCGATAATTTTTTGCCCTGACGTTCGAGAAGTGATGTCGCGAAACCGAGCATTGTCGGAACGAGAAGCAGTACAGTCGGGTGAGTGGCCTCGATTGCCTTGATGACGTTCGACGGAGGCATGAACCCCGTAACGATTACCTGAGTCGCTCCGAGAACGAACGGCAGTACACAGCATATTGTGAATCCGAAAGCGTGGAAGTTCGGAAGGACATTGAGAAGCGAGTCGCCGGGTGTAAGGTCTGGGACGTGTTCGAGGCAGGCGTTAATGTTAGCGAGAATGTTCTCATGAGTAAGTGGAACGGCTTTAGGGTCGCCTGTAGTGCCGGAGGTCGAGAAGATTACGGCCAGTGTTTTGTCGAAATCGTCTGAAGGCTGAATTATCCCTTTGAATCCCTCATTGCCTGAGAGTTTTTCATTCCCTAATCTCACGCAGGGCCATTTAGATTCGTTGAGGGCTGATTCGAGTTCGCCCTTCACGGATTCAGAGAGGACAACCGCAAAAGGCTTCAGCAAATCGAGCGTCTTCATCAGCGATAACTGACCTGTTTTCTCATTGAGGGGGCAGAAAACTCCGCCGAGTCGCCAGACAGCGTGAATAAGCGCGAGCGTCATCGGTGAATTAGGCATTAGAACGGCGAGCCTCTGACCTTCGGTGAAACCTGAAGCCCTCAGAAGTTCGGTGCATTCGTCCGAGAGCTGCTTAAACTGTCTGCGAGTTATCCATTTCTGAGCGAACCAGCAGCAATTTTCATCAGGTTTCGAGGCTAAATACTCATCAATAATTTTATCCAGCATTTTTGAATTTCTCCTCTGATGCAGTCTTTGTACAAAATTTTACCAATAACCGGCAAAAAAAATACCCTCAGTTTTTCTCTGAAGGTACTTTGTTTTACGGTACTTAGTCCCTGTCTTTGCGTCCTCTTCTTCTTGGGAATCTTCTGCGTTCGGGGACATTTCTTATGCCTGTGCGCTCGGTCAGTTCTCTTTGAGCGCGCACTCTCATTGTTGCCGGGCCCGGAACTCTGAGTTCATCAGGTTCATACTTAGGGATAATTACGACTTTTCTGTTCGGCGATTCGCCCACTGATTCGGTGGTAACATCGCTTCTGCTTTTCAGCGTTGTGTGAATTACCCAGCGTTCCCACGAGGCCATAGGGTCGAGCCTTATGGGTTTTCCGTATTTAACGGCCTGACGTGCGGTAGCTTCAGCGAGTCTCTCAAGGCTCTTTGTTCTGCGTTCCCTGTAACCGCATGAGTCAATTTTTATTCTCGGCTCATTCTTGGGATCTCTCAGTGCCAGATTAACGATGTACTCCATTCCCTTCAGAGCGTCGCCGTAACGCCCCACGAAGTAATCAAGTGCCTCATCGCCCTGAACATCGAGCATGTTCCGTTCTGTCTCTGAAGGTACTGAATGGGCGTTGATGTCCATGCGTTTGAGTACCTCGTCAACGAACTCCTGACTCCTCATCATCAAATCGGGACGGCTCTGAGCGGTTATCTCGATTTTAGTTTTCTTTGCGCCGAAAAGCCCCAAGAATCCCTCGCGTTCAGTCCCAAGAACTTCGGCGTGTAACTCCTCAACCGGTATTTTCCACTGCTTAGAGACTTCGTTCAATGCTTCCTGAACGTCCGAAGCCTCTACGGTAATTTTTCTTTCCTGTATCATTTCGATTTTGGTTTCTCCTTATAGAGAATTGGTTTCTGGCTCATTTCCTCAGAAGTTTTCTTTGAGACTCTCATCTGGTGAACTATCCCCATTAATGACGACACACCCCAGTACAATAGAACGCCTCCCGGAAGCCCGAAGCATATGAACGTCAGGAAAAGCGGCATAAACCAGTTCATCATTGCCATCTGCGAGTTCCCTGCGCTCGATAAATGCTGCTGAAGCCACGTAAGATATGCTATCAGTATCAGAAGTATGAAATTGAATATCCATGTTCCCAAGTGCGAGAAAAGCAATCCGAGATTAGTGAACGATGAAAGGAATACCATCACGAATCCTAACTGTTCGTCAGGGATTCTCACGCCTGCCTCGTCAACAAGGTTCAATGCGTTCGCCACTGTCGTCAGGACGCTTCCGCCGAGATTAACGCCGAGAAATGTTACGTCCGTGAATGCCTCAGTTTTCGTGAGGTCATAGAGTACGCCGTAAAGCAGTATGAAAATCGGAAGCTGTATTATCAGGGGAAGACAGCCGCTTGCCGGGTTGACTTTGTTGTCCTTGTAGAGAGCCATAGTTTCCTGATTGAGTTTGTCTTTGTCATCGGCGTACTTTTCCTGAAGGACTTTCAGCTGAGGCTGTAACTTCTGCATTTTCTGCATACTTGACATCTGCTTTGCCGTCAGAGGGTGCATGAGAAGCCTTACAAGAAGCGTCAGGGCAATTATTGCCAAGCCCCACGCAAAATTAGTGCCGATTCCGATTCCTGTGATAGCGTTGTGAATCATTTGCAGAAGTCCGAGTAATAGACTTTTAGCCTGCTCCCACATTATTAATTCTTCACCTCGTTAAAATTTTTTAGGCGGAAGGTCGACTCCGCCGTCGTTCCAAGCTCCGCACTTCATGAGTCTTTTCACCGTCAGGGCAGTTCCTTTTAGGAAGCCCCATTCCTGATAGACGCTCAGGGCATAATTCGAGCATGTGGGATAGAAACGGCAGTTATTGCCCAGATAGGGTGAGATTAAGACCTGATACATACGGATTAAGAATATTGCTGCGTGTTTCATTTTCTGAATGACTATGAGTTTTTGACGAGTAACCTGCGGCGGATTAAGAGCCTTTCGAGTTCGGGCTGAATGTCGGTTGATTTTGAGGAAAGCCCTTTGTCCTGAAGTGTGAGGACTATTTTAATGCCTGACAGCATTCTTCCCGATAAAGCCCTGAATGCCTCGCGCAATATTCTTCGTCCTCTTGTTCTGACGTGAGCTTTTCCCTGACGTTTACCGACAGCACAGCCGAATTTTATGCAGTCGCCGCCGTTCCGTAAATATAATATCCGCACCAGCTCACCGTTTATTCTAGTGCCGGTGCGGAATATCTCATCAAATTCCCAGCCTTTGCGAAGTCTTTGGACTTTAGGCACGTGTAAGGTATTTACGTCCTTTGCGCCTTCTGTTACGGAGAACCGCACGTCCTGACGGTGTTTCACTGCGCGCTAGAAATCCTATTTTTCTTTTTCTGGGGATTACGTGAGGCTGAAATGTTCCCTTCTTCATTGATGATGCTCCTTCTCTGTTGTCGCTTTCCGCGAAATGATGAGCGCATTATAGCACAGTCAAAAACTGGTGTACAATGTCGCCGGTAAGGAGGGGTACATTAAAATGAAACAGTTTGTTATTGTTACGGGAATGAGCGGTGCAGGGAAGACAATGACGCTTAAAGTTCTTGAGGATTTCGGCTTCATAACGATAGATAACCTTCCGCCGGAATTACTGCCCAATGTTTTCTCGCTCCTCGAAAAATCATCAGGGCGCGGAGTTGTAGCGACTATTGATGTCCGTAATGTATCGGGTAATTTCGTGAAGGTCATTGATGATATAGCCGGTGCGTGGGGAGGGAATGCCAAAGTAGTTTTCCTCACGGCATCGGACGAGGAGTTATTGAGGCGTTACGAGAGGACGAGGAGAGTTCACCCTTTGAGCAAGGGGCTTTCGACAAGGGAAAGTATAAGGGCTGAACGCGAACTTCTTGCGCCGGTTCTGGACAGGGCTGACATAGTTATTGATACTTCGATGATGGATCTGCACCAGCACAGGGAAAGATTAGTCCGTGAATTTTTCGGCGATGACGGCGGCGTATCGTTAATCATCAGCTCGTTCGGCTACAAGTACGGAGTGCCGCAGGACGCAAGTTTTGTATTTGATGTCAGGTGCCTCCCTAATCCTTACTATGTCGATGAGCTGAAGAACCTCACCGGCGAGGACGAGCCTGTGAAGGATTACCTTCTTAAATTTACGGAGACACATAAATTTCTTGAACTCACTAAGAATTTTCTGAGCTTTTCAGTACCTCAGTTCCTCAATAACGTCAGGGGACAGCTTCATATTGCTGTAGGCTGCACCGGCGGAAAGCACAGGTCAGTAGCCGTAGCACAGTGGCTCTATGAATACTGCGCTCAAAACTGGCGAGGTGTCTGCGTTATTCACAGGGACAAGGAGCATTCTAAGTCATGAGCATGTTCGTCTTAGGAATAATAACGACGCTAATCATTCTGATTATGTTCGGGCGCATAAGATTCTCATCATCATCGCCCGAACGCGCCTTAAACCGAAGATTATCCGAAGGCCCTTACATTCTCGCAGTCGGAGGAGGCACAGGGCTTTCGACTCTTTTACGTGGGATAAAGTCATTCACTAGGAACATTACCGCTGTTGTAGCCGTTACTGACGAGGGAGGCTCATCAGGACGTATCAGGAATGAATGGGGAATGCTCCCTCCCGGCGATGTGAGGAACTGTATCGCCGCCCTTGCCGAAAATGACAGCGAACTGCGAAGGATACTTGACTTCAGGTTTGACAGGGGCGAACTTGCCGGACACAGCTTGGGGAATTTACTGCTTCTTGCGGTAACGGAGATGTCGGGAGATTTCAGCAAGGCAGTAGAAATTATGAATCATCTTCTCTCGATAAGAGGCCGTGTGCTTCCAGTAACCACCGAAGGAATAACCCTGATGGGAAAGACTGATGACGGTTTGAAGGTCAAGGGAGAACTCAGCATTTCGGAACACGGGAAAGACCTTCATGAAATATGGGTCGAACCTCTTGACGCTAAGCCATTGCCGGAAGTATTGAATGCTGTCGATGACGCTGATGTTATTCTCTTAGGGCCCGGAAGCCTTTTCACGAGCGTTATACCGAACTTGCTGCTTGAGGATTTCGCCAACAAGCTGAGAACTTCAAATGTTCCGTCAATATACATCTGCAACTTAATGACACAGCCCGATGAGACTCAGGGAATGAACATCGTACAGCACCTCGAATGGGTCAGCGCAGCTCTCGGAAAAACTCCCGATTTCATCATCGCTAATTCGGACACCATACCTGAAGATATTGTTGAACGTTACGAGGCTGAAGGGGCGAAACCGTTATATCTTGATGACGAGCAGAGGCAGTCAATAAAAAGTATGGGCTGTGAATGCGTCGAAACCGGAATAATGACGGTGATTGACAGCCCCAAAGAAGGACGGGTTCTCCGTCATGACTCAAGAAAACTCGCCTCCACTATCTTCAAGATTACCAGAAGAATTTACGATTAACGTTGAATGGATTTACGCGGTTGTTTTGAGCTGGATAATTTCGGCCTCGACCGCCTGAATCTGATTCCTTATCTGAGCCTTCAAAGCCTCATCACTCTCGCGGCTCAGTTTCTGCTGTAACGCGCTCTTCTGCTTCTCAAGCTCCTCTATTTCATCGTCATTATCAGATGATGAGGAAGATGAGCTTTCAGAGGACTGAACGGGTGATGATGATGGTTTCGATTCGGCTTTCTGGTCAGAAGATGATGATTCTGTTTTCTGAGTGCTTTCAGATTTTGAGGCCGGCTGAGTGTAATTCACTTTCAGATTTCCTTCCTCATCATGCGAAACGCTGTAGATACCTTCGACTTCCTCGCCGACAGGATTATTTTTGTCGTACTCGTCAACTGCCTTAAGCTCCTGAATTTTCTGTTCCTGCTGAATCTGCTGAGCCTGCTGTTCCTGTTTGTTGGCGCGGATTCTGTACTGCTCCGATGACTGTATACTGCTCTGCGATGCCTGTATGTTCATAATTACAGGTCTCCTTTCTTCAATAAACGCGATTATAATAATACTGCAATTTCAAATTCGGAAGGAGATTTCATTAATTCATGCGAAGATTTTTAGCTGCCGTTATGATTCTGAGCCTTGCAATTCCTGCCTACTCCGCTGAAATCACAAGAGCCAATCTCGATGAGGCCGAACGTTATTTCAACAATGCTTACATTCATTTTATGAGACGCGATTACAGAGATGCCCAAGTCTATTTGGATCAGGCAATACGAATGAACACATTTATGGTCGATTATTACCTTCTCTCGGCATTAAACCTCAACCGCATGGGCTACACTAATGAAGCCTCAGGCGCATTGAACGGTTATCTTGAGGTAAGGCCGATGGACGTTTCAGCACCGAGAATACAGCGGAATTTCAACGAACAGGACAGCGTATTGCGTTCAGTCTTGGGAACATCGCCGATACCAGTTTCATGGCGTTACGCTGAGACTAACATTCAATCCGAATGGAACACAGGAATTACGCGCCCTTTCAGTATAAGAGGCTTGGGAAAAGTAAGGGCATTAGGCCGGACGGTGTGCATACCTGACCAGCTGGGCGGAAAAATTTACGTCCGTTATGAAGGCCGGAGAATACTCTCATCATCGGGAAGTTTCATGGAAATTAATGTGCCTTCGCCGGTAATTTCAATTCCGATGGGGGACGGGACATTCCGTATTTTCTGCGAGAACGGGGACGTTTACAGACTTGGTTCATTGTCTCAGGAAAATATTTCAGCCGATTACATGGTAACTCTTCCATCGCTTGTGGTTTCGGACGCTGAGATTATCGCCGAGAATTTATTTGCTGTTGCCGACCCTGCCGAACGTAACATAGCTTTCTACAGCATTAACGGCGGTGATGTAAGAGTAAGATACTGGCAGCCCCCGTTAATGGAGGGGGATTTTCTTTTTGAGCCTGTATCGGTTGAGAGTTTCGCGGACTGGTTAGCAGTGGCCGACAGAATGAATGACAGGATATATATTCTTAACGTCATAAGCCATGAATATTTTGACATCAGGGGAGTACCGAAGCCCAGAGATATTATATGGTCGGGAACAGGCGAACTCTTTGTGATTACTGACGAGGGGAAAATCTGGAACTTCATCATTGATTTCGGGACTCGCACTTATGCCAACAGGAACGCCGGTGCGCTTTACGAAGACCGTAAAAATTCGTGGTCATTCTTCCGTTCGCCGGACGGTAATATTTCGTGGCTCGACATGAGCGTGTCAAGAATATACCGTTCTGTTATGACTCCTGCCAGAGACGAAGTACCCGGTTTCCTGAGCGTCTATAACCCTACAATCGCCGTCAATAATGAGAACCGCGAGAGCTTTGTGCTTGAGGCAGCATTGATGTCGCCGTTCATGCACTACGCCAACAGGTCGGGGATTACAGCCCAGTCAGTATGGAATGACAGGAACATGAGATGTAATGTAATCTGGGAACGTCCGAAGAATTTTGACGCTGTACTTTTTCACGCGCCTATGCCTTCGGGGACGGTGTTCCCTCTGAACGTAAGGCCGTCAATGATACGCAGCGGACGTGATGTTCAGAGCGTTCTGTCATCGGTATGGCTTCTTCACCGCGAGACATTAACGAACGTTCTTGTGGACAGCTCGATACCGTTCAGCGATGAGGATATGTTAATGCTCCTGAAGTTCTGCGTTCTTAACGGCCTCGAACTTGATGTTTACGCGAGGGATATTCCGAGTCTTGGGCTGATGAGAGCGTCAGCGTTCACGGGCGGCAAGGTCGTCTATTCGCTGGGGAACACTCTTGAACTTCCCGTGCAGAGAACTCACTTGCAGATTCAAATTCCATTGCCGGAGGAGTTATCGAGTTCCGGCTATCCGGGAAGGTCAATGCTTGCGGTTTATCTTGACGCAGGACTGATACAGTCGAGAGCATGGATACCGCTGTATCCTGACATGTTCGGAACGGTGAAATAAGAATTGCCCCCTGAATTTACTGGGGGCTTTTTAGTATCTGCCGGCTGTTGTAGACAGGTCTGTAAATTTTCCCGTCAATCTCGTAATCAGGCAGGGCATGAATCGTTTTAATCTTATGATTTTTTTCGGGGAAGAAGTAACCGTACACTGTCCCCAAAACTGTTTTATCACCGCTCATAATCTGAACTTCAGACGGAGTGAACACAAACTTCAATCCATCGTGCATAACTTCGGACTGAGGCTTAACGCTCTGCTCCCTCCTGAGAGCCTCAAGGTTATTCCGTCCGTAACGCCCTAATGACGAAAGATAGCCGTAGTCAAAATCCTGCGGTTTTATTTGACCAGTTCTTAAACGCGAAACCTGATTCTCCGCCGACAGCCTCAAAGGATCTAGGACAGGCGAGTTCATCAGAAGCACCAGTACGGCCATGAAAAGAACACATGCGATATTGACCCTTCCGATTGAGAGCGGCCAGTTATGAGCTATAACGGTTCCGGCGTAAGCTATCCCCCAGATACCTGACGTTACCGCCAAAAATAAAGCCTGTACCCTGTCGGTAGTCAGCCCGTACTGAGAAATTCTCAGGCTCAGAGAGTATATGCAGAGAACTGAATATATCGGGAGGCACAAAAGTGATACCTGAGCGAGGACATCAATACTTCTTGTCCTGAAAGTTGACTTTGCACCGTCAAGCCATGCGGCGTTAGCGAGAATTATTGTTCCGGCCTGAAGCAGAAGCATTAACGTGCTTGCCTGACCAGTACTCCAAAGGGCATTAAGCCCCGAAGGCCCTCCCCACAAAAGACACACTAGGAACGCCAGCGATAATACTGAGAAGAACGGCAGAAGCCATGCCAGAACAGCAAGAAGCCATCTCCCAAGCGAGTCTATGCCCGGGTGCTTGATGGCAATGCTTATCGAGACGGCTATTATTATCATCGTCAAAGGAACAGCACAGACAGGATTAAACAGTATCAGCGGCACAACATGAAGCCCAACTATGTCGAAAAGAAGTCCGGCAGTTATGAGAAGCCCCCAGAATACAGCGATTACTATTGATGCCTGAAAAAGCAGAAATAAATTCCTGCATAACTGGAAAAATATCTCGCTGTACGGGAATTTCCAGCTCCATGAGGCTATACGGCACTGAAAAAACGGTATCGTCATAAACACAGCCATTGAGATCCGTATAAGGTCTGAATTTTGGGACGGTACAGCCTCAAAATTCCCGTATGACCATAAACGGTATGCCCATAGCACAAGAAGCACTCCAGTCAGTCCCGTAAGCAAATTCCAGAGCCTCCGCCCCCAATGTTCCTGCGAGAGCCAGAATACAAACGGCACTAGGAATATTACTGTCAGCGGCATAAATCCGATGAATTTCGGCGGCTGTATCCTCAGCTGTGAGAGTGCCGGATAACCTGATGTTGCTACGGCATATACCCCCAGAAGTATTCCCTGTAACAGTGCTGTGATTACTACGCAGATATATCTGTTCCTGTCTGTTCTGTTCATGGCGTTACGGCGAAGCTGCTTACTTTGTGTAGGAGTACCTCATACCGTCTGAGAACGGCTGGGGAAGTATTCGTGTCGAAAGAACTGCACTGCCCTTCTTGAGTTCAACCTTGTGAAGGCTCAACGGCAGCGGAAAATCATTGAGGTTCACTAACGGCTGAATCTCTGAGAGAGCTTTCTTCGTTACGTAATCCGGAAGGTCAAGGCGGTTAATCTTAACCTGAGGATCTTTGAGCCAGAGTTCCTTTCCCTTGACGATTCTGAGGCCGCTTGTGATTTCAATCAGAATGTCAAGGTCAATTATTCCGGCCTTAGCATTGTAGTAGCCTCGTCCCGAAAGCCCTGACGGTTCGATTTTGAGCGAGAGGTCGTGCCATTCCTCGCGGCCGTCGCCGAAGGTCTTAGCCTTTATGGCGTTGTTGATGTCGTCCTCGAAGATACTCGCTACCGCCTGAACGCTAATTGCGCTGAGGCATTCGACATTACCGTCTTTCCAGTTCGAGGGGGCATTGAACTGGACACCCTTCATTCTGACGGTAACGTTGTCGATTCTCAGATCCTCGACGACTAAACCTTTCAAGCTCATATAAATGTCGCTGAAAAGTCCAGTCTCATCAGGCAGAGCATCGACAATAATTTCGCCGCGTTCGACCCCGAAACGGCCTACATAATAAGCCAGAAGGTCATCAACAGGATCAGCAAACGACGGACAAACCATACAGACAGCCATAAGGGCTGCTAAAAGAATTTTACGCAAAGCCAAAACACCTTCCTTAGAAAAGAAATATTCCCGGACAATTATAATATATCCATGAGGGACAACAGATTAGTATCAGACATAAAATCATCACTGAATATCGCTGACATAATCGGACGATACACTTCACTGCGCAGGAGCGGACGCAGTTATTCAGGATTATGCCCGTTTCATGACGAGAGGACACCGTCATTTCATGTTTACACGGACACGCAGACTTATTACTGTTTCGGCTGTCATGAGGCCGGTGATATTTTCACGTTCGTGATGAAAAAGAACGGCCTTACTTTTCCCGAAGCCGTTGAAACCCTCGCAGAACAGGCCGGTATCGACACCTCAAAATACAAAACTTCCCCCAGAAAACGGGAACGTTCACTCTATGACATCATGGACATGGCCGGAGATTACTTCAGGGATTGCCTGAAGAGGCTGCCGGGCGGAAGGGCATATCTTGAGCGCAGAGGCATAAGCATTAAAGACGCTGAGAATTTCGGCTTGGGCTACGCGCCGGACTCATGGGACGGACTCATTCAGGCCATGCGCAGAAAAGGCGTTAATGACCGTGAGATGATTGACGCTGGATTAGTGATTGAGAACGAAAAGGGAATCTATGACCGCTTCAGAGGCAGAGTAATTTTTCCTGTACAGAATCTTTCGGGAAGGATTACGGCTTTCGGAGGCAGGGCAGTAGCCGAGTCCCCTGCAAAATACATAAACTCTCCCGAATCCGACATCTACCATAAACGCAGCAGCCTTTACCTCATTAACAGGGCTTCGTCATCAATCCGCGAAAAACAGTACAGCATACTATGCGAGGGATACATGGACGCTTTGAGGCTTCACAAGGCCGGTTTCACTGAAAGCGTTGCGACGCTCGGCACATCGTTGACGGAGGAACAAGCTAATTTACTAAAACGCTTCGCGGACATGTGCTACATCTGCTACGACACCGACAGCGCAGGAATTAATGCCTCAGTTCGCGGAATGTATATCCTTGCCGAAAACGGCCTCGATGTCAGAATAGTAAGCCTCCCGAACGGTAAAGACCCTGACGAATTTCTCAGCCTCAGCAAAAATCCTCATGAAAGTTTCATCAAGGCAATGAACGAGTCATTACCGCTGATAAAATTTCACATTGAAGCGTTAAGGCCAATGCTTGAGAACCAGAGGACTAAAAAGAATGCTCTCCGTGAATTATGGGAGGGCGTTAAGAGAGTGCCGGCTGAGGACGCTCTGAAGAATCTGACGGAACTAAGCACCGCTTTCATGATTCCTCATGACGAGATGAGGAGCAGAATACTTAACGCGAACGGTTCTTCAATTTCCGTAACAGTAAACACCAATTACGCTCCCGAATCTGTAGTCATTGATAATGCGCTGGAGTGTGCGTTTTGCGCATTGCTCATGCGTTACAGGGAATGCCGCCTCAGAATTAAACCTGATGAAATCTACGGGCTTCTTACGGACTCGGAGACTCAATTTACGGCTGAGGCGTTACTGAACGATAACCCCGATGAAATGATGAACTTGTGGCGAGCAATCGGCGATAATGTAAGACTTGAGATAATCGCGAAGGGTGATATGTTTCTTTCGGAGGTTAAGGGCGAGGGCTGGCAGGGAAAATGGGAAAGGGTACTATCTGACCTTGAGGCATTAAGAGTGAAACGCCGTATCGCTGAAATCAGTGCGAAACTGACAACGAATACGGCAACTCATGACGAGGCTGCGGAATTTTCGAGCCTAATGAAGACTATGGAAACTTACAGGAATCAATGAACGGATAATATTATCCTTTGCGTTTGAAGTTGCTGATATTCCTGAATGAGTTATGAAAATTACACGGGGGGGATTTTCCATTTTTCTGAGAATCTCAAGTGCCTTATCGACTCCCGTAATCATGAACGCCGTAGCTAATCCGTCCGCAAGCGAGCCGTCCTCCGAAATCACTGTTACTGAAAGCAGATCGCTCATTATGCTTCTGCCGGTCAAAGGGTCGAAGAAGTGCGAGTATTTTTTGCCGTCAACAGTCCTGTAACGCTCATAATTCCCAGAAGTTATAACAGCACAGTCCTTAACCTCAACAATCAACGCAGGGCTTCCTGAAGGTTCAAGAGGGTTCCTTATTCCTACACGCCACGATGAACCGTCAGGCTTTGAGCCTACAGTGTGAACGTTTCCGCCGAGATCAATTATTGCCGACTTAACGCCCTTATCCTTCATGAGCCTTGAAATTTTCGTGGAGGCATAACCTTTGGCGATACCGCCTAAATCGAGGACACAGCCTTTTTCTTTGAGAAAGACATTTCCTTCTGAGACGGTTAAATTCTGAATGCCTGAGAGTTTCACGGCAATGTCGAGGCTTTCCTGAGAGGGTAATTTTCCTTCCGGCCTGTTGATTTTCCACAGCCTAGTTACAGCACCGATGAGAGGATTAAAGACTCCTCCCGTAATTTCATAGAGCCTCACTGAATCTTTAATGGTTTCGATTGTCTCAGGGCTTGCAGGAATTTCACGAACGCCCGAATTTTTATTGATGATGGAGATGTCAGACGAGGGGTCATACATTGAGAGCTTTTTGTCGAGACTAGATAGAAGCGCGAATGAATCATCAAGAACGGACTCATCATGCCCGTAAACAGTCATTCGTATCAATGTATTCATAGCCATACCAGTTCGGGTGAACTCGCTGTTTTCCCTTAGAGCCAGCGATAAAAGCCCTGCTATAACAAGAAGCGAGGCGGTAAGAATTTTTCGTTTCATGGCAAAGTCTCCTTTCATGGGATATTATTATATATGCGAAGGGAGAGATAAAAACGTGAAATACTACATCGGAATTGACATCGGCGGAACTAATATCAAGACTGGAGTTGTTGACGAGGACGGGAAAATCATCAGCGAACACAGTATTCCTACAAGGGCTGAGCGTCCTCAAGAAGAAGTGTTGAAGGACATAATCAAATCGGTAAGGGCTTCAGTTTCCGGCGTTGACATAGATTACAGTGATGTTGTCAGCGCAGGAATAGGGACACCGGGCTTCATTGACGTGAAAAACGGCGTTGTTATCTACAACAATAACTTAGGCTGGAGAAATTTCGGAGTGAGCGGTGAGCTGAGCAGGGAATTAGGCATTCCTGTAACGCTTGAGAATGACGCTGACGCTGCCGCGCTCGGCGAGGTCATCGCAGGAAGCGCGAAAGGCGCGAAAAGCGCAATGATTATCACGCTCGGCACAGGCGTTGGAACCGGCTATGTCGTTGACGGGAAAATCGTCAGGGGCTGCGAGTTCGGACACATGGTCATCGAGTTCGGAGGCCGTCAATGTACCTGCGGACGGAAAGGCTGTTTTGAGTCTTACTGTTCGGCGACAGGGCTGATTAACATGACGAAGGAGCTTATCTCTGATAATCCCGACGGACTAACAGCGAGAATTGCCGCTAAAGAAGGAAGCGTCGGAGGCCGGACAGTCTTTGATGCCTCGCAGAAGGGCGACAAGGAAGCTGATGAGCTGATTGACAAGTATATTAGTTATCTTGCGTGCGGTCTGGTGAACTTAATCAACGGTTTGCAGCCTGAGATAATAAGTTTGGGCGGAGGGATCGCCAAACAGGGAACCAGACTCATTGACCCTCTGAAGGAGAAAGTCTACACGGAGATTTACGAGGGCATAAAATTCCCAAAGATAGTAACTTGTACATTGGGTTACAAGGCCGGATTAATCGGGGCGGCTCTTGCGGCAAGATAAAAATCAGCCTCCCCGAAAACTGAGGAGGCACTGAGAATTTTATTTCAGAAGGAAAACGCTGACATCATTGACGTTAGTGCCTGTAGGGCCGGTCATGAGTAAAGCGTCAGCCTCTTTGAGGGCGTGATAGGCATCATTATTTCTGAGGACTTCGGGAATGCTGATGCCTTTAGTTTTGAGAATGCCGGCTGTCTTACCGTCAACTATTCCGCCTGCTGCGTCAGTAGGGCCGTCAGTACCGTCAGAACCGAGCGAGGCCGCTACGACATTTTCAAGCCCGTCAATTCCGAGAGCTGCTGAAAGCGCAAGTTCCTGATTGCGTCCGCCCAAGCCTTTTCCTGTGAGATGAACGACAGTTTCACCGCCGGCAATTATCGCGCAGGGAGCTTTAACGGGGCTTCCTGATGTCAATACTTCGCGCGCAACTGAGGCCATGAACGAACCTGCTTCCCTTGCCTCGCAAGTCATAGTAGTAGTGAGGACGAGAGGGGTATAGCCTTTCTTCTGAGCGAGAACGCTGACAGCCCTGCAAAGTTCCGTAACGCTTCCTGTGATAGTGGCTGTAACGTTGCTGAGGTTCTTAGGAGTTTCGCGTGAAAGCACCTTGAGGAGTTCGGGCTTGACGTTGAGGCTGTACTTCTTAACGATTTCGAGAGCCTCGCCGCTTGTTGATGTGTCGGGAGCTGCGGGGCCTGAGGCGATACTGTCGAGCCTGTCGCCGAGAACGTCCGACAAAACCACCATGAATACATGAGCCGGAGCGCACAACTCGGCGAATCTTCCGCCCTTAACGGAGGAGAGGTGCTTGCGGATTGTGTTAATCTCAACGATGTCAGCACCGCAGGAGAGAAGCTGCCCTGTAATGTCCTGCATGTCCTCAAGCGTAACGCCCTCTGCCGGAAGTTCAAAGAGCGCAGAGCCGCCGCCTGACACAAGGAAAAGGACAGTATCATCGGCAGAGAGTCCTTTGACGTGCTGAAGGAGGGCTTTAGTACCGTTGATGGTATTTTCATCGGGTACAGGGTGTCCGGCCTCGAAGATTTCGAGTCCTTTGATTTCGCCCATAGAGTGATCGTATTTAGTTACGACCGCGCCGGTGATGTTTGAGCCGAGAATGTCTGAGGCAGCTTTAGCCATTCTCCAAGCGGCCTTGCCGATTGAGGCAACGACGAGCTTGCCTTTTGACTTACGGGAGGTGAACGCAGGGTTATTGAGGGCTTCTTTGACGGCATTCTCAGGAAGGACGGCTTTTACGGCACCGTCAAGAATTTCACGCATATCATCTTTGAGCATGTTGGTATCTCCTTTGTCGTTAATTCTTAACTCTTAATGGAATGCCACAATTATATCAGCCCTGAACGTCAAAACCCCTTGCTTCCTCATCAGCCGCTAATCTATCTTTAGCCTCTTTGTCAGCGGCGACCTTGCCAATCATTGAGTCATAGAGCATTTTCCATAACCCTGCGCCGCCCGAACTGGTTACGAGGTCATCAGTTGCCATTTCGAGGGTTAATTCCTCCATCTGCTGATAAGGTCTGCCCTTGTCGTTACCGCTGATTGAGAGGGCGGATTTCCGCATGTCCTTCCAGAGTTTCGACCACAATATAGCCTCGAACTGCTGGCATGATTCTTTCAGTTTCAAAGCGTCAGGGGTCTTATGAATTTCGGGGTCAATATCTGTTTTTACGATTTTCGATGTCGGTATACCGTTAATCATTTTCGTTTATCCTTTTCCAGTGTTTTTGAGCCTCATCACATTACTACCAGTTCACCGTGTAACGCTCCTGCCCTGTCTATGGCCTGCAATATGTCGATAATGTCTCTGGGCTTTGCCCCCAATGAGTTCAGCACCCTCACCAAGTCTCTTACTGTTGTGGTAGCCGGCATGGCTATAAGGCTTCCGCCCTCCTCATCGGCAGTAATGTCAGTTCTCCCCGTAACAACTGTAGTACCTCCGCTGAAACTCTCAGGCTGAACGACCGTTGCAGTCTCGCCCACCGTAACAACGAGGTTTCCGTGAGCGACTCCGACAGAACTGATTTTGACGTTACCGCCCATTACTACAGTACCGTTGCGCTCATTAACTGCGACTTTCGCAGGATTATCGGGTTCTATCTCAATTCCTCCCATGTTCGCAAGAAATGCAGTCGGTGCCTGAACATATTGTCCCGGCAAGTTAATCTCAACTCTTCCGGCATCAGCGGCGTAAGCTACGACACCGTAAGTCCTGTTGATGGCATCAGCGATTCTCTGAGCAGTTGTGAAGTCGGGCTGTTTAAGGAGCAGTGCCACCTGACCGCCCATCGAGTAATCAGAGGGTACTTCGCGTTCAACGATTGCGCCGCCCGGAACTCTTCCGGCAGTGGGGACGTTCTGAGTCCTTGTAGCACCTGCGCCCTGTGCCGAACCTCCTCCGACAACTACAGGGCCTTGAGCGACAGCGTAAACCTGACCGTCAGCAGCCCTCAAAGGCGACTGAACAAGAACGCCTCCCTGAAGGGTTGAGGCATTTCCCATAGTGTTGACGTTGACATCAATGGTCTGTCCCGGCCTGACATAAGGCGGAAGGTTAGCAGTGAGAGCGACAACGGCAAGATTTCTGGTTCTTACGGATCTAGCGTCAAGGGTAATTCCGAAGTTCCTCATCATGTTCCTCATCATCTGGACAGCCATAGGCGAGTTGTCGCCCGTTCCGTTTAGACCTGTAACCAGTCCGACACCGGTCAGCTGATTGCCTCTCGCGCCCTCAACGTCCGTAATGTCCTTGATTCTCACGGAAGGATTAACTCGGCTGAAGTCCATATCCTGAAGGTTGACCGCCCCGAATGACACCCCCGATAAAGCAATAACAGTCAAAACCGAAAGTATTAACTTCCTCATCGTCAAGTCCTCCTAGAAAACTGTCTGCAAAATCTGAGTGATTACGCCGGGCTTTTGAGTCCTAGAGATTATGCCCCTGCCTTTAACGGAGATTTCAGCGTTAGCGATTAGGCGGCTTGAAATCTGGTTATCGCTGTTCACGTCCTGAGGTCTTACGACTCCGGCGAGCATGAGCTGCAATACTTCATCACTTGTTCTTACGTCTCTTGTGCCTTCGATGACAAGATTGCCGTTAGGGAGGACTTCGGTAACGAGGCAGGCCAGCGTAGTTGTTGCGCTGTGCGTCCGTTCAATGCTTCCGTTTCCTTTGGTATTGTTCTCGCTTCCGAGAGTAAGTCCGCGAATGAAGCTGAGTATTCCAGTACCCTGAGTAACGCTGAGTTCCGCGTTCTTTTTTAGTTCCATCTCGGATTCATCGCTTGCGTCAGTTCTCTCGTCAACAAGAACCGTAACGATGTCGCCTACTCTTCCGGGTCTAGCGTCAGCGAACCAGTTAGCCCTGTCGTCCCATAATGACGCGCCGAACGATACTGCCGGAAAAATAACAGCTATCATCAGAGCCGAACAAAAACACAAAAATTTTTTCATCGTTAATCACTCCTAATCTGTGCTTACCGCAACTGTATTTTCATCAATAATTCTTGCCCTCAGCGTAATTTTTCTGTCGTCAGCGCGTCTTACCCTTACCCATTCGCCGGGCTTCCCGTCCTCAAGAAGCACACCGTCAGCCGAAGCAGTCGCACCGCCGTAACTGGCAACGATTTTGACCTGCCTTCCCCTTTTGAGGGTCTGAGAACTTGTGAGGGCTGAAAGTTCGATCGGCTCACCCTGCCTGAAGTTTTTGTTTGACGTGAAGCCCAAGACCTCCGAAACGTCTGAAGGATAAACGCCGACCCTGTTAATTTTCATCGGGCGCGTGAAAACGTCTGAGCGCGAAATCTTATCGCCCCTCTTGATGTTGCGTGAGGCAATCACTGTATTCTGAAGCCATGTGAGACGGACATTAAGCGGTTTCACTCTGCCTGAATCGTCTCTGAAGCGCAAGGTTGCTCCTGAAGTGCCGGGAACGAGGCTTGCAGGGTCAATTAGTGTTCCGTCAGGGACGGGATTATTTGCTGAAATTTCGAGTCCCCCGTTCCAGCCTGAGAGTTCCTTGAGGAGGGGGACGAGGTCATTAACAGAACGCTGAGCGTATGACGAGCCGCCTGTCTCTGTGAAATTCCCTTCGTAATCGGGAGGCTCAACCTTCGAGATTAACGGCATACGAATCTCAAGCCTTATGTCGCTCAAATCGCTCTCATCAATCGCCCTCATAACGTCCTTCCGTGAAATTTCCCTTCCGTCATTCCATAACTGAACGTCAGCAAGCATTTCACGTGTTCTTTTGTTACCGCCCTTAATCCTTGCGATTTCGCCGAGCCTTACCGTGCCTTTGTTGGCGTAAACAACTGAGGGTATTTCGAGGATTAACGACTGAGCGGCAAATGCTTGGGCTGAAACGGCAAAAAGCAGAAGCCATATTAGCCCCTGCCTGAAGATGTTACTTTTCATGAGCTGCCTAACGTTTGAGGCCGTTAGCGATTCTGAGGAGGTCATCGGCGGTCTGAACGCCCTTAGAGTTAGCCTCATATGCTCTCTGAGCGACTATCATTTCGACCATTTCCTCGACTACCTGAACGTTTGACATCTCTAGGACATTCTGCCTTACCTGAGGCATTCCGTTCTCGCCGGGATTTCCTGTTTGGGGCTGACCGCTCGCCGGAGTCTCAACGAAAACCCTGTCTCCTAATGCCCGAAGTCCCGTAGGGTTTACGAAGCGCGCTAATTCGACCTGTCCTACTTCCTGAAGCTCCATATTGTCTCCCGTCCTGATCGTAACGCGGCCGGTAGGCGATAACTGAATGCTCTGAGCTTCCTGGTCAACAGTTATTGCAGGTTCGATAGGGTAGCCGTCCTCATTAACGATCTGCCCCTGATCATCAAGCTGCCACGCGCCGCTTCTTGTGTAGCCTATAAGGCCGTTGCCAAGATTGACCTGAAAGAAAGCGTTGTCCTCAACGATTACCCAGTCCAATGAGCCGTCAGTTATCTGGAAATTTCCCTGAACCATAAAACTCGGAGTGGCCGCCACTTTCGTTCCTAATCCGACCTGAACTCCCGTAGGCACTACAGAACCGCCCTCAATAGGTGCGCCCGGCTCTCTGTAAATCTGATACATTAAGTCCTCGAAGTCAGCTCTTCTTTTCTTGTAGCCGTGAGTGTTTACGTTGGCAAGGTTGTGGGTTACAACGTCTAAATGCGTCTGCTGTGCTATCATTCCTGACGCGCTTGACCATAATGAACGTAACATAATTTATCCTCCCTTATATTATCCTCTGCTGAACGATGTAATTAATTTGCTGGTCTGTTCGTCATGAGTCATTAATGCTTTTGACGCTCCCTCATAAATTCTCTGAGCCTCAATCATTCTGGCCATTTCGGTAACGACTTCGACATTTGACATCTCTAAAGCTCCAGACCATACTTTAACATTTTCGACATTCTCAGCCTCGCCGGACTGCTCGGTAGGGGTGAGAAGATTCTTCCCGTGATGGCGCAAATAAGTCGGCCTCTCGAAATTGAACACGGCGACTCTTCCGACAACTTCGTTATTTGCAATGACCTGACCCTGCCTGTTAATTTCGACAGTTTGAGCGTTATTGCCGACGTTTATCGCGCCGCCCTCGCCTTGAAGCGTTAAGCCGTTATTGTTGACGATATTGCCGTTGTTATCGAGGCCGAAATTCCCTTCGCGAGTGTAGAACGTCTCGCCGTTCGAGTCGGTCAGGGCAAAAAATCCTTTCCCGTCAATCGCAATGTCTAACTGGCTCTCAGTCGTCTTCAGAACGCCCGGAAACGTGTCCATAACGTCCTCAGAGAATATCGCCGCCAATGCAACAGAACCGATGACCTCCCTTCCCTTGAAGGGCATATCGGCAGGAAGAACGGTGGTGAGTTTAGTTTCGCCGTCCTCCGAAACCTTTTCGATTCTGTCGAGAAGTGCCGAGAAATCAGACGTAGCACTGATACGGCGTTTATAGCCGGGTGTGTCAACGTTGGCGAGGTTGTTTGTGATAACGTCAAGATGTGTTTCCTGAACCAGCATTCCCGAAGCTGCTTCGTAAATTCCGCGATTCATTTAGTAAAATCTCTCCTTCCTAGTAGCGTTTACGTGAGGAACGTTTTAGATTAACCAGCATTGAGCTTCTTCCTGTTGCGCGTAAATTGTCGATTTCCGCTAGGGCTTTTCCAGTTCCCATAGCCACGCTTTCCATAGGGTTCTCGGCGGTGAAACAGTTAATTCCTGTCTGCTGTGCTATGAGTTCGGGAAGTCCTCTGAGCAATGCTCCTCCGCCCGTGAGTACAATACCTCTGTCAATTATGTCGGCGGATAATTCCGGCGGTGTTAGCTCAAGAACGTTTCTAATACCGTCAACTAATGTCTGTATCATCTCGCCGATGGCCATGTTTACGGCTGAACTTGTAACTTCAATCTGTCTTGGCAATCCCTGAACTAAATCGCGTCCCTTGACAATCATTCTGTCGTCCTGCTCAAGAGGAATGCAGGTGCCTATCATTATTTTGAGGTTTTCAGCGGTCTGGTCGCCGATAGCGAGGTTATACTGCCTCCGAAGGTAACGCATTATTCCCTCATCGAACTTATCACCGCCGAGCCTCAGAGATTTAGAGACGACTACACCGCCCAGAGAAATGACAGCAACATCGGTAGTGCCTCCTCCGATGTCAACGATCATTTTTCCGCGAGCCTCCTCGACGTTGAGATTAGCACCGATAGCGGCGGCCATAGGCTCCTCGATGAGATATGCTTCCCGTGCGCCGACCTCTAATGCCGCCTCAAGGACTGCTCTGCGCTCAACGTCAGTAGCTCCTGAGGGTACGCAAATCATAGCTCTGTTCCTGAAAAATTTTTGAGTGCCTTTAGTGATTCGCCTCATAAAATGCTGTAACATTGCTTCGGTCATTGCGTAGTTGGCGATAACCCCGTCCCTAAGAGGGCGTACTGAGGTTATACTGCCCGGAGTTCTTCCGACCATAGATTTTGCCTCATAGCCTACAGCTAAGATGTCTCCTGTATCCTGATCAACGGCGACAACTGAAGGTTCTCTGAGGACAACGCCGTGATGTTTCTCGTAAATTAATACTGTTGCAGTTCCTAAATCTATACCTATATCAGTGCCGAACAATTACACGCACCCCCGAAATTAGTATAATCAATAACAGTGAAATTATCCCTGATCCTGAATTGCAGCCGCTTCCTGAGCCTCCGCCTGATGAAGGTTTTGAAGTACCGTTCCGCCAGAAAGCGCAGTCGGAATTTATTTCGACCTCGCCGGCAAAATCTGTGTCCACGAAGCCGGTAATTTTTACAGTGCCGGAATTTGCTGACATTATTGAAGCCTGATAGGTCAATCCGTTGACGGTAACAGCAGGAAGCGTGTAAGGTCTTTCAACTGTAGGCGTAAAGCTCGGAAGTGCTACGGGGATATTGACTTCATCATAGAGATGTTCCTCTTTGACTTTGACATTAAGGCCGGTATTGTTCAGAGCATTAATGCGGAGGTAGAAATCATACGAGGTAATGCAGCTTAAATTGTCATCAATGAAGTTCTCAAGGCTGATTAAAGTTTGGGCATCGCTGCTCATTATAGTGTTTATGTTTCTGAGGTCTGAGATTTTTCTGGAAGCGACTTCAGCATGGCCGGTAATTTCGAGGCTTATGCGGACAAAACTTTTCTCAACGAATCCGCCGCCTTCGACATTCCATCGTCCTGCGATTTCATACCCATCAGAGTGTCCGGCAAGCACCAGAAGAAATACAATGACGCTCAGAAAAAAATTTTTCATTCTCAATGTGATTCACTCTCCGTTCTTATTCTGTTAATCATAGAGGCGAGATAACCTGCTCCGAAACCGTTATCAATATTGACGACACTTACACCGCTCGCGCATGAGTTGAGCATTGCCAGCAGTGCCGAAACTCCTCCGAATGACGCACCGTAACCCACGCTGGTAGGCACAGCAATGACAGGGCAGTCGGCTAATCCTCCGAGAACGCTCGCTAATGCCCCCTCCATTCCTGCAACAGCGATAATTACTCCGGCACTCATGACATCATCAATGTGCGATAAGACCCTGTGAAGTCCTGCAACGCCGACATCATAGAGACGCTTGACTTTGTTGCCCAAGACTTCCGCTGTGAGCGCGGCTTCTTCGGCGACAGGTATATCACTAGTTCCGCCGGTGGCAACGAGAATGAACGATTTGCCTTCGGGATCAGGTATCGAACCGTAAACGCCTGCTTTAGCGTCAGGGTAATAATTTATTTTGCAGCCCATTCGCTGAAGCTCGTCAAATGCTTCCTGAGACAGACGGGTTACTAAGATAGTTTTCTGACCGTGAGAGGCCATGACATCAATAATGCCTGAGATTTGCGAAGGGGTTTTACCTGCGCCGTAAATGACTTCAGAGACACCCTGCCTTATTTTTCTGTGGAAGTCTACTTTTGCATAGCCTATATCCTCAAAGGGCTGTTCCTTTAAGCGGAGGTATGCTTCTTCGACTGTAATATTACGGCTGTAGAGTTCGTGAAGTATTTGCTTAGTGTCATTCAAGAGTTTTTCACCTCAGCGAAATAATAGCACACCCCTGAAAGTTAATATACATATATTCTTGCTTCCAGCGGTTTAAGTTCAAGCGGATTATTATTTGCCTCGCTGCTCATGAGAATCTTTTTTCCTGAAAATTCATCAGGCAGTCTCACGGGCTTTAACGAGAAATTCGCAACAGTAAGAGCTTTACGGCCTTCATGCTCCCTGACAAAAGCGAAAACCTCTTGGCTGTCCTCAAGAATTTCCCTGTAACTTCCCATCGTTATAACAGGATTTTTCTTCCTTAAATCGGAAAGCCTCCTGTACCACGACAGCACCGAGTCAGAATCAGCCGACTCGCTATCAGCATTAACGGCGGTGTAATTCGGGTTGACGGGAAGCCACGAATCGCCCGAAGTGAAACCGGCATTCTTTCCGGCAGTCCACTGCATCGGCGTTCTTGCGTTATCACGTGTGAAATACCTCACAAACTTCATGGCCTCATCGGGCGAAAATCCCTCCTTAACAGCAAGGTCATACTGTCCTTTCGTCTGAATGTCGTCAAGCCCGTCTATATTCTTCCAATCGTAATTAGTCATTCCAAGCTCCTCGCCCTGATAGATGAACGGCGTTCCCCTCATCGTGAGAAGGACAGTTCCGAGAACTTTAGCGGCCTTAACGGGGTCAGCACCTTCTGGGAAGAAATGATTAACGCTTCTGGGCTGGTCATGGTTCTCGAAGAATACAGGATACCAGCCGTTAGCCTCAGTTGCTTTCTGACTGTTTGAGATTGCGCGCTTTAGGTCTGTGAGTGTCCATTCGACGGGACGGCACCATATTTCGGCCTTTCCGAGCGGCAATGTTACGTGGCTGAACTCGAAAAGCATATCGAACACCCCGTTTTCGCCGACCCACAAGGGCAGTTCGTCAGCACTGACTCCGTTAGCCTCGCCGACCATGAAAATATCAGTGTCCCCTTTGACCTCGTTTTTGAACTCGTGGAGGTAATCAAGTATACCGGGCTGATTGGCTGTCATATTGTGAACGTTCACAGTGCCGTCCTCAGCGTCAGGCTCACCGTCAAGAAATTCATCAGGTTTCTTAATGTAAGTTATCGCGTCAATTCTGAAGCCTCCTACGCCTTTATCGAGCCAGAATTTTGCAGCGTCATAGAGCGCGTACCTGACCTCTGGATTAGCCCAGTTCAAATCGGGCTGTTCCTTCGCGAAAGTGTGAAGGTAATACTGATTTCGTTCGGGCGAAAATTCCCATGCGCTTCCGCCGAAAATACTTCTCCAGTTCGTAGGGGCTGAACCGTCCGGCTTAGGGCTGCGCCATATGAACCAGTCCGATTTAGGATTACTCAATGAGGATTTAGACTCCTGAAACCATTGATGTTTATCCGAGCAATGATTGAAGACTAAATCCATGACGATTTTTATTCCGCGCTTCTTTGACTCTCTGATGAGTGCGTCAAAATCCTTCATCGTTCCGAAGTTTTCGCCTATCGCCGTGTAATTTGAGATGTCATAGCCGTTATCAATCATCGGCGAAGGGTAAACAGGCGTTATCCACACGGCATTGACTCCCAAGCTGCGAATGTAATCGAGTTTTGAGGTAATGCCTTTGAGGTCGCCTGTTCCTGAACCGTCAGTATCAAGAAAACTTTTCGGGTAAACCTGATATACTGCGCCTGACTGCCACCATTTTAATTTTTCACCTGACATTTTTTTTTTGAGCCTCAGTATTCTTAACACGCTTTCATTAATTCTTGCCTCTGAAATTTTCCCTGACTTCACGGCCTCGATAATTCCGTCGAAAGCCTCGCGGTAATCGAAAGGCATAAGGATAATATCATTACCGGCCTCAAGCGCAAGCACAGCAGCTTCAGATGAAGTGTAATTCTTAGCGACTGCGCCCATGTTCATAGCGTCAGTGATGATAACGCCGTCATAGCCGAGTTCGTTCCGAAGTTTTCCCGTAACCATCTCACGGGACAATGAGGCAGGAAGGTTATCAGTTGTTATGTTCTTCATGGTGATGTGAGCGGTCATGACTGTGTCGGTCTTGCTGAAGTTTTCACGGAACGGAATAATCTCAGCTTTGAGTAGCTCGTCCCAAGTTTTACTCACGGAGACGTAATCTTCATGAGTATCGTCCTTAGTGTCGCCGTGTCCCGGAAAGTGCTTTAAGCAGCCAGCGATGTTATTTTCATGGAGGCCGTCAAGGAACTGGCCGGCTAATTTCGAGACGAGTTCCGGACTGCTTCCGAATGCCCTGTCGCCGATGACTTTATTTTCCGGATTGGTATAGATGTCGGCAATGGGTGCGAAATCCAGATTGAAGCCGTAATCCTTCAAGTATGAGGCGATGTATGAGGCAGTTTCTTTTACACGGCCTGAGTCGCCGATTGCTTTAACACTCTGGAATTTTTTGACGGTGAAACTTTTGTGGTTAGCGATTCTTGAGATTTGTCCGCCCTCCTCGTCAATAGTCATTAACGGATATATGCCGGACGCTTTCTTGAGGCCGGAAGTGTATTGCATGAGCTGTATCGGGGAGTCAAAGTTTTTCCCGAAGATTATGAATCCTCCGGCAGGGTAATCTTTAAGTGTCTCGCGCATTAAAGGCGAGATTGATTTTACGCCGAATTTTCTGGGGGCATGAATCTGTTCGGGACTTAATGAAGTTTCGAGCTGGTCAGGACGGATTACAAAGAGCTGTCCGACTTTCTCGCGTAGTGTCATGGACTTGAGGATTTCGGAAGGGGTGAAGTCCGCACTTGCTGTGCTGAACGTCATTAGCATTATCAGGAATGCCGTTATTAATTTCATTTTATGTGCCTCCATATATAGAGATTTGCTTATACTTTAGCATAACTTTTCTAATTATGATGATATAATTTTTAGTCAATTTATGGAGATTAGGGTAATGAAGCGCACTTTTGTACAAACACACGAATTTTCGCGGAACTGGGACAGATTAGGTTTTACTGATAATGATTTGCAGGAGCTTGAGGAGCAGATTATGACAAATCCTAAACATTGGCCGGTTATTCGAGGTACAGGCAAGTTACGGAAGATGCGTTTTGCGTTCCAGAACCGCAGTAAAAGGGACAGTGTTCGCGTATGTTATGCAGATTTTGACGTTTACTCTGTAACATTTTTGATTACCGTTTACCCTAAAAATGAAAAGGATTCACTTTCTAAACAGGAGTGCAATAACATTAAGAAACTGATTGATATTCTTGAAGCTGAGTTAGCAAGGAGGTTTTATAAATGAGCGTATATGAAAGCATAATTGCAGGATTAACGGAGGCCGTTGAAGATGCCAGAAGTGAACAGAAAATTTTGAAACACTATACAATGGAAATCCCTGATGATACTTTGCACACTGCTCCGCCTAAATTCCTGAACATACCGCTTCCAGTAACAGAATAAAATAATCCCCCCGTCAGTCAAAAGACAGGGGGATAAAATTTTCATTATTCAACCGTAACGCTCTTAGCCAGATTTCTGGGCTTATCAACATCGAGCTTCCTCGCAACTGCAACATAGTACCCAAGCAGCTGAAGCGGTATAACGCTCAGGCTAGCCGCAAAATGTTCGTCAGTCTCAGGAACATGAAACACGAAATCCGCGTCATCTTTCAGCGCATCGCAGTCCCTCGACGAAATCACAAGAAGGAATCCTCCTCTGCTCTTCGCCTCAAGCATATTGCTCGCTGTCTTCAGGTATAAATCTTTCTGAGTCATTATCCCTGCGACTAGCATTCCGCGCTCAATAAGGCTTATAGGCCCGTGCTTCATCTCGCCTGCCGCTATCGCCTCGCTGTGAAGATAGCTTATTTCCTTCATCTTGAGACTGCCCTCCATTGCCACCGCGTAATCAATGTTCCTTCCAAGATAGAAAGCGTTTTTGGCATTAACGAATCTTCCGGCGAGTGCCTCAAGTTTTCCTTTCTCGTCCAAAATCTCGTCAATCTTCTCAGGCAATCTCTGTATCTCCGAAATCAATCTCTCAGTTTCAGCCTTGTCAATAACTCCACGAACCTCCGCAAATTTCACGGCCAATGCGTAACATGCTATTAACTGTGCAGTGTAAGCCTTCGTTGTCGCGACAGCTATTTCAGGCCCTGCCATCGTGTAAAATACACTGTCTGCCTCTCTTGCGATAGTGCTTCCTACAACGTTGACGATTCCTAGCGTCTTGATACCGTTCTGCTTTGCCCGTCTCATTGCCGCCAAAGTGTCAGCAGTCTCGCCCGACTGCGAGATTATTATTGCAAGAGCGTTGCTGTCCATCGGCATATCGCGGTAACGGAACTCGGAAGCCAGTTCGATTCTTACGGGTATCTTCGCGAGGTCTTCAATAACGTACTGGGCAACAGCTCCGGCATGATAGGCACTTCCGCACGCAATAATGTATATCTGTGAAATCTTCTTTATTGCGTCATCAGTGAGTCCTTTTTCGGTGAGGTCGATTTTCCCCGAATGGTACACTGAGCCGAAGGTGTCCTTAACCGCTCTTGACTGTTCGTGAATCTCCTTCATCATGAAGTGTTCAAAGCCGCCTTTTTCCGCAGCGTTTGAATCCCAAGTTACAGTGCTGACTTCCTTGTAGGTAGCGTAGCCCTCGCCGTCAAAGAACCTCACATCGCCTTTATTGAGCCTGACAATCTCCATGTTGTCGAGGTAATAGACCTCTCTTGTGTCATGAAGAATCGCTGAAACGTCAGAGGCTAGGAACGATTCGCCTTTTCCCTGACCGGCGATTAAGGGTAAATCTTTTCTCGCGCCCCAGACTTCATCAGGGAAATCGCGGAAAAGTATCACAAAGCAGTATGAACCTTCAATATCTTTGATGGCTCTGGTGATTGCTTTGAGGGGAGTTTTTTCCTGCTTGTAGTAGAAGTCGATGAGTTTTACGGCAGCTTCGGTGTCGGTCTGAGAATAGAATGTGTAACCGTGTTCAGCGAGCATTGCGCGGATTTCTCTGTAGTTCTCGACAATACCGTTATGAACGGCAACTACGGCCATGTCATCGCTCCATAACGGGTGAGCGTTTACATCAGAGGGTTCGCCGTGAGTAGCCCAGCGAGTATGTCCTATTCCGCAGGTACCTGAGACTTCCTCGCCTGCGTTGATTCTGTCCTCAAGGATTTTGAGTCTTCCTTTATTTTTAGCGATTTTGATTTTTCCGTCAGCAAGTACCGCAATACCTGCCGAGTCGTAGCCCCTGTATTCGAGCCGTGCGAGTCCTGCCAGCAGTATTCCGCTTGCCTGCCGTCCGCCTGAATAACCTAATATTCCGCACATGTTTATATTTTTCTCCTTCCGTCTTTGAGTTAATATGATTCTATAATATATTTATCTTTTCACTGAAAATAGCGATTTCATGGCGAAAAACAAAGGAAGTATACGCGATAACGTTAAGAATCATAAAGCTATTTACTAGGCTTATCGAAGAAAAAACAGACCCCCAGTAATTCTGAGGGCCTGCCGTGAAGCTTCGTGCTCGCGCTTCCGCTATTGCTTAGTCAGAGTGTAGCTGTACTGAAATTTGTAGCCATCTGTAGTCGCGTCATAACGCTCAACCCGCGCTGTCGTTGAGGAAGTGAGCGTTATTCTTGTCCTATCTGTATTTCGCAACGACTTTGCATTCTTCCAATTCATCGTTGTCATTGATTCTGCCTTCGATGACAAGTTTATCCCCAAGATGGTACTTATCGAAAATGTCTTTCCTGCTCATATCGAGGTAACATTCCACTTTATCGCTCAATTGCACATCAAAGAGCATATCGAAAAAGTCTTTCGGTCTGTCTTCCTTCAACACGATGTAGGGAAAACCGAGAAAACTTGAATCGATTCTTTCAACCTTGCCTTCTACGCATATTCGTTGCTTTTCAATTGCTTCTCTTTCCCTGATGGACTTGAAAGCTTCGTCGTACCTTTCTTTAAGTTCTCTGACATGCCACGTAGGGTACGGTGAAAACTCTTTGTTACTGTCCTCATATCCACCTCCTTCCCCCCTTGAGGCGGAAACAATGACGCAGAACATCATAACGGCAAGGAAACAAAACAAACCTTTCTTCCTGAACATTGAGATTACCTCCCGAAAGTGTATTCGCATGGCCGACAACGGGACACATACTGCTATGCTATAATTGAACGTAGCAAAGAAGAAGTCAACCTAAATCGACCATGCGACAATTATTATTACGCAAATAGTATTGTAGCATAACTTCTTTGCTTTTTCATTTTCACGCAAATTCAACACGCCGGTATCCCTCAAGATTTCAATGTGAATACGACACATTCTCACAATTAGCGGGTGAAGAATAAATAGCTAATAGTGCTATAATTGCCCCATTACAACACAGGAATTTAACGAAAGGGGCAGAAATTTTACATGTCAACAATCGGTTATTACGATCCCGAAAACTTCAAGAAAGTTTATCACGCACAGCCTAGAACAACCATTGAAACACTATTCTACGGAAACAACGTCCATCACGTACTCGACCTCAAGGAAGCATACAACCTCGCAAAGAACTCGCCCGGCACTATCGAACTCACAGGAATGCCCGTCTACCGTCCTACCGAGCAGGAACTTCCCCAGAACGCTAACGTCTTACTCTTCAATGACGGCGCAATCTTCGGACGCACCGCCGCCGCAAGACGCATTGTCGGCTATCCTGATGTAGACGTTGCGAAATACTGCAAGATTATCCGCGAGGCAGTCTTCAACATGCGCTACAAGAAACTCTATCAGGCTGACGCTTACGTCGGACTCGATGAGGACTTCATGACCAGCGCGCACATAATTCTTCCAGAGGGCTACGAGAACAACCTCTACAACTGGATGATTAACTTCCAGTACGCAAACGAGGCTTACAAGCCGCGCTACGAGAAATCACGCAGAATTTCAGATCATGACGGCGATATATTCTTCGTTGCCGACCCTGACTGGTCGCACCCTGACTTCCCGTTAGGACTGGCGTTCTTCTCACCCGAAGAGAACTGCGCAATCGTTCTCGGCCTCCGCTACTTCGGCGAACTCAAGAAGGGTACATTAACTCTCGCTTGGGGCATTGCGGCACGCAACGGATATGCTTCATGCCACGGCGGACTCAAGCGTTACACCCTCAAGGACGGAAGCAACAAGAAATACGTCATGGCGGCATTCGGACTTTCAGGCTCAGGAAAATCAACAATCACTCACGCGAAGCATGACGGAAAATATGATGTCATGGTTCTTCACGATGACGCTTTCGTCGTAAACGTAAAGGACAAGTACGCTATCGCCCTTGAGCCGACATATTTCGACAAGGTAGCCGACTACCCGATAGGCTGCCCTGACAACAAGTACCTTCTGACACTTCAGAACTGCGGCTGCGTAAAGACTGAGGACGGAAAACTCATCGCCGTAACCGAAGATGTCCGCAACGGAAACGGACGCGCCATCAAGTCGCGTTTATGGTCGCCGAACAGAGTCGACAGAATTGATGAGCCTCTGAACGCAATCTTCTGGCTGATGAGAGATCCGACATTGCCGCCTGTTCTGAAACTTGAAGGCCCGTCGCTTGCCTCTGTACTCGGCGCAACGCTCGCAACAAAGAGAACGAGTGCTGAGAACCTCGCACCCGGCGTTGACCCTGACGCGCTTGTCTGCGAACCTTATGCCAACCCGTTCAGAACGTATCCGCTTGGCATGGACTACGAGAGATTCAAGCAGCTTATTGCTGACGGAGTTGACTGCTACATTCTCAACACCGGCAACTTCATGGGCAAGCCGGTAGGCAAAGAGAACACGCTCATGATTATCGAGCGCATTGTCGAGGGCAAAGCTGAGTGGAAGCCGTTCGGGAAACTGTCAGGCATTAAGACGATGGAGATTCCGGGATTTGACGCTGACCTCAAGAACGAGGATTACAGAAGCCAGCTCAAGAAGAGATTCCAGGACAGACTGAACTTCATCAAGTCGCGCGATACTGAGAGAGGCGGAATTGATAAACTTCCTGCCGACGCTCACGAGGCGGTCGAGAAGCTCATTGCTGAAATCGGCTAGAGAGTAAAAATTAAACGGTCTCCTGAAACTTGGGAGGCCGTTTTTTTGTATGTTTTCGTAACATAAATATCAGTGCCTTAACTTTTTGCTTTTAGTAAAAACAGGAAACTTCCTACAGCATAGAACAAAGCCGCCGCAATACATGCAAGCCCGAAAAACGGAGCTGTTCTAAGTTCTGCAAAATTTTCAGCTTCAAGCACATAAAAATTTGCAACAAAAACAAAAATCCCGAAAAGCGTCCAAAGAGTTTTCAGACTCCTTGAACGCTTCATCGTTTTTACAGCAAAATAAATTCCAATCACTGTAACGAGCAGTGATAATATCCTAATTACCGGCAGTGCTTCAGGCGTGAATACATTTTTCAGCCACCATGAATTTTTCAGGACAAAATAACGGTACATTCCCATCTTCATTCCTGAGTAATATTCAAGAACGCAGAGAATCGGAATTATTATCACCGCGCACAGAATTGAAATTACCGAGAAAAATAAGCCCATTTCGTTCTATTTGAATCTCGGTTTCTGAGCCCCTGTAAGGAACGGATTTGCAGGATCGCTCGACCATTCGTACCAGCCGCCGTCGTAAATCCATATGTGAGGCCAGCCCAATACGTAGAAATCAAATGAAATCTCCGCTGCCCTCCAGCCCGTTCCGCAGTATGTAGCGACTTCGTTTTCGCGGTGAATGCCCCATTCGCTCCAGAGCGCGGAAATCTCATCGCCGTTCCTCATCGTTCCGTCAATGTTCTCGAAATCCGAAACGCCTGCCGAACCTTCATGGCCGCAATGTCCCCAGACATCTCCCGAAATTCTGCCCTTCAAATCCCAGCCTACATAGCCTGAAACTTCACCGATCTGTTCCTCCCACGTTCTGATACTGACGAGTCTGCCGTTTGGATTTTCGAGGAGGTCTTTTGCTTCCTTCAGGTCGATGATGAGTTCACGGTGAAGCGGCACTTCAGCTCCGAAATCTTTTACAGGCTCTTTGGGAGTTGACTCCGTTGAAACCGGAAGCCCCGCTCTCTTCCAAGCGTTGAAGCCGCCGTCAAGAAGCCTCACATCTTCGACACCGCAGTACATCATTATCCACGCGATACGCGCTGCCCCCATGTTCTGAGTTGTGCTGTAGAGAACTACAAGAGTATCCTTCGTGATTCCGTTGGCCTCAAGAGCCTTCTTCAACTGCGCGTCTGAAAGCCTGTTCCAGATAGGCCCTTCCTCAAATTCATCGGTGTTGATGTGGATTGTTCCCGGAATATGGCCGTTCACATACGAAGTTTTCTCCTCGCCCCAGCTCGCCTCGAAAACTTTGAAGGGTCTTCCGTCATAAGTCTCAGGTTTTCCGCCCGACATCAGAGCGTTCAGCCATTCAGGGTAAACGTAAAGCTCATAGCGCGGATAACTTTCCATCGGGATAGCCTCGTCAGCAGTCCACACCTCAGCAGGAACGGCGAAAAGCAAAACTTTTTCAGCCCCTGCATTCTTGAGGGCTTTTTCGAGCCTTGAGCTTTCATCATCTGAAGGATTGCCGTAAAGAATTACGGTTTTGCCCTTCAACTCGCCTTTTCTGGCGACAATCTCCGCGAGTTTTGCGTTGTCCGCGAGTTTCAGCCACGAGACAGGGAAGTCCGAAGCACCTTTCACGTGTCCGCCTCTTGCCGCTCCGTCAATCTTCCAGCCCTGATAAGCTGCTTCCGGCCTCAAATCCAGAAAAAGAACATCGGGCTTGCCTATGAAGGCTTTGAAGTCTTCAACGGAATTGACGGCTGTAATCCCGAAAGCAGGGAAAACTGAAAGTAGTGAGAGAACTACGACCGCTGAAAAGTAAACAGCACTGCGCTTAAAAAATTTTTGCATGAATGACATCTCCCTTAACAATGGAATTTGCAAGGATACTACTATAGAGCAGCTTGAAATTAAATTACGCAACTAATTATTTTCTGTTTACGGGAACGTTTAGTGAAAGAAATTTATAGACCTCACTGTGATAATCAGGCCGTTTGAGCATGAAGTCTCTAACGTCTTCTGGCGTGTCCATGTCCTGCAAAGTGTCCGCAAATTTGTATCTTATTCCCAAGCTGTTCAGTGTTTGGGTCGTGGCTGTGAGAACGTCAGAATGTCCCCATGATTTTACGCTGAACGCTTCGGGAACAAACTCGCTCATTCCTATGAGCCAGTAGCCCCCGTCCGCAGACGGCCCCAGAACTACAGGCACATCATCTAGCAGTCTGAACGCACGCTGAAGGTTCACTGCCCTCAAAGAAGGAATGTCGCTCCCGATTAAGATCGCTTTGCCGTATCCTGACGCTAAGATTTCACGCATGGCATTGCTCATCTTAACGCCGAGATTTTCGCCTCTTTGCTCCCTCAGTATGAATGACTCTGGAACTATCTGCCTGTAATCCGTAATATCTCCGCTGCCCGTCCAGTAAAGGAACACGTCCGCTGTACCGTTCAGCTTCTGGGCTTCGGGGAATAAGTCCCTCCACATGGCCAAATGAAGTTCACTTCGCTGTTCCTTGCTTAGTATCGGGGAAAGTCTGGTCTTTGTCTCCCTTCCTACGGGAAGCCGCGAAAAAATTATCAGTGCGTCCTTAGCCATAAATAGCCCTCAGAATTTTTGTCGGAACGCCGAGAATATAGAGTGCCTTGACGATGTTCATCTTCAGCCATGTAGAAAACCTCCCGTTCTTAATGTAACGCCTCGCCGATGTCCCTATCACTGTATCGAGCGCATGAATTAATCCCCTGCTGTGAAGTTTACGAAGCCTTCGGGATATTTCCCAGTCCTCCATCAATTCAACGTCCGCAAAACCGCCGAGTTTCTGAAAAATATCCCGTCTCAAAAATAATCCCTGATCCCCGAAGATTAAGCAGAATTTTTTAGCGCGTGTGTGCGATGTCCTCTCAATGAACTTCATGAAACGGTCATCAGCGTCGTAGAAGTGAAGCCTGAAAAATCCTCCTTCTGCTCCTGCGCTGACTGCGCGCTCAATGTCCCGTATGCTTGACGGGGACACGACAGAATCAGCGTGAACGAACCACAGTATATCCCCTGAAGCACGGGAGGCCGCCGCGTTCATCTGTGATGCCCGTCCCGATTTTGCATGAATGACGCTTATGCCCTCAAAGCGTTTCAGCCTGTCGATTGTCCCGTCAGTGCTGCCCCCGTCAGAGATTATTACCTCCTTGCTACCCTCAAGTTCAAGAAGCGAACTAATAAGTGTCTCAATCCTCTCCGCCTCGTTAAGCACCGGTACAATCACTGAAACCGTCAAGCCGTTGTACCTCCGCAGCTTGAACCGCTTCCGGCCGTGCAGGCGTAACAATGATTAGCGAACCTTATTTTTCTGCTGTGAATCTCCGTCAGCCCGCTTATGTTTTCAGGGCCGTTTATCGTAAGCCCTAACGGCTGGTTGAAGTCGCAGTCGTAGAGTTTGCCGTCCCAGCCCACAGACAGCTGAAATCTGCACATCATTCCCTGAAGCGCGGAAGGGTTGAATGCGTCATAGAGCCTCTGCATGTACCTGTCGTAATTACCTGAACGTCTCAGAAATTCCCCGAAGCGTCCGATTGGGTTGTTTGTGATTGCGAAAAGGCGAGTAAATTCTATTCCGTATTCAGAACGAAGACGTGTCCTGTATTCCTGTTCAAGTTCCGACTGATTGGGAGGCAGGAACGCTCCGCCCGGATTGTAGACTAAATCAAGCGGTAAATTTTCATTCCTGCCGTAACCGAGTGAGTTCAATTTCTTCAGCATTGATATTACTGCCTTGAATGTTCCTTTGCCCCTCTGGCGGTCGCAGTCGTTCTCGGAGTAATACGGAAGCGAGCAGACGATTTCAACGTTCCTTTCAGCGAGAAACTCAGGAATGTCCGTGTAACCCTCCTCAGTCATTATTACTAGATTGCTCCTGACCATGACATGAGGGCAAATCTTCACGGCCTCGTCAACGAACCATCTGAAGGACGGATTCATTTCGGGCGCACCGCCTGTTATGTCGAGAGTGTCAAAATTCGGAAGGACTCGCAGAACTTCCTTCATCGTCTCGCGTGTCATGATTTCATGACGGTTCGGGCCTGCTTCAATGTGGCAGTGTTTACAGGCAAGATTGCACATGCTCCCCACGTTGACCTGAAGGACGCTCAATTTTTCTTCAGTCATGGCCAGCGCAGGGTCATGTATCATGTTCCCGAAAGGCTCAATCACAGCGATAACCCTTTCGCAACGTTCTTCATCTGCACCCCGTGAACAAGCGAAGCACCGCCCCTTAACGCACACGCAACGTGAATGGCTTCGGTCATCTGCTCCTCGTTCGCGCCGTTCTCAAGGCAGCTCTGTGTGTAAGCGTCAATGCAGTACGGGCACTGTACAGCGTGAGCGACCGCAAGGGCAATCAATGCTTTCTCGCGTTTCGTCAAAGCTCCAGACTCGAAAACAGCTCCGTAATACGCCATGAACTTCTCCCAAAGTTCCGGCGCAAATTCGCCCATTGTCGAGAATTTCCCCAAGTCTTCGGGTTTGTAGTAAGTCTCCATATTATTAATCCTCCTTTAGTTTTTCTGCGGTTATGAGTCTGTTCCGCAGATTGCTTTTTCCTCCTGACGGTTCTCCGTTTCCGAAGATGAGGTCAAGAATGTGAATGCTCTTGTGCGTCCCGTCAATGCTCATTGCTGAACGGCATGAGGCACAGTATGACACGATGACATTGCAGGGAGCTTCAGCGGCTCTTTCCCTCATGAACCTGCGCCCCAGCGATGAACTTCCTGAAGCTATGGCCTGACTTCCTCCGCAGCACTTCAGCTTTGCGCCTGAAAACTCGCGGACAGTAACTCCGAGATAGCGAAGTATTCCGCGAACGCTTGAGGCGATTTCCGGCGTAGTTGTGCAAGAGTCCTGAATACCTGCCTCAAGCCCTGAATATTTCCCTCTGAGTCTTTCGGGAAGTCCATGCTCATTGATGATTGGCCAGACGGATAATATATTTCTGTTTCCGCCGTGAGCCTTGAGTATCCTGTAACAGTTCTGACAGGCTGTTATTACTGTTCCTGCATTCATAGCGTCAAGTTCGCGGTTCACGCTGTCAATTCTTTTTCGGAAGGTTCCAGCGTCCCCCATCAGTTTCAGGGGCTTGGCACAGCACGCGGTTATGATACCGCAATCCCCGATATGCCCGATAATGTAATCACGCACGGCGAAAACATAATCAGGGTTATAGCCCGAAAGACTACAGCCGGGAAAAAACACAGTCTCAGCTTTTCCGCTTGAACGCCTGAAAATTTTTGTGGCCGATAAGAACTGATTTAGTCTTATTCCCGAACGAAAGATGAATCTCTTAATGTCCATGTCTGCCGGTGAAAAACACAACTGCCAGCCCTATAACAGCTATTGCAATAAGGGCAGTATTAATCGCTGAGAATGGTATTCTGCTCTGCATTATCCCCTCTCGGACTATCGAGGCAGGAATTACGGCCATGCGTTCAGAGCCTAACACCAAGTACATTCCGGCGAATGAAAACAGCGCACTTATTATCGAAGCCGTGAACGTACCGCAGAATTTCCGCAGAGGTTTGACTGATAACTGCACTATGAAAAGTACCGCAGTCAGCGCAAAGAATACCCAGCCAAGATTTACGCGCATTTCTAGCCACGTGTTCATGAACATAAGGACGCTTAACAGCATACTCAGTGCGAAAGCGTTGTAGAGACAGGCAATCATTATTTTACGAGCCTGACAATGACATTGACTCTTGTTCCGTCGGGAGGGAGGACATCAGGATTTCCGTGAAAGCTCACTTCTTTATTGTTAAGCGAGCCGGTCGGCCATGCGGCATTCGTTGAGATTCCGGCGGCGCAGGAGTCCAGACATATATAGCAGCCCGGACGATACTTCTGTGCAAACTCAAGATTTCCCGTGAACCTCAAATCCAACGGTCTTGCTTCACCGTCCCTAACCTCGCTGACTACTGCATCATCAAGCGGTATTTCACCGTCAGAGCCTTCCCACGTGAGGAACACTGACAGCTTATCGCCTTCTGTGGCTTTGCCTTCCGCGCTTGAACGTGCTTTCATGTCTGCCGGAGTGATATTGTTTCCTGCTTTTGCGCCTAATTCGGAAAGAGCATTGTAGAAGTCGATTTCGCTGACGAGCGAACGCATTATTGATTTCTCGCCGTTACCGCCCTTGTAGTATGAGAGTGCGTGTTTCGTGGGGCTGACAAGGTATTTACCGTTTACTTCAGCAGGGATTATGATTTCTCCCTTCTCCTTATTGACGGTGAGCGAGAGTTCTTCAGCACAGACCGCTGACACTGCAACACATAATAAAGCAATGGCAAATAATAATTTCTTCATGACAAATTACCTCCTGATAAATTTTCTGCGGAGTAAAATTCCTGCTGATGTTACGATTACCGCAAGAATTACCGCTATGAACAAATATAAATTTCTGCGTTCCTCATTTCCTATTCCGGCAGCCCCAAGCGTGAAAGCAGCAGCTCCGGGAGCCATGAAAAGGAATGTATACAGAGTGTACGGCAATAATTTTATGTCAGTCAGACCGTAGGCAAAATTCTGAAGGTTATAAGGGAAAAGAGGAACAAGCCGTGTAATCATCAATAGGATAATTCCGCTGTGTTCCGCGTCATCAAATAGAAGCCTCTTGAGGATTTCGCTTTTTGAGAGCATAGGCCGCACCAAGTCCCGAAGGAAGTAACGCCCTGCAAGGAACGCTATCACAGCTCCCAGCGTCGCCGCCGTAAGACAAAGTACCGTCCCTGTAAGAGGCTCGAAGAGAAGTCCGGCGATAACCGCGAACATTGCTCCCGGCATTGCGAGAAGCACACAGCCTGCTGAAGTTGCAATAATGTATATTGCCATTGCCTTAACAGGATTCTGCCTGACGATTTCCTGAAGCACTGGCAGTTCACTCATGAATCTTTCAGCACCGCCGTAATATTTCCCTAATGCCATGACTACGGCCATGAGAATGAGGAAGACAGCAGGTTTCAAAAAACGTTTCAATTTTTCTTCCGCTCCCTGAACATCTGACGGATAAGAACTATCAATGCCGACAGCGCGAACAGTAAAAGCAATCCAGTCATGAGCATTCCGGCTCCGCCTGTCAGCATTCCGCCGACATAAGAATACACTACAGTTGCAGGAAGCTGGCCTATTCCCGTAGCAATGAAGAACGGCCAGAAATTCATGGACGTTAGACCGGCGGCATAGCTCACAAGGTCGAACGATATGAACGGAAGAAGACGCGCTATCAAAATGCTGTGAGTTCCGTAACGCTGGAAAAATTCATCTATGTACTGCAATCCTGCCTTGCTCGTTAGCCGTTCGGCAGTTCCCCTTCCGAGTACACGGGCTATGCAGAAACATAAAGCAGCACCGGCCATCGCGCTTGACCATGAGAGGATTGCGCCTTTCCACCAGCCGAAGAGATTAGCATTTGCAAGTGTGATGATGAACGCAGGAAGCGGAGCGGCTACGGACTGGAATATCATCAGGAAGAATGATACTGCGGCGGCATAAGCTCCGTACTCCGCAACGAAATCGCGCATTACCCTGAAATCGCCGGAGGCAAAAGCTGAGATTGTAGCGTCAATGAAATTCCTGAATGCCGGAAAAATAAAATATGCGGCTATTGATAGAACGACTGCTGAAAGTATGAGAATTTTCCCTGAATGTTTAGGCTGTATCATCTTTGACATAAAATTAATGCCCCGCCGCTCAGGACAGGGCTTTTTCGTTAATAACCGCTAGTCGAGATTCAGAGTAACCTTGAACTCGAATGTCTTTGGGCTGAACCAGTCAACGACTTTTCCGTCAATCTCCGCGTAAGGATACATGAAGTATGTAAGCGGAGTTTTCGCTGTGGCTTCGCTGAGAACAGTCTCGCGAGTGTCGCGGTTGAGCGCAATCCTCAGAAGGTCATCGCCTGCCCAGAAGAAATCTGCCCACTTCTTAGCGTCATCGACCTTCTCGATTTTCTCGTTGAGCATTTTCTTGCGGACATCAGCAGGGTCAGCCATTACCCAGCCTGTTCCCGGAAGGTAGAACTCAGTCCAGCAGTGGTAATTGCCGGTAATCTCGCCTGATTTTGCAGGGTCGACTCTGAGGCCGTAAACGTCTCTTGTCGGAATGCCTGAAGCCCTCGCCAATGCAACGAATACCGAGCTTATGTCAGCGCATTTTCCGCCGCCTGACTTCTCGGAGATCGTGCGGATAGGAAGACCGAGTCCGCAGCCCTCTTTAACGCTCTCATCGCGGAACGTGTGTTCGAGAACCCAGCGGTAAATTCCCTGAGCCTTAGCGAGAACTGACGCTTCCTTGAGGAACTCCATGCTTGCCTCAGCGCAGAAGCCTTTGTCGATTGGCAGAGAGGGAGTAGCTTCGAGGTACTTCCTGACTTCGGGCGGGAATGCGTCCTTAGTCTCCTTGAGTGCGGCAGCCGGTTTCTTCGCGTAATGAGAATCGATATGGAAGCTCATTGTGAGTTTGGGAGTACCGGCAGGTTTCAGCCATGTGGCGTGAAGATACACTGCTCCGGCTTTGGGGTCAGTCTCAACTCCGACTTTTGCGCCCTCAGCCTTGATGTCAACGTCAGTAACAGTCTGGTTAGCGTCCGAGACGGGGTAGGGAAGCCATAACTCAGCTTTCTCGGCTTTCTCAGCGTCCTTGAGGTTCACGTCGAATGTTACCGTGCCTTTGTACTCCGCGAATGAAACAGCCGTAAATGATAAAACGACCGCAGCAACGAAAAGTACGCCTAAAATTTTGCGCATAATGAATCGCTCCTTATATAAAATTATTTCTGAGGACAAATCAAAAAATGCCCTTAGATTTCAACACTTTGTAATATGGAAACTGCCGGAAGGATTTAGAGGGTTAAAGCACTCATGCCCAAATTAACACGGCAGTATGCACCACGTGCATTTAATGAACCGGCTCATGTTAATTTTGAAAGCATTAAATTCTCTCCTCTGCATGTAAATAATGATGTAATATATTCTAAATTAGAGCGTTAAAAAAACAATAGGGGGTTTTCATTATCAGCATGATACCGATTTTCTCAATCACAGCGTGGTCGGGAGCAGGCAAGACTACGTTCATTGAGCATTTAATTCCTGAACTCAAACGCAGAAATCTCAGAACAGCCGTAATAAAGCATGACGCTCATGACTTTGACATCGACAAGGAAGGCAAAGACACTTTCAGATTTACGCAGGCAGGTGCTGAAATAGTCTCAATAACTTCCCGTACCCATGCCGCATTCATGGAGAACAGATATGTTCCTCTCGCTGAAATTCTGAGATATATCCATGATGTTGATGTCATTATCGTTGAGGGCTTCAAGAATGAGAATATCCCTAAAATCGGACTGAGGCGCGGAAATTTCCTTCTTCCTGAAGGTGAATACATTGCGGTGATAAGTGATGTGCCTATGCCGGAGTCGGAAGTGCCGGTGTTTGATGTTAATGACTATAACGGCTTTTCTGAATGGCTTGCTAACGAATTAAGGAATTGGAAGCACGGTACTGCTTTGCTAAAATAATTAAAAATAAATCTTTCAAAGGAGGATATTCATGTATCGGACAGTAACTTGAGCAGTATGTGTGTGTTTGCACGTGTTGCAGTATGTTACCGTCGGCATGAAAATCTGAGTAATCAGTTCTAATTTTGCGGCTTTGCTTCTGAAGAATCTCCGGCGGTTTTTATTGGACTAAATTTCTTGCAGGGGTAAAACTATGAAAAATAATTTCAGCAGCGAAGACTTGAATATCATTTCGGAGATGAGGCAGTACGGTTACAGCGTGTTAAAACAGGTGTTCTACGTTGAGCCGTCAAAATCACTCCTTCAGACTTTAAGGGACAATCAGATTTTTGATAACTTTCCGTTCCGTGAAGATTCAAATCTCATAGATACAGGCATAAAAATCATCAATCAGTTTTTTTCGGATAAGAACGGCAATGACGACGAAATGACTTCGGAAGTCCGCTGGGATTTCACACAGCTTTTCGTCGGGCCTTATGCACTTCCTGCTCCGGCATGGGAGTCAGTTTACCGAAGCAATGAACATCTGCTCTATCAGGATACGGCTTTCGAGGTTCGCAGGGAATACCTGAAGTACAACTTCATACCTAAGAATTATCCTCATGAGGCTGATGATCACATAGGGTTCGAGCTGGATTTCATGCTCCAGTTAAGCAGGGACAATAATGCCCTTAAAGACAGCATGAGATTCCTGAAAGAACACCTAACTCAATGGATACCCGATTTCTCGCGCGATATTCAGAAACATGCCCTCACTGAGTTTTACAGAGGGTCAGCAATCGTTCTAAAAGGATTTATATCAGAGGATTTCAATCTGCTTCACGAGATCCTTGATTAATATACAAAGAGGGGAGTTATACTAAATATGGGATTAATGGACAAGATTGCCAGCTTCAAGCTGGGGCGCAGAGCCTTCCTTAAATGGAGCGCGGCAGTCTCGGCTTTAACAGCTCTTTCAGGTTACGAGAATGAGCTGAAGAAAATCACACCGGCACAGGCTCAGGAAATTTCCGCAGAAAAAGGCGAATGGAAAAATGCTCCATGCTGGCACAACTGCGGCGGCCGCTGCCACATCAAAGCACTTGTAAGCGGCGGAAAAATCGTTCGCCTAAAAACCGATGACACCCACCCCGATTCTATCGACTACCCACAGTTGAGGGCTTGCGCGAGGGGACATGCTCAGCGTCAGCAGGTTGCAGGGCCTGACCGTCTGAAGTACCCCATGAAGCGCACTCACTGGGAACACGGCGGCGGTGATAAGTCATTGCGCGGTAAAGACACTTGGGAAAGAATTTCATGGGACGAGGCACTCGATATCGTTGCGTCAGAGATAAAAATCTCGAAGGAAAAGTACGGCCCGAAATCAATTTTCCTCATGGACGAGATTTTCAACAATCAGGGCGGCGAAATCTTCAGGGTACTTGGGCTTTACGGCGGTTACATGTCGAAATACGGCAGCCGTTCACGCGGTGCATGGCGGCAGGCGATGAAACCCATTCTCGGTTACGACAGGAAATTTCATAACCAGAATGACAGACTCGACCTCGTTAAAGCAAAACTGATTCTCCTCTGGGGAAGTAACCCTGCTTGGAACAGTTACCCTTCGGCCATGAACAACCTCATTCGCGCTAAGGAGGCCGGAGCTAAAATCATCGCTATAGACCCGATGTACACCACAACAGCTTCAGTCATTGCCGATGAGTACATACCCATAAGACCGGCAACTGATACTCCGCTTCTCCTCGCTATGGCCTACGTCATGCTCAAAGAGGACAGCCCCGAAAAACCAATGATTGACTGGGACTTCCTCAACCGCTGCACAGTCGGCTTTGATTCCGAACACATGCCCGAAGGCGCAGACCCTAAGATGAATTTCAAGGATTACGTTCTCGGAAATCTCGACGGCCTCCCGAAGACTCCCGAATGGGCATCGAAAATCTGCGGTACTCCTGTAGATACGATTTACAGTTTTGCGCGCGAAGTCGGACTCACTAAACCTGTTACGGCATTGTTCGCGTGGAACTCGGCAAGAGCTGATAAAGCTACTCACGTCTGCCTTGCCCAGATGACTCTCGCGGCCATGACCGGAAACATGGGTATTGCCGGAGGAGCGTTCTCATGCAGTTGTCAGGAACGTTCGACTGAGGGCGGCCCTGCTCTTGTCGCACCGGGTTCAACGGGAGTTAAGGCCATAAAGAATCCCGTCCCCAACAGCGAGAGAATGTGCGCAAATGAACACTGGCGCGCTATCCTCACAGGCAAATACACCGCAGGACAGGGCGAGAAAAAAGACCTTGATGTTCACGTAATCTATCACGCTCACAGCAACATCGTCTCGCAGACCGCCAACACTATGGAAAGCATTGAGGCTCACAAGAAGGTTGACTTCGTTGTAACACATCAGTTCCTTCTGAACAGCAACGCAATGTTCTCCGATGTCGTTCTCCCGATTACTACCCCTTGGGAACGCGATGGAATGGTCTTGGGCGGAGCGCGTGAGGTCATGATTTGGACACAGAAGGTCATTGATCCTCTCTTTGAGGCGAAAGATGACGGCTGGATTGCTCTCGAACTCGGAAAGAGATTAGGGCTTGACCCGAAAGAGGTTGAACCCGTTTCGCTGAAACAGCAGAATTTCAACATGCTCGCAGGCGCAAAGGTCGCTAAACCTGATAACTCAGGAATGGAAACCCTCCTCACTATCACTGAGGAAGACATAAAGGCTATGGGAGTTGAAGGTGAGCCTCAGAAAGGCAGAATCACTCTCGGAGAACTCAGGGAGGCAGGAAGCTATCAGGTTCCGAGAAAAATGGACGACGCTTTCTACTACATCAATAACAAGTCATTCCGTGATGACCCTGAGAAGAATCCTCTCAAGACCAGAGACGGTAAACTTCAGATTTACTGCGGAGAGCTTGCCGAAATGGTAACTAAAGTAGGCTGGAACGAAGGACACCCAATCGCAATATATGAACCTTCAGTTGAGGGTTACGAGGCTACATTCGCTGATTTCGAGAAGGGCATAAAAGGAAAATATCCCCTTCAGGTATGCAGTGTTCACGTTCCGAGAGGGGCGCACGGAAATGTCAGTAATTCATTGTGGCTCCGCGAGGCATTCCCGATTCCATTGCTCATGAATCCTCAGGACGCTGAACCCAGAGGCTTGAAGGAAGACGATACCGTCAAGGTCTTCAACGATCACGGCACTGTCGTCCGCAGGCTTCACATCACCGAGCGCGTAATGCCCGGAGTCGTAATGCTGGGCGAAGGTTCATGGGTACAGCTTAATGAGGACGGATATGACATCGGAGGGTGTCCGAACGTTCTGACGGGTACATTCCCTTCAGGGCCTGACATCGAGTCATTCGTGAGCATTGCGGAAGTAGCGAAATATGATAAGCCTTCACTGCCTGATGCTTTATGGCCTCAGAGAATAATATTCTAAATCTTACAGGGGGAATGAAACTATGAGCCAGAAAGGTTTTCGCTACGATATGAATAAATGCCTTGAATGCAGGGCATGTGTAGTCTCATGCAAGGACAAGAACGATCTTCCTGTGGGAGTGAACTTCAATGAAATTCAGGAACGCGAGCGCGGAAAATTCCCTGAAGTCTTCGTATGGTTCACGCTGAAAATGTGCCGGCACTGCTCGAACCCTGCGTGTGTCGAAAAATGTCCGACCGGCGCAATGACTAAGGACGAAGAAACAGGCATGGTCTACGTCAAAGAAGATGTCTGCATTGGGTGCGGAATGTGCGCAAAAGCCTGCCCCTATGGAGCGGTTCAGATTCGCGAGGACAAAAAGAAAGCTGCAAAATGCAACGGCTGCCTTGAGCTTCAGAAGAACGGTGAACTTCCTGTCTGCGTTGCGTCATGCACAAGCAGGTGCCTCACTTATGTTGACCTCGATGAGCTTAAAAAGGAGAACGGACTCGTCCGTGCTGTGAACGATGATGTATCGCCTGACGCGACTCAGCCCAATCTCTACTACAAGCCCAAAAAGGGAATGAAAGCGTAAATTCTGAAATGTTCGGCGGAAAACTGGCAGGTATATTCTTTACGGACACTATTCCCGTTTTGAATGAATCTTCGTGCCTTAACCGCCGTAACCGTTTTGAACCCTGCTGTCTTTGCCGGAAAGCCTGTAATTATGCTGCTCTGACAATAGAAGCAGGGTTTCCTGTTATTGATGAAAAGAAATGTATAAGCTGCGGACTGTGCGCTTCAGTCTGTCCGTCTGAGGCGTTGAGGCTCAAGGACTACCAGATATTCAGGAGGCTTTCGGGCGATGATGAACTCAAGTGCATTAAGTCGGGCGGTATTTACTGCTTGAAGGCTCTAAGCCCTGCGCTTATTGCCTCAATTATCGTGATGAAGCCTGATATTACTTTCGTAATGCCGTGCAGTAATTGCGAACTTGAAGGTAAAAATTCTCATGATAATCTCGTAACTGCTGTGAAATTTCTTGACGCTCTAGGAGTTAATCACAATGTCAGAATTATCCGTGATGAGAACTTCGAGAGCGAACTATCACGGCGCGAGCTAATGTCAATGCTTTTCATGCGAGGCAAGAACAGGGCAGGCAGTATTCTTGAAGACGTTATATGGAGCAGTAAGGGCGATACATTTTTTGCGAGGAGGTTTCTTGCTGACAATCTTGTCGGTGTTCAGGGCAGTATTGAGGCAGGAATATTCTATGACTTCGCTGTGTCTGATGAATGCAATGCCTGCGGTGTCTGCGGAGGTATATGCCCTTCGGGGGCGTGGGAACTTTCCAAAGCAGACGGGAAAGCAGAATTGAAATTTGACACAGTAAAATGTACAGGGTGTATGCTCTGCGTTAAGACATGCCCTGAGAAAGCTATAGCAATGCGCGAGAAATTTTCATGGCCTCATGATATTGAAACGAAGCGCGGATTTGATATGCTTAGATGCCGCCACTGCGGAAGATGGTTTATACAGAGCAGCCCGAAGCAGGAATTATGCAGTTCATGTTCCGGTAGAAAATAAATTTTAAGGAGTGATGTAACATGTTTGGTCTTGGAATGTCGGAACTCATCGTAATTTTAATCATAGCACTGATAATCTTCGGCCCCAACAAGCTGCCGGAAATCGGCAAGGCTTTCGGTAAAGCAATCGCCGAGTTTAGGGGATACGCAAGAGATCCTTCATCGAACGCAGAGAAAACCACACAGGAAGAAAAATCCGGAAAGGCTGAGGCTTAAAGCATGTCCGCAAAACCTGAAGGAGCATTTATGACCATTACGGGGCATTTGTCGGAACTCCGCAGAAGAATAATACGGAGCGTCCTGTCCATTTGCATAAGTTTCGGGTTATGCTGTTTCTTTCAGGACAATATATTTGCAATGCTTCTGGCTCATTCGGAAGGCTTGCAGTTAATAGCTGTCAGCCCTACGGAACTTTTCACGGAAGGATTGAAGACCGCGTTTTTATCGGGACTTTTTCTTTCATCGCCGGTGATTCTTTACCAGCTCTGCGCGTTTCTGTGGCCCGGACTGAAGGGGAATGAACGAAAATATCTCCTCAGAGGTCTGATTATCGGAGCAGGATTGTTCATGCTTGGAGTTGTGTTCGCGTACTGCGTGATAATCCCTTCAGCATTGCACTTCCTAACGGGAATTTCCGTAAGCAACGTCAAGCCGATGTACACGTTGAATAATTACATGTCGTTCATTTGGACATTTCTTGTTCTTTTCGGGCTTGCATTTCAGGTTCCAATGCTTCTGTCGCTTCTCGCGTTAATCGGTGTCGTAAAGCCTCATTACCTCAGAGCAAAAAGAAAATACTGCGTGCTGATAATCTTCATTCTTTCGGCAGTCCTTACTCCTCCTGATGTAGTGTCTCAGGTTTTAATGGCTCTACCTCTGCTTGTGCTTTATGAGTTCGGGATACTAGGGGCAGAGATAGCCTCGCGCTTACGCAGAAGATGATGATTGATGTTACGGCTGTAGTGCTTTGCGGAGGAATGTCAAAAAGAATGCAGATACCTAAGCACACACTGTTCCTGAACCGAATACTCCCACAGCTTCAGGACTTCAGGAATATTGCCCTGTCCGTCAGAGACGAGTCGCAGATTACAGGCTTTGACTTTCCGTTATGGCCTGACTGCGTGAGGGACTGCGGGCCTCTCGGAGGTATTCTCACGGCATTGAAGATGTCGGAGACGGAGTATGTATTCACAATTCCATGCGATGTCCCGAACATTACACGGTCATTCATAGCTGAACTTTTGGGGAAGCTGAAGGAGGACGATACATGCCTTATTCCTGTAGTGTGCGGAAACGTTCAGCCTTTGACGGGGATATATCATGTCTCAACGGCAGACCCTATAGAGTGCGCATTAACGGCAGGAGTCCGAAGCGTGAAAAGTTTTCTGGACAGCCGAAAAGTTCATTACGTTCATTTCGGCAGAGAGTCAGAAAAAATCTTCAGCAATATCAATACAAAGGAGGAGTATAAAAACTGGCTTGATGAAAATAAAGAAGTAAACAGTTAAAAAATTTCCGAGCCTTTTGACCTAAGGATTCAATCTATGGTCATCTGGCCGACGGCCATTGATTTGGCCTCAGAGCATTACTGAAAACGGTCATGCTTTCCATTTCAGAGAAGGAGAAAAAAAAATTATGCGTAAGTTCACAGTATTATTTGCGTTATTGTTGTCTGTTGTCATGGTTCAAACGGCGTTTGCCGAAACACTCACGGTTTTCGCGGCGGCTTCAATGCAGGCTGCTATGGAAAAAATCGGAAACCTCTACACGGAATCAAATCCCAGTGTCGAAATCACATACAACTTCGATTCATCAGGCACCCTCAAGACACAAATTGAGGAGGGCGCGGAATGCGATTTATTCATCTCCGCTGCTCAGAAGCAAATGAATGCCCTTGAGAAACTCAATCTCATCGACAAATCAACAAGAATTAACCTTCTTGAGAACAAAGTAGTTCTTGTTGTCCCCGAAGGAAATCCGGCAAACATAACGTCATTCACGGATATTTCAAGCGGCAGGCTTCATCTTATAGCGTTGGGAAATTCGGACGTTCCTGTCGGGGCGTATTCGCAGGAAATTCTTGAGAACATGGGAATTTGGGACAAGCTGAACTCTGAGGGCAAAATCTCATTCACAAGCAACGTTACTGAAACCGCCATGCAGGTACGCGAAGGGGCGGCGGACTGCGGAATAATTTACGCAACTGATGCCGCTACCCATAAACTTAACGTTGTCGCCGAACCTCCTGCCGGTACTCTGAAGACACCGGTGATTTACCCTGCGGCTGTACTCTCAGGCTCGAAACATTCCGAAAGAGCCTCAGACTTTCTGAATTTCCTGAAGGGCAGTGAGGCACGGGAAATTTTTGCGTCCATAGGCTTCACTCCTGCAAAATAAATGGATTGGTATCCTCTCATCAACTCTCTGCGCGTTGCGTTAATCTCGTGCGTTATTGTTTTCTTCACGGGAATTGCAGCAGCGTGGTACGTCTCGAAGCTCTCAGGACTTCTCAAGGCAATAACTGACGTTGTCCTGACACTTCCGCTTGTTCTTCCGCCGACAGTTGTGGGGTACTTCCTGCTGAGGCTTCTCGGCCCAAGAAGAATTTTAGGGGTGTGGGCGTTCAATAATTTCGGAATCCGTCTCACTATGATGTGGTATTCGGCAATATTCGCGTCAGTCGTTGTGTCATTCCCGCTGATGTACAGGACAGCTCGCGGAGCATTCGAGGCTTTCGACAGGACGCTTGAATATTCAGCAAAGACATTAGGATTGTCAGACACATATATATTCTGGCGGATTAGAATGCCTTTCTGCCGTCAGGGGATTATTGCAGGAACGATACTTTCATTCGCGCGCGCTCTTGGGGAATACGGAGCTACAAGCATGATTGCAGGCTACACTCCGGGACGGACGACAACAATTTCAACGGCTGTGTATCAGTTATGGCGCACCGGCGATAATTCTCTTGCGATGAAATGGGTACTCGTAAACCTTGCAATATCATTCTCAGTTCTGACAGCAATCAATTTTCTGGAGCGCGGTAAACAATGAGCCTTTATGTTGACGTTCACAAGACCTTCGGGAATTTTCAGCTTGATGTTGAACTTTCTCTCGGAAACGAAGAACTTGCGCTTCTCGGCGCGTCCGGCTCCGGAAAAAGCCTGACTCTGAGCTGCATTGCGGGAATAGTGAAGCCCGACAGAGGGAAAATTATCATTGACGGCGTTACGGTCTTCGACTCGGAGAAGGGCATAAATGTTCCTCCGCAGAAACGTCATACAGGATTGATGTTTCAGAATTACGCATTGTTCCCTAACATGACTGTATATCAAAATCTCAGGGCAGGGCAGAGACACTCTGATACAAACGAGATTGCTGATATTTTATCGAGGTTCGGGCTTGAGGAAGTGAAAGACCTTTACCCCTCTCAAATTTCGGGAGGCCAGCAGCAGAGAACAGCATTAGCCAGAATGTTATTGTCCCGTCCGAAAATATTGATGCTTGACGAACCCTTCTCAGCACTCGACAGCCATTTACGTTTTCACATGGAGCGCGAACTCCTTGACGTTTTCAACGGCTTCGGAGGCTCCGTAATCCTCGTGTCTCACAGCCGTGATGAAGCGTTCAGGCTGTGCAGAAGGGTCGCAGTAGTTTCGGGAGGCCATATTGACGTTGAGGGCGCAAAAAATGAAGTCTTCGCTGACCCCAAAACCAGAAATGCCGCAATCCTTACCGGCTGTAAAAATATCTCGCGCTGTGAATACATTAGTGATGAAAAAATTTTTGCCTCAGACTGGGGAATAGAACTCGTGTGCCGTGAATACCGCCCTGACACAAAATATATCGGCATAAGAATGCACAGCATAACTCATGAACTTGAAGGCATTAACTGTTTTGAGTGCAGGGTGGTGCAGGTAATCGAGAATCCTTTTTCGTTCACCGTCATGATGATACCGAGAGAGTCGGATTGTAATGCAAAGCCAATCGGCTGGGAAATGGATAAAAATTTATGGCAGAAGGTCAGAGCTGATTATGTCAAAATCTGCCTTCCGCCCGAAAATATTTTATTGCTCAAGGAGTGATGATGTTTGACTTATGATGAAGCTGCAAGACTTATTCTAGGAAGAATTGAGCCTCTGGCAAGTGTGCAGGTGAATCTTTCGGAGAGTTCAGGGAGGATTTTGGCGGAGGACGTTACAGCAAGGTACAGCGTTCCGCCGTTCGACCGTTCGCCGTATGACGGTTATGCGTTCAGGGCTGAGGACAGCACTAATGCTCCCGTAACCCTGAGAGTTATTGATGAGGTAAGAGCAGGAGGAGTATCACGAGTTCCCGTTAAATCGGGCGAGGCCGTGAAGATTCTTACGGGCGCGATTATCCCTGAAGGTGCTGACGCTGTCGTGAAGTACGAGGATACTGACTTCACTGAAACAGAGGTTATACTTCACGAAACTTTCAGGAGCGGTGAGAACATCATCAGGGCAGGCGAGGACATCATGGCCGGTGAAGTCATTGCCCGTATCGGAGACGTTATAGACGCAGGAACGGCAGGGCTTCTAGCGTCTCAGAATATTCTGTTCCCAAAGGTCTTCAAGCGTCCTGTTGTCGGAATAATCTCAACTGGCAATGAACTTCAGGATTTAGATACTGAGCTTCAGAAGGGAAAAATTTACAACACCAGCCGTTATACATTTGAGACGGCATTAAGGCTTGAAGGTTTTACTCCTTATTTTGCCGGAACATCGGGCGATTCTGAACATGACATAGCGGCCATGATAACTAATGCACTTGATAAAAGCGATACAGTTGTCATAACCGGCGGAGTTTCAGCCGGAGATTACGACAGAACCCCCGAAGCCCTGAATATTCTCGGTGCTGAAGTACTTATTCGAGATGTCGAGATTAAGCCGGGCGGAAAGTGCGTATATGCTCTCATCGCCGGAAAACTGGTCTGCTGTCTGTCGGGAAATCCGGCCTCAGCCCTCACGAACTATTACATTATCGCCCGTCCAGCTCTGAGAAAATTATCGGGCAGGAAAGATTATATGTCTGAGGAAATTGATGTCGTTCTGGGAAATTCATTCGCAAAGCCGAGCCCTCAGACAAGAATCATAAGGGGTACTCTCGCAATCTCTGACGGTCAGGCCGTAATGAACGTTCCTTCAGGACAGGGCAACGGAGTTTTGAGCAGCATGTCAGGAAGCAACGTTATGGCAGTTATCCCTTCTGGAAGCGGAAAACTCCCGAAAGGTACAAGGCTGAAAGGATTTATGATATGAAAAAAGTCAGAGTTGAAGAAGCTGTAGGATTGGAACTCTGCCATGATGTTACGGCCATGCGCGACGGTTTCAAGGGTGCTGCGTTCAAACGCGGACACATCATAACGGCAGATGACGTTCCCGAATTGATGAGGCTCGGAAAAAGACACGTTTTCATCTGGGAGAATGAGGCCGGTGAAATTCATGAGGAAGACGCTGCCTTGAGGCTCTCAGCACTCGTTAAGGTAAGCGGTGCTAAATTCACTAAGCCTTCGGAGGGAAAGACGGTTCTTATTTCGGAGGTGCGCGGAATGTTCGCTGTTGATACTGAACTTCTGAAAGCAGTAAATTCCATCAATGATATTACGATTTCGACACTGCCTAATCATTATCCCATTGAGGAAGGTTCAAGGCTTGCGTCAATGAGGATTGTCCCCTTAACAACTCAGGAAGCTAACATCATCAAGGCCGAGAGGCTCTGTGAAAACAGAAGACTGATTGACATTCTCCCCTACAAAAACATGAAAGCCGGAATAATTATCACAGGCTCAGAAATTTATCACGGTCTTATACGGGACAAGTTCGAGGTAGTTGCAAGGGGTAAGCTGGGTAAATATCCCTGTGAAATTCTCGGAGTAACAATCTGTGATGATGACCCTGAAATGCTTAACGAGGCGATAACTTCATACCTTGACCGTAAAGCTGACATCATAATCATGTCGGGCGGAATGTCCGTAGATCCTGACGACCTCACGCCTTCAGCAATATACCGAACGGGTGCTGATGTCATATCCTACGGCGTTCCCTCTCAGCCCGGTAACATGACAATGCTTGCGTATCTCGGACAGACGGCGTTAATCGGTGTTCCTGGAGCTGCCATCAGTATGCCGACAACGGTATTTGATGTTCTCCTGCCGCAGATATTCACGGGGCTGAAGTTCACAAGGGACGATCTTATACGTTTGGGGGACGGGGGATTATGCCAGCTTTGCAGGGAGTGCCGTTTCCCTAACTGTACGTTCGGGCGGTACTAAAATGAAGGATTTATTCGGGCGCGAAATAAATTACATGAGGATTTCCGTAACGGACTTGTGCAATCTGAGATGCCGTTATTGTATGCCGGCCTCTGGAGTTCAGAAGATGAGGCATGACGATATTATGAGCGAGGAGGAAATCATAACCGTTATTGAAGCTGCCTCCGAACTCGGCATAAACAAGATACGTTTCACGGGAGGCGAACCGCTTGTTAAAAAGAATATAGTATCAATCTGCCGGAGAGCCTCAAGGATTTCGGGAATAGATGAAGTGTGCCTTACCACGAACGGAATATTACTGCCTCCGATTGCGGACGAACTCAGAGACGCAGGGGTAAGCCGTATAAATATCAGCCTCGACACATTGAAGCCAGAGAGATATTCATACATCACAAGAGGAGGCGTACTTCGTGAAGCAATGCAGGGAATTGACGCGGCAATAAAGGCAGGCTTCAGGGTAAAGCTCAACACCGTACTTATAGGCGGCTTCAATGACGATGAAATATCAGACCTTGCCGGACTTACTTTAAGCATGGATATAGATATTCGGTTCATTGAGCTTATGCCTATGCTTGAGGGCTTCAGCGAAGGAAAATTCATCGCCTCACAGAAAATACTTGATACCCTTCAGGAAGTTGAAGCTCTTGGGACTGACGGTGTGGCCAAGATGTTCAGGCTCAAAGGCGCAAGAGGCAGTATAGGATTTATCAGTCCAGTGAGCAGAGCTTTCTGCGCGAACTGCAACAGAATAAGGCTTACGGCTGACGGATATATAAAGCCTTGTCTTCATTCTGACACGGAAATTTTCGTAAGGCATAAGACCAGAGAAGAATTGAAATCGTTAATCATTAACGCAATACAGGCAAAGCCCGAAAGTCATACGTTGAATTTGTATCATCATTCTCAGTCATTAAGGACAATGAACAGGATAGGAGGCTGAAACTCAATGGATTTTACCCACTTCAATGATGAGGGACACGCGAAAATGGTGAACGTCGGCGGAAAGGATATTACACAGCGCAAAGCCGTAGCGGAAGGCTCAATACATGTAAATTCGGAAACCTTCAGGCTGATTAAAACTGGAGGAATGAAGAAGGGTGATGTTCTGACGGTGGCGCAGGTTGCCGGAATAATGGGAGCGAAACGGACGCCCGATATTATTCCGATGTGCCACCCGATTAACATTAACGGGGCGGATATTTCGTTTACGCTTGACGAAGAAAATCTTGCCGTAAGGGTTAGGGCTGAAGTTTCATGCTCAGGACGTACCGGCGTTGAGATGGAAGCATTAACCTCAGTGAGCATTGCACTGCTGACGATTTACGACATGTGCAAGGCTGTTCAGAAGGACATGGAGATTACGGACATACACTTAATATCAAAGAGCGGAGGTATTCACGGAGACTATGAAGCGTGCAGCAGTAATAACGGTGAGCGATAAGGGGTCAAGAGGCGAACGGATAGACACAAGCGGGCCGGCACTCGTGAAAATTCTTGAGGCTGACAACTGGAATGTGATATACACATCAATTATTCCTGATGAAAAAGAGATGATTAAGGCCGAACTAATAAGATGTGCTGATGAACTTGACACAAGGCTGATACTGACGACAGGCGGAACAGGTTTTTCACCGAGAGACATAACCCCAGAGGCAACACTTGAGGTAATTGAGCGTGAAGTCAGGGGTATTCCTGAAGCCATGAGGGCTGAGAGCATGAAGATAACGCCTATGGGCTGCCTGTCCCGTGCAGTATCTGGAATAAGGGGTGCATCGCTGATAATAAATCTTCCCGGCAGCGAGAAAGCCGCCTGTGAATGCTTCAACGCCGTTAAAGCTGCAATCCATCACGGTACTGACATGCTTACAGGAAAGACTCAGGACTGCGGACAAGTAACCGGTAAAATTTTGGCTGTCTGCATAAGTGAGCATAAGGGCGAACAGAAACATGCAGTAAAAAGTGTAACGCTAAAAGCAGACTGGGGAATCATAGGAGACGCCCACGCAGGGAAATGGCACAGGCAGGTCAGCTTATTAGGTATTGAGAGCGTAAAGAAACTTGAGGATAAGACGGGCATGAAATTTCCGGCAGGAGCATTCGCGGAGAATATATTAATTCAGGGAATAGAGCTTCATAAACTGCCGGTAGGTACAAGGCTGAACATCGGGACTGCATTGTGTGAAGTAACTCAAATCGGCAAGGAATGTCATAATGACTGCGCCATACGTAAAAAGGCCGGAGACTGCGTAATGCCTCGTGAAGGAGTTTTTGTGAGAGTGCTTAAAGACGGTGAAGCGCAATCGGGTGATGTCATCGTTATTTCTGGTTTGTTTTGAATTTCTCTGCATATTAAAACCTATCAACATAAGGGGTATAATTTCTCAAAAATGAAGTCAAAAAATTTTATTTAGGAGGAATCAACATGTACCCAAAAACACGCGTTTCATCGTTCGTTCTCCTGCTGCTTCTTCTCAGTGCAGGAGCTTCATTTGCGGTAACAGTTCCCGGCCATGACGGTACATCGCTGCCATTGAGCCAAATACCCGACATCATCCGGCACGTTACGGGACAGACTTCGGGGGATCTGAGTTTAGGGAAGGATTCTCTGTTCCTGATGGATATACTGCACAATAAAAGTGTACAGAAATATTCTGATGTAACTGTTACAGAAACAATGATTAAACTGTCAGACAGTCTCTATACTTTTGACAGTGATGGTAACAAAATTGACATGGCCGACACTGAAGACCCGTCCCCGTTGTACTCTGACAAAATCAATCCGGATTACTGCCATTTGTCTGCGGCAGGATTATCTGCAAAGAATCATGACGGTACATATTCAGTGCTGCAAATTGCTCCTGCTGGGGACTGGCACATTGTCAGCGGCGGAATGAACAGCGGCGGTGATGTAACTATGAACAGTATCCGGCTCCGCTCTCCTTCCTCAGATTCTTACACAGGCAGCGTTGTCGATGCTGAGGCAGGCATAACCGTAAAAGGCTATGACGGCGAACTTGTCGCATTACTCATGAGGGACGGTGAAACATTCTCCGTATATCTGGCGAAGGTCAGCGCGGACAGTAATCCGGCCTCGTCAAACGCGGAATTAGTTTCAAGCTCATGGTCAGGGACAACAGGCTACAGCGATAACGTACCCAAAATGCTTGACGGCACTATATATTACCCTCTCAGCATGGCAGTCGGTGATTTCGACAATGACGGCTATGCGAATGAGATTGCTGTAGTCAACACGAACAGGATAGCGGTACACTACCACGTACTCCAGATTTCCCACACAGGAAGCTCGGCAAAGGACGCAAACTTTTCGGTCAGCGTGTTAAACAATGGTGATGTCGGCTCATATGGCTATGGCGGCTGGGAGCCACAATACACAGGACGCTACTTGAACATGGACGGAATTACCTGCACGTTCTCCATCTGCACTGTGGCGGGTGATTTCGACGGGGACGGAAAAACAGAATTTGCTGTAGTTTGGAGGGACACTTCACCGAATGACAGCATTTTCACAAATTTTGCCGGCAATAATTCTCTGTTCGTGGGCTACACAGGCAAAATTCACGTCAAGACCTACAAATGGAACGGAAGCACTTTTCAGACAGAAGAAGACGTGCGCGGATTTGATATGGATGACGTTGTATATGGTGACGGCGGTGATGACAGGAAGTGGAACAACATAGACCTTCCTTTGGGCGTTAAGGCCGCTGTAGGAGATTTTGACGGGGACGGACATGATGATATTGCTGTTCTGCGTGTCATGCTTCAGTACACGGAGCAGCGCGGATCTGATTTCCAGTACTCAAATTTTGTATTCGGAGCGTTTGTTGACTGGTACACATTCGACAAAGACAGCATTAAGCCGAAATATAACGGACATTCCAACAGCGGCGGAAAATGGAATTACGGCGACAGCAAAAACGGCTGGGTAGGTATTCGCACAACAGGTATGGGGATGCCTTGGTTCGATAATGAGGGCATAAGCAATAACGACCCCTCACAGGGAAACCAGAACAAAATCAGGAGGCGTTACTATCTTAGTCCTATCACAGGAGAACAGAATCCTTATCCGCTCATTGACCGCGAATTTGACCTCATAGCCGGGAAATTTTCAGGCAGAGTAGGAACAGTAAAAACATGCGATGACCTCGTAATCAAATATCCTCAGTGGTCAGACTCAGACGGTAACAAGCTGAGAAGCCACGTAGCATTGATGACGAACATACCGGGCGTAACGAACTGGGGGACTCAGGTTCACGAAATCACCTCGCTGTCAGACCGCGATCACCTGCTGGCTTTTGCGAAGGCTGATTATCTCAACGAGGGCGTAACACTCGGCGACCCCGTGAGGGTTACTGACACATCGGATCTCGACTATACGGCAATCCTTCAGATGTTCCCTTACCATGTCGACAACCTGACTTCAGACGGTACAGCCCTGCAGAAAGACCCGCAGAATTTCACGCTCCGTCTTAACACCGCCGTAACCTACAAAAATACTTCTTCAAGCTCTGAGACAAAGAATCTCTCCTACAACATGATAAAAACTGCTGAGACGATATTCGCGCTCGATAATCCTGCACTGCGTACAGCCTCAAAAACATTCCAGGGCATAAGGGGAATAACGACCGCCGTACTTGGAGACAATGACACGATAAAGAAGATGGACGGCATTGGCAAAATTTGGGACAAGCTGAAGGATACCACACAGACAACCACAACGAAATCTAACGAGAACTCAACCAGCTACACAATGTCAATAACTACCTCCGCAAACTATCAGGATACCCTGTACATGAACCAGTCAAACCGGTATATATGGCGTTACCCGATTCAGGAAGTTCCTGCCCCCGCATGGCTGATAGGACAGAACAAAGACACTTCGGCCAGCTTCGACGCTTCACAGGCAATGAATCAGCGGAGCTACATAACGTTTGCCATGAGTGAGCCGGCAATGCCAACAAGCGCGGTGGGAATCAACGACTCACATTACCACCCGTATCACGAGTTGGGCAATCTGTTCTCGTACCCTGCCACGATTGAGCAGACAGAAGGCTACGAGGGCAGGAAGTCCCTCACAGACAGCACATATTCGGGGCCAATCAGGTGGAACGGCGCGGAGTTCAAGCAGGAAATCTCATTAAGCACAACGTCAACGGATCAGGAGAATACAAAGAAGGTCAACAAACCCGGGGCGATAACAAAATTCCTGTCAGTGATAGATAACATATTCGGCTCAAGCATGGCTAGTATTCCGCAGAACAGCGAGTCCAGCTACAGCAGGAGCGTAACTGACGGCGAGAGCATAAGCATAAACATTCCGGCGGCTTATAGCGGCGCGAGGTTCACGGCTGTTTTCGAGACATACCTTGATGTTGCCGGTACTATGACATCAGCGTTTGCGGTTGAGAACTTCAACAGGGACGATGCTTTATGGGGAAACAAGAGCCTTTACACGCTGAAGCCTGACCCTTCACTCTTGCTGCCTGAGAAGTTCGACTACGTGACCAAGAAGGACAGCGAATGGGACAGGGCGGTATTCACGGGCAATGACAACGACCCTACGGCCATGAAAATGCGCGGCGTAAGGTTCAAGGTAGCTAGTTATGACATTGACAGCGACAACCTGCTCTTGAAGGGGCTGAAGTACACGATAAGCGTCCCGGTCTACAACGCAAGCTTCAAGGACGCTGACCACCACTTCAAGGTGAGACTGTCATACGCCAAGACCAACGACTATAACGCTCCCAAGACGAAGATTGACGAGTATACGTTCGCAAAACTTCCGGGCTGGGGTGGAAACAGTAGGCAGTACGCAACGTTCACATGGACACCGAATATTGATGATGGAATATATTATCTTTTCGCTGAGATTGACCCCGACAACGCGATTGATGAAGTCCACGAGAACAGGCGCAACGCAAGCGGAGACATCATCGACTACGGCGGCAACAACATGGGCTACTGGAGGATAGGAGTCGCGGCTTCAGACAGTCTCACATTTGACCGCACCGAGCTGGAGAACGCAGAGTTTCACGCGGCGGCTTCAGACGGTTCTGCATTCCCCTATGTTCACTGGGTGAAAGCGGACGGCCTTGACCTTGAGGACTTCATCAAACAGAAGGTTGACGGGGCGACTAAGCCTGTGCCTGTTGAAGTTGAGCTTGAGTACGGCGGCGAATACGTAATGACTGAGGCGAGACTCATCGGCTACAAGCTCAAGCCTGAAGCAAAGAGCAAGGACGTATCAGCGGTAACTGACGAGGATATAGGGCTGGTGTTCGTGAACGCTAACTTTGACATTTTACCCGGCGAGGAACACAAGCTGCACTTCAGAATCAACCCGATGTATCTTGAGGACGGTATCGGGTTCGTTCTTCTGGTTCACGGAGAAGAGTACCCGTTGACGGACATAATCTACGGGAGCGCAGGCAGCTCCAGCGGTTCGGGGGTCGCAAGTGCTTCGTCCGGCGGCTGCAGTTCAGGTTTTGGGGGACTGGCTGTTGTTCTTGCGCTGATGATGAGAAAGAAGAAGTAATTATGAAGGTAAATTTCCTGCTTCTCCATGTGAAAGGAGCAGGATTTTTTCTAGTACTTCAAGTATTAAGATACATGCTTTTTCAAGATTCCTGCTATTTTTGCGATAAATGTCTTTAGTGCCTGAGATGGATTTTTGGGGTAAATTATTCCGAACGGCATATCATACTTCCATTGCATAGGCAGCGTGATAATTGAAGGGTGAATGTCTGACCATATATCAAGCGTTTCCATGAGGCAGCATTCTTCGGCGCAGCGGTTGAATATAGACGTGTCGTAAAGGCTGGGAATATCAATCACCGTAATTTCCGGACGTGATGTTATTATCTCATCTCTTATCATGTCCAGCACCGGAGATACACCGCGTTTTACGAGCATTATTTTTTCATTGTTCAGGTCGTCCCACAAGAGAAGTTTTTTTCCGGCTAACCTGTGTTCTCTTGGTACTGCTATACGGCATGGGATATTTCCGATAACGAGAATGCTGTATTTTCTCCGCCATTCCTCAGAGTCACATGGGCTTACGAAACAATCGACAGACGAAAGAATATTTTCAAGCACCGGCGGAGAGTCGTCAAAAGGGACAATGTTAATCCTTTCCCTGAAACTTTCCGCTTCCGAAAGCATATCAACAAGTATTTTGCAAGGCCGTAGCAGTGATGTGCCTATACTTATAGTCCTGTTCTCAGATTCCGATATTTTCCGCGCTGTTTTTACTGCAGAGTCGATCATGCTTGCTACCGACTTCATGTCATCACGGAAAGACACACCTGCGGCATTCAGCTTTGCGCCTCTGGGAGTGCGCTGAAAGAGTTTAACGCCGACAGTATTCTCAAGGGAGTTCACAAGATTCATCACTGAAACGGCAGTAACATGAAGCTCCTCAGCAGCTTTTAGGAAACTTCCTTTTTCCGCAGCCGTAAGAAATGCTTTAATCTCTCTGTCATTCAATCGGCATTACTCCTTCAGTTTTAATTTTTGCTTAAAACTATTTTAATATTTCAGTGTCTTCCCAGCAAATGCTTCTTCGTGCATAATCTCAGCATAAAATTTTTCACACGGAGGTATATCTTTTGGAACACAGATATTTGCGCGGTCTCAAAGTTTCGGCAATAGGTCTCGGCTGCATGGGCTTCTCTCAAAGTTACCCGCCGTTCCCGGAGAAGTCCGAAGCAATACGGGTAATACAACGTGCGGTTGAACTCGGCATAAACTTTTTCGACACGTCAGAAGCATACGGGCCCTACAAGAACGAGGAACTTGTCGGTGAAGCTCTCAGGCCATACCGCGACAAAGTGGTCATAGCGACAAAATTCGGCTGGAACATTCCTGAAGATGCCAGCTCATACAGAGATAAGCCGTTCGGTCTTGACAGCAGCCCTTCAGCGGTACGCAAGGCAGTGGAAGGCTCGTTGAAACGTCTGCACACAGATCATATAGACCTTTATTACCAGCACAGGGTTGACCCGAAAATACCGATTGAGGAAGTTGCTGAAACTGTCAGCGAATTAATAAGCGCGGGAAAAGTCCTTTACTTTGGACTCTCGGAAGCAGGGGCAGACATCATAAGACGCGCAAATTCTGTGTGTCCTGTAACTGCCGTACAGAGCGAATACTCCATGTTTTTCCGTGAGCCGGAGAAGAAGATTATGCCCGTTCTTAATGAACTTGGTATAGGGTTTGTTCCGTTTTCGCCGCTGGGAAAAGGTATTCTCACGGGAGCGATGAACAAGAACACTGAACTTCCTGAAAATGATTTTCGCCGGTCAATTCCACGATTTCAGGGCGATAACTACAGGAAGAATCTTGAGCTTGCCGATTACGTCAACGCCCTCGCTAAGGAAAAGAATGCCGCTCCGTCCCAGATAGCTATAGCGTGGGTGATGTCTAAGGGAGAACACATAGTACCTATTCCGGGAACAAAGAAGATTTCACGCATTGAGGAAAATTTGGGAAGCCTCAGAATCTCATTTACTCCTCAGGAGCTTTTAGAGATGAGCGAGAAACTTGACAGCATAACCATAACGGGGGCGAGATACCCTGAAGGACACATAAAGATTACGGAGGGAAAATAAATCATGCGGTGAGCGAGTTCGGGACTCCTGTCTTGATGGACAAGGCGGCACTTCGGGCTATGGTTCAGGCACTTCACCCGATAACGAAGGAACGCGGAATCTTTCTCGGCCTGCTCACGGTTTGCAGCGTTATAACTCAAGGCTCTTCATGCGCGCCGGAAATTCTCGCTGAGAAATACTGGCAGCAGTACACCGGACGCAAAAACTGGGAAGTCATTTGCCGTTAAACTTTCATAGCATTGAACGCCTCCCGAAGAATACGGGAGTTTTTTTAATCCCTAAGTAAAAATAACTATTGCAAATTTCAGGTTACAGGTTTAATATTTCCGGCGTTGTTCAGTTAGCACTCTTTTTGATTGAGTGCCATTAAAGCCAGAGGAGGCAAATCAGAATCATGAAACTTAAACCGTTAGGCGACAGAATAGTTGTAAAAGTTCTTGAGCGCGAAGAAAAAACTAAAGGAGGATTATTCCTTCCCGACACTGCAAAAGAAAAACCCACTGAGGGCGAAGTCCTCGCTGTAGGTACCGGCAAAATTCTTGACAACGGCCAGAAACAGCCCGTTGAAGTCAAAGTGGGAGACAGAATTATTTTCAGCAAATACGCAGGCACTGAAGTTAAAGTTGACGGTGAAGACCTCGTTATTTTCAGCGAGCGCGATGTCCTCGCAATAGTGGAGAAGTAAGAAGGAGAGATTATTATTATGGCTAAAATACTTTCATTCGGCGAAGAAGCCAGAAGAGCTATGCTCAGAGGTATTGACAAGGTTGCTGACACAGTAGGCGTTACTCTCGGCCCTAAAGGCAGAAACGTTGTACTCGAAAAGAAATTCGGCTCACCCATGATTACCAATGACGGTGTTACCATCGCTAAGGAAATCGAGCTTGAAGACCCGTTCGAGAACGCAGGCGCACAGCTCCTCAAGGAAGTAGCGTCAAAGACCAACGACATCGCCGGAGACGGTACGACAACAGCAACGATTTTCTCGCGCGCAATTATCCGCGAGGGCATGAAGAACGTTGCCGCCGGTGCAAACGGCATGTTAATGCGTCAGGGAATCGAGAAGGCTATCGACTTCGTTGTCGAGGAACTCAAGAAGCAGTCAACACCCGTCAAAGAGAAAGAGAAAATCGAGCAGGTAGCTTCAATTTCAGCTAACAATTCAGCAGTAGGCGCGCTCATCTCTGAGGCTATGGCCAAAGTAGGCGAGGACGGCGTTATCACCATCGAGGACAGCCAGACAGTCGGCACAACTCTCGAAATGGTCGAGGGCTTACAGTTCGACAAAGGCTACATCAGCCCCTACATGGTAACTGACAGCGACAGAATGGAAACAAGTTTTGACGATGCCTATATCCTCATTCATGACGCGAAAATCAGCAACATTAAAGACCTTCTTCCCGTTCTCGAAAAGGTTGTACAGACCGGCAAACCGCTGGTAATTATCGCTGAGGACGTTGAGGGCGAAGCTCTTGCAACACTCGTTGTCAACAAACTTCGCGGAGTAATGCAGGTCGCGGCAGTCAAAGCACCCGGTTTCGGCGACAGAAGAAAAGCAATGCTTCAGGACATCGCCATCGTTACCGGCGGCGAGGTAATCAGCGAGGAGCGCGGTATGAAGTTCGAGAACACTGAGCTTTCAATGCTCGGACGCGCCAAGAAAGTACGCATTACCAAAGAGGACACCACCATTACTCAGGGCGCAGGCAATCCCGAAGAAATCAGACACCGCGCCGGTCAGATCCGCAAGGAAATCGAGGACTCAACATCAGATTATGATAAAGAGAAACTTCACGAGAGACTCGCGAAATTAGTCGGCGGAGTCGCAGTAATTCAGGTCGGTTCAGCGACTGAGACTGAGCAGAAGGAACTCAAGCACCGTATCGAGGACGCTCTCAACGCAACACGCGCCGCAGTCGAGGAAGGTATCGTGGCCGGAGGCGGTGTGGCAGCTCTCAACTGCGCTACAGCCCTTGAGCCGTTTGTCGAGAAGTTATCAGGCGATGTAAAGACCGGTGCAAGAATCGTTCTTGACGCTCTCAAAGCCCCGTTATACCTCATTGCAGAGAACGCAGGCTATCAGGGTGATGTAGTAGTAGAGAGAGTAAGAAGCGAGAAAATCGGACACGGCCTCAATGCCGCAACAGGCGAGTACACCGACATGGTAGCCGCAGGAATCATTGACCCCGTAAAGGTTACACGTTCGGCACTCCAGAACGCCGGCTCAATCGCAGCTATGGTTCTCACAACTGAGGGAATCGTTGCCGACAAGCCCGAAAAGAAAGACGCTGCCCCCGCAATGCCCGGCGGAATGGGCGGTATGGACGGTATGTATTAATCGACAGCCGGAAAACACGCAGAATAATAATTCCCCCGCAGGTCATGAAGACTTACGGGGGATTTTTTGCGCACTACTCATCGAAAATCATGCGCGTAATTTTCCCGTTCTTTATCCTGAACGTGATGCTCCCGAACTCACCGGCTATATATCTCCATTCCGAACTGGACTCGCTGTCAGGCTCACCGAGAATTTCCGTGAGCTTGCTGACATTGTCGCCGATTTCAATCTCACCGAAATTACAGCCGGGATTCCACGCCTCAACCTTCACCAGCCAGCCGTCATCGCCGTAAAATCGCTTTACCTCCGGCGAATTGTCTTCATCGTAGTAATCATCGTCCCGGTATGGCGCGTAAGTCTGCAATATCTCGATCATCATCTTGCCGACCGGAGACTGCTGGATTTCCCTGTCATAATACGGGACAAGATACTTCCCGAACACAAACGCCGAGTCCTGCGCGTTCTTCGGCAAAATTTCGTACCATATCTCACCGTTCACTGCTGTCTGACCGGCAACAAGAACTTTCTCGCCGACGCTGAGGCGGCCCCAGATGTCGGACTCGGTGTCGGGATTGGCACGGTAACGAACGTAAGACCCCGTACAAACTCCGACTGTGGGAAAAACGACGAACTTTGAAGCAGCCTCGCAGACTGAAACGCACATAACAACGAACATAATTGAAACCGCAAGAATTTTACGCATGATTATTCCTCCTTATTATTGTTACGATAATTTTCGCGTATTATTCTAATACTGACAAGTTCATTTTCACGGAGAACATACCAGAAATCGAAGCCGTTCACGCGCTTAGCCCTGAGATTTTTAGCGAGTGCCGCGCAGGTGTGCATATCAATAATCCTGCCGTTATAAAGAAGTTTACCGTCCGATTGTAATTCAGCGTATTCGATACCGTCATTAAGCAGGAATTTTTCGCCTGCCTTAAAGCAGCCTGCCTTTATCATTTCGGACATTCTGACGCGCTGAGGCTTGACATCAAATTCAGCCCGTGAAATTTCAGAATCCTCGAAAGCAATATTCTTGAGCCTTTCAGCACCGTAAGAGCAGTAAGTTTTGTCGCGCTCAATCATGATGTAATTTCGTCCGAGTTTTTTTGCTGCTGCTGCGGTAGTCATAGTTCCGGCGAAAGGGTCAAGGACGGTATCGCCGATGTTTGATGAAATTGCGATTATACGTTCAAGCATGGCGAGGGGCTTTTGGGTGGAATGGAGTTTATGACCGCTTGAATCTTTGAGGCGTTCGTTACCCGAACAGACAGGGAATCGCCAGACTGAACCCATTTGACGGCCTGACGCTTCGGAATTTAGAGCCTTAGCGGTCTTGTAATGGAACGTGAATTTTGAATGCTTGTCCTTTACCGCCCAGATTAAAGTCTCATGGCTGTTGTTGAGACGAGTACCCATGAAGTTGGGGGTAGGGTTTGTCTTGTGCCATACGATGTCGTTGATGAGCCAGTAGCCTAATTTCTGCATGGCCGAACCGATTGTGTATATGCACTGCATTGAGCCGATTACCCAGATTGAGCCGGAGGGCTTGAGGAGTCTGCGGCATTCAGTAAGCCATTGGATAGTGAAGGATTCGTAGTCCTCTAGTGAGTCGAACTTGTCCCAAGAGTCGTTGCAGCCCTGAAACTCCGTGCCCTCCGTTCGGTAAAGGACTCCTTCTGTCCGCATGTAGTATGGAGGATCGGCAAAAATCAGGTCGATTGACTCGGAGGGGAGGCGGGGAAGTTCGGTAAGGGAGTCGGAGTTTATGATTACGTTTTGCATTTTAGTACCTCTTCATGAAATTTTGTATTGGTATAATTATCCCATGATTAAAAAATACGAAAATTTTGCAAATGAACTTAACGATAAAATAAAGTCTGACGATGAATTCTATTATGAGCTTTTAATCACAGTCATAAAGAATCCTAAGAGATATACAGGCATATTCAGAGTCAGCAATGCGCGCACAAAGTTAATCCAGAATGTTACTCAGAGCAGAGAAATAAAATTCGGCGACTTCATGGAAGATATTATTACGTGGTATATCGCCGAGATGGGCTACGATAATATAGACAAAAAAATTTCAGATGATCTTGAAGCCGACCAGCTCTTTTCAAAAGGTAACAGAATTTATCTTATAGAGCAGAAAATACGTGATGACCATGACAGTACAAAGAAGCGCGGACAATATGATAATTTCTGCAAAAAATATTCAGCCTTGAGAAAGATATACCCTGAATGCGTTATTACTGCTGTGATGTGGTTTATTGATGACGGTCTAAAAAAGAATAAGAAGTATTACATTGAACGGGCAAGCTCAGAGTCATTGAACGGCATAAATATTCACATTATGTACGGGAAAGAATTATTCACGGAAGTTTTTGAACGTTCAGATGTATGGGAAGAATTATGCAATCACTTGGCTCGAAATAAGAATGAACGCAGTGATGAGATTTTAACAGTTCCAGACTTCAGAACAAGCCCGGAAATTAAAAAAGCATTACAAAGACTGAAAGAAGAACACACTGCACTTTACAAAAAATTATTCTGCTCAAAGCCGGAATATTTGCAGCTTCGAGCAGAGTTATTCGAGTGATATGTGCTTACAGTCCGAAAATCTCTGAGTGCGTTCCAAGCCTTTCAAGTATCAGCAAGTCTTCTCCTTCAAGCGTATATACAAGCAGAAAATCAGGCTTAATATGACATTCCCTTGAACCTTCCCAATTATGACGAAGCGAATGATCCTTATATTTAGGCGGAAGCGGTATGTCATTCGCGAGTGCCTTCACAATGTAGTCGAGTTCTCCGCCCTCCTTCAAAAGTATACGGTATATTCCCTTGTACTCCCGCTTGAAATCATGCTTATATAACGTTCTGTATTTGAGCTTCCTCATCGTCTGCCTCTCTGCGCCACTCATCAAGCAAATCATCGAACTCGTCAAGCGTCATAGGGCCTTCTCCTATACCGTGAACAGCCTCATATCTTGCCCTTATAGTAGCCTCTGTTGGATTGCCGAACCTGTCCCATATTTCCCCGTCGTCATCTTCATACTCCGGAGTATAGTCGTAATTCTCGACAAGCTCCTCAATCTCTTCATCACCCAGCTTACGGTCAAACTTGTATTTCTGTTTCGGTCTTTCTAATACTGCTTCCATGATTATCACCTCTTTATGATTGAAATCCCCGCAGACATTCCAGCCTGCGGGGGCAAAATTTCCTCACGCTGTCCTCTGTGAAATACCTCTCAGACCGCATACAGCCCACTCACTGTTCACCGAAGTAATCACGCTTCCGCAGTATTCGCACTTAGCGGAGGCATTGAGGTTAATCGGCGCACCGCAGTGAGGACATCTTTCAGCTTTCGTTCCGTCAGCCTCAGGCGAGGTAATCACTCCCGATTTCCTGCAAAGTTCAATCTCATACTCCATGAACTTCTCGCGCTTCCTGTCGCCCGAAATCAATTCCCCTGTCCTGTCATCAAGAACATACGAAACAATCCTTGACGATAAACTCACGGTTATGTAGTCCATTCCTGCCGACTGCCTCCAGCCGACAAGTCCGGCGTTCAGAACAGCTATCCTCTCAGTGTAATCCGTCCGTCCCAGCTTCCTGAACTGCTCAAGCTGATTGTCCATCTGCGTGAAGAATTTATCCGTCATGTACGGCCTCAGGCTTGAAATATCTTTCTTCTGCCACGTCTCCTGCATCTGAACGTAAAGATTTGACATTAACGTCTTGATTCTTTCCTCGTCAAACTGCGGATCAAGCTCAAGATATTCGCTCATCGGACGGAGTATTCTCACGTTTTCCTGAACGTTGATGATGTTGCGTTTTTTCTTGCTGTTCCTGCTGATTATGAGCCAGAAAATGAAAAAAACCGCCAATACGAATACTACCCCTCCGATTTCGCTGAAATCATCGTCATCATCATAATTTGACGGCGATCTTACCCCTGCTGTCGGAATGAAGTTGACGTTTCCGCCCATGTTGTATTCTGGAGCGGTGCGTCTTGTTCTGGTTCTTGTCGAGTAGCTGTCAGAGTATGAGCCTGACGATGAATCACCCCACGATGAACTTGACGATGACGAAGAACTCGAACTTGAACTGCTGTAATCCGAATTTCCCGAAAAACTCCCGAAATCTGAATATGCTATTCCGGCGGAAATTAAGATGAAGATTATTATGCCGGTTAAAATTCTGCGCCTCACTATGAAAGCCTCCTTTTGAAATTATTTTCGTATTATACGCTAAGGGCTGTTGACAAAAACAGGGGGTAAGGGGTAAAATTCCTTTTGTTGCGTTCCACCATAGCGCAATCGGCAGCGCGGATGACTGTTAATCATTAGGTTCCAGGTTCGAGTCCTGGTGGTGGAGCTAAGTTCTTTTATTAAGACCCCGATAACCATAGAGCTTCCGGAAAAATCCGGAAGTTCTTTTTATATTTCAGACGTTCATTTATGAGTGTTGATTTTGCATGGCTTGAGGTTTAATCTTTCGCGGTAAAAAATTTTTCGGAAGTGAGACAAAATCATGCTCATCAAAATTATATTAGTGCTTCTCTTCTTCAGCGTCATGATCGGCATAGGGTTATACTGCCGCAAACATTCCACTGACGTTACCGGCTTCGTTCTCGGAGGACGTTCGGTCGGCCCGTGGCTGACAGCGTTCGCTTACGGCACGAGTTATTTCTCGGCAGTAGTCTTCGTTGGGTATGCAGGCCAGTTCGGGTGGCGTTACGGAATCGCCGCCACTTGGGCTGGACTCGGAAACGCTTTCATAGGCTCGTTAATGGCTTGGGCAGTTCTCGGACGAAGAACCAGAATAATGAGCCAATACCTTTCAAGCGCAACTATGCCCGATTTCTTCGGCAAACGCTTCAGAAGCAATGCCCTCAAAATCGCCGCCTCAATAATCTGCTTCATCTTCCTCATTCCTTATACTGCCTCGCTCTACAACGGGTTAAGCCGTCTTTTCGGAATGGCGTTCAGCGTCGATTACTCCGTCTGCGTCATAATCATGGCCGTTCTGACTGGTATATATGTCGTCGCCGGAGGTTACATGGCCACAGCGATTAACGATTTCATTCAGGGAATAATAATGTTAATCGGAATAGTTGCCGTTATCGTTGCAGTCCTTGAGAGCAAGGGAGGATTTACTGAAGCATTAGCCGGTATCGCTCAGATTTCTGACCCCAATGCAGCTACTTCACTCGCTAAATCACCCGGAATTTTCGCGTCATTCTTCGGGCCTGACCCCGTTAATCTTCTCGGAGTCGTAATACTTACCAGCTTAGGTACTTGGGGACTTCCTCAGATGGTTCAGAAATTCTATGCAATCAAAAATGAGAGCGACATCACTAAAGGCACTGTGATTTCGACATTGTTCGCCCTCGTTGTTGCAGGAGGCTGTTACTTCTTGGGCGGTTTCGGAAGACTCTTTACATCTCAGCTTGACCCGTCTGGAATCGGCGTACCTTCTGAAGGCTATGACTCTGTTATCCCCGTAATGCTCTCGAATCTTCCTGACATTCTGATTGCGGTAGTGGTCATTCTCGTTCTGTCGGCCTCAATGTCAACTTTGTCATCGCTCGTCCTCGCCTCAAGTTCAACATTAACGCTCGATTTGCTCAAAGACCATGTTATTCATGACATGGACGAGAAAAAACAGCTCTTAATAATGCGCGTCCTTATCGTAATATTCATAGCTGTGTCGGTCATTCTAGCCCTCATTCAATACAGCTCGAACGTAACTTTCATAGCTCAATTAATGGGAGTCTCATGGGGCGCACTGGCCGGAGCATTCCTCGCGCCGTTCATGTACAGTCTTTACTGGAAGGGCGTAACAAAATTTTCATGCTGGGTCAATTTCATTTTCTCAAGCGTCGTAATGACCGCTAACATTTTCGTGAGGCCGGAATTTCCCGAACTCTTGCGCTCACCAATTAACGCAGGTGCTTTCTGTATGCTTGCCGGTTTCGTGATTGTCCCAGTCGTCAGCCTCATTACCCCGAAGCCTGAACGTTCATTCGTTGATGACGCGTTCTCATGCTACACAAGGACTGTAACAGTGAGGCAGTCGCGTGCGCTCGGCGATGACGAATAGGATTATTGACTTTCACACTCACACATTCCCCGACAGAATCGCTGGACGTGCAATCACAGCTTTGAGCAGCAAAAGCCACACGAGAGCGTTCACTGACGGTACTGTCGGGGGGCTTGCCGCCTCAATGAGAGAATCAGGCGTAAATGTCTCAGTCATTCAGCCCGTAGCTACCAAGCCTGAACAGGTCAGGAAGATAAACGACACGGCCATAGCAATTAACGCGGAGGCAGAAAGAACAGGGATATATTCGTTCGGAGGCATTCACCCTGATTTTGCTGAGTGCGTTGAGGAATTGGATAGGCTTGCGGAGGCAGGAATAAGAGGCATTAAGATTCACCCTGTCTATCAGGGAGTGCCTGTTGATGATGAACGTTACGTCAAAATTCTCAAGAGAGCCGGTGAAGCAGGATTAACTGTTATGATTCACGCAGGCTGGGACATCGGCTTTCCCGAAAATGATTTCGCTTTGCCCGAAAGAATTTCACGGGCACTGGACATGGCCGGAAGCGTAAGGGGTATTCTCGCGCACATGGGAGGGTGGCGGTGCTGGAATGACGCATTGAGGCTCTTTGCCGGAAGAGAGGGAATTTATTTCGACTCGGCGTTCTCGCTCGGAAGGTTCATTCCCAACGGGGACGGTTACTACTGTAATGACGACGAGTGCAGAATGCTCAGTGATGATGAATTTGTTGAGATGGTCAAGATTTTCGGAAGCGAGAATGTTCTTTTCGGGACGGATTCGCCGTGGGCCTCGCAGAGTGAGACTGTCAAGACTGTAATGTCTCTTTCGTTGAGCGAGTGGGAAAAGGGAATGATATTTTTCGGGAACGCTTCGGGGATTCTTGGAATAGTGTAAAATGTAATTCCTGAAGGTGGTGATAAATTAATGAATAATATTATAACTACGCTAGTGATGTTTTTAATGATGGTTGGCGCGAGTTTCGGGGCAGTATCGGAGGACATGAGTATTTACGTGAGGAAAGATGTTTACGATGCGAATATGCAGGGAATAAACGCCAAGCTGGATTTGATAATTGAGCAAATGAAATTACAGCGCGAAGAACAAAAAGAACAAATTAATGAACTACGCAGTAATATGAAGGACTTTCGAGAGGAACAAAAAGCTCAACGGAAAGACATCAACGAACTGTCAAATCATGTAATAAGATTGTCAGAGCGTTTAGACGGCATTGCATCATCATTATCAGCTAGGATTGACGGAATAGACAAGCGTATGGACAGCTTGGACAAGAGGATAGATGACTTGCGGAACGGAATATACCTGTGGCTAGTGGCAATCGGATTGATAATAGCGTGGCCGAAACTGCTTGACAAACTCCATAGCTGGGGAAAATCTGCGCCGTCAGTAACTCTGGAAGATGTGAAACGTCTGATAGAAGAGCAAATAGCCAAGAATAATGAGGAACTATTGAGAAATCTAAAAGCATAAAAAAAAAAATTAATCCCCCCTGCTATTCGCTGACAGGGGGAAATTTTTTCGGTTATTCGAGGGTTGCTGAACCGTCTCCGTTCAAAGTTACTGTGTAAGTTTCGAGAAGGTCAATCTTGTACCATGAGATTGATGACTCGTCCTTGAAAACCGCCTGAATGTCCCAGTACCTTGTGTTTCCTACACCGAAACGCACTGTTACGCTGTCGCCGTTCTCAAGAATATCTGACCCGAGTACATCTTCTTCCCAGTCGTTAGTGTTGGTGGGGCTGATGTTGATGATGTATATGTCATAGCCCGTGTTGTTGACCAGAACGAAATCCTGCGCGCCTCCGAACGCTGATACCGCAAACACCATAACCATTATGAACCCCAGTAACGCCCGTAACTTTATACTCTTCATGACCTGTTACCTCCCGAAAATTAAAATGCTTGCGCGTATTTTATCACTCACTCTATAATTCAGAAAGGTCGCCCTGCCTCAAAACTTTTATACCCTCTAGCCTTAGAATTTCACTTGCCTTTTCATCATCTTCAAACTTGAAGACAAACATCGGAATCCCTCCGCCTAGTGAGACCGTTTTTTTACGGCTGAGAACAGGATACATGTACTTTATCTCAATTCCTGCCCTCTCAAGAACGTTAAGAACCCTCGAAAGTCCGCCCTCCTCGTCCGGAATTTCAACCGCCGCAACGTCAGCCGTGTCAACCGTAAATCCGGCCTCCCATAACGCTGATGTCGCCCAGAGAACATTATCGGCAATTATTCGCACAACACGGAAATTTCCGGCCTCGTAAAGTGTTAATGCCCTCATCTCAACATTCTTGTCCGAAAGAACTTTAGCCATTCCGCTGAAAGTTCCTGACTGTTCGTCAAGTATCACTGAAATCTGCTTTATGCTCATGAATTTTTCATGCCCCCAGAAAGTTTTTTGTTTCCGAAGATTATAAAAGGCCGCCGCCGTCAAAGCAACAGCAGCAGCCTTTCAGCTTTTCAATTCTTAAAGTGCTGATAACTCCTCAGCACCCATGAGCTTTACGCCTGAACCCGTAAGCGCAGACGATGCCCTTGCGTTGTCGTTCACCCGGAAAATCATGTAGGCTGTGTCAGATTTTTTGTTGCCGAGTATCGCGTACATGTACTCGACATTCACCCCTGCACCGTCAAGAACCTCAAGCACCTTGTTCAATCCGCCCGGAACGTTCGGGACTTCAACCGCTAGAACGTCCGTGAGGCTCGCCACAAATCCAGCGTCCCTTAACGTGCTTGCTGTCCCCATGACATCATCAACGATTAACCTGACGATTCCAAAATCGCTAGTTTCTGCCAAAGACAGTCCGCGCAAATCTATTTTCGCGTCGGCAAGTGCCTTAGTCATTTCGTGAAGGCAGCCCGGACGATTCTCAAGAAACACTGAAATCTGTTTAACGCTCATTCACATTCACCCTTTCTATATTTTTCTGTTGTCGATTACTCGAACCGCTTTGCCCTCCGAACGCACTATCGTTTTAGGAGCAACAAGCGTTACTTTCGCGGTCAATCCTAACATTGAGCGCAGACCTTCAACAAGTTTGGCCTGCCTCTGGTTCACAACACCGAGATTATCAGTGAACATCTCTGGAGTCATTTCGACTCTGACATCGAGAGTATCAGTGTTGTTCACCCTGTCAACAATAATCTGGTAGTTCGCAGGGTATCCCTGATTGAGCAGTACCGTTTCAATCTGAGACGGGAAGACGTTTACGCCCCTGATGATTAACATGTCGTCAGTCCTGCCCTTGAGCTTCGTCATTCGGACGTGAGTCCTTCCGCAGGGACACGGCTCATGCGTAAGGCTGGTTATGTCCCTCGTCCTGTAACGTATCAAGGGGAATGCTTCCTTCTCAAGAGTCGTGAAGACTAATTCGCCGGTGCTTCCTTCGGGCAAGACCTCGCCGGTTTCAGGGTCAATGATTTCGGCGATGAAGTAGTCCTCATTGATGTGCATACCCTTCTGATCCGAACACTCGAACGAAACGCCCGGCCCGCAAAGTTCCGTCAGCCCGTAAATGTCGTAAGCCTTTATGCCCATTGTAGCCTCAATGTCGCGCCTCATGCTTTCGCTCCATGCCTCAGCCCCGAAAATTCCGGCCTTCAACGGTATATCATCAGGGGACATTCCCATTTCCTTCATTCGCTCACCGATAAACGCGGCGTAACTGGGCGTGCAGCAAAGAATCGTCGCCGATAAATCTTTGATGAACATAATCTGCCTGTCGGTGTTCCCTGATGATGCGGGGATTGTGAGCGAACCGACAAGATGGCTTCCGCCGTTGAGTCCCGGCCCTCCAGTGAACAGCCCGTAGCCGTACGAGACTTGAACAACGTCCTCATTGCTTCCGCCGGCCGCAACGATTGCACGGGCGCACATTGTTTCCCAGATGTGAATATCGTTCTGAGTGTAGAACGCCACGACTCTCTGACCGGTTGTGCCGGAGGTTGACTGGATTCGCACGCAGTCCTTGAGGGGCTTGCCCATGAGGCCGTAAGGGTAAGCGTTTCGGAGGTCTGCTTTTGTCAGGAACGGCAGGAGGTGCAAATCGTCCATTGATTTAATGTCGTCAGGGGTTAATCCTTTTTCCTGCATTTTTTTGCGGTAATAAGGAACGTTATCCCAGACGTGTCGAACCTGTTTCAAGAGACGCTCATTCTGAAGCTCATGAATTTTCTCATGGGGCATTGTCTCAATTTCGGGCTGATAATACTTTTCCATAACAATAAAACCTTCTTTGTGTTAAATCTATGCGTTCTTCCCTAAATCAAACGCTTTCCTGTTGAGTTCGAGGAATTTTTCGGGTACGCATGAGGTAATAGCCTCCTGCCATGCCTCAGAGGGAATATCCGTGAAGTAATGCGACAGACGCCCAAGAAGCACGAGGTTTACGGCCTTTGAACTTCCGGCCTGCTCTGCAAGTTTGAGGCAGTCGAGAGCGTCAACTTTTGCGCCCGATTTCTGAATCTCATTGAGGAGGTTATCAGGGTAATTCATCGCTCCAGTTAATACGGGCATGGGGTCAATCTGCTGTGTTGACATTACGATTTGACCTTCGGGGCTGAGGTACTCAATCCATCTCGCGGCCTCAAGAAGCTCAAACGACACAATGAAATCCGCTTCGCCCTTGTCGATTACGGGGGAATATACTTTGTCGCCGTAACGGACGTAAGTTACTACGCTTCCTCCGCGCTGGCTCATTCCGTGAACCTCCGAGACTTTTACATCATAGCCCTGTGAGGTCAGGAGATGGCCGAGTAATTTGCTTGCAAGAACGCTGCCCTGTCCGCCTACGCCGACTATCATTATATTTTTGGTTTTCATTTCGATTCGCCTCCGCTGAAACGTGTAGTGATAGCTGTGTCAATGAGGCGTTGAATCTCCTCAATGGTTATTGACGGCTGAAAAAGTTTTTCGAGGAAACCTAGCATTTTCGGAATTATTATCGCTGACGCAATGATGACAGCAAATCCGCCAAGTCCCCAGTAAAATACATTCTCAAGAGAATCAACTCGCGCGGTTAAAACTTGTATGTCGTTTCTGTTATGGATTATTTCCGCTCTTAGTTCACCCACAGCCTTATCGACATACGATTTGATTTCAAGAGTAGTCTTCTCAAGCAGCATTTCCATTCTGTCCATGCGTGCGTCAAAAACATCTTTGCGGACATAAATATCATTCTGATTCCCTGCGGTCATTTCAGCCATGCTACTTGCCTCCCTTGAACGCTCCGAACTTGCATCTCTGCTCACATACTCCGCACCCTACGCACAACGTCTCGTCAACGTGCGCTTTACCGTCCTTCATCGACAGAGCAGGACAGCCTATCTTCATGCAGGACTTGCAGCCCACGCACTTGTCAGGGTCAACCTTCAGCGGCGGATTGTGTTTCACATGTTTCAGCAACGCGCACGGCCTCCGCGAAATTATCACTGACGATTCATCTGCGGCGAGTTCTTCCCTGAGTGCCTCCTCGCATTCCTTGAGGTTGTACGGGTCAACGACTCTCACACGATTGAACCCCATAGCCCTGCAAAGACTCTCAAGGTCAATTTTCCCTGCAGGATCGCCCTTGATGTTCAGTCCTGTCGTGGGGTTTTGCTGATGGCCTGTCATTCCTGTTATTGAGTTGTCGAGGATAATTACGGTCGATTTGCTCTGATTGTAAGCGATGTTGGCTAGGCCGGTCATACCTGAGTGCATGAAGGTAGAGTCGCCGATTACCGCAACGGCATTTTTGCCTCCTGCCTTGCTGAAACCGTGAAGCGCGCTCACTGAAGCACCCATGCAGAGCGTCATATCCATAGCCGAGAGCGGAGCAACAGCTCCGAGAGTGTAGCACCCGATGTCGCCCAAGACTGTGCATTTTAATTGGTTCAGCGTGAAGAATAATCCTCTGTGCGGACAGCCTGCACACATTACGGGAGGACGCGGAGGAATTTTCACTGAGCTGTCGAGCTTTCGGGCGGAAGTTTTCGGAGAGCCTAATTTTTCGGCGATAACATTCTGGCTTAACTCGCCCAGACAGCCGAACAATGATTTACCCTCGCACTCAAGCCCCAAACTTTTGCAGTGTTCCTCGATGAAACCGTCCAATTCCTCGACAATCACGAGACGTTCAACGCTTCCGGCGAAATTCTTAATCATTCTGTCGGGCATAGGCCATATCATTCCGAGTTTCAAGACTGGGTATTTATCGCCTAATGCCTCCTTGACGTACTGATATGAAGTTGAGGAGGTTATTATTCCGATTGAGGAGTCATTTCCTGAGTCTGTGCGGTTAATGTCAGAAGTCTCGGCGAAATCCTGAAGACGTTTAATTCTTTCCTCGACAAACGGGTGGCGTTTAATAGCGTTGCCGGGCATCATTACGTACTTAGCGATATTTTTTTCGTAAGGGCGTTCGGGAATTTCAGTTCTAGTTCCAGTTTCAACCAATGACTGAGAATGAGCAATCCTCGTACACATTTTGACGATGACGGGAGCGTCGAAACTCTCTGAAATCTCATAAGCCTTTTTGAAGAAGTCCAAAGCCTCCTGAGAGTCCGAAGGTTCAAGCATTGGAAGTTTAGCGGCTCTTGCGTAATGGCGCGAGTCCTGTTCGTTCTGGGACGAGTGCATACCAGCGTCATCGGCAACACAGATCACCATACCTGCGTTAATGCCCGTGTAAGATACCGTGAACAAAGGATCTGCCGCAACATTAAGACCGACATGCTTCATTCCGCAGAAACTCCGCCGCCCTGCAAGCGACGCGCCGAACGCGGTTTCCATAGCTACTTTTTCATTAGGTGCCCATTCGGAATAAACGTCATTATATTTTGCGAGTTCTTCCGTAATTTCTGTACTGGGCGTACCCGGATAACTTGATGCCAAACAGCAGCCGGCCTCATATAATCCTCTTGCAGCCGCTGTGTTACCTTGCATCAGTTTTTTCATTGAAATTTATCCCCCTTCTGAAATTGCTGAGAATTTTATCATTATACTTTGTTTTCTGAACCGCTCATTAATTCACTATCATTTCATAAACGATTCAATCATCGTAAATCTTGCCTGTAATGTTACAATCTAACCGTAATAAAATACATAGAAATTCATTAGGAGAAAATTCATGCAGAGCAGATTTGATTTTCTTGTCGAGCAGTTCCCGAAACTTTCTGATTACGGGCGGAAGGCTGAAAAATCTATGGCTTCAGACCCTAATATATGTCTTTTGAATCTCGGACTTATTGCGGAAATAATTACAGGTATCCTTTGCCGCAAAAATAATATCCCGGATACCCCCGAAAAATTCAATGCCCTGATTCAAAAAAAGATAATTCCTGATAACATATATCAGAAGATTCTCACGCTCATCGAAATAAAAAATGACGCTTCTAATGATTCCTGCGATTCTAAAAGTGCCTGCTCAAGATTAATGTTCACCGCTGAAGAATTATGCAGATGGTTCGTAACCGAAAAGGCTGACGGTAAATTCGGTTTTCTCGCCGACCTTTTTCCGCCCGACAAGCCTGTTCCGATTCTCATGAACATCTCGGAATTAGGCCGTGAAGCTGAAGATAACCTTTACACTAACACAAGGTACTGCCTCATCTGCTTGGGCGACATCGGCGAAGCTGTTACCGACCGTCTGATGAGCGGAAACGGAATCGAGACTCACGAAAAAGATCAGGTTGACCGAATAGATGTCCTAGCCGAAAAATATATCATCACCGATGAGAGAAAAGACCTCCTTCATGAACTCAGAATCGCAAGGAATAAGGCACTGCATGAACGTTACAACACCGAATACACTTCCGAAGCTAAGGCCGAAAAACTCCTTGATGACGCTCTGAACCTCTGCGAATGGCTTTTCAGGCTCTTCATGAAACCGGGCTATATCGTCAAAGCCAGAATCACCGGCGAAATTGATGAGGGTTATTCAGCGGTTATAGGGAGGATTCCTGCTTACGTTCCGTTCGATGAAGTTCCCGAAGGTAAATCATGCGGTGCAGGAAGAAAATATGTCTTCAAAGTTAAAGACTGCGAGTCCGAAATCATTACGCTTAGTTTGAGCATGGCCGATAAGGATCACAATTTATCGCTCGGAAGACTCTATGCAAAGTACAAGATAGGGCAGAACGTTCACGTCAGAATAAAGAGCCTCAGTAACTCAACCGGCGCAGTCGTTGAACTAAAGGACGGCCTCGAAGCAAGGATACCCCCTTCAGAACTCGGAAAGAGAATGTACCGTAACGGCGAGGAAAACGAAAAAATGGTACGTTACGAGACAACTGCAAGAGTAAAATGGTTCAGCCTCACTCAATACCCCCCTATGCTGCTCTCAGTAAGAGACATTGAGGAAGAACAGAATACAAATTCAGAAGACACTCAGAACCGTAAGGTTCCTCAAAAGAATCCGGCCATGTCTGATTTAGATTTCAGACTGTTCTGCAAGAATGCGCCTTACGAGAAAATCATTCAGGCTCTCGATGAGGGGGCTAACCCTAACGCCTCAAACAGCAACAACACTACAGCCCTCATGATGGCCGCACAGTACAACAGAAATTCAAGGGTAATAAAGGCTCTCATTGAGGCAGGAGCTGAACTTGACGCTCAGAATCACAAGGGCAATACAGCTTTAATGTATGCGGCCATGAGCAGCACCCCCGAAGCCGTAAGGACTCTTTACGATGCCGGAGCGGATATTGAGCTTGTTAATTCAGACGGAAAGAAGGCTTCTGATTACGCCGTAACTAACAGGAAATTAAACGGTACTGATTTAGTGAGGCTTCTCAGAGATGAACCAGAAGAGACTGAAGAAAATACACAGCCCGAAACTGAATCGCCCGTAGAAAGCGAAACTCAGCAGGAAGAATTTACAGAGCCCGAAGCTGACACGCCCATAGAAAGCGAAACTCAGCAGGAAGAAACTTCACAGCCTGAAACTGACACACCCATAGAAAACGAAACTCAGCAGGAGGAAATCTCACAGCCCGAAACTGAATCGCCGTCAGAAAACGAAACTCATCAGAAGGAAACTTCACAGCCTGAAGCTGACTCGCCCATAGAAAACGAAATTCAGCAGGAGGAAATTTCACAGCCCGAAGCTGACACGCCCGTAGAAAGCGAAACTCAGCAGGAAGAATTTTCACAGCCTCAAACTGAACAGCCTGCCGTAAATGAAACCCGTCAGCAGTCAGCCGAATCATACGAAAATGAAGACGAACCCGAATATTACGAGATACAGGAGCCGGAAAACACCGAGCATTCTGAGGAGGACAAAGCCGCGTTAATCGCTCACAGACTAAGCCTTCAAAAAGATTTCCTCAAGATATGCCGTTCGGGAACTGAGGACGAAATCGCTGAAGCCGTTTCGGCAGGCGTGAGCGTCAACGTAACTAATAAATCCTCAGCAACTCCCTTAATGTTCGCGGCTCAGAGCAATACTGCGGAGGCCGTAGAGATTTTGATTCATGCCGGCGCGTATCTTAACGCTCAGGACGACAGCGGAAATACTGCCTTGATTTACGCGGCCTCGTTCAATCATGACGATGTTGTCGACGCATTGATTAACGCAGGAGCCGACAGGGAGATTATGAATTTTTCAGGGCATAAGGCTTCGGATTACGCAAAGAAAAATTACAGGCTCATTGATACCGAAACACTCAATAAAATTTGAGATTTTAGCGTATAATTTACAGAGACTAATCCCCCAGTCTCAAAAGGCAGGGGGATTTCAAATTGATTCAGGAGGTTTCAAAATGGACATAACCTATCTTCTATGGCTTCAGGATTTGCGCGTAAGCATGAATGATGCCCTGACACCGTTCTTTGAACAGCTGTCGCTTTTCAGCGTAAGGGATATACTTCTTATCCCTGCTTTCGTTTTCTGGTGCATCAACAAAAGAAAGGGACTCTTCATTCTTTTCGCGTGGAAAATAAGCCAGACCCTTAACTCGATTGTCAAACTCACAGCCTGCATATACCGTCCGTGGATTCGCGACCCCAGTATCGTCCCTGCCGGAGACGCGATAAAGACAGCAGGAGGTTATTCATTCCCCAGCGGACACACCATGATGTTCACGCCGATATACGGCGGACTTGCCGCTGTAACAAAGAACAAAGCTGTCAGATTTCTTCTGGTCGTTCTGATACTTGTGAGCGGATTTGCAAGGAACTATCTTGGAGTTCACACGCCTCAGGACGTAATTGTAGGGCTGCTTCTGGGAGTTTTATCGCTCTATATAGCTCACTGGACGCTGAATTATGTTGACCGCCGCCCCGAAAAAGATACCCTCGTTATGATTGTCTGCGTGGTTGTGTCGGTATTGACGCTAGTTTACGTTACGTACAAGCCCTACCCGATGGATTACGTTGACGGTAAACTTCTCGTTGACCCCAAGAAGATGACGATTGACGCTTGGGGAGATGCAGGAGCGTTCGCGCCGTTAGCGGTGTTCTGGTACATTGAGAGACGCTTCATTAAATTCGAGCCTGCCGGCTGGAACGTTAAGGGAGTAATTCTCTGCTTAATCGGACTCATTCCGCTTCACTTTATGATTTGGAATCTCGGCGGTATATCGTCAGGAATGTTCGGGGCGCACTTGGGCAAGTTTGTCTCGAAGAGCGTGATGATTTTCTACATTATGATTGTGTGGCCTCTGGTGATAAAGCTGTTCTCAGGGAAGAAAGCATAAACTTCAAAGCATTATGAAAAAATTCCTCCTTGCCTATTTACGGGCAGGGGGGATCTGTTATAATACTGTAGTATTTTACAATACACAAAGGAGGCTTCAAATCATGAAGCGTAATATATTCATTACATGGCTGGTTCTTGCCGGCCTGCTGTTCGCGGCTGTAACTCTCGGCGGCTGCGGCGGAAGCGGCGGAGGCGTTCAGGAGGGCTACAACCCCGACAGCGGCAACGGGGGGGGGGGGACAGATGACTCCAACCTGACAATGAGCGATGTCTGGAATATCGATGAGGCGATGGACGAGGTGGTTAACCGCCTGACATCAGCGGATCTATTCAAGATGTTGGCTTTGAGAATGGAGTTCATAGAGCGGAAGGCTGACAGCTCTGTAACAATGCAGTACGTTAACACTCTCAGGAATGTGGTCAGCGATGAGAAATACCCCGAAGTTCCCTACAACAAGGACGAATTGCTTGCTCATTACGAAAGCGGAGATATTATCGTCATAGGTGAGGCTGACCAGTCGCTCGTCAACACGGTGCGTTCGGACTTGGGACTCTCGTCTGAGGACGCTGACACATTCGGGCAGAGCGGAAGCCTTGAGGTTTACAGCTTGGCCTGCGTAAAGACTGACGGGCTGAGAAATCTTTTCGTCTACGTCGTGCCTAGAATGGGAGACATAATCGCGGGTAACGCTTCGGAGGAGTACAATCTCGAAGAGGTCTCCGCTGACGTAACGGAAGAACCCGAAACAGAGACGGAACCGAAAGCCGAAGTCGCGCCTAAAGAGTACACAACGCGTGATCTCCAGATCGAACGCTGGGTGAACTTCCTCAAGTGGCTGGGAAATGTTACAGTCGAAGCATACAATAACGCAGCATTTTCCGCGAGCTATCAGGTCAGGGCGGCGGATAATGACTTAGCGAGGATATGTGAAGCACAGACAAAGACATTCGACTTCTCTTACGCCAACGTCCACACAAACGGCCCGACATTCAATGGCGTACATTACTCATGCAGCGAGTTCAAGCGCACAAGAAGCAACTTCGTATCCGTCAAGATTTTCTCCGCACACTCGTTCAACAGCGGCAAGGACTACTACATTGTTGAAAGCAATACTACGACTGTGCCGAAGAACTTTGCTGACACGGTCATTGAGTACAACGGCTACTACCGCAACTACCTTTACGGGTTCACAAGGAATGTCGGGACTGAGTTCCATATTGACGGCGGAGGCATGAGCACCAGTGATGTAGCTCTGATACATAATGCTCCTGCCAATGCGAACATCACGGAGACCTACAGCGAGGGCATGTCGTGGTCAATCAACGGCAAAGTCGGCGTGAACAAGGACGGGCCTTCCGCAGAGCTTGGCGGCGGCGTAACGTACTCGAACTCTAAGACATGGACAGTCAGCGAGTACAGTATCGTAAACAGCAGCATGAGGGATTATCCCGCGAGCGCGAAATGGTATGCTGACGTGGACACTCCCGGCGGCGGCGGGCATCACGTACCGGAAGGCGCGCATACTTGGGAGGGCGTAAACGCGAAGACCGCCTCGAGGAATCAGCTTCAGTACGACAGCTATTTCATGTGGGAAGTAGATCGGAATTACTGGAAGAACAACCCTAACATGAAGATGAACCTGACATTCACAGTTGGGGACGGTATCTGCCTTGGCAAGTGCCGCCAGTGGTTCAAGACGTATGACCGCTTCGATTATACGTACACGACCACAAAGAGGGATTCTCTCAAGCTCGCTCAGCCTCCTCATACCGCAGTGAGCAAAAGGACATTCGCGTTCACGTCCAAAGCGGCAAGCTCGCAGGCGTTCACACTCCTTGCTGAGGACAACTGGACGATTAAGGACATTCCATCGTGGCTTCGCTTCACCAGCACTTCAGGGAACGCTACGGGCAGCAGCGAGAGGCAGATACTGTTTGACGTTGTCGAGAACACCAGCACTTCTCCCCGTGAAGCGGTCTTAACCATCACGAGCGGCAGGGACAGCATAAAGCTGGAGATAGCGCAGTCGGGCAGATAATCGGCAAGCAAATAATCGGCATTCTTTGTTATAATTACCCGCGAAATTCACAAACAAAGGAGATACCTTTTTCATGGCGAACATAGTAACGTTAGTGATGGAGTCCCGTGAGAAGACGGGCAAAGGCGAAAACGGAAGGCTCAGGCGTTCGGGTTACGTACCCTGCGTAATCTACGGCCCTGAGATTTCCCCGAACATTCTGGGAAAAGTGAACGCTCGCGAGATTGAGCGCATACTCGCCGGACGCTGGGAGTCAACACGTCTCACCGTCAAACTTCCTGACGGGCGCGAGGAACTCTGCATTATCCGCGAGGCTCAGAGACACCCTCTGACCGATCAGCCGCTTCACATTGACTTCCTGCACCTTGTCAGGGGACGCAAAATCACCGTCAACATTCCTGTTGAGGTTACAGGGCGCGATGATTCGCAGGGCATTAAGGACGGCGGCGTTCTTGAGGCAGTTCACGAGCTTGAGGTAGAGACGCTCCCGATGAGCATACCTGATGTAATCACTGTTGACGTTTCCGGCCTCAACATCGGCGACGCTATTCACGTCAAAGATCTCGCGCTTCCTGAGAACGTAACGGCACTGGCTGACCCTGAAGAAGTAGTAGCGATTGTCGTAACGTCAAGAGGCGTTGAGGACGCTGCACCCGAAACTGAGGAGACAGCGGCGGCAGATGTCGAAGTCGTAGCGAAGGGCAAGGCAGCGAAGGAAGACGCTGACGAAGAGGAGAAGAAGTAAGAATCATGAGGCTCATAGCCGGTCTTGGCAATCCGGGAACTGAATATGCTTTCACCCGTCATAACATGGGCTGGCTATGCGCTGACTTTCTCGCCGTCAACAACAGCTTGGGAAATCCGCGCACGAATTTTCATTCCGAGTTCTGGAAATGGAACGATATTATTCTCCTGAAACCTTTAACCTTCATGAACTCAAGCGGTATAGCTGTGAGCGAGGCGGTTAATTTCTACAAGATAGAGCATGAGGACATCTTAATCATTTATGATGACATGGCCTTGCCGTTCGGTAAATTGAGGCTTCGCGCTCAGGGGAGTGCCGGAGGTCATAACGGTCTGACATCAATATTAGGTGCGTTAGGAGATTTGCATGTTCCGAGACTGAGAATCGGAATCGGAAAAGCTCCGGAAAGCATGATAAATTACGTTCTCGGGCATTTCGACGGGAACGAACGGGAACATTTACCCGATGTTCTGAAACATGCTGAAAAAGCTGTTGAAGCGTGGCTCACGAAAGACATTCAAAAAGCGATGACAGTTGTGAACGCTGACCCTTCTGAATAAATTTCAGGAGGGTTTATTTTTTAGGCTAGGAGGCGTAAATGAAACAGAATGAAGGTTTATAAACTTCTCGGCGCGGACGGAAAGATTTATGAATCGGAGACAGCGGGACAGTTCGGAGGAAACGGCAAAATGAAAATTTACGGACGGCTCGACTGTCCTTCAGCTCTTTCAACGATAAGGCGTTTTCCGGGAGCATACGAGAAACACAGGGTGTTCTTCGCTGACGAAAGGACAGCTTTAGCGGCCGGATACCGTCCCTGCGGAAACTGTCTCAGGCAGAAATACAGGGAGTACATGGAAGACCCTGAGAAATACAAAGCTAAGTTTAATTTGACGGGAGGTTAATTATCATGCGGCAGGCAAGGCGGAAATCTTCAAATGTGTTACTGAACACGGCACTTCAGGAATTTTACGGCGCGGCTGACGAGATGGGACTCAGCGAGCGTTTAATCTCAATCCTGAGTCATTCCGAACGAATGGTGAAAGTCTCAATCCCTGTCGAAATGGACGACGGTTCAGTGAACGTCTATGACGGCTACAGGGTACAGCATTCGACAGCTCTCGGCCCCTCGAAGGGCGGAATACGCTACGATTTGGGCGTTGACATGGACGAATGCGAAGCGTTAGCGATGTTAATGACGTGGAAATGTTCGCTTGCCGGTATCCCCTACGGGGGCGGAAAGGGCGGAATATGCTGTGATCCCCTGACGATGTCGAGACGCGAAAAAGAGCAGCTGACGAGGACATACGCCGCTAGAATCGAGCCTATACTCGGAAGATGGAGCGATGTTCCGGCTCCTGACATGAACACCGGCGGTCAGGAAATGGTTTGGATTCTCGACACGATAAGCAAGATGAGAGGGAGGCTTGAACCTGCTGTTCTGACCGGGAAGCCCGTGAGTTTCTGGGGCAGTTACGGGCGTAACGAGGCAACCGGCAGGGGAGTGGCGACATGCGGACTTGAGCTTATGCGAGTTCTCGACAAGAACCCTGACACGGTAACGGCGGCGGTTCAAGGCTTCGGGAACGTAGGGAGCTACACGGCCAAGACACTTAATGACGCAGGAGTAAGGATTGTTGCGATAAGCGACATAACAGGCTCGTACTATTCAGCCGGAGGGATTGACATTCACAGGGCGTTTGACGCTGTGAGGAATCACCCGAAAAAACTTCTTGAGGGCTTCGAGACTTTCGGGAACTGCGAGAAAATTGAGGACGTTCTTTTTGCTGACTGTGAATTTCTTTTCCCGTGCGCGAGGGACGGAGTGATTAACGCCGAGACAGCCGGAAAGATTCGAGCAAGATACATTGTCGAGGGAGCTAACGGGCCTACAACGCCGGAGGCTGAGGACATGCTGAATGACAACGGCGTAATGGTGCTTCCTGATTTTCTGGCGAACTCAGGGGGAGTGATAGGCTCATATTTTGAGTGGGCGCAGAACTTGCAGGGAGCTTTCTGGACGGAGGAGGAGTATAACGGCAGGCTTGTGCGTATCATGAAGGGTAATTTCCGGCGAGTATGGGATTACGCTGAGGCGCGGCACATAAGAATGAGAAGGGCGGCGGCTATGGCGGCTATTCAGAGGGTAGCTGAGGTCGCTGAGATGAGAGGCACATTCCTTTAGGACATGGCCGAGTGAAAATTTATGCGTGTAAAAATTTGTCCCTTGCCCATTGAACGGGCAGGGGATTTTTGTTTTCAGTGAGGCAAAACTTGACGGGGAATGACATGAAGGGTAAAATACCTCTTGTTCTAAATCACCAGTGCTGAACGCCGGGCTGGTGGAATGGTAGACACACGGGACTTAAAATCCCGAGGGCGTAAAGTCCGTGAGAGTTCGAGTCTCTCGTCCGGCACCAAGTTAATTGACAGTAATAAATATCGCGGGGTGGAGCAGTTTGGAAGCTCGTCGGGCTCATAACCCGAAGGTCAATGGTTCAAATCCATTCCCCGCCACCAATCACTTAAAGGCGGTATAGCTCAGTTGGCTAGAGCACGCGGTTCATACCCGCGTTGTCCCCGGTTCGAATCCAGGTGCCGCCACCAATCCTTAAATAAAATAAAAATCAGCTCTCAGCTCTAGGTTTATTCCCGTCCGAAACGCCTCATTAAATCCTCGTTCTTCAGCTCAATCATTACCGGCCTTCCGTGAGGACACACAAACGGCTGTTCGCATTCATGAAGTTCGCGCCAGAGACTCAATGCCTCATCACGTGTCAGCTTCGTTGTCAGCTTAACGGAGGCTTTGCACGCCATCGTCGCCCAAGTCCGCCACAAAATATTCCGCGTATCACCGTCATGACTGTTCTTCAACGCCCTCAATGACGCTCTCAGCAACGCCTCCGGCTCAAACTCAACATCACCGACCGCCGGTACTGCTCTCATCTCAACTCCTGATGACGTGTTCTCGAACTCAAATCCTGAACTCCTCAATGCCTCCTCAAATTCAGCAGCCTCAAGCGCAAGTGTAGGGTGCAGAATCACAGGCACTAATAACTTCTGAACGTTCCGCGATTTCTCGGCAGCATTCTTTATCCGCTCGTAGTTAATCCTTTCGTGGGCGGCGTGAGGGTCAATGAGCGTTAAGCCCTCAGCAGTGTCATAGACAAGATAACCGCCTGAGTTCTGCCCCAAGAACGTTACTTCGGGAACAGCTTCGTCAGATTCGGTATCGTCAGAAAAAATATCAATCTGCCTGACTTTGTCCCTGCCGTAATTCCCTGAGCCTGTAAATTTTGACGGAGTGTCCCTGAAATTCCACCCTGACCGCGAAGGGGAAGGCTGAAATTTCGGTGAAGGTGTGATTTTGGGCGGAGCGGTTACGGATTTTTCAGCGATTTCGGGAATGAACATAGGGCTTCCGAGACGTTTAACGGCGTTACGGACGGACGAGTAAATTTCATCAGGGTAACGGAAACGCACCTCAGCTTTAGCAGGGTGAATGTTCACGTCAACAAGCGACGGTTCAAGCGTGAAGAATAACGCCCAGTTCCCTGCAAGTTCACGCGCTGCCGTTGCGACAGCGGATTTTATTACGGGGTCATTAACTGCACGGCCGTTTACGAACGACATCACATCGCCGCGTCCTGAAAGACCTGCCCGCGATTGAAACCAGCATTCGAGATTCAAGTGTTCGGCCTGAATATTGGCCGTTTGAATTTCAGCACCTTCGGGCCAGATTTTAGAGAGTACGCGCCGCCTGTCGCCCGAACCGTCAGTGCTGAAGATTTCTTTACCGTCGTGTTCGAGCCTGAATGATACTGACGGATTGCAGACCGAATATTCCCGAAGGAATACGGCTGACCGTCTCAATTCGCCTGACGCGCTCTTGAGGAATTTTCGTCTTGCCGGTAATCCTGAGAAAAGATTGTCGATTTGAACGCGTGTCCCCAATGAAGTTTTTGCGCGGACATGCTCGATGATTTTACCGTCATGAGTCCGGACTAAACCGCCCTCGTCATCGCCGGCCTGACGGCTTCGTATTTCGACATCAGCAACTGCCGCTAAACTCGCTAATGCCTCACCTCTATAGCCTAATGTACTTATTCTTTCGAGGTCGGAAACTTCGCGGAGCTTGCTTGTGGCGTGATAGGCTAGGGCTAACGGCAAATCGTCAAATGCGATTCCTGAGCCGTCATCTTCAACGGTAATGCGTAATCTTCCGCCGTCCTTTAGGGAGACAGTGATTCGTTTTGCTCCGGCATCGAGTGAGTTTTCAGTGAGTTCCTTGACCGCTGAGGCTGGACGCTCAACGACTTCACCGGCGGCAATTCTTGACCATACATTTTCTGGAAGTGATTTTATCGGGGGCATAGCAGACTCCTTCTGAGAAATTATGCTCTTATATTATCACTTATTACTTATAGGCCGCCTGCTATACATGAATCTTCTTGGACTATTGCAGTGAAGAAGTCTTGCTATTGCATTTTCAGCTCCTCAGAACTCTTTCAAGTTTCAATTTGTAGTATCACTCACAACATCACAATAAACACATCTGTAGGTTCGTTTTTCACTGTCAACTAACTTGAAAATGTGCGGAAGTTCCTGCTCAGTTGAGGTTATACAGCGTGGATTTTTGCATTTTATAACGTTCGTGAGCGTTTCGGGAAGCGTAAGGTGTTTCTTTTTCAGCAGCTTTCCGTCTTTGACATAATTAACTGTTATGTCGGGGTCAATATAGCCGAGAACATCTAAATCAATATCAATGAGTTCATCTATCTTCACGATGTCCTTTCGCCCCATTTTGGGACTCTGACAATTCTGAATGAGTGCCACACAGCAATCCAGCTTCCACAGCTTCAAATAGTCATAAACTATCATGCTTTTTCCGGCCTTTATGTGGTCGAGTACGATTCCGTTGCTTACTCCGTCAATATTCATGAAAATACCTCCCTAACGGTTTTTACTGTATTCCGAGAAGCATCATTATGAGTGCCATTCTCATTTGTTTTCCGCATAAAGTCTGGTAAAAATATTTCGCTCGCGGATCCTCATCAACAGAGACAGAAATTTCATTGACTCTCGGCAGAGGGTGCAAAATCGCAAGATCTGTCTTTGCCGAACGAAGTTTCTCCTCATCAAGAATATATGTGTCTTTCAGGCGGACATAGTCTTCCTCGTTGAAGAAACGCTCCTTCTGAACACGCGTCATATAAAGAATATCAAGTTTCGGTATCGCGTATTCAAGTGAAGTTGTTTCCTCCCACACTGCGCCGGACTTTGCCAGCTCTTCGCGCATGTATTCAGGAAGCCTTAACTCATTGGGGGAAATCAAAATGTAATTGTTGCCTGGATAGCGAAGCATAGCCTCAATTAATGAATGAACGGTTCGCCCGAACATTAAATCTCCGCATAATCCTATTGTAAGCCCTGAGAGAGTTCCTTTTGTGCGCCGAATTGTCAGGAGGTCGGCAAGAGTTTGAGTCGGGTGGAAATGTCCGCCGTCTCCGGCATTGATGACGGGGACAGTGGCTTTCATTGCCGCTACGACGGGCGCACCTTCTTTGGGGTGGCGCATGGCGATTATATCGGCGTAATTGCTGATTACTTTGACAGTGTCAGCTACGGATTCGCCTTTTGCGGCTGATGACGATTTGCTGTCAGCCGTACTTATTACTGAACCGCCCAACGATAGCATTGCCGACTCAAATGACAATCTTGTTCTCGTTGAAGGCTCAAAGAAAATCGTTGAAAGGATTTTATGTCTGCATTTCTCCTGATATTTCTCAGGGTTCTTCTCGATGTCGTCCGCAACGTCCATGAGATTGTTAATCTCTTCTGTTGACAGATCCAAAATACTTACTATGCTTCTTGGTTTCATTTTTACCTCTTTATTTTATTGAAGCCACGACTCATCTGACGGGTTGTCTCTGAATTTCAGAAGACGTTTTTCATCGTCATGGTTAATATATTTTTCATCTACTGCAACTTTCACCAGCGTATCTAAATCACAAAGCGAATGATTCTGTATTTTTTCAGCTTCGAGATTTTGGAGGCCTTTTTTCATTCCGTATGTGAAAATGCTTACTATGCCAAGAACATCAGCTCCGGCCTCGCGCAGTGTTCTGACGCATTCAAGGACAGATTCGGCGGTGGAAATTAAATCCTCAATCACTACAGCTTTCTGGCCGTCATTAATTTTCCCCTCAATCTGATTTTTACGTCCGTGATCTTTTGCTGAACCTCTCACGTATCCCATAGGCAGATTCAATCTTTCAGCCGCTAGAGCCGCGTGAGCTATTCCGGCCGTAGCAGTACCCATAATAATTTCAGCCTGCGGATAAAAATTTCTTACCTTTTCGGCCAGCAAATTTTCAATCAAGTTGCGTTCTTCGGGGTAGGATAAAATCAATCTGTTATCGCAATATATCGGTGATTTTATGCCGGACGCCCATGTGAAAGGTTCTTCAGGGCGCAGAAAAACCGCTTTAATTCTCAATAATGCTCTGGCTGTTTCAATTTTCGATGTCATTTATTTAGCTCCTCCGCAAAATTCTCTGACACACCGCTCATAAGCCGCTATAGGGTCTTCAGCCTTTGTAACTGGCCGGCCTACCACAATATAATCCGAACCAAGTTCACGCGCTTTCAGCGGATCTGTAACTCTTGCTTGATCTCCCGTGTCATCGCCTGAAAAACGTATGCCCGGCGTAACAGTGAGAAACTCTCTGCCTGCTTCTGAATGAATTTTCTGTGCCTCAAGCGGTGAACAAACTACACCGTCAAGCCCTGCTGATTTTGCATTCTTAGCGTAATGCAGGACAACTTCACCGACAGAGCCGGAGATAAGAAGTTCATTATTCATTTTTTCCTGAGAAATTGAAGTGAGCTGTGTTACTGCGATTAGAATTGGTCTTGTTTCACCGCCTGACAGCCCCTCGACTGCGGCTTTCATCATGTCAATTCCGCCGGCAGCGTGAAGATTTAACATGTCAGCTCCGAGCGAACGAAGCGATTTCATTCCGCCTTTTACGGTGTTGGGTATGTCGTGAAGTTTAAGGTCAAGAAAAATTTTATGTCCCTGTTCTTTAATTTTCCTTACGATTTCCGGCCCTTCTGAATAAAAGAGTTCCATACCGATTTTTACAAAAGGCTTTCTGGAGGAACGTCCAAATTTTTTCAGAAAGTCAAATGTCTTTTCTGCGTTCGGAAAATCCAGCGCGACTATAACATCTTTTCCTGAGTACAAGTTTTCACCTTCTCTGTTTAATCAATGGTGCCTATTATACCCGAAAGTTTATGAATCCCTATACGTTCGCAGACTTCTGGAAGGTCATGAATTATTTTGGGACATATGAACGGGTCTACTAAGTTAGCCGCCCCAATCTGTACAGCAGACGCACCGGCCATCATCATTTCTATAACGTCTTCGGCACAGGAGATTCCGCCCATGCCTATGACAGGAATTTTCACAGCTTTATGAACCTGATAAACCATTCGCAACGCAACAGGAAAAATCGCAGGCCCCGAAAATCCTCCCATTTTATTCGCGATGACAGGCCGTCTCGTTTTTATATCAATTCGCATTCCAAGCATGGTATTGATGAGCGATATTCCGTCAGCTCCGGCGTTCTCGGCAGATACGGCTATTTCCGCAATATCTGTAACATTCGGCGTAAGTTTTATATATACCGGCTTGCGCGTAACTTCTTTAACGGCTCTCGTTACTTCAGCAACTCTTTGAGGGTCTGAACCGAAAGCCATTCCTCCGCCGTGAACATTAGGACATGAAACATTTATTTCTATAATGCCGACATTAGGAACATTGTTTATTTTTTCAGCGCAGTAGACATATTCTTCAACGCTGAAGCCTGAAATATTAGCGATGACAGGTTTATGAAAAATTTTTTGCAGTTCTGGAAGCTCCTCGCTGATTACCCGTTCTATTCCGGGATTTTGAAGCCCGACGGAATTTATCATGCCTGAGGTGCATTCAGCAATACGCGGCTGTTCGTTTCCAAATCTGGCATTTTTTGTCGTACCTTTGACGGCGATTGAGCCAAGAATGTTAATATCGTAAATTTTTGAAAATTCCTGACCGTATCCGAAAGTTCCCGATGCAGGTATCACGGGGTTATCGAGTTTTAGTCCTGATAATTCTGTCGTTATGTCCACCATTTAACTATTCTCCCATAAGATTTCAGAATATTTTAAGACAGGCCCGTCCGCACAAATTCTTTTGAAGCCGTTTTTCGTCCTAATGCTGCACCCCATGCAGACCCCGAAACCGCAGGCCATTCTTGCCTCAAAGCTGAATTGACCGTCCTGAACTTTTTCATACACTGCTTTCAACATTGGGACAGGCCCGCAGACATAAGCGTATTCGCAGCTTTCTATGAAATCCGTAACAAGACCCTTCGTGCCGTAACTGCCGTCCATTGTCGCAATTTTGACATCAAAGCCGAGAGCCTTAAATTCATTCCCGTAAAAACAATCCTCAATGCTGTTGAAGCCAAGAATTACACTGGGTTTTATGTTATGTTCGAGCAATTTTTTTGCAAGACCGTAAAGCGGAGGAACACCAACGCCGCCGCCGATAATAACGGGATTTTTTGCGTCAGCAATATCATAGCCGTTACCTAGACCAGTTAAAGCCAAGAGATTTGAGCCTTTTGAGAGTTCACTCATAAATTTTGTTCCTGCACCAACTGTTTTGTAAATCAGCGTCAGTTCACCGTCCGCATAATCACAGACAGAAACAGGCCGTCTTAAATATTGATAAGGCAGCTTTATATTAACGAATTGTCCCGGTGCTGTAATGTCAGAAGTATCGCCGATGAGAGTCATTCTGTAAATATCACGGGCGATTTTTTTGTTTTCAGCGACTTCAAACTTAATTTCACGCATGATGAATTATCCCCTTCTCCCTGTCATAAATTTTCCGTCCTCCAACATATGTAGCAACTGTTTCGCCCTGAACTTCCATTCCGTCAAACAAAGTACTTTTTCCCATAGAAAGAAATTTATTCGTGTCAACTTTGTACACGCGGTTGAGATCCATTATCACGAAATCAGCCTCGCAATTATCCTCAATGTACTGAGGGCCGGGAATATTAAAAATTTTTCTGGGGTTGACGCACATAAGTTCCAGAAGTTTCTCGAGAGTGATTGCTCCTGTTTTAGAATCCGGCCTTTCAGGGTCTTGCATGACAAGATACCGATACATTGCATGGAAACAGGTTTCAAGACCGACAATCCCAAAAGCAGAATGGTCAAGCCCCTTTGATTTTTCTTCTTTCGAGTGCGGAGCATGGTCAGTTATTATGCAGTCAATAGTTCCGTCTTTAAGGCCGGTAAGTAATGCGTGCCTGTCCTCTTTGCTGCGGATCGGGGGATTCATTTTCCATTTGCCGTCCTCTTCCAAATCCATGTCAGTGAAAATCAAGTAATGGGGAGCTGTTTCAGCAGTAACTTTTACGCCTTTCTTTTTCCCTTCGCGTATAAGCTCCACGCTTTCCTTCGCCGAAACGTGGCAGACATGAAAACGTGTTCCAGTCTCGGCGGCAAGCCGTATGTCTCTCTCGACCTCCGAATATTCTGACGCGCTGTTAATTCCGACGTGCCCGTGAATTTTTGAGTATTCACCGTCATGAATGCAACCGCCTGAGCGAAGTTCTTTTTCGTTTTCGCAATGCGCAGTTATGAATTTTCCGGCGGCTCCTATCCGTTCCATAGCACGGCGCATTAAATTTTCTTCCTGAATCCCTTTTCCGTCGTCCGAAAACGCGGCTACATAAGGGGCAATCTCCTCGATATTTGAGAGTTCACCACGTCCAGTCTGCTCCATAGTGATAGCTCCGATGGGGTAGATGTGAATCACGGAGTCCCGTTTGATGATGTCTAGTTCTTCCTGAAGGTTTGCTAGTGTTGAGGGGACAGGCTTCAAATTGGGCATTGTGCATACTGCGGTATAACCTCCGCGAGCAGCAGCATATGAGCCGGTGCGTATCGTCTCTTTGTATGAAAATCCGGGCTCTCTAAAATGCACATGGACATCAACGAAACCCGGAAATAAAAATAACCCGTCCAAGTCAATTTTTTCCTCGATTTTATTTTCAACGGCGGAATGATTAATTCTCAGAACATGGCCGTCCAATAAAACGTCCTTTTTTTGAAGCCCGTCTCTGGTAAAAACTTGTGCGTTTGTGAATAATGTAGCCATGAAAAAACCTCTAAATCGTATTTTGTTCTATCTCAATTCTGTAAATCCAAGTCCCTTATCTTCCGTGCGTCAAACGGTGTCTGCTGATAGACAAAGTAATTCAGCCAGTTTGAATAAAGAAGATTAGCACTCGAACGCCACGTACAAACCGGCGGCAATGTATCATCATCGTAGCGTTATTTTTTCATGGAAGCGTCCTACTAATACTGATACCTTGTTCATTTGCTATAGAGTCTATCAGTTTGCTTAATGGGCGAGCGTAGTCTTTCATGCCAAGATGATTTGATGCGGTAATGTAACGCTCACTCTCGTCATCGAGCCAGAAAACATGACGTTGACGGCCAAGCATTGTGATTTTATCATCACTTAAATCTCTGTCGTATGTAATCAAGTGCCATATTTCGCGTATTTTATACATTCCAAGCGTACCGCTGTCAGCACTTGAGACTTGCTTCCAGCGTTCACGGAGTGTGCGTTTGCAGCTTATGCCGATACTCCAGCCATCTCCGCACCTGAACCATTTATCGACCTCAATATCACTCTGGAAATGTTCTGGCCGTGAATGAGATTTGAAACCGTAAAAATTAAACAGAAAAGTAACAACATCTTCAAGGCTTCCTCCAGCGCGTCTCTTTCGTTTCTGTCCTATTCTTCGCTCAAACTCCTGAACGTACGCTGTCAATATAGCGTTGTCCTCAATGGCATTGCGAGGAAAAACTTTCATGCTCTCAAGCGCGATTCGTAATTTTGTGAAGCCGGTTATAATTTCCTCGCGTTCAGCGTCAAGGCAGCCTCTTACTCCTAAAATATCCCACGAGGATAATACTTTGCTGACGTGTTTACGGCCAAGCGAACGTAAAATTTTACCGGCATACTCACGGCAGAATTCTTTGTCGTCATTAGGAATCTTTTTCATTGCCTCATTCGTAGGAAGGACTATATATTTCACTGTGAAAAGGAAAACGGCTATATCATCAAGCGAATTAATCATTCCATCAACACCTTCACAAAAGTTTTTGCGCTGTAACGATGATTTTGATTCGCCTTCTGAGAATTTCAGCAAGGTTTTCAGTAATGTGTCACGGCAGACTTTGTACCGTTCATCTTCAGTGAGATTGGGAATCGTCATTAACGGTTCAGTATCGGTAAGCAAATTTTTCATCAACCGTTCATTCTTGCCTGGCGCGCTGTATTGGTCTGTGTTAAGGAGCATTCTCGCAAACCAGTAACAATTACGCCACGCGCTGCCGTATATCGCTTCACGCGCTTTTATTTCTATTTCTCTTTTCAGCATTCCAAATACCTCCTTCTAGTCTTTTTTTTATCATACCGCAATACTCAGGCGACTTCTCAATCATTATGTAATTTCTTCCGTAACGCTTGGCTGATACCGCTGCAGTTCCTGAGCCGGCAAAAGGGTCAACAATTAATTTAGCGTTAGTCGATGAAATTATACGGTCAGTCAATTCTTCAGGATAAGGCGCAGGGTGAGGGTTATTCATTTCTTGTTTAATCTCCCATACATCTCCGAACCTGTTAGCTTTTTCAGCTAACTTGAATTTTGGTTTTGCTATAAGGTATATTACTTCATATGTCGGGAGAAAATACCCGGCGTTAAAATTTATTCCGCCCTTCCGCCTCCAGATTATAATCTGTCTCACTGGGAAGCCATCTAAAATTTCGTGCCTGTCCTGCAAAAGCCCATTCTGAACCCGCCACTTATGATTATAAAATATGGCTCCGTCCTCTTTTAGCAGTCTCATCATTTCAGTGAGGCATTCCCTTTGCCATTCGCAGTACTCATCATAGGGCATAGCGTCTCCGTAACCTTCATAGCCTTTGAGGAGCGCGGCTCTCGACCATTTTCCGCCTCGTCCGTCTTTCATTCCGTTCCCTGACGAGTTCTTGAGATTATATGGAGGCGATGTAACAAACAAATCAACGCAAGAATCCTCAAGACCACGCATAAATTCGAGGCAGTCTCGGCATATTATTTTGTTAATGAATCTGTCGATTCTCAATTCTGCAAATCCAAATCCCTTATCTTCCGTGCGTCAAACGGTGTCTGCTGATAGACAAAGTAATTCAGCCAGTTTGAATAAAGAAGATTAGCACTCGAACGCCACGTGCAAACCGGCGGCAATGTATCATCATCGTTCGGGAAATAGTTTGACGGAACACTTATCGCAAGCCCTGCTCTTTTGTCGCGGAGGTACTCAAGTGCTAAAGTCTCAGGGTCATATTCCGAATGCCCGGTGATAAATAGCTGTCTCCCCTCGTTTGTCGAAACAGCGTAAACGCCAGCCTCATAGCTCTCAGCAAGAATCTTCAGCGCAGGAATTTTCTTTATGTCTCCGCGCATTACCGTTGTATGCCTCGAATGCGGCACCATGAAGACATCATCAGAACCGCGAAACAGTATCGACCCTCTGTGGGTTACTCTGTGCTTGAAGACACCGAATAATTTTCTCGGAAGATGTATCTTCGGAATACCGTAATGGTAGTAAAGTCCTGCCTGCGCCCCCCAGCATATATGGAACGTGCTGTGAACATGGGACTTGCTCCACTCCATAATGTCGCATAATTCCTGCCAGTAGTCCACCTCCTCGAACGCTAAATGTTCAACAGGCGCGCCAGTAATAATCATTCCGTCAAAAAATTCATCTTTATATGCGTCAAAATTCCTGTAGAACGCTAACATGTGTTCCTTCGGGGTGTTCTTGTGAGCGCGTCCGCTCATCGCCATCAGTTCAACCTCAACTTGAAGCGGCGTGTTCCCAAGAAGTCTGGCTAATTGAGTCTCTGTAGTGATTTTTGTGGGCATTAGATTCAAAATCAGAATCCTCAGAGGCCGTATGTCCTGAGTCATAGCGCGCCTCTGAGTCATTACGAAGATGTTTTCCCGCTCTAGTATTCCGGCCGCAGGAAGATCGCCGGGTATCTTTATGGGCATTGCCGTTACTCGTCTGCCTGCGGTCTGAACATATTTACGAATACTTTATGAGTCTCTCTGGGAAGTATCCTGTAACCCCGTTTTTCCTTCGTCAGCCACAATGAGTAATCCTTGCAGAATGATGCCGCTAGAACAAGAAGTGATTTCTTCCTGTTCTCCTTAATCTGCTGTTCGTAAGGAGTCTTGAGCTTTCTGTCCTCGTCAGAATCCCATCTGAATGTTCCGATTGCATAGCTCACGGATTTATCGTTTCCGCCGACAGGGAACGCCGGAATCAGAAGCGAGTTGTCCGACCAGTCATAAGTTCCCAAGCCCTGACCGGGTACGAAAATAATTCGGGGTATTCCGTACATTCTTACTCTCGGCACGTTGAACATCTCAATATCCATAGCTGTGAACTCGCGGACAATCTCGTAATCCTTCGCGTAGTCGAGCGGCATTGAGTCGGGCTGTGCGATGAGAGACATATCACATCTGGCGTTCTTCGCCGGAACAGTGAGGTATTCGCGTTTCTTTGCGAGAGTGTTTCGGAGTTCGGCGCGCTTCATCTGGTCGGTTATCTGGGCACATGCGTCAGTGATTTTCTTTGTACGTCGCGCAATTTTCACCGCGTCAATCTGCGAATAAAGAATCTCTCTGGCAATAATCTTAGTTTTATCGTGAAGGGCTGTGATTTTTTCGGCCTGCGGAATCGGGAGAGGGTTAGCCTCATTCTTCTGTGCCGATGAAACAAAAAGCTGAATGCTCTTCTCAGCGTCAAGGTATGCTTTTCTCTGCTGTGCGAGTTTCTGGCGTGTGGGTTCATCGCCTTCACGGTATTCGGGGACTCTCATGCTCACTTTCATCGCAGAGATTAGGAACTCGTCCATAGTCTGAAGAAGCTGAGTGATGTTGATGTTAGCCGGATATTTAGCGGCGAGCGAGTTTATGAAATCATCGCGCTGTCCCTGAGCGTTAAAGAGTGCCTCATTGAGGGTATTGATACGGTCATTGAGGGACATTCCGATTACTGGAACGGGCGCAGGGTTTCCTGTGATTGCCGCCCATGCCTCAGCGATGTAATCCGAGAACGTCATGACAGGGAAAATATCGCCGGCGCATTTCGAGGCAAGCCATGACTTAGGGTCAAACTTTGCGCTCAGGTTGATGACTCCGGGAAGACAGCCTAAATCAATGAAGAGTCTCTCCTCCGGGTCAAAAGCGAGTGAAGCCGGCATTGACTTAGTGTTAGCGTCAACGAGCGCGAAGACTATATCCCAGTAGGACGAGGACATTGAAGTCCAGAGTTTTTGAGCCTGAGATTTGCTGTCGGTAGTGTTTTCAGCGAGAAGCGACTGGTATTTCTGCGCTGAAGCCTGAAGTTTTGACACGGGATCCTGAACTTCGGGAACGTTCTGCCATTTTTTGAATGCCATTATGATTTATTCCTCCTTATGAATTTTACTCGTAGTGCGTCCACATTCTTATAACCTTTATCACCCCATCGTAAGGTGTTCCATCAGGCGACAAGAGATTTTCAGTATTATCGTACACATCATAAACAAGTCTGTGCTGAGAGTTAATCCGCCTCGAAAAACTGCCCTGCAGATCTCCCTGCAACTTCTCGAAAGGCGGAGGGCTTTGCAATGGATTAACTGCTATCACATCGAGCAATAACCTGACTTTACCATCTAGTTTTGCCCTCTTCAGAAGGATTATATCCTTGTCTGCCTGCTTAGTGAACCTGATTTGATACATTCACCACTCCTCGTTAGGGTTATATACTCTGCATTCCGATAACGGTTCACGCTCTGCCGCCTTTATGCTCTCGACCATGCCGGGAATAGAATACAGGTATAAAGTCTCCTGCATTGAGTTCCATTCATCTTCCGAGACAAGTACGGCATTTTCTCCGCTGTCGGCGGCAATTATCACCGGTATGCCGTTCTCGTTTACGTCAGATACGAGCTGAGCAAGATTCTTCTGCGCTCTGGTTAGTGTTGTTGCTGTCATTGTATCTTCTCTCCTGCTAATGGTCATATTCCTGTTTATGCGTACTCCTTCAGAAGCTCATCTCTCATCTTAGCGACTCCAGTTGAGGCCGGTTCCTTAATGACTCTGAAATTCAGCCACGAAGGTACTTCAACTTCCGCAGGGTCAATAAGGTATGACTTCGTTCCGCCCCTCAAATCATGAACGAGTCCGGCAGCCGGATAAACGACTAATGACGACCCGACAACAGCGAAAATATCTGCGCTCCTTACGAGTCTAGCGGCCTCAGTTATTGCTGGAACAGCCTCCCCGAACCATACGATATGAGGTCTGAGAATCTCGCCGTCAGAATTTTTCTCGCCGTAGCCTAACGCCCTGTAGCCTATGTCGATTATTTTGCTCTCGCTCTCGTCATTAACTGGTCTTGCTTTGGTGAGTTCGCCGTGAAGATGAAGGACGTTTGAACTTCCTGCTTTTTCGTGAAGGTTGTCAACGTTCTGGGTAATGATTCGGACATCGAAGTATTTTTCGAGTTCAGCGAGTATTTTGTGGCCGTTATTGGGCTGAGCTTTTTCGAGCTGGGCGCGGAGGTCATTATAAAAGTCAGTCATTAGTTGTGGATTTCTGTACCACCCCTGAATGCTGGCAACGTCCTCAACGTTATACTGCTCCCATAATCCGCCCGAATCCCTGAACGTTTTGAAGCCGCTCTCCGCGCTTATGCCTGCCCCTGTAAGGACTACGAGTCTTTTTCTGCTTTCGGCCATGACATTTTTACCTCCCTGTATAATTACTATGTTGATTTTTAGAATAATAGCATAACGGAGGGATTAAGATTTGCATTTGAAAGAGAGTATGACATTTCTGAAGCGTTTCGCGAAATCGCCCAGACGTATCGGGAGTGTTGCGCCTAGTTCAAAATTTTTGACGAAAGCAATGCTTGACCGCGTTGACTGGGAGAATGCCGAATTTATTGCCGAACTTGGAGCAGGAACAGGAGTTTTCACGCGCGAGATTGTGAAACGTGCGCGGCCTGACGCGAAAATATTAGTGTTCGAGATAGATCCGGCGTTACAGAAATTAATCCGCGAGGAACACCCCGAACATAAGGGATTAAGTCTTCACAGCGACGCTCAGGAACTTCACAGGTACATGAACGAGAATGGAATAAAGCACCTTGACTTTGTGATTTCGAGTCTTCCGTTCACGGTTCTGCCGCCGAGAATGACGGTTAAGATTCTTGACGCTGTCGTGAAATGCCTGAAGCCTGAGGGGCATTTTGTTGCGTATCAATACTCGTCAATAATGAAGCATGTCCTGAAAAAGAAATTTTCCCACATGAAGACCCGCTTTGTGATGTTCAACATACCGCCTGCGTTTGTGTATGACTGCTGGAGATAAAGGAAAGAAATGGCGGAAACGCAGAGATTCGAACTCTGGGAGGATTTCTCCTCTTACGCTCTCCAAGCGCACGCCTTCGACCGCTCGGCCACGTTTCCACGCCGAAAATTATAACACAAAAAACTCCCCCGACTAATATCAGGGGAGATTAATTTCTTATTTCCCGTCAGCAAGCACTAAAACAACTTCCTGATTGGCTTCATAAGGCTTCGTGAAATCCATCGTCTTCTTACGCTCCTCCGTTATCGCCAGTGCAGAACATATCATGTCAATTCGTCCTGACTCTAACGCTTCGTGCAGAGCGTCGAACCTGTAATCGACAATCACGAGTTCCTTGCCGAGCTTCTTTGCCAGAGCTGCGCAAAGCTCAATGTCAATTCCTGAGAAACCTTCTGAAGTCCTCATCTCGTAAGGAGGGAATGAGGCCGCACAGCCTACCCATAATTTTCCGCCCTCAGCACCGACATTCATGTCAATCACCGTAGGGTCAGGCTCTTCATCAAGGTATCTGGCAATAATTCCGGCAAGCGTCTTGTCCGCAATCAGTGCGTCCAATGCTTTGTCAACCTCATCTCTGAGAGCATTTCCCTTTTTGAAGGCAATGGCATAATACTCGCTCTCGACAGGTTCGGGAATTATCCTGAACTCTTTGCTTCCGATTGCGAAGTAGCGCGCCGGAGATTCGTCCATCACTGCGGCATCAATATCACGGCTCCTCAAGGCATCAATGATTTCGCTTATTGAGCTGTAAGGAATCACAGTGCCGGATTTATCGCCGCTGATTATCGCCCCTGCAAGTGATTCGGAGACTGAGCCGGAAAGGACTCCTATCTTGGCGGATTTGAGGTCGCTGACGGAAAGGACACCGGCTGAACATAAGCTGACAGTAACAGCCAGAATAAACAATACTGCTGAAATTCTGAAGATTGATTTCATGATTTGATTCTCCTTTCTGGATTAGTACCTGTTGTTACTGAAGATATTTCGGAAAAACTCATCTAATGCCTCTTGGGTTCTGCGTTCCTTTTCGCGCTTGAGGTATTCGTCATACTCCCTCTCGCGTTCGTAATAATATCTGGAGCGTTCCCTGTCCTCAAAGTAACGGCGTTCCTGTTCACGTTCCCAACGCTGGCGGTCTCTGCGTTCTCTGTCCCGGCGTTCCTGTTCGCGCCGTTCTTCATTTCTTCGAGCCTGTTCGCGTTCCCGGCGTTCACGTTCCTGACGCTCTCTTTCGCGGCGTTCGTTCTCCCAGCGGATTTGATCCCTGCGCTCGCGTTCACGGCGTTCGCGTTCCCTGGCCTCGCGCTCACGGATTAAACGGTCGTTTTGAAGCTGTCTGTAATTGTTCGGGTTAATCGGGAATAGAGCACTGCGATCCGCCGAAACCTCATTGACACCGTAAAGCGAAAACACTGACAATAAGGTAAAAATTGCAACTGTTCTTCTGAAGGTCATCAGCAAAAAACTCCTTTCAGTGATTTGATTTTGATGAACATGATTTTAACATAACGCACAAGAAGCCTCCCACATCTACAAGTGTGAGAAGATTTGCGCTAAGTTAAGTGTGCTATAATCCTCTACGTTGAATAACTGGAATAAATGAAATTCCGACAACAAAATGAAAATCAATGTGGTACCTACGGTGCGTAGGAAACCTGGACGAAAAGTCCTAAACGCCTTTGGAGAGGACGCAAGACGGAGACAGAAATGTCGCAACGCTGACCTCGTTGAATTAGGAAGCTCCTGCCTCTATAGGCGGAGTAGTTCACCATAACGGTTATGTCAATCGTGTGTCAGTCAAAAAAAATTCCCCCGACTCATCATCAGGGGGAGCGTTTTTTTACAGCCTCGAAATTATTTCGTCCCTCATCTTTGAGCCGGTGATTAACTTCGTGCCCTCAGTGAAAATATCCGGCGTTCTCAATCCGTCCTTCAGTACCTCGTCTACAGCATGTTCGATTCTGTCAGCCTCATTCGTCATTCCGAACGAGTAACGGAGCATCATAGCCCCTGCCAAAATCGTTCCGATTGGATTTGCCTTGTCCTGTCCTGCGATGTCTGGTGCCGAACCGTGAATAGGCTCATAGAGTCCCTGATTGCCCTCGCCGAGACTCGCGCTCGGTATCATTCCGATTGAGCCGACAATCTGGCTTGCCTCGTCCGACAATATATCGCCAAACGTGTTTTCAGTAACGATAACGTCAAACTCATTAGGCACGCGGATTAACTGCATTGAGGCGTTGTCAACGTAAAGATGATTTAGCTTGACTTCAGGATATTCCTTCGCAACGTCCTCGACAACTTCGCGCCATAATCTTGAGACGGTGAGGATATTAGCCTTGTCGATTGACGTAACAATTTTCCGTCTTCCCATAGCCGTCTTGAAAGCAACGTGAGCGATACGCCTTATCTCGTGTTCGGTGTACTCCATTACATCGCGCGCGGCCTTTTCGCCGTCAGGAGTTGTGAAAGCCTCGTGCTTACCGAAATATATTCCTCCTGTAAGCTCGCGGATAATGACGAAATCGATTCCCTTTTCGGCAATATCTTTTCTGAGGGGGCAGGCTGAAGCGAGGGGAGCAAAGATTTTAGCAGGACGGATATTCGCGAAGACACCGAGTCCCTTTCTTACGCCTAAGAGTCCGCGTTCTGGGCGTAATTCTGGGGGCTGATTGTCCCATTTAGGGCCTCCGACCGCACCGAGTAATGTAGCGTCAGCGTTCTGGCAGATTCTGAGGCTTTCAGCCGGCAGGGGTTCGCCGTATTTGTCTATGGCATTGCCGCCCATAGCAACGCTCTCAAATTCAAACGTTTTCGGCGCGGCCTTCTCAATGACATCAAGAGCCGCTCCGATTACTTCAGGGCCTATTCCGTCTCCGGGTATTACAGCAACTTTCTTCATTAAGTCATGCTCCTTCAATGTAAAATTTTTGATAGCTTTGATTATTTCACGGCTGTCAAGGGTTTTCGATTTGAGCCTTTGTGATATTATAAAGAACAAAATACTGGAAGGAGTAATGGACTTGAAATACAGTTTAATGATTTTGTCCATGATTTTGGGAATGTGCAGTTTTTGCTGCGGAAGCGAGGCAGATATTGATTTGCAGAAAACTCAGAGCCTCAACCTCACTAGCGTGGGCAATGCCCGTGAACTCGGAGGCTACCCTGTTGCTGACGGACGGACAGTCAAACACAGTGTTTTATTGCGTACAGCGGCACTCAATAAAATCTCCAGCGAAGACGTAGAGAAGCTGACGGAAGTTTATCATCTTTCTGTCGTTGCGGATCTCCGAATGAGTCTTGAGGCTGCCTCAAAGCCTGACCCCGTTATCGAGGGCGTGAAGTACGTCAATCTCCGCGTAATCAGTGAAGACGCGTTCAAGAAGGTTCTCGACAAGAAATTAGAGTTCGAGGGCAGCGCAGCTCAGAGAGCCAAATTAATCGTTGACAGCGGACTTGTCTCCTTCGACATGTATGTTAAATTCCTTGCGGAAGAGTCCGGAAAAAAGGCTTACCGCGAATTTTTCGAGGAGCTTCTGAATCTTCAGCCAGAACGCTCGCTTCTGTTCCACTGTTCTCAGGGTAAAGACCGTACAGGCTGTGCCGCAATGCTCATACTTTCGGCACTGGGCGCAAGCGAAGAGACAATCCTGAAAGATTTCCTGCTCACAAATGTTTTCAACGCTGACCTGATTGCTGAACAGCGCAAAATGTTACTGTCGAACGGCATTAAAGAGTCAGAACTTGAGAGGTACATGATAATTCTTGACGAGGTGAACCCGAAAACCATGAACGTTCTTTTATCGTGGCTCAAAGAAAATTACGGCTCGCCTGTCGGATATATCATCAAGGAACTCGGAATCACTGAGGACGAAATCGAAACATTAAAGTCAAAATTTCTTGAAGGGAAATAAGTTTTCATGAAGACAGATTTTCAGAACGATACCCTCACGATTTTTCTTGAGGGGCGTATCGACTCGAACAACGCAAACGAAACAGAGACTCAAATCATGGAGGCTCTGTCAAAAAATCCGGCTGACGCTGAAGTTCAGATTGACGCTGAAAAACTCGATTACATTTCATCGGCAGGACTCAGAGTTCTCATGAAGCTGCGCAAGAAAATCAAAACTCCACTTCCCGTCCTGAACGTCTCAAACGATGTTTACGAGATATTCAGCGTTACGGGCTTCACTGAACTTCTGGACGTTCACAAGAAAATGCGCGAAGTCTCCGTTGAAGGCTGTGAAGTCATCGGCGAGGGTGCCAACGGTAAAGTTTACCGCCTCACAAAAGACGAGATGATAAAAGTCTTCAAGCATAGTATTCCTCTCGAAGCCGTTGAAGACGAAAGAGAAGCAAGCCGTAAAGCATTCCTTCTCGGCGTGCCTTGTGCAATAGCGTTCGACACGGTCAAATGCGGAGACAGCTACGGAACAATTTACGAGACGTTAAACGCAGGGACACTCACCGAAATCATAAGGTCGAATCCTGAGAGGCTGCCCGAACTGGCAAGGTCATCTGCACTTCTCCTGAAGCGTCTCCATGAAATTGACGTTCCCGAAGGGCAAATGCCTAAAGCATCGCGGCTTCTTCATAACACACTCGACAAAGTTGCAAAATATTTTGCGTCCGATGATGTTGAGAAGATGCACGCTCTCTACAACGCAATTCCGGAAGGAAATCACTTCATTCACAACGACTACCACACGAAGAACATCATGGAGTCGAACGGCGAGTTAATGCTCATAGATTTGGGGGACGCAGGCATGGGCAATCCGGCTATAGACCTCATTCACTGCTACATGATGTACCAAGTTGTCGGCACTGTAACAGGCGAGGCAAAAGATGAAGATGTACTCGGTTTCATCGGAATAACTTACCGTGAAATGCACGAGTTCTGGAAAATCTTTATTGATACGTACTGCGGCGGCGATAAAGAAAAAGTCGAGAGCCTCTGCGAAAAACTGAAGCCTTACGCAATGCTCATGTACCTTACTATAGCTATGGTGTACCCGCAGTTCCCCGAAAAATACCGCAGTATTTACACCGGCAAAGTACGTAGCGATATTCTGTCGCGCTACGATGAACTCGTAAACTTCAACTGGGAAATATAGAACGAAAAAAAATCTCCCCTGAAATAATCTTCGGGGGAGTTTTTTTGTTTCTGCGAGTTAGTTCTTTGCTTTCTTCAGAGAGGCCATTAATCCCCCGTCAGCAATCATCTGCTTTATGAAATCAGGGAAAGGCTCGGCCTTATAGGTCTTTTTCTTCGTGGAATTTGTGATTATTCCGGTGTCGAAATTAACGCTCACTTCATCGCCGTCGGAAATGTCTTCGGCAGCTTCGGGGCATTCGAGAATAGCAAGACCGATATTGATTGCGTTGCGGTAGAAAATCCTCGCGAAACTCTTTGCGATTACGCACGAAATCCCTGATGCCTTTATCGCGACAGGGGCATGTTCACGCGATGAACCGCAGCCGAAATTCAATCCGGCAATTATTATGTCGCCTTCCTTGACTTTCGCGTGAAAGTTCGGGTCTATATCCTCCATGCAGTGAGAGGCTAATTCCTTTTCGTCCTGACTGGCAAGATAACGCGCCGGAATTATTACGTCAGTGTCAACGTGGTCGCCGTATTTATGTGCAATGCTCATCGTTAAGTTTCCTCCATCATCTTTTGAGTTAGTGCATTATGAAAATTATACAGGTTACGCCGCGAAACTTCCCCCGAAATATATCTCGAAACAGTCAGACGGTATTACGCCTTTCATTGACTCTCTGAGTCTTTCGGGGTCAACGCTGTTCCCTAAAAGTATCCTGCATATTTCGTCCTCAGAGTGAACCTCAAGAATTATTCTCGCACTGCCTCTCGAAGAGTTCACAGCCTTTGCGAACTCCCTGACGCTCGGTATAGCACCCGTTAATTTCAGAGTTACATACTTTTGAGCGCGTTCATCAAGTTCATCGGCACTGATGATTTTATCGGGAAGGAACTGTCCTCTGTCGTCCATTCTCCCCTCGATTACACAGGCCATTCCCTTTGTGATTGAGCCTCTGAGCTTCTCCCACATCGCAGGGAATATCACAGCGTCAATACTTCCTTCGGTGTCCTCAAGCTGAAGTATGCACATTGAAGCACCCTTCTTAGTTGTTTTGGGGGTTACTGAAACGATTATTCCACCTGCGGAGGCTTTAATGCTCTCGCTTTTCCACTCTTTCAAGTCCGTAATAGTGCAGTTCGTGAACACTGAGAATTTTTCCTGATACGCTTCGTAAGGGTGGCCGGACATGTATAAACCTGTAACCTCCTTTTCGTATTCAAGCCTCGTATGCTCGTCGAACTCCTCAACTTCAGGAAGCTCAGGTTCAGCCGTAACAGCCTCATCGCTATCATCGTCCCCAAAAAGTCCAAGCTGTGTGGTTTTCTTGTCGGCGTTGATTCCCTGAACAGCCTCAAGGAATTTCGGAAGGGCATTGAGAAGCATGGCTCTGTTCTTGAGAATTTCATCGAACGCTCCGGCCTTGATTAAATTCTCGAAGACCGTCTTGTTCATGAGGCTCATATCTACCCTCTTCATGAAATCCCATAACGATAAAAATTTCCCGTGAGCCTCACGTTCATTAACTATCATGTTGACGGTGTTATGCCCCATTCTTGAAACTGCTCCGAGCCCGAAACGTATTACCGAACCTACAGCGGTGAAGTTCTCAGTTGACGAGTTGATGTCCGGCGGAAGAACCTGTATTCCGCTCCTCCTGACTTCGAGAACGTAATGTCCGAGTACCTCGCGTTTAGCCTTCATCTGGCTTGAGAGGTAAGCCGCCATAAATTCGACGGGGTAATTCGCTTTGAGCCATGCCGTATCGTATGAGATTAAAGCATAAGCGGCACTGTGGGATTTATTGAAGCCGTAGCCCGCGAACTTCTCTATGTTGTCGAAGATTGATGAGGCTGTTTCGGGGTCAATGCCTTTTTCCTTTGCGCCGGCAAGGAATTTAGCGCGCTGTTCCTGCATGACCTCGATTTTTTTCTTGCCCATTGCGCGGCGTAAGAGGTCAGCTTCACCGAGAGTGTAGCCTGCAAGAACTGAGGCGCATTTCATGACCTGCTCCTGATAGAGAATAACGCCGTAAGTTTCCTTCAGTGTGTCTTCGAGCAATGGGTGAGGATAAACCGGTTTAGCTCTCCCGTGCTTGCAGTTGATATACTGGTCAACCATTCCAGAATCTAACGGGCCGGGTCTGTACATGGCCAGTGCCGCGACTAAATCTTCAAAGCGGTCAATCTTCAACTTTCTTAGCATTGCCCTGAAGCCGTCCGCTTCAAGCTGGAACACTCCCATAGTGTCGGCCTCCTGAAGTATCTTGAACGTCTTTTCATCGTTCATTTCATCATTCACTTTGGCCATGTCGGGTACAGGTTTGTTGTTGTTCTTAATGTTTTCGAGAGCGTCCTGAATTATCGACAATGTTGAAAGCCCTAAGAAGTCCATTTTCACAAGCCCTAACTTCTCGACCGGCTCCATTGTGAACTGTGTTACTACCTGTCCGGTATCTCCGTCCTCTTTGCCTGTTGCGAGGCGTTTAACGGGAACGATGTCGGTAATCGGCACGGGCGAAATTACTACGCCGGCCGCGTGCTGTGAAGTATGACGGGCAAGTCCCTCGATATTTTTTGCCTTGTCGATGATGTTGTGTTTAACTGGGTCAGCTTCGTATTCTTCTTTAAGTTCGGGAGTGTCATCAATCGCCTGAGAGAGGCTCTTGCACATTACCGGAATGAGTTTTGCTGTCTTGTCCATCAGTGAATAGTCAACGCCTAAAGCACGTCCGACATCTTTGACGGATTGTCTTCCCTTCATTCTTCCGAAGGTTATTATCTGGGCGACATGGTCGCTTCCGTAACGTTCCGAAATGTATCGCAGTAATTCATCTCTGCCCTTGTCCGAAACATCAGTATCAATATCGGGCATTGAGATTCTTTCGGGGTTAAGGAATCTTTCAAAAAGTAGGTCATAGCGCAACGGGTCAAGCTCTGTAATTTTGAGGCTCCACGCAACAAGGCTTCCAGCCGCCGAACCTCTGCCCGGCCCGATGGGAATATTTCTGGATTTAGCAGCCTGAATTATTCCCGACACTATCAGGAAGTAAGCACTGAATCCCATTTGAGTTATGACCTTGAGTTCGTACTCTAAACGTTCGCTGTACTTCTCAGGAATTTCACAGCCCCTCGCGTCAAATCTCATCTTCAGCCCCTCGTGAGCCTTTGCGCGTAAATCATCGTCAGCGGTCATTCCCTCCTTCAAATCCAGATTGGGAAGAAGGTAAGTTTTATGTTCAGGGAGGACTCGGACATTGCACCTTTCAGCTATTTCGACCGTGTTAGTGAGGGCTTCAGGGATTTCGTCCCCGAATTTCGCGTACATCTCATCTGGACTCATCAGGTAGAACTCGTTTCGGTCAAATCCGAATGCGTCATCGTTAGCGTCAGCATGGGTGTTAATCCGCAAGAGTATCTTGTGCCAGTCGTAATCCTCGCGGTTAAGGTAATGAGAGTCGCACGTGGCTATAACAGGAATGCCGGTCTTCCGTGAAATTTCTATGACAGCTTTATTGACTTTAGCTTGTTCCTCAAGAGTGTTGGGCATTATTTCAAGGAAGAAATTATCTTTCCCCATGACACCCCTGTAATATTCAGCGAGTTCGATGGCCGAGTCGATGTTTCCCGAAAGAATGAACTGCGGAATCTCACCGGCCAGACATGCCGAACTTGCGATAATTCCCTCTCTGTACTGTTCGAGAATATGATGGTCAATTCTCGGCTTGTAGTAGAAGCCCTGAGTGTTGGCAATCGAAATCATCTTCATGAGGTTATGCCAGCCGGTTTGGTTTTCAGCGAGGAGAATCAAATGATTGAAACGCTTGCCTGTCCTTGATGTAATTCCTGAAGGGTCTACGTATGCCTCACAGCCTAAAATCGGTTTAACCCCCTGAGCCGTACAGCTCTCATAGAACTCGACAGCCCCGTACATTACCCCGTGATCCGTCATCGCAACGGCCTTAACCGAAGTGTCCCAGCCCGAAACTTTTTTAGCAAGTGCCTTAGTACGTATCGCACCGTCAAGAAGGCTGTATTCCGTGTGAACGTGCAAATGCACAAAATCTTTGCCCATTTTTAATACCTCCCTAAGTCCTTTTAGTCATCATCATGTTCATCATCGTCATTGTCGTCCTGCTCCTCTGCCTTGAGACTGCTTTCATCGGCTTCACTGTGTTTCAGAAGGACGACTTCAGGCTTTAATCCCATTCCCCTTAAATTCTGAAGAAGCTCGCTGAAAATTGAAGGAGCCTGCTTGGTTTTTGAAGTTTCAGAATCTGGACGGTCAGTTGACGATTGCCCGGACGATTCCTGAACCGGCATGTCCGAATCTGAAGCAATAAATTCCGCAATGAACGGATTGATTTTTTGACGGGCAGAAGGCTTCTGCTCATTTGTTTTCGTTGAAAGCGATTCCGGAGCTGCCTCAAAGATTTTCTGACACTGATATTCGTTCGTGCCGTAACGCAGAATAACATTCCCGTAATCCGCGAAAATCTCCGCCAATTCCGCCGAGTTCCTGTCTAGCCTCATAACCTCGAAGCAGTAAACGTGCTGCATGTCAATTACAATCCCTTCGCCGCGCCTGAACGGCCTTGCGTCAAACATTGCACAGTAAATCATGATGTTCTTGCCCCGTGAAATATTCAGAAGTTCCTCCTTCAGTGCCTTGTCCTCCTCAACCTGAACAGGTGCGGAAATAACTGGTTCGGGCTGTGGAGAACTTCTTTCAGTCTGAGGAACTGGAACGCTTCTTGCAACGGGCGTATCACTGCGTATGGTTTCGTTCTGAACGGGCTGTGAGTCTCCCTCAACTGCAAGGATAAACATTCCCAAGAGAATATCATTCCTTATTCCCGAACGTGCCTGAGTCAAAATCTTCAGTATGATGTTGAGGAGGGCATTCAGTTTTGAGGGCTTCCAGTTCTGAGCTTCAGCGAGAAGAAAATTTTTGTCCTGTTCCGAAAGATTCAACGAGTCGGCGATTGACTTCCATTTCGAGACTAGCCACAAGTCGCGCACTAATGTGAACATCTCCTCAAATACCCTCACGCTCGAAGCCCCTGCGTCAAACATTTCTTTCAATCCCTTGTAAGCAGTCTCAGGATTTTCGCGGAGACTTTTAATCCATCGCTCAAATGCCGGACGGCTTCCTGCTCCGAAAATTGCCTCAACTCTTTCGAGTGTTACATCACCGGCGGCTGTAGCCTGTTCAAGTAGCGAAAGAGCGTCCCTTAATGCCCCTTCGGACTGCCTCGAAATCTCCCTTAACGCTTCAGGTTCGGCGTTAATATTCTCGGATTGGCAGACGTATTCGAGGCGCGAAAAAATATCATCGGGCGTTATGCTCCTGAACGGTATGTGCTGACACCTCGAACGAATCGTTACGGGAACTTTGTGAGGCTCTGTAGTGGCCATGATGAAAATAACATGTTCGGGCGGTTCTTCGAGAGTTTTCAGAAGGGCGTTGAATGCTCCCTGCGAAAGCATGTGAACTTCATCAATGATATAGATTTTGTAGCGCGAGTTGAACGGAGCTAACGTTACATTTTCTTTAAGACCTCTGATATTTTCGACACCGTTGTTTGACGCTCCGTCAATCTCTATGACATCAAGCGAATCTCCTGCTGTAATATCGAGGCAGTTACGGCATTTTCCGCAGGGTTCAAAACCTTCGGGCGATAAACAGTTGAGAGCCTTAGCGAAGATTCTTGCTACTGAAGTTTTTCCGCAGCCTCTTGAGCCTGAGAATAAATAGGCATGGCCGACTCTGTTCCGTTCGATTGAGCGCGAGAGAATGTCAACTGCTGATTTCTGCCCGACGACTGAGGCGAAATTCTGAGGCCGGTATTTTCTGTATAGTGATACGCTCATTTTCGGTTAGCTTTCGAGAAGGGGCAGCGTTGACCAATGCACTGATTATTCAAATGGGAGTAATGACAAGTGATATTGCTTTTCTCCATTTCAATCCCGAAATTCTCGCGCACAAAATCAACAGCGCATGAAACTGCCAGAAATGAATCACGTTTGCAGCATCGCGGCCCTCCCACAGTGCCTATGGCCTCAAGTGCTTTCGCTGTCATAAAGTGTGAAAGCCTGAACGGTTCAACGGTGAGGGGATCAGACTTCGAGATTACCGCAATGAAAATCCCTGCGCTTACTCCTGCACCGCAAGCCCCCCAGAATCCGCAGGCACCTCCCGGAACACTGCTTCCGCGCTCTATCATCTCGGAAAGTGAAGACGAAAGATCTATATCACCTCCGGCGTTCTTGTAAGCGGTCAAAAGTGCGGCACCAACCATAATATGATGTTCAGGGCCGTGCATGTGGCAGAAAGGCTGAGACATCATAAGTTCAAGAATCTCTATAGGATTCCGTGAAGTATTTTTCATGCAGAGTTCCATTATTTTGTCTATGCCGTTCGTGTGGCATTCATTGCAGACATAGTGTCCGCTGGTACATTTCGTTCTGCTGAGTTCTGTCCTCCTGCACAAAGAACACTCCATCATTTCAGCGTTTCCGAGATATTCAAGCGGAGCACCGCAGATTAAACATTCGTCATTCATGAGACTGGCACGTCCTTATAGATATTCGTAATTATGCCGGTAACTTTATCACAAAATCAATTAACTGCCCGTTGGTTTTCTGGATTGAACACAAAATTTTTTTGGGTATAATTTAGCTTTGTTTAGACTGTTTCACGAAAAATTAACACATTTTCAGTCAGACGGGAGGTGAACAAAAAAATGGCGGACAACCCTACAATCGCTGAGATAAAAGCTGCTGAGACTCAGGCCGCTGAAGCAGTTCAGAAAGCTAAGGAGGACGCTGCGAAAAAACTTAACCGCGCAACTTCAGACGCAGAAAATTCCTTGAAGGAAGCTAGGCAGAATGCAGCACGACAGTTCCGCGACAAAATCCGCAGAGCTGAGGAGGCAGCCGAAGCAAAAGCAAAGTCAGTTATCTCGAAGCGCGAATCAGATGCTAAGGCTTTCTACACCAAACACAAGGATAAGATTCCGGCAGCTGCTTCATTCATAATGGAAGAGGTGATGAAAAAATATGGGAGTAGCCAGGCTTAAGAAGGCAGAACTGTATTATCACAAATCCGTTCATGAACAGATTGCGGCGGCTCTTCAGGAGACAGGCGCATGTCAGATTATCTCCTCAGGCGAGGAAAATCACCAGAGACCTTCTGACATTGAGGCTCTAATCTCGAAGAATGATGAAATCCTCGCCGATGTCCGTTATTTGACTAGGACGCTAACGCCTCATTATGTTGACCCCGTTCCGGCTCTCGACAGAATGTTAGGCGAAAGACCCGAAGTTACAATGGCGGAACTCGAAGAGCTGGCGGCAAAAACGAATCTCAAAGCGGTCTGCGATAATACACGCGCAGTTGAACACGAGACAGGGGAAGTAAGGCTTAAACTCTCTGACGCAAGAAATACTGCATCAATCTTGTCATCACTCGGATTTTTCCCGTACCCCCTCTCTGTTATCACGGAAGGTACTAAGACATTAACAGGCTTAATCGGTACTATCAAACCTGAGAATGTCGGCGGTATCAGGGCAGCACTCGGCGATTTCTCGAAGTACGCTCAGGACACTGAGTTAATCGTTGCTCCGTTCAGCGAAAAAGAGAAACCGGCTGAAGTTTATGCTGCATTAATTTATTCGCGCTCAATCGAGGACGAAATCAGAGATATTTGCGCGAAGAACTCTCTTTCACCCATCGAAGTCCCTTCGTCATTGACGGGAACAGCAGATGAGGAGAAGGAACGCTTTGCAGGAATTATCTCCGAACTTGAGGCGAAAGAGGCAGAATTAGCCGGCAAGCTGGACGCTCTTGCACAGGAAAACGTTCCGGCAGTTCAGAAGCTCTCGGACTACTACAACAGTCTTTCAGCACGATACAACGGTACGGCCATGAGCGATGAGACTGATTCGGTAATGCTGACACGCTTCTGGGTTCCAACCGACAGGGCTGACGAAATCAGGCAGAAAATCGAGGCCATAAGCCCCGAAACTGAACTGACACTCGATGACCCTTCGCCCGATGAAGAACCTCCCTCGCTCCTCAACAACGGAAACATGGTCAGGCCGTTCAACATTCTTACGGAGCTTTATTCCTCGCCGAAGTACAGAGGAATTGACCCTACGCCGTTACTCGCACCGTTCTTCTGGATATTCTTCGGAATGTGTCTCGGCGACGCTGGTTACGGAATTGTGGTCTTCGGACTGATTATGTTCGTCTTCAGGAAGTACAAGAAGATCGCTCCGGGCGTTAAGGACTTTATAACGCTCTTCCTGTTCTGTTCTGTCTCAACGTTCATTTACGGGGTAATTTCCGGCTCGTTCTTCGGAAATTTCATTGACGCATTTTTACCCCCGTTAATACCGCTGAAGAATGCTCTCATGCTTGTTGACCCGATGACAAACCCAATGCAGGTGCTTGGAATATCGCTTTTACTCGGCGTTATTCACCTCATGTTCGGACTTCTCATCGCGGCCTATGACAAACTGAGGCACGGCGAAATCATTGACGCTGTGGGCAACGATATATCATGGTTCCTTCTCATTGTCGGCTTATGCCTGTACGGCGTGGGATTAGGCGGAATGCTTCCTCCTCACTTCGTCCAGATAGGCGGAGCAATGGCAATAATTGGAGCGGTGATTATCTTCATCTACGCCGGCAAGGGCGAGCCTAATTACATCAAGAAAGTAATCAACGGTTTTTTAGCACTGTACGGTTCAACGTCATATCTAGGCGACATTCTCAGCTACAGCAGACTTCTGGCATTAGGCTTCGGCTCGGCGGTCATCGGAATGGTCATCAACCTTCTGGGCGGACTCGCGGCTGATATTCCTTATGTCGGCTGGCTCATTGCTGTTGTCGTCATAGTCGGCGGACATATCTTCAGCATTGCAATAAACATTCTGGGGTCATTCGTTCACCCGTTAAGACTTCAGTATGTTGAGTTTTTCGGAAAGTTTTACAACGGCGGCGGCGAACCGTTCACCCCGTTGACGCTCTCACAGGAATTTGTCAACGTGAAAGCGTAAGTTATGCAACAAAATATTTATCTTGAAAGGAACGTGTAAATCATCATGGAATATCTGGGACTTTCACTCGCACTGTTCGGGGCAGCACTTGCAGCAGCTCTCGCAGGAATCGGCTCGGCAATCGGAATCGGTATCGCAGGCGGAGCAGCAGCAGGCGTTATGACCGAAGACCCCAACAAATTCGGCTCATGCTTAATCCTTCAGGCTCTTCCCGGAACTCAGGGCATTTACGGACTGTTAATCGCTTTCTTCGTCCTTAACAAGCTCGGCCTTCTCGGCGGAGCAGGCGCAGTAGCCCTCAACTGGAATCAGGGACTTCAGATTCTCGCTTCATGCCTTCCCATCGCAGTGGTAGGCTGGTACTCAGCAATCTGGCAGGGCAGAACTTCAGCGGCTTCAATCCAGATGATCGGCAAGAAACCCGAAGCAATGGGCAAAGCGATAATCCTCCCCGCAATGGTCGAGACTTATGCAGTTCTTGCACTTCTTACGAGTATATTAATGCTCATGGGAGTTCAGGTAGGCTAATCGGGCAGGTGTTGAAGAATGGCACTTGCTGACATAAAAGCAAAGATTAAAGCCGAATCACAGGCACAGATAAAAGCACTTGAGGCGGAGAATGACGCGAAAGTCCGCGAGATAAGCCGCAAAGTCAATGCCGAAATCAAAGAAGTACAGGACTCATACGCCGCACGTCTCGGCCGCGAGGAGCCTGAAGTATTGAGGAGGCGCGAGATTGTAGCAGAGCTTGACGCGAAACGTATAGATCTGGGCGTGAAACAGCAGTTGATGGGCGAGGCTTTCGAGGCCGCACTCCAGCAGATGACTGCTATGGCTCCCGATAAATACGTCAAGTTCGCCGACAAGCTGCTTGCTCAGGCTTCATCTACCGGCAAGGAGGTCGTCTTTGTCGGAAAGAACGAGAAGCATCTGGATCAGCGCTGGCTCGACGGATTCAACGCATCGCATAATACAACGCTTACGCTTTCGGCTGAGAGGCTTCCTATTTCGGGCGGATTCGTTCTCAGGAATGACAGGATTGACACAAATTGTTCGTGGGACATGCTCATTGCTGACGCCCGCGCCGACATTGAAACCGAAGTAGTGAAGCGTCTGTTCGCGTAAGGGGGTGCAGGCTGTGAGTTACGTATACACCGTAGCACGTTTGCGGGGTATGGAAAATCACATACTGGACACGGCATTTTTCTCGCGCCTTATGGACAGCGCAGGTATTGACGAGGCTTTGAAGGCACTCGGAGAGACGAGCTATTCTCAGTGGATTTCGCAGAACGGAAACAGCTTCGACAAGGCAATAGATTCAGAGATGGCCGCGACTTTTCAGGAACTCGAAACATTCGTCCCTGACAAAGGGCTTCTCGACATCTTCAGACTGCCTTACGACTTCCACAATGTAAAAGTCCTCCTCAAAGGGCTGTTCAAGGTCAGGAGCGGCGAACTTGAAGGAAGACGGTATGACCTTCTCTCGAATCTCGGAACGGTTGACCCCGAAGAACTCAAGAACGCTGTCGAGACTGAAGAATACGGATACCTGCCCTACGGACTTACTGACTTAATCCCCCAGTGCTGGCAGCTTTGGGACGCAACAAAGAGCGCACAGGCCGTCGAGCTTCTGATTGACCATCAGATGTTTAAGGCAATGCTCAATGTCGCAGAGAGTCTCAAAATGCCCGATGTAATTCACTGGGTTAAGTCGCGGATTGATGCCGAGAATTTACGCAGTGCAGTCAGACTCGCACGAATGAAGTATGACAGCGCGAAAGCTCTGCCGTTCTTCCACGAGGGCGGAACGATAAGACCTGACGACATGGCCAAGCTCCTCAATGAACCGCAGGAGACTTGGGGAAGGCTCTTATCTCACACTGACATAGGCGCGGTACTCGGAGCGTTGCAGGATTCAGGGAACATCAAGGCGGCATTAACTGACGTGTCGAAATCCCTCGATGACTACCTGATTAAAGTCCTTGAGAACGCGAAATACTCGATGGACGCACCTGCGAATGTCCTTCTCTACCTTCTCACTAAAGAGGCCGAAACGCGGAACATGCGCGTAGCTCTCGTATGTGTGGCAGGAGGACTTGACCGCGAATTTGGAAGGAGGCTTCTCAGCAATGGCAGATAACAAGCCTATGGCGGCAATCGGAAGTTATGAGATGGCGTTACCGTTTCAGGCTGTCGGAGTGAGGAGCGTTATTCTTACGCCTGAGACGCGCGGAACGTTCGAGTCAACGCTTGAGCAGTTAGCGCGCGAGGATTACGCGGTCGTGTTCATTCAGGAAGATTTGTTCGTCGAGTTCACGGCTAAGGTCGAGGAAATCAACGATAAGTATCATACCAGCGTACTGCCTGTTCCCGGCCCTTCGGGCGCAACGGGCGCAGGGCTTGCCTCAATAAGAGGAAGTGTCGAAAAGGCCGTAGGTATGGATATTTTTGCAGAACGGTAAATGATGATGAAGATAACAAACGGAGGCGGGAGATATTAAATGCCTGAGAAAAAGGAAGTTAAAGGAGTAATAGAGAGAATCTCCGGCTCTCTTGTAGTCGCCGGCGGCATGGAGGGCGCAAGTATGCAGGACGTTGTGCATATCGGCGAACTCGGATTAGTCGGCGAAATACTTGAGGTAAACGGCGACAAGGCATCAATTCAGGTTTACGAGGAAACTTCAGGATTGAAGCCCGGCGAACCCGTTGTATCAATGGGCGAACCTTTGAGCGTCGAATTAGGGCCGGGAATTATTGAGCAGTTCTATGACGGAATACAGAGACCTCTTGAGCTTATCGAGAACGCGGCTAAAAGCCCCTACATTTCCAGAGGTATAAGCGTCCCTGCGCTTGACCGCAAAAAGAAATGGGACTTCACCCCGAAAGTAAAAGTCGGCGAGGAAGTTATAGCCGGTGATATTCTCGGAACTGTTCAGGAAACTGTCGTTGTTGAACACAGAATAATGGTGCCTTTCGGAATTAAAGGAAAGGTAGAGAAAATCGAGAAGGGCGAACACACGGTCGAGGACGTTATCGCGGTTATCGACGACAACGGAACGAAGCATGAAATCAAAATGCTTCAGCGTTGGCCGGTTCGTAAGCCCAGACCTGTTAAGACAAGACTTGCCCCCAACGTCCCGATGACGACAGGTCAGAGAGTTGTTGACGCTTTCTTCCCCGTAGCACTCGGCGGAACAGCGTGCGTACCCGGCCCGTTCGGTTCGGGAAAGACGGTCATTCAGCACCAGTTCGCAAAATGGGCGCAGGCTCAGATAGTCGTTTATGTCGGCTGCGGCGAACGCGGAAACGAGATGACAGACGTTCTTCTTGAGTTCCCCGAACTTGATGACCCCCAGACCGGCCAGCCCCTGATGAAGCGAACGACACTCATCGCCAACACATCGAACATGCCCGTTGCCGCCCGTGAGGCAAGCGTTTACACGGCAATCACCCTCGCTGAGTATTACAGGGACATGGGCTACTCGGTCGCACTCATGGCCGACTCGACAAGCCGCTGGGCTGAAGCCCTCCGCGAAATGTCAGGACGACTTGAGGAAATGCCCGGCGAAGAAGGATACCCGGCTTACTTGGGTACACGTCTCGCCTCATTCTACGAGAGGGCAGGACGCTGTATCGTGAACGGCAAGGAAGGCCGCGAAGGTTCAATCACCGTCATCGGGGCAGTATCGCCTCCCGGCGGAGACCTTTCAGAACCCGTTACCCAGAATACGCTCAGAGTTACTAAGGTCTTCTGGGGACTCGACGCGAACCTTGCGTATCAGAGGCACTTCCCGGCGATTAACTGGCTCAACAGCTACTCGCTCTACACCGAGAGGCTTGACCCTTACTGGGACGAGAAATTTGATGACCAGTGGAGCGGTTTGCGCACTGAGGCAATGGGACTCCTTGAGCAGGAATCACAGCTCAATGAAATCGTAAGGCTCGTTGGAATTGACGCGCTTTCACGCGATGAGCGAATGGTCATGGAGACAGCCAAGTCATTGCGCGAGGACTTCCTTCACCAGAACGCTTTCCATGAGGTTGACACATACGCTTCAATGGACAAGCAGTTCAAGATGTTGAAGACCATAGTGGCGTTCCATCATGCCGGACTTGACGCTCTCCGCAAGGGCGCACCCATGAACAAGCTGTTCAACCTTCCTGTGCGCGAACAGATTGCGAGAATGCGATACCTTGAGGAGAAGGACATCGGACAGATTGACAAGCTCGATGACACAATCAAAGAGCAGATTAACGGAATAATCCCTGTCGGAGGTGATACAAATGCTGCCTAGAGAGTACAGGACAATATCAAGCATTTCCGGCCCTCTAATGATGGTCGAGAAAACTCAGGACGTAATGTACGATGAGCTTGTCGAAATCACGCTTTCAAACGGCGACAAGAGAAGGGGCAGAGTTCTTGAGATTGAGAGCGACAGGGCATTAGTACAGGTTTTCGAGGGAACAACAGGAATCGAGAACGAAGATTCAAAAGTAAGATTTCTCGGCAGAGTTCTGACCCTTCCTGTTTCAAGAGACATGTTAGGCCGTGTCTTCAACGGAAGAGGCGAACCCATTGACGGAGGCGCACCCTTAATTCCTGAGCAGAACTTAGACATTAACGGTATGCCCATGAACCCGTTCTCAAGGGACTACCCTTCGGAGTTCATTCAGACTGGTATATCAACGATTGACGGACTCAACCCGATGGTAAGAGGCCAGAAGCTCCCGATATTCTCAGCGTCAGGACTTCCCCACAACAGAATGGCGGCTCAAATCGCACGTCAGGCGACCGTTATCAGCGGACACGAAGATTTTGCAGTCGTTTTCGCGGCAATGGGCATAACGTTCGAGGAAGCGTCATTCTTCATGGAGGACTTCAGAAGAACAGGAGCGTTACAGCGCACAGTTCTTTACATCAACTTGGCCGATGACCCTGCAATCGAGCGTATTTCAACTCCGCGTATCGCTTTGACGGCGGCTGAGTATCTGGCGTTCGAGTGCAACATGCACGTTGTCGTTATACTGACAGACCTCACGAACTACTGCGAGGCACTGCGAGAGATTTCGGCAGCCCGTAAGGAAGTTCCCGGACGCAGAGGCTATCCCGGCTATCTTTACACCGACCTTGCGACAATGTACGAACGTGCAGGCCGTCTGAAGGGCAAATCAGGCTCAATCACTCAGATACCTATTCTCACAATGCCTGAGGACGACAAGACTCACCCGATACCTGACCTTACCGGCTACATCACTGAGGGACAGATTATTCTCAGCAGAAGCCTTCACCGTCAGGGAATTTATCCGCCTGTTGACGTTATGCCCTCGCTTTCACGACTGAAGGATAAGGGTATCGGACGCGACAAGACCAGAGAAGACCACGCGGACTTGATGAACCAGCTTTTCGCGGCCTACGCAAGAGGCAAAGAGGCCAAAGAGCTTGCGGTCATTCTAGGCGAAGGCGCATTGTCGGACGAGGATAAAGCGTTCGCGAAATTCTCAACGGTATTCGAGGACAAGTACGTCAGACAGGGCGAGTACGAGAACAGAACCATCAAAGAAACTCTCGAACTCGGCTGGGATTTGCTGACGATGATACCTGTGAAGGAACTCAAGAGAATCAGGGACGCTTACATCGAGAAGTATTTGAACCCGTTACTGAAGGCAAAAGCTGAAAAGGGCGAAGCGTAAAGGAGGGTAATTGACGATGGCACGAATCAACGTCAACCCTAACCGAATGGAACTGTCAAGGCTCAAGAAGAGGCTGGCGGTCGCGAAACGAGGTCATAAGCTCCTGAAGGACAAGCAGGACGCATTGATAAAGGCGTTCCTAGAGAAAGCCAAAGCAGGTAAGGAACTCCGCGAGGCTGTCGAGAAGGAACTTGCTGAATGCTACGGGACGTTTGTACTTTCGAGAGCGCAGACGACCCCTGAAATTCTGGAGCAGGCGTTAATTTTTCCGGGCGCGAAGTCTACGCTTTCGGTTCAGTGGCATAACGTCATGAGCGTAATGGTGCCTGAGTACGACGTTAAGCAGGAGGGAAACCCCGTGAATTACGGTTTTGTGAATGTCCCGTTACTGCTTGACGCTGCTCTCGAACAGTTCAGCGGAATCATCGTTAAGCTGCTTCACCTCGCCGCTGAGGAGAAAGCAATTCGCCTCATGGCCGGAGAGATTGAGCGCACTAGAAGAAGGGTCAACGCTCTTGAGTACGTTATGATTCCGAACTTAGCGGAGACAATAAGGTACATCAGCATGAAACTTGATGAGCAGGAACGCTCGACATTAAGCAGGCTGATGAAGATTAAGGAAATCGTTTCGGCGTAAGAATCACTGAATCCCCTCGATGAGAGTCGGGGGGATTTTTGTATCTGAAGTATCACACAGGCCGCCGGCGTTATAATGTCCGCATGATGAATAACTTTAATGAACCAATCAATCACTCCTTACGGCGCAAAATCGGCAAAGCCCTCTCACAATGGCAGATGATTTCCGAAGGCGATAAAGTCCTCGTAGGCCTATCAGGCGGCAAAGACAGCCTCATTCTTCTTCACGCACTTCATGACCTCCAGCGCAGAAGCCCCGTAAAATTCTCGCTGGCCGCACTGACCGTCAAGCTCTCAGGACTCGAAACTGACCCCCTGCAAGATTACTGCTCGGCTCTCGGCGTTCCCTACACAGTCATTGAACACGACATCATCGGAATCATTAACGCACGAAACGAAAAATCACCCTGCTCATTCTGTGCCAACATGCGGCGCGGTTTAATCAGTTCTTGGGCGGAGCAGAACGGTTACAACAAGTTAGCTCTCGGCCACACTCTCGATGATGCCGTCGAAACTTTCTTCATGAACGTTCTTCATTCAGGAAGGGCAAAAAGTTTTCAGCCCAAAGTCCTCATGACACGCACTGGAGTTACAGTCATAAGACCTCTGGTATTAGCAACAGAGTCGGCAGTCATTGATGAGGTCAAAAGGCTGTGCCTTCCCGTCATTCAAAGCCCCTGCCCTTTCGCCGGGCATACCGAACGGCAGAGAATACGCGATTACATTACGGAACTCAGAAAGAACATTCCCGATTTATACGGTAAAATATTAAACGTTCTTCAAAATTTATCGGATTCAGAAAGCTGGAAATCATGAGCGTTATACCTTCAGACGTTAAAATGACCCCGTGGCTCGAACAGTTCAAAACCTTCAAGGAAGGTTATCCCGATGCCCTTCTCCTGTTCAGAATGGGCGACTTCTATGAATTGTTCTTCGACGACGCTAAAATTGCCTCCTCTGTTCTCAATATCGCCCTTACCTCACGGGACAGCAAGAACAAGTCAATTCCTATGGCCGGAATACCTCATCACGCTTTGAACTCGTACTTGTCGCGCCTCATTAAGGCAGGTTACAGAGCCGCAATATGCGAACAGATCGGCGAGCCTAACCCGAAAGGCCTCGTCGAACGCAGAGTAGTAAGGGTCGTTACGCCGGGAACATTCCTTCCTGATGAAGAGGCTGACGATTCAGCACACCTCGCCGCAGTATGGCCGGTTAAAGGGAAAATCGCTATGGCTTTACTCTCGGTCAATACAGGGCTTCTTGAGGCCGGAACTCTCAGCATAAGGGACGCTGAAGCTATGCTTTCGGCATTCACGCCCGGCGAAATTCTTTACCCCTCGAACATTAAGACACTTCCAGATTTCTTGAACGCTTACACATTGAGGGCAGTTTCGCCTGAGACTTTCAAACCCGAAAACGCCTCCGGAAGATTGAGAGCATTACTTCATAATTCAAGGCTTGAAGGTTTCGGGATTAATGACGGCGATTTATGCACAGGCCCGGCATGGGCTGCGCTCGATTACCTTACGGCGACTCAGTTCAGTTCGCTCAATGACGTTCTTAAACTCTCGCCGTTAATGGTCAGGGACAGAATGAGCCTCGATTCTTCAGCGCAGAGGAATCTTGAATTAATCCCTGAAACTTCGGGAACAAGTATCTCGCTTCTATCCTCAATCGACAGGTGCAGAACAAGCACCGGCAAACGCACTCTTAAAGATTGGATTTTACGTCCGCTCATGGACTTGAAAGCCATTGCCGAACGAAGACAATACATCAGCGCGTTAGTCTCCTCGCCGTCAGGGTGTTCGGAACTTCAGGACGCTTTATCGGGTACGAGGGACATTGAACGCTCATTATCACGATTGGCATTAGGCACGGGAAACCCGATGGACTTGGGCGCGGTAAGAGATACCCTAAGAATAATTCCAACGATAAAATCAATAAGGCTTGACGAACCTTTAGGGACGCTTCAGAACGCAATACCCGACACATCGGAACTCAGTAAATATCTTGATGAAGCATTAGAGGAACGACTGCCGCGCCTGATGGGAACATGGCAGGTCATACGCTCGTCATTCAATCAGGAATTAGCCGAGCTTCGTAATATTTCACAGAGGGGCGAGGAATGGCTCTCAGAATACCTCGAACATGAACGCAATGCCACAAAGACCCCCAAACTCAAGACCGGCTATAACAATGCGTTCGGTTATTATCTTGAGACGGGAAAGGGAGGCTTGACGGTTCAGCCTGATTATTTCACGCAGACTCAAACGCTCGTTAATGCAAAACGTTACACGACACCCGAACTGAAAAACTTTGAGGCCAAAATGAAGAATGCCGAGTCCGAAATCTCGCGCATTGAATCGGAACTTTACCGCGAAGTCGTCGGCCATGTCCTCGAACACAGCAAAGAACTTCAGCTCACCGCAAGATTAATCGGTATACTCGACTGCACAGCTTCATCGGCTGAACTTGCGAGGGTTGGGAATTACTGCTGTCCTGTAGTCGATGACTCTGATGTCATTGAGATTAAGGCAGGAAGACACCCTGTTATTGAGCGCGAACTGAGGGATTCGGGATTTGTTCCTAATGACGTTTCGATTGACCGCAGCAGCAGAGTCATAATCCTCACAGGGCCTAACATGGCCGGAAAATCAACATGGCTGAGAATGACCGCCCTCATTGTGATAATGGCTCAGGCAGGAATGTGGGTGCCGGCTGAAAGCGCAAGAATCGGACTTGTTGACAGGGTATTCACGAGGATAGGGGCAAGAGATGATTTAGTGAGGGGGTCAAGCACTTTCATGGTTGAAATGCTTGAGACTGCCAACATTCTGAACAATGTAACCGCAAGGAGCTTAATCATTCTTGATGAAGTCGGGCGCGGAACGGCAACTTATGACGGAATGAGCATAGCTTGGGCGGTGCTTGAGTATTTGCACGGAGCGTCAGGGGCGAGGGTGCTTTTTGCAACGCACTACCATGAATTGACGTGCCTTGAGGAAAGACTTGAGGGCGTTAAGAATTACAGCATGACGGTTTCGGAGGGCAAAGAAGGAATACTCTTCCTTCATCAGGTAGTGCCGGGAGCAGCCGGAAGGTCATACGGGATTGAGGTTGCGAGGATTGCGGGACTTCCTGACGTTGTATTGAGACGGGCATTTGAACTTCTTGAGATTTTTGAGAAGGACGGACTTGAGGTCAAAGAAATTCCAGCTCCATTGCCGCAGATTGCATTGAAACGTCAAATCATGATGTTATCGCCTGAGAGCGACGCGGTTATTGAGGAGCTGGCTGAAATTGATACGGATAACATTACGCCGATGGAGGCTCTCAAAATTCTTCACAAAATGAAAGAGAAAAGCCGTTCCGCAAGAGCAATGTAATTCTTCTACTTAATTATTTTGACTCTTCCCTGACCTTTGGCGTTCCCGTACGCTTCGGGAATAATTCCGAGCTTCCTTATGTAACGCCCAAAAACTTCAGAATCAGTCGCGAAGTCTGCTTCAATCAATTTTGCTCCTGAGAAAACATGGCCGTTTCCCTTCTCGAAGAAAACGTAGTTAGTCGAAACTACATTATAGATTTTCTCAGGGTCAATCGCTTTGCCCTTCACTTTGACATCTTTAACTCTGCGTTCTCCCTCAATGCTTTCGAGCATGTTGTTCTTATCAAGCTTCACCGGCGTAGGGATTCTTGAATCAATCGTGTACGTCAGTCCGGCAGCATGTAATAAACCTGCGTTTTTTCCCGGTGCTGACCTTGCTCCAAATTCAAGCTCGTCAAGTATCGTCTGACCGCTCACTCCGGCAATACATACAGTATTTCCGTACGGCAGAACTGAGATTACATCATTGAAGACTATCTCGCCTGCCTTTATGTTCGTTCGGAGGCCGCCTGCATGTATGAATGAAATATCAGCACTGCCCGTCTTCGTCATTGAAGCAGCGTCAAGGTATGCGTCAGCCAGAAGGTTGCAAAGATTCGTCTCGGCATCTCTCGCAAGCCATTTTCCCTCATCATCTACCGCTATAAGATCAAAACTCGTATAGCCCTGATGAGATTTGATTGTTTCCTCAAACCTGCCTTTTATATTCTGAATCACTTTGCCGATTTCTTCATCTTTACCGTTCGAAGCGTCAATGAGTTTTGATGAAACTTTCCCGTCCCTTCCAATCGTAACCTGACCGATATGCCTCAGCTTTGTACCAGACTGAGTGATGATTACGTCTTTCCCGTCGGCATTCTTAATCTTCAGCTCAGGCGTTACCTCGTGCGAATGTCCGTCTATGAATGCGTCAATTCCGCGTGTCCTAGCCGCTATGAACGGTGAAGTCCATTCTTCAGCTTCAGTCAGCATGTCGTCATACTCGCCTAAATGACCAACAACGATAACGTAATCGACTCCCTTTGCACGCACTTCATCAACAGCGTTCTGAATATCAGCAATTAATTTCTTGCCTTTCATATCCCCGTCAAACGTGTAGATGTAATTCTGCCTTGCCTCGTCCATGAAATATATCGGCGTGGACTTTGCAATCGTGTCGGGTGTAGTTGCTCCGATGTAGGCTACTTTGACATCTCCGTATGAGAGGATTTTATAGGCAGGAAGAATTAATTTGTCGTCCGAGATTGTTCTGATGTTGCACGCAATGAAGCCGCATGACAGATTTTTGCTGAATTTCTCGAACATTCCCATTGTGTAATCAAATTCGTGATTGCCAGGTGCTACAACGTCATAACCGATTGCGTTCATGATTTCGATGATGTAGCGTCCCTGAGAGATCATTCCCATTGTCGCTCCCTGCGAAAAGTCTCCGGCGTCAACCGTCGTAACATACGGCGTGAGCTTCCTCATCTCGTTTCTGTAGAACGCAAACCCTGCATAGCCTATGTTATCTTCAACTCCGCAGTGAACATCATTAGTGTAGACAATAATAATGTCCTTATCCGGTGCTGCCCCCTCAGAAGCAGCAGCCGACAGCACCAGCAGTAACGCGGCTGCCAAAACCTTACGTAACATATATCTCGTCCTCTCCTAAATCATCATTCGCCCGTAATTTTATCAAGGCTTCCGCCGTTCGATTCGATTACCCCCTTGTACCAGTAGAAACTGTCCTTTCGGATTCGTTTCAGTGTCCCGTTGCCCTCATCGTCCTTGTCAACGTAAATCATTCCGTAACGCTTCCGCATTTCGCCGCTTGACGCGCTCACAAGGTCAATGCACCCCCACGCAGTGAATCCCATCACAGGTATACCGTCCTCAGTGATTGCGTCCCTCAGAGCAAGAAGATGACTCCTCAGATATTCAATCCTGTAGGTATCGTGAAGCGTTCCGTCAGCCTCGACCTTATCGGCAGCTCCGAGTCCGTTCTCAACCACAAACAGAGGTTTCTGGTAGCGGTCATAGAGTGTATTTGCTGTGATTCGCAGTCCTAACGGGTCAATCTGCCAGCCCCATTCGGTATTCTTGAGATAGGGATTTATTACCGAACGGAAGACTGCATTGCCCGGTTTGGAATGATGAGCGATGATTTCGGGGTCTGTGCTGGTACATCGTGAGCAGTAGTACGAGAACGCTACGAAATCTACTGCGCCTTCCCTGAGAATCTCAGCGTCCCCGTCGGCAAAAAGATTCGTTATTCCCTCGCGCTCGATTCGTTTCAACGCCCAGACGGGGTACTCGCCTCGTGCCTGAATGTCGGTGAAGAAGTAATTATCCCTGTCCTTTTCGAGGCCGTCCTGAATGTCATCGGGATTGCACGAGTAAGGATAGAACTGCCCTGCGGCTAACATACAGCCGATTTTTGCGTCTGGCATTATTTCGTGAGCGAGCTTAACGGCTTCCGCGCTGGCTAAGAGTTCGTGATGAGCGGCGGTGTACTTGGTTTTAGTTTTGTCCTCGCCCTCCGAGAATGCTATCCCTGCTCCCATGAACGACATGTGAAGAAGCATATTAATCTCGTTGAACGTTATCCAGTATTTCACGAGTCCCCTGTAACGGCTGAATATTGTCCGGCAGTATTTGAGGTAAGCGTCAATCATTCGTCTGTCGCGCCAGCCTCCGTATTTTTTGATGAGTGCTATCGGCGTGTCGAAGTGGTCAATCGTAACGAGCGGTTCAATTCCGTACTTCCTGCATTCCTCGAATACTGACTCATAGAACGCAAGTCCTGCCTCGTTGGGAACGTCATCATCGCCGTTGGGAAGAATGCGTGTCCAAGCGATTGAGAGGCGGTAGCATTTGAAGCCCATTTCGGCGAAGAGCGCAATGTCTTCCTTATAGTGATGGTACATGTCGATTGCCTCATGGGAGGGGTATGAGTATCCTGATTTCGGGGAAAGCATTTCGATTTCACCGCGTGCGACTTTCATTCTGTCATGGCCTGACGGTATTGTGTCAACGCTTGAGAGGCCGCGCCCGTCCAAGTCGTATGCGCCCTCGCACTGGTTAGCGGCTGTTGCTCCTCCCCATAAGAATCCTGAAGGAAAAATTTTTGATACGGTCATTCATTCTTCACCTTGCTTTAGTATTTATTGGAATGTATGAATTATAACAATAAAATTAATTTAAGTGCTTATTTTTGCTATTCAATTCGTTCACAAACCCATTTAAGCAGGTATTCATAATCAATTTTTCCGGTTGACAGAGACAAAATTACTTCGACAAGTTCAGTATTATTTGTACGAAAGGAAATATTGTTTAAGTCCAAAGTAGAGAGAAGAACCATAGCTCCAATTCTTTTATTTCCGTCAATGAAAGGGTGGTTTTTAACAAGGCCGAAACAAAGTCTTACAGCTTTTTCAATAACACTAGGGTAAAATTCAATACCGCCAAAACTTTGAAAAGGAATGTTCAAAGCAGAATCGAGTAAATTCTCATCTCTTATACCGTATGAACCGCCGTATCGTTTAATGAGTCTTTCGTGGATAAGCAGAATTTCATCACGTGTCAGGCAAATCATTTCGCTAGTTCTCTGAATGTCTCATCGTAAATATTCATGATTTTATCGGCAGATATTAAGGCTTCTTCTGTTGAAGCATCTTCAAATCTTTCTGCTTTGTTTACAGCAGAGCCTCTAAGCACAACATAACGGCGTGAATTATTCGCGGATAAAACAGTATTGACATCAGTTCTCACTATATAAAAACCTCCTTCATATATTTGCTTGATTATAATCTTTAGAAGCGTTTTTTGTTATACTATTCATTCAGAAAAACATAACACGATTCACAGGAAGCCATTATAAACAAATTAGAGTCCGCGACGGTTTGAGTTGTATGCGCCCTCGCACCGGTTAGCGGCTGTAGCACTGCCCCAGAGAAATCCGGAAGGGAAAATTTTTTCAGCCATTATTATTCCTCCTAATGAAAGAAAATTTTTTTACGGAATGAATGAATTCATATATCATGATATAATAAATCAAACCAACCCAACCGAAAAAAAATTTATTCAGGAGGCCGAAATGATGAAAGCCAAAAAATTCTCTACCGTTTTCCTTTTACTGTTTGTTACCGTCCTGTTACCCCTCAAAATTGCGGAGGCCATGCCGGAGACAACACCATTGTTTGCGGATTTATATTCGTGGATATTGGACGACGAGGGTGAAGATTTTGAAAGTAGTTTTGAAAGTAATGTTGCGACCTATTTTTCCTCTCCCTCTGATTTGAAGTCTGAATATGACAGAGAGTTCAGGATTCTAAGAAACAGGAAGCCTTATTCTCAGGAACAGGCACGTAATGAGATTGCGCGCATGATTGATGCAGGGGAACTTCCATACTACATAATTGGCAAAGGAAGTTACAGCTACACTCCGGGTATCAACTCCGTGTACACTACTACGAATGTCAACTTGCGTTCACAGCCCAATTTAGAAGCCAGAATCATAACTGTCGTGCGCTGCGGAGGTTATGGCTTAACGGCAGACGGATGGGTGACTCCTGAACTATCTGACTATCTCGGCGAATGGACAAACCCTAACGGTGATACATGGGTACTTGTGAAATACAGGCCTTACCCTACGGCAAAACCTGGCGAGAAAAAATTAGGCTGGCTAAGCGGTAAGTACGTCAGATTTTTCACGGACAGTCAGGTTGCGAAGATAGCCGACATATACGAGAATCCCAAAAAGTATATGAACAGCGGTTCATCGTACCGGTACACAGCTTCTCAGCCCTCACAGCAGAGCAGTTACTCATCGGGCGGAAACAGCGGAGCTGAAAGAGTATCAGCTGAAACACTTGGAAAGGCTTATGCGTCTAATCCCTACAAAGCCCAGAAAACATATGAGGGAAAAATTCTCGAAGTTCGCGGAAAGATTGAAAGAATGACAAGTAATGGCGGTACACCTGTTATTGAATTCGAATATCAAGATTGGGGTAAATCCAAATTCGCAATCACATCATGTTTTGTTTCAAGTAATGACCCTCTACTTGCTGACATTGAAACCGGCGGGTATGCAACAATCCGGGGATATGTTTCGAAGGTTAATACTGGACATTGGCCTGAAGCATATAAACTGACCAACTGCAAAATCATCTCGGCAAACTAAATCCCATCACACAAACGCAAAATCAGCCCTCCTGAGAATCGTTCGGGAGGTTTTTTTGTTATACTATTCAGCCATAAATATAACACTATTCACAGGAGGCAACAATAAACAAATGGCAGATTACGAAGTCAAAGACATAAACCTAGCCGAACGCGGTCAGAAAAAAATTGATTGGGCTTGGCAGTACATGCCCTCGTTACAGTTCAGTTACAACAAATACAAAGACTCCCAGCCCTTCAAAGGCGCAACAATCGCTGCATGTCTTCACCTTGAGGCAAAAACCGCTAATCTCCTCATCACCCTCAGCAAATTAGGCGCGCATGTCGCAGCCTGCGGAAGCAATCCCCTCTCAACTCAGGACGACATCTGCGCGGCTCTCGCTAAAAACGGCGTACACGTCTACAGCCATCGCGGAATGTCAACAGATGAATACTTCGGCTACGTCCGCAAAGTGTTAGGCTACAAGCCCAATGTCATAATTGATGACGGAGCTGACCTCGTCGCAACAGTTCATCAGGAAATGCCAGACTTAATCCCAAATATTCTCGGAGGCTCTGAGGAAACTACATCGGGTGTCAAACGCCTTAAGGCCATGAACGCTCAAAGGGTATTGAAGTTCCCGATGATTGATGTCAATGACGCACTGAGCAAGTACCTTTTCGATAACCGTTACGGAACAGGGCAGTCAGTCTGGGACGGTTTCATCAGGACAACTAACATGATTGTTGCCGGAAAAACTGTAGTTGTTGTTGGTTACGGCTGGTGCGGTCGAGGCGTAGCGATGAGGGCGCAGGGAATGGGAGCGCATGTAGTCGTTACGGAGATTAACCCCCATAAGGCTTGCGAGGCATTAATGGACGGTTTCAGGGTCATGAGCATGGAGAAGGCCGCGAGCATAGGCGATATATTCCTGACATTGACTGGGAACATTCACGTTATACGCCGCGAGCATTTCGCAATAATGAAGAACGGAGTCGTCTTGGGGAACGCTGGACATTTTGACGTTGAGATAAGCAAGCCCGATTTGTCAGCGATGTCCGACCACATTGAACACCTGAGAGACAACATCGACACTTACGTGATGAAGGACGGACGGAGGATTAATCTTCTCGGCGAGGGAAGACTGACTAACCTTGCATGTGCTGACGGACACCCCATTGAGATTATGGACTTGAGTTTCTCGTTACAGCTTGAGAGTGCGCTTCACATTTACACGCACAAACTTGAAGCAGGACTTTACCCCGTTCCGGCGGAGACTGACAGGGCGGTAATGGAGTCGAAACTCGCGGCGTTAGGAATCGAAATTGACTCGATGACCGATGAACAGACCGAGTACATGAAGAGCTGGCAGGAGTAATAGCGAAATGGCGACATTATTCAAGGACGTATACATTGTTGACGGTTCGCGCGAAAAAGCCGAGAGGGTTCATCTTCTTGTGTCAAAGGGAAGAATCGCAGAGATTATTGACGCAGGAAAGACTCCGCCTTCAGCCGACAAGATAATTTCGGGGCGCGGAAAAATGGCAGTCATTCCCGGCTTCGTGAACGCTCACACACACGCGGCCATGTCATTGCTTCGTGGGCTTGGCGAGGAAGCACCGTTAATGGAGTGGCTTCAGAATAAAATCTGGCCTGTAGAGGAGAAATTAACCCCTGAATATATTTACTGGGGAACTCTGAGCGCAATGCTCGAAATGCTTTCGACGGGTACAACGTGCTTTGCCGACATGTATTTTGAGATGGAACACGTTGCAGAAGCGGTACTCGGTGCAGGAATGAGGGCGGCACTTTGCAGGGGGATAACGGCCGGTGAGCCGGGAAAAATTGAGCGTTCGATTCAGAACAGCCTTGAGCTTGCGGAAAAGTATCATGGCCGTGAAGGACTCATCACTGTACAGCTTGGGCCTCACGCGCCGTACACAGTTCCTTTTGACAACATGAAGGATATTACGGAAGCGGCGAGATCTCGCGGGTTGGGAGTTCATTTTCATTTCCTTGAGACTGAGGGCGAACTGAAGAATCTCGGCACTGACCCTGTGAAATACCTTGAGGGTACGGGGCTTCTTAATGTTCCGTATTTGACGCTGGCGCACGCGGTGTACTTAGACCCGAAAGCCGAAATCAATTCCGAGAATATAACCTTGATTCACAACCCTTGCAGTAATTTGAAACTGGGAAGCGGAATAATGCCCTTGCCTGCATGGCTTGAACGCGGTATGCCGGTAGCATTGGGAACGGACGGTGCGTCAAGCAATAACCGCCTCGACATGTGGGAGGAAATGAGGACAGCCGCGCTTCTTCACAAGGGAGCGGAAAGAAATCCTGTCTGTGTAACTGCGCTTGAGGTTCTGAGAATGGCAACGTATGAGGGCGCGAAGGCATACGGATTTTCACAGAAGGGAATGATTCGTGAAGGCTGGTTTGCTGACCTTGTGCTTGTGAATCTTGACAAGCCCCAGTACATCGGAGCGAACGAGGAGAATTTAGCGATGTATCTTGTTTATGCAGGGAGTTCAGCAGATGTTACCGGCACGATGGTGAACGGGAAGTGGCTCTACAGGAACGGCGAGTACCCGACGCTTGACAGCGAGGAGATTATGCAGAAGTCCAGAGAGGCCAGAGAAGCAATCACGAGATAACCGGAAGAGTTTAACATCTCCCCTGCCTGAGAACGGTCAGGGGGGATTTTTATTTTCTCCAAATATTTCGGTTTTTGTGTATAATGAACCCTATGCCGCAGAATATTGAAAAGTTAATCATCTCCGCAGAAAAAGGAGACTCTGAAGCACAGTATAAGCTAGGTACAAATTATCATTTCGGGCGAATGGGAGTGAAGCAGGATTACGCTCTTGCCGCAGAATGGTACCGCAAGGCCGCAGAACAAGGAAATCTTAAAGCAGCGTACTATCTCGGCACATTGTATCAGAATGCTCAGGGTGTCCCCCAGAATTACGAGGAGGCCGCTGAATGGTATAAGCTCGCGGTCAATCCTAACGACAACAAAGCACAGCTTGCATTAGGCTATCTCTACAGAAACGGTCTAGGCGTTGAAAAAAACGATTCAACCGCTGATGAATTTTTTGAACAGGCCGAACGTTTCGAGAAGATTAAAGATCTTATGTCTTCCGGAATAAAATACACTCAGGGTCGTGAAGATACAAGGGATTATGTCCGTGCTGTGGAGTGTTTCAAGGAAGCCTACAGAATGGGCGAGACTAAAGCACCCTACTACATAGGCATGATGTACAAGGACGGTCTTGGTATCGAGAAGAATTACCGAAAGGCTGAAGAATGGTTCAGAAAAGCTGAAGATTTAGGCGACAAGAGAGCCGCTAAAGTTCTGAAATGGCTTTCCGAAAATCCTGACCGAAATTCTTCGGCGCAAGCCCCTGTCTTTAGACATGTGGATAAGCCGTTAGTATGCTATAATAAAAAAATAGTTGGGGCATCAACTATTGGAGGAGAACTAGTAAGACCTGAGGAATCAGGCAAGTTTGAAGATACCAGAATCCCCAGACTTCAGTCGGGGGGAGTATGTCAATTGTTTCCGCCTTTGCCCTCATCTCAGCCTGAAATAAAAGAAACTGAAGAAGCACAGGCGGAAAATACCCCAGCACCCTCCCCCCAAAAAACTGAACCCCCAAAAACACCAGAACCGCCGATACGGGTAGATATTCTGAAGTCTGTGCCGTTATCGCAGGTACAGCGCAGACCTCACAAAAAAAAGCCTGATACTCCTAAGAAGAAAGGCAGCAGCTTCAAAGTAATTATGTTTTTTGCAGCTTTTGCGGCTGTTTTCGGAACAGGTTTTTATTTGTACCGGCGTATAACGAATTTCATAAAGAGCGATGATTCTTTGACCTCTTTGATTCAAGATAACATTCTCCCGAAAGATGAAAACTATTTCGGAACCGGCATTCCTGATTTCAATGCAATCAGCGCGGATTTGCCCGGCTACGTCAAGACAACCGGCACGCTCCGTCATGATACACGCTACATTAACGGAATCGCTGACATTACGGCCTACAGCACCAGACTTTACAAAATGCCCGATGAACGTTCAAACAACATTGAAAACACAACAGGTATCAAATGGCTGTTTGAAGACTCAATGAACCGTATTAAACGTTTCAGAAAAGTAGCAGACGATTTCACAGACCGCTACGACAACATGATTCGTGTCAGAGGAACATGGCAGCAGGCTAAGGACAGCGGTTATTCCGAAAATATCTGGAGAAGATACTACAGGGAAGAACAGAATTTACTCGCTAAAAAACAAAGCGCATTAAAAGCCGTCTCAATGGAAATAAATAATGCCAAAGAAAGAATTAAATCCGCTCAAACTCTGACTTATCTCGGCGAATGGATAAACCCTGACGGTAAAAAATGGACGCTCGTAAAATTAAACTTTCAGGAAAAACCTTCTGAAATTTTATGGGTAAATTCTAATTATGTCCGCTTGATGACGCTCGATGAGTACCGAAGTACATATAATGATTCATTAAAACTTATTGGTGAGCTGCCCCCCCCCCCGCAGTGAAAAATACTAATAAACAAATGTGCTGAAAATACTCTGTAGATTTTAATTCCTGACGTGTAAAATATTCCTCATCAGTTAAATCTCAAAAGTTCCAAAATTTATATCGTCAGGAGGATTTTTTCATAATGAAAAAGTTTGTATCCGCTCTTGTTCTTGTCATGATGTTTTCCGTCATGGCCTCAGCTGCCGAGTCCGTCAAGGCCTACACAACTATGGAAGAGCCTCTCGCTAAAGCCCTTTTCGACGCTTTCGAGGCTGACACAGGAATCAAAGTCGAATGGGTAAGGCTTTCAGGCGGCGAGGCTATCGCACGTCTTGAGGCCGAACGCGCTAACCCTCAGGCTTCAATCTGGGTCGGCGGCGTCGGCACTCAGCACATTGAGGCGAAACTTCGCGGCCTCTCAACTCCTTACCGTTCGCGCGCGGCAGGGAGCATTCCGGCAAAGTACAGAGATCCCGAAAATTACTGGACTGGACTCTATGTCGGCCCTATCGCTTTCTGCATGAACACCGAACGCGCTAAGGAACTCGGCCTCGACATGCCTAAAAGCTGGGCTGACCTCCTCAAGCCTGAGTACGCTAAGAAAGTCAGAGTCGCTCACCCCAGCACTTCGGGAACCGCCTACAATATGATTACCACAGTAATCAGAATCTTCGGCGGCGATGAGGACAAAGCATTCGCCTACTTCAAGGACATGTCAAAGTCAGTCGAACAGTTCACGCGCTCCGGCTCAGCACCGGGAAAATCATGCGCGCTCGGCGAGATCCCTGTCGCAATCGGCTACCTTCACGACCAGATTAAACTTCAGCGCGAGGGCGCAAAGATTGAGATAGCCATTCCGTCAGACGGCACAGGCTTCGAGACTGCTTCAATGTCAATCCTCAAGGGCGGCCCCGACTCCCTCAATGCCAAGAAGCTCTATGACTGGGTACTCGGCCAGAAAGCTATGGACACGATTGCGAAGTGGTACGTCATTCCGCTTTCGGACAAGGCTACGCCGACCGACACGGGATTTTCACTCGCAAGCATGAACCTCGTCAATCAGGACGACCAGTGGGACGCGGCTAACAAAGAGCGTCTGCTCGAACGCTGGAACAGAGAAATTTCAACAGCTCCCGAAAAGTAAAATATTAATCTCCGGCCTCCTGTAATTTTTGCAGGGGGCTTGTTTATGAGCAAAGGAGGTAAGAAATTGAACAAACGGCTCATTAATTTTCTGGTAACTCTATTGTTCGTTGTGCTTGTGGGCTACTGGATATATTCAAGCGTTACAGACGAGTTCATGAAACAGACAGCCGCCTCTCAGCGCAGAACCGTTGAGACTGTGGCCGCCGGCTATCCTTCGGGCGAAGACGAGGTAACAGCGTGGCTGAAGCGTCTCGATGAAGAATCCAATACCTACAAAGTCGCGTTCGTCCCTGAACTTCCTATGCCGGGCGAAAAATTATCATCAGTCCCCAAAGGAGACTCGGAGCTTGCGAAACTCACTGAGGAATTTGCGTTAGACCCAGAGTTTTCAAAAGGGTTTGATAATGCCGCATATGAGGAAATCTACAGGAGTTCAAAGAACTGGACTGTCGGCGCAAAAGAGGAACAGGCTTTATTCTTCGCGCCTGCGGTTGACATTAAGACGCATGATGTTGAGGGCGCACTGGTTTTCGCGTTCAGCACTGAGGGCGAACAGAACTTCATGAGAATGATGAACACTCTGTTTTTCTGCGCTTTCGTGCTTTTTGCTGTCGTCATATGGCAGTTGATGATGAGCAGAGATCCGATTGTCGGCTTCGCTCTGGCCGGTCTGTTCCTGATGACGCTGATATTCGTTGCCTATCCTCTGTTCGAGGCGTTGAGGCTGTCGTTCCTTGAGAACGGTAAATTCTCGCTCTCAACATGGAAAACGATTCTCAATTCCGAAGGCTACATGTCCGCTTTATGGGGAAGCCTTAAACTCGGCTGCTGGACTGCTACATTCTCGACACTGGTAGGATTCCTTTTCGCGTTCGTCGTCTCAAGAACTAACGCCCCGTGCAAGAAATTAATCTCAACAATGGGTGTCCTTCCCGTAATATCGCCCCCGTTCTCGCTGACGCTCTCAATAATCTTACTGTTCGGAAATAACGGGCTGATTACGAGATGGCTAAGGGTTATCGGGCTTGACTTCTCGATTTACGGACTGCCCGGCCTCGTTCTGGTTCAGACGATGGGAATGTTCCCGATCGCTTTTCTGACACTTGGAGGAGTCCTTCAGGCCATCGACTCAACGTTCGAGGAGGCTTCATTAAACCTCTCGGCAGGAAGATTCCAGACGTTCAGCAAGATTACTCTGCCCCTCGCAGTTCCCGGACTATTAAGCGCATGGCTCTTGGTGTTCACGACATCGCTTGCTGATTTCGCCAACCCTCTGTTACTGGCCGGAGACTTGAAGGTCTTGTCGCTCGAATCGTACATTGAGGTTACGGGAATGAACAGGCTCGGACACGGCGCGGCATTGTCGATACTCTTACTGCTCCCGACATTAACGGCGTTCCTCGCTCAAAGGTTCTGGGTCGCTAAACGCTCTTACGTTACCGTAACCGGCAAACCCTCAGGACGTATCACAGAATTGACGACACCGATTGTCAGAAGGGTATTGACGGGAATAATCTTCGTCATAATTTTCTTCCTGATAATGCTTTACGGAACGATATTCGCAGGGTGCTTCGTCAAGAACTGGGGCATTGATTACACGTTCAGTCTTGAGAACATCACTGAGGCCATAACACGCTCAACGGACGCTCTTTTCGACACCGTTACGCTTGCGGCAATCGCTACGCCTATCGCAGGAATTATCGCTATGATTGCGGCACTCTTAATCGTCAGAAGGAAATTTCACGGAAAGAAACTTCTTGAGATGTTACTCATGACACCGTTCGCTCTGCCCGGAACTCTCTTGGGCATAAGCTACATTCTCGCGTTCAACCACGCGCCTATAATCCTCGTTGGAACAGCGGCTATCATCATCATCAACTATGTTATCCGTGAGCTTCCTGTAGGAATTGAGGGGGGTATAGCGTCATTGAGGCAGATTGACCCGTCAATCGAGGAGGCCGCCACAGACTTGGGCGCGGATCAGGCCACTGTCTTCAGAACGATTGTACTTCCGTTAGTGCGTCCGGCGTTCCTGTCGAGTCTTTCGTATACTTTCGTGCGTTCGATGACGGCGGTCAGCGCGGTAATCTTCCTGATTTCGGCGAAATGGTATCACATCACGGTGCTTATCTATAACTTCTCCGAGAACTTGAGATTCGGACTTGCAAGCGTTTTATCGACCGTGTTAATCATAATCGTGTTCGGAGCGTTCGGAATAATGAGGCTCTTAGTGCGAGAGAACAGCAACCTGATGAAGAACGTAACATGATGAGAAAGGGGAAAATGAAAATTGGCGAGTAAATCAGTAACCTTCGACAACATAAAAAAGATATTCAGGGATCCGCAGTCTGGTCAGGACGTTGCGGCAGTAGCCGGAGTGTCGTTCAGGCTTGAGCCGGGCGAACTGGTAACGCTGCTTGGGCCTTCAGGGTGCGGAAAGTCAACAATCCTGCGAATGCTCTCAGGATTTGAACAGCCTACCTCCGGCAAAATCATGATAGGGGACAATGATGTAACCAACACTCCCCCCAACAAGCGCGATACAGCGATGGTCTTCCAGAGTTACGGCCTGTTCCCTCACATGAACGTTGCCGAGAATGTCGGCTACGGCCTGAAACTCCGCAAAGTACCACAGAAGGACATTGATGAGAAAGTTCAGAGATTCCTTGAGATGGTAGGGCTTGGACAGATGGGGAAGCGTCCGCCCTCGCGGTTATCGGGAGGACAGCAGCAGAGAGTCGCCCTCGCGAGGAGTCTGATTGTTGAACCGTCAGTGCTTCTTCTCGATGAGCCTCTGAGTAATCTTGACGCTCTTCTTCGTGAGCAGATGAGAGTCGAGATTCGCAGACTCCAGAAATCACTCGGCATAACGGCCATGTACGTTACTCATGACCGTGTTGAGGCGATGAGCCTTTCGGACAGAATCATCGTCATGAAGCTCGGACACATAATCCAGATTGGAACGCCGAGCGATATTTACAGAGATCCTGTTGACACGTTCGTTGCCGGATTTGTCGGTAAAGTAGCGTTCTTCCCGTGCGAGGTAAAGGGGATTGATGACTCCTGCCGCGTTGAAATCAAGGGTCAGGCTTTCACCGCTCCGAGATGGGCAAAGAACCTCAAGGCCGGCGATAAAGCACTGGTAATGGCAAGACCTGAGTCGCTTTCAGTGGGCGAGCCGGGCGCAGGAGTTGAGGACGGTATCGTTACGGCTAACATCTATCTCGGAAACAGCGTTGAGACTTGGGTCAAGACTGACTTGGGCAACGTCCTCGTTCAGATAGATAACCCAGATGTCAAAAAGATTTGGGCTGAGGGCGAGAAGGTTTCATTGTCGTTTGACCCGTCATTGACGAAAGTTCTAGCTGACGATTTAGAGAAGGCATAGGAATTTTCGGAAGTCTCCTGCTTGATGAGGGCAGGAGATTTTTTTACACGAGAAAATATCACTTGCATGGTGTAAAATTTCAGCATTTACATTACATACTTTCACAGGAGGTAACACTTTATTATGAGCAGTAAAGGTTTCACAAGTTCCCTGCCGTTCAAGCTGATTTTGGCACTCGTTCTGGGTATGCTTGCCGGCTTCTGGCTGTCATCAATTTACGGCAGCCCCATATGCAATGCCCTTCTCAACATCATCGTAACCGTTCACTACATAGCCGGCCAGTTCTTGAATTTCTGCGTTCCGTTAATCATCATCGGCTTCGTAGCCCCCTCAATCACCCGAATGGGCGGCAACGCTTCAAGAATGCTTCTTCTCGCTCTGACTCTCGCCTACGTCTCGTCAATAGGCGCGGCGTTCTCGGCGACTGCGGCGGGCTACGCTATCATTCCCATGCTGAACATCGCTTCCGCTGTGCAGGGACTGAGATCCCTTCCCGAAGTCGTGTTCAAGCTCTCGATACCTCAGGTAATGCCGGTTATGTCGGCGTTATTTGTTTCGGTACTGGTAGGGCTTGCGGCGGCGTGGAACAAGAGCAAAACAACAATAGCCCTTCTTGAGGAGTTCCAGCAGATAGTTCTCAGCATCGTAACAAGATTCCTCATTCCGGTTCTTCCTTTCCTTATCGGAACGACATTCTGCCAGCTTGCTTTCGAGGGGTCAATCACCGAGCAGCTCCCTGTGTTCCTCGTGATAATCCTTATCGTTATGGCCGGACATTATATCTGGATGGCACTGCTGTACTTCATCGCCGGAGCGTATTCGGGGCGCAATCCCTTCAACGTCATAAAGAACTACGGCCCTGCATACATGACCGCTGTCGGAACGATGTCGAGCGCGGCAACATTGTCAGTAGCGTTGACGTGCGCAAAAAAATCAGAGCCTACACTCCGCGATGACATGGTGAATTTCGGGATACCTCTTTTCGCTAACATTCATCTTTGCGGTTCGGTAATGACTGAGACATTCTTTGTCATGGCCGTGTCGAAGATACTGTATGGAGTTTATCCGTCTGTCGGGAACATGGTACTGTTCTGCCTGCTGCTGGGAGTGTTCGCGATAGGCGCGCCCGGAGTGCCCGGCGGAACGGTCATGGCCTCATTGGGATTGATTACGGGAGTGCTTGGGTTTGACGCTACAGGCACGGCGTTAATGCTTACGATTTTCGCGTTACAGGACTCATTCGGAACGGCCTGCAATGTTACGGGCGACGGAGCATTGACCTTGATACTTACGGGTTACGCCGAGAAACACGGAATCGGCGCGGAGAACTCGGAGAAGGTTACAGGCTGACAGCCTCATTTAGGGAAGGGGTACGGTTATTGAGCCTGCCCCTTTCAGTTTTCTTTATGTGAATGTCCGATGAAGTTCCGTCCGTGAACTCAGTGTAAAGGCTCACGAAGTCAACATCTTCATTAACCCTGCTGATTACCTCATCAACGATATTAGATTTGTATCTTTCATAATCTTTGCTGAAATCTGGAATATATATCCTGTCGGGCTTACTGCTGTTAATTCCATAATGCACAGCCTTTACAGTGTCATTCAGAAGGGTGTGTATGAGTGTCATCTGTCCTCTTTGCGAGAAATCGATAATATCAGGGTCATTGAGTAAAGCGTTTTTCCCTGAATTGAAGCGTTCCTTCTCCACGTCAAACGTGAATTTATACGGCCCGTGTTCTTTATCTTTCATGTCAGTATATTTTACGTACAGCGTAATTATGTCTGTCTTTATGTCAGGAGTGAGCCAAAGATTAACCCCCGTGTAATTAAGCCCTGAAGATTTATATTCTGTGTCGGAGTCTGTTCGGTAGAAAATTTCCCTGACCTCCGCTTCGTTGTCAATATTCACGAAAAAAACAAGGGGACTATTATCCCAACCAGCATATTCGCCGCGAGTAACATCAAGTTTGATCGCAGGTTCTGGAGTCGTGAGGTTCATAACCGTACCGCCGGGAGTGTAAATTCCGTTTTCCATCGTCAGATTCACTCCCCAGAATATCGCAAGAAGTGTCATTAACGCTCCGGCCTCCGCGAAAATCTCAGAGTGTTCAGCCCTGTGCCTGAGCATTAACGCAAACACAGCCAGAAGGGCAGCCGGTACTGCCGCGAAAACAGGAATCACAACCGGCCATCTTCTCGCAATTCCGAACGTAACCGCGAACACGAACGCAAATATCATATCTGTTCTTATGCTGAAGAGTTTAGAGCCGATTATGCTGATTACGTCCTTCCAGCTTACGGGAGGGATTTCGGGAAGCTCGGTTATTTCGCTGTCATCGTCTTGAAGTTCCGCAATCCTGTTCTTTGAGTCCTCCCTTTTCCTGTAGCGTTCCAATTTTTTCAAGTACTTCCAGTAACGCACGGCCTCAGAGTAATTTTTACCGCCGGCGTTCTTTATGCGTTCAAGATATTTGTGTTCCCTGTAGTCAATTATGAGGTCAAAAATTTTCCTGTCATAAGCGTAGATAGTGTTATTGTTGGCTGACTTTGTTTCTTTTCTGAGTGGGATTAGCTTTGAGTACCAGCCCTCTGAACGTTCCATCTGTGAAAGCGTCCTTGATATTGATGAAGTGTCCCGCCCTGTAAGCAACGCTATTTCCCTGACGTAAAACATTATGTTTCCGTTACCGTCAGCAATAAGATAATTCTCTTTAGGTGCCTGAGACATGTATTTTCTCTCCAAGTATTCGTCCCTGTCCTGTTCAGTTCCCTTGAAGTTCATGAAGTCGGATATATATTCGTCAACGTTCCTGAGTATGAGGCTGCGAATCTTCTGATAACGTTTGAAAGCCGTACTGATTCGCCTGATAGATTCGCTTGAGAGCTTGAAAGATGGCATTTATATCCCCCTAGGCAGACGCATTCGATTCTGTGAAAGTTTTTATGTATTATACCAAGCAACAAAAAAACAGAAAGGAGGAATTATCATGAAGAAGGCTATAACTTTAGCAATGATTATGTGTACTATGCTTATCGCCTTTTCGGGGCTTGCGTACGCTGGAAAAGCAAAGCACTGGATATGCACCAACTGCGGTAGAAAAGTCAGCAAAGAAGCTATGCCATCTGTATCCGGCTGTCCTAAAAGCAAAGGCCATACTCATTCGTGGGTAATTAACTATTAGGCAATGACATTACATTTCCCGGAGACTGGTGAAATCAGGCCATGAACTCCGGGTTTTCCATGTAAATATCCTGCAAGAGTTCCACGAAATCCGAAACACTTTCCCTTTTGTCCCCTGAGTGAGTACACAATACACATTTGATTCTTTCGGAGCAGTCGAACAGCGTCCATGAAAATTCGCCGTTATGGTCATTCAGAAATCCGGGCGCAAGACATATCCCCCTGTGAGCCTTGATGTTAGTCAATGTTGTCTCGCGGTCATTGCTGTTGAAATACTCGATGTCAATTTCATCTATTATTCTCTGCTGTACTGCCCTCAGTTCAGGCGGCGAACCTCCTCCGACCATCAAGACCCTTCCGCGCAAATCCTCAGCCCTCACAATCTCCCTTCCTGCTAACTCGTCAGACCGTTCGGTAATTAAATATATTCTGCTCTCGAACAACTGGTGAATTTTTATTGCAGGTATGTGCTTAACATCGCTGAACCTCGCAAATAATATATCCTCCTCGCCCTTCAGAAATGATGAAGTGTCATAGAGCTGAAGGAAATGAGGCGTAACTGAAATCCCTTCATGAGCTCTGCTGAATGCCTCGATTGCCTGAGGAAGGAAATATATTGCCGACCTCATAGGAAGCCCGATGGTTATGTTCGAGCGGTAACGGGTGCCGTAATTCTGCCCCTGTTCGACAGCGCGCTTCAATTCACTTCGTATATTCCTGAGAGTTATACAGAACTGCTCACCTGCCGGAGTCAATACTGCCCCTTTCGGCGAACGCTCAAAAAGTGAGAACCTTATTTCTTCCTCGACCTTCTTAATCTGGTAAGTCAATGCCGGCTGTGAAATGAATAAATTTTCCGCAGCCCTGTTGAAATTCTTAGTCCTTGCGAGTTCGAGAATATAATCAACCTGTTTCGTGTCCATGATAAAAATTTTCTGACTGTAATTAAAATTTATGATTTGAATATTATATTACAGTTGATTAATATTAGCCCGTCAAAAATTTTCACATCAGGAGGCTATGAAGGCATTGAAGAAATTTATTCTTTGTCTTGCAGTTGTTCTTTTTCCGTTAGCATCATTTGCTTCCGAACCAATAATCATTCTGGAACAGGGAAGTTTCACCGCAGGGGGCGGAACAGCAATTAACAGCGGCGATTTTGTATTCGCTGACCTTTGGAGCCAGTCGGGGCAGACAGCTTACGGGGATCATGCTTTTGTGTTCTATCAAGTGCCTGCGAACGCTAAGAAATTTCCGATGGTGTTCCTTCACGGGGGCGGACAGTCAATGAAGACTTGGCAGACTACTCCTGACGGGCGCGAGGGATTCCAGAACATATTTTTACGCAGAGGGTTCAGCACGTATCTTGTTGACCAGCCCAGAAGAGGGGAAGCAGGGTTTTCGCTAGTTTCGTCTGACGTAGCATTAACACCGGCTTACTATGACCGCACAATGTTCACGCTTTTCAGGCTCGGACGATGGCCTGAATTTTACGATGACACGCAGTTCCCGAAAGACTCAGCGAGCCTCGAACAGTTCTACCGTCAGGGAACGCCTAACACAGGGCCGCTCGATTTCGGAGTTGTTGCTGACGCTATGGCCGCCGTACTAGCTAAGACAGGGCCGGCCATTCTCGTTACTCATTCGCAGGGCGGCGGCGCAGGCTGGCTCACTGCACTTCGGACGGACAAAATCAGAGCTATAGCAGCTTTTGAGCCCGGAGGAAGTCCGAGACTTTTCCCCGAAGGCGAAGTGCCTGAAGCAATACCGACATCATTCGGACTGATTGAGGGGACAGCTGTACCGCTTGAGGAGTTCAGGAAGTTCACGAAGTTCCCGATAGTGATATTCTACGGCGATCACATTGCTGCTGAACCGACTGATAATTACGGTTCTGACCAGTGGCGCGCAGAACTCGCGATGGGACGTAAATTCGCTGAACTTGTAAACAAATACGGCGGAGACTGCACTGTCATACACCTTCCGGAACTCGGCATTAAAGGTAACACTCACTTCCTTTTTGCCGACAAGAACAATCTTGAAGTTGCCGGCCTGTTGTCGAAATGGTTAAAAGAGAAAGGACTTGATGATTAATGAAAGAATTAATCACAGCAATAGTAGTCATAATGACGCTGGCGGCCTCAGCATACGCGCAGGAAGTGAAATACATTGAGGCACCGAAATTTGAAGGGCAGATGTACCTTTACGGCCAGCCCGAAAAAGAAGACGTTGACTTCGAGCAATGGTACGAGATTGAGGGGCGCGGCCAGTTCGTCCGCAATGTCAAAGTCCCTACACTAATTCCCTACCTCCCTGACCCTTCAAAGTCAAACGGTGCCGCAATAATCATCGCGCCCGGCGGAGCATTCCTTCACCACACTTTCGGGAGCGGAGGCTATGAGGCTGCGGAATGGTTCAAGTCTCAGGGGTTCGCAACATTCATACTGAAGTACAGGGTTGAGATTACTCCGAGAGATGAGGCCGGTTATCAGGCATACGTTGCGAAAATGATGGAGGGTTACAGGGCTGGAGGAAGAAGCGGTAACTATGCCCCTGCGACACCTGATTATGCGTACGAAGACATTAACGCTGCCGTGAAACTGATTCGGGGAAGGGCGGACGAGTTTCACATTAAGCCTGACAAAATCGGAATTGTTGGTTTTTCCGCCGGAGCATTGATGGCGGTCTACAATGCTGAATGCGCTCCTGCCGAATGCAAAGCCGATTTCATAGCGTCAATTTACGGACAGTTAGTAATGCGCGAAATGCCTGATAAATTACCGCCTATGTTCGCGGCGATGTCATCAGATGATGAGTTATCAGGGCAAAGCGGATTCGAGATTATTCAGGCGTGGCAGAAGCGCGGAATTGTTGAACTTCATCTCTACGGTCAGGGCGGTCATAATTTCGGAATGGGTCATAAGCCTTTCACGAATTATTTATGGCCTGAAGAGTTCATGGCATGGCTGAGAATGATTAAGTTTATTAAGTAGGACAGTATGGGATAAGGGGCTTAAACTGCCCCTGCCTTTTTAAGCATTTCGATAATTTCCGGCCTGTGTTCTCTCCATTTCATTTGATGAACAGTTTTAGCGATGTCCAGAGGAGTCTGGCCGTAAGCATTTCTGACGTTGACGCTTGCTCCTGCGGCTATGAGTGCTTTAGTAATTTCGGGGTTATTATTGTGTCCTGCTGAACAGTGAAGGGCGGTCTGCTTATTATTTTTAGCTTTTGCGTTGATGAGATTTACGCTTGATTTTCTGGCTTCATTGAGGAGTATCCATATAACTCTGGGGTCAGTATTTGAGGAGGCGGCTGAAAAAAACGCTCTTTCGTCCCATTCAGCTCCGACGTTAAGAGCCTCTTGAATATCTTTTGCTGAAGCCTTAGAGCAGAAATCCGCGAAATCTTCTGCACTCATGCGCCTAACTCTTAATTTTCCCACAGTCAGCAGTCCTCCGAAAAAATATTATGTTCCAATAAAATACCTCACTTCGTTCAAGCTGTCGGCATAAGCATATGAAAATAAATTTATTTTGAATGGGCGTATTATAGCATAATAGTTTACATTTGATTACCCGTTTCGACAGTAAATAAAAAAAAATTCCTTTATTTATATTTACATTATTAATCGTTGATTAAATACTTCAATTTGAGATTTTAATTATTCTCCGTTAATATTAATTCACAACTAGATGAAGGAGAGATAATAATGAAGTATGTGAAACTAGGCAGCAGCGGCGTTGATGTATCGCGCATATGCTTGGGAATGATGAGCTTCGGTAAACCGGGCACTGAAAATGGTGTATTCCCTTGGGCAATGGAATTTGAGGACGCTAAACCGCTGTTCCGTAAAGCTGTCGAACTCGGTATAAACTTCTTCGATACCGCTAACGTCTATCAGCTCGGCAGCAGTGAGGAAATCACCGGCAAATTAATCCGCGAGTTCAATCTCAACCGTGATGAAATCGTCGTCGCTACAAAAGTAAACTTCGATATGCGGAACGGTAAGCCTAACGGCGGCGGTTCTTCGCGTAAAAACATAATGGCTGAAATCGACCACAGCTTGAAACGTCTCGGCCTCGATTACGTTGACTTGTACCAGATTCACAGGCTCGACTCCTTCACGCCTATGGAGGAAATAATGGAGGCTCTTCACGATGTCGTCAAGTCAGGTAAAGCACGTTACATCGGCGCATGTACTATGGACGCATGGCAGTTCGAGAGACTTCAGAACATTGCCGAACGTCATGGCTGGACAAAATTCATCACAATGCAGAACCAGTATAACCTCATTTACCGCGAGGAAGAACACGAAATGATGCCGCTGTGCCTCGACAGAAAAGTGGGCGTTAATCCATGGAGTCCCTTAGCCGGCGGAAGGTGCGCTCATTCATGGGGAACTCAGACTAAACGAACTAAGATTGACGCTGTTTCGCCGGCAGTCTGGACAGAGAAAACAGCGGAACAGGATAAAGCCGTAGTCGATAATCTGGAGCGTATAGCGAAGGAACATGGCCGCTCAATGGCTCAGGAGGCTCTCGCGTGGATGCTCAGTAAACCGTTCATCTGCTCGCCCGTTGTCGGAACTACGAGCGTCAAGCATGTTGAGGAGGCAGCGTCAGCGGTTGACATTACGCTGAGCGATGAGGAAATTAAAGCACTCGAAGCTCCCTATGTTGCACACACAAAGCAGCACGCTTTCTAAAAATAAGAGGTGTAATCAATGGCAAAGGAAGTATCTGTACTTTTAGGAACAGGCTCGATAGGTCAGGCAATAGCGCGGAGAGTAGGCGCAGGAAAACACATAGTGCTTGCGGACTTGAGGATTGAGAACGCTGAAAAGGCCGCAAAAATTCTTGAGGACGCAGGATTTGAGACAAGCACAATCGCTGTGGATTTAGGTTCGCGCAATGACATTCTGAAACTCGTTGAACACGCCGTGAGCTTCGGTGCTGTCAAAAATTTAATCAATGCCGCAGGTGTCTCGCCTTCTCAAGCCTCAGTGAATGATATTTTGAGGGTTGACCTTTACGGGACGGCGGTACTGCTTGAGGAGTTCGGGAAGGTTATTGCTGACGGAGGCTCAGGAGTTGTAATCTCCTCGCAGTCGGGACACAGATTAGGCGCACTCTCTGAGGAACAGAATACCCAGCTTGCGGCATCGCCGGCAGAAGAATTGCTGTCGCTCCCGTTCATCATGGCAATCACTGACACATTGAAGGCTTATCAATACTCGAAACGCTGCAACGTCCTCCGCGTAATGTACGAGGCTGCACGCTGGGGGAAACGCGGCGCGACTATAAACTCAATCAGTCCCGGAATAATCATCACTCCTCTTGCGAATGACGAACTTCACGGCCCCAGAGGCGAGGGCTACAGGAAAATGCTGAGGCTTTGTCCGGCAGGAAGAGCAGGAACTCCCGATGAGGTCGGGGACTTGGCGGAGTTTCTCATGAGCAGCAGAGGGAAATGGATTACGGGAAGCGATTTTCTTATTGACGGCGGAACAACTGCTTCATACTGGTACGGAGATCTTCAATACCTCAAAGCAACTCACTAAAAAAATATTATCCCCCTTCATGATTGAGGGGGGATTTTTCAAAATTCAGGTGTCTGGTCAGGACTTCTGAGGAGTATCACGCGCTCACCGTTCCCGACTAGATTGTACTGTTCGCGCGCTAAATGCTCTACTCCTTCCTGAGTCTTGTAGAACTCTACTTTCTCTTTGTAATCTCGTACTGCGTCTCTTTTTTCTTTGAGAATAATTTCGCTCTTCACTATCTGTTCCCTTATCTGCGCTATCCTGTCAAGCTCAAACCTGTAGTAGCTCCATGTTATTGCAAGCCCCAGAACTGTCAGCGCAAAGAACAGTATTTGTTTGAACGAAGGCATCTCACATTCTCTCCGGCGCAGTTACTCCGAGTAATTCAAGGCATGACGCTATAACTATCTTAGCGGCTCTCACAATGTTAATCCTTCCTGCCCTCACTCCCGAATCAGGCTCGTCAATTATCCTGTTCGTGTTGTAGAACGAATGGAATACGCCGGCAAGATTAATCACATATCCCGTAATCGCCTGCGGTGCTAATTCCTCTGATGCCTCGCGGACAGCTTCGGGGTAGCGCGTCAATGCGTCGGCCAAATCCTTAGCGTCCTTGTTGCTGAAGACCTCCGGCGGAATGTTGTCGGGCGAAAGCCTTTCGAGATTACCGGCTCTTGCTGAGTATTCGCGGAGTATTCCCGAAATTCTCGCGTGTGCGTACTGGACGTAATACACAGGGTTTTCACTGCCCTCTTTCTTTGCGAGATCCAAATCGAAATCAAGCTGTGAATCGCTCCGTCTCATAAGGAAGAAGAATCTTGCCGCGTCAACTCCGGCCTCGTCAAGAACTTCGCGCAGTGTTACGAACTCGCCTGATCTTGTTGACATCGTTACGATTTTCCCGTCCCTCAGCAAATTCACGAGCTGTATCAATAACACAGTGAAGTCGTCAGGGTTACGCCCCATTGCTTTGACGGCGGCTTTCATTCTCGCAATGTAGCCGTGATGGTCGGCACCCCAGACATCAATGACACGTTCAAAATTTCTCGTGATGAATTTGTCGCGGTGGTAAGCGATGTCAGAGGCGTAGTAGGTCGGAATGCCGTTGGCGCGGATTAACACTCTGTCTTTGTCGTCGCCGATTGTTGACTCCGTTCTGAACCACAAAGCACCGTCCTGCTCGTAAGCAAATCCGTTCTCTTTCAGCTCGTTCATTGCGGATTTAACGAGGCCGTTCTCATGAAGATATCCTTCAGGGAAGAATTTATCGAAACTCACTCTGAACATCTCAAGGTCTTCGCGTATTCCGGCCATGATTTTATCGGCGGCATACTTCTTGAAATACTCAAGGCTTTCCTCCAATGGAACGTCAAGGAACTTACTGCCCTCAATGCCGATTATCTCCTTCGCGATGTCATAGAGGTATGCGCCCTTGTAGCCGTTTTCGGGAAGGGGAACGTCATTGCGTCCGAGAAGTTCAAAATATCTCGCCTGCGTTGATTTCCCCAAGTTCGTTATCTGGAGGCCGGAGTCGTTGACGTAATATTCTCTTTGAACGTCCCAGCCCGTGAACTTCAAAATTCTCGCCACTGAGTCGCCTACTGCCGCGCCCCTTCCGTGTCCGATGTGCAGAGGCCCTGTAGGGTTCGCGCTGACAAATTCAACCTGAATCCTTCTGCCGTTCCCAAGATTGACACCGCCGTAATCCTTCCCCTGCCTCAGAACATCAGCTACAGCGTCAGCATAGAACTTCCCCGACAGAAAAACATTAAGGAAGCCCGGCCCTGCAATTTCAGTTCCTGCTATGACATCGGATTTCAGGCTGTCAGCGATTTTCTGAGCGATTTCCTTCGGGCTGGCCTTGAGAGTTTTTGCCAGCCTCATAGCGACATTAGCAGCTCTGTCGCCGTGCCCCTCATGTTTAGGGCGTTCAAATTCAGCGTTGACACATTCGACTCCGAGTGATTTCACTGCGTCATTCAATGCCCCGTTCAATTTCAATACTGCTGTATTATTACCTGTCATTCTTTTTATCACTGCCTTATCGGTATATGTTTTGACGAGAATATCCGCCAGTTCTCAAGACAACGCCTCAATAACGGCATATTCCCCGATGAGACGCTCTGCATGTTTATCTCAAATCTTGAGTTCGCAAGCAGACGGTGTCTTCTGTTCTGGTAACTGCTGCTGAAATTTATCTTGTCGGGATTTTTGACTGTTTTCCCTGAGACAAGAGCTTCTTCAGCATTCTTGGGGAACGAGAGCGTTATTTCCATGTCCATTATGAACGGGAACTTTAATTCTACGGGCGGTTCATAAGTTCCCAGCTTCCTGACGAATACAGGCTCAAAAAACGGAAGTATCGCCAGAATCCCCCTGCCTGTTCCCCCGATACCCGGCTTGTTCTCAATCTTGAACTCCATTTCGGGAATACCCTTTACAATTTTATACCTTGCGTCCCTGTAATTCGTAAGTCCCGGAAAAAGCGACAATACCGCGCCTCTTACAGCTCCTTCGGTAACGCTCTTTCCGAGAAGAAATGAGTTCCATGCTCCTCTGGGTATTATTCTGACAGTACCGTTCATTATTCCCTGTTCGGTGAGATTGAGATCCATTACTGCGCTGAGTCTGTTATCGCCCGATTTATGAGAGGGGATACGCCTTGAAAAGAGCTTCCCGTCATTATTGAGGCTGAAAATTTTTGTTCCTCCGAGCATTAACGGGTCATTCATGTCATGGAACGTTACGCCTTTTATCTCCTGAACATCAAGCACAGGATTCAGGAACATTGACAGGCTTACGGGCGATCTGTCGTCAGGTTCAAAAGGAAGAATCCATGTCAATGACGCATCAACCTTCTGAGAAACAAGCCACGATTTCGCAAGAAGTAATTTCTCGCGCTTAGTCAATGCTCCCGATGAAGGGATACGTCTCGGAGTTCCTTCGGCCAAAATTATCTCAGGCTGTGATGAGAGCCATTCAATTAATTTTAATGTGCCGGCCTCCTTCGAGCGTTTGAAGGCTGAAAGTGCCTCCGGATTGGCAGGAATATTACCGGCGTTCTCAGCGTCCTTTATCATTCCTTGAACTCCTGAAGTACCCTGCTTTACGCCGAACGCTATACCTGCTCTCTGAACTCTCGCTATCTCACTGCGGTCATCGTAGGGGTCAACGTTAATTTTCCGCCACGAGTAGACGGTTTCATTTCCCAAGTCCTCAGTCTCAGGATTAACGGGCGAAGGGAAACTCGTATAAGCAAGTCTCAGCGGAGAATGAATTACCGCTGTCGACTCCCATACTCTCAAATCCTCCTGAAGCCAGATTAATCCCTCTATGTTCAGCATGTCAGGAAGAATCTCGCGCCATGAAACCGCAATGATAAACGTTTCGGGAAGACCTGCAAATCTCACGTGCTTTACTCCTGCGGCGAGGTCTTCTTCGGGCGGAATAGTGCTGATTTTAGCGAGGCTGTTGAAATCGTAGATGCTCGCTTCAAGAATCTCAGTGCTTCCTTTCGCAGGGGTCTGAATGTTCCAGTTAAGCCACCTTTCGGAAAGCCCCCTCCGTCCGAGAATGACATAAAGTCGTGTGATTTCCATACCGCCGGATTCGGAACGCGAGCAAGTAACGTTCTTGAGCCAGATTATTCCGTTAGCTTCGGGGTAAGTGTTGAAGTCGGGATTCATCTGCTTCATTCTGCGGAGGTTGTAGCCCTTTGTCTCCGTCTCAACAAATGAGCCTGTACCCGTATAATTCGGCATTACCTTCCCCATGCTCATATCATTAAGTTCGGGCATGGGCGTGTTAAATCTCGACCAGTCCATCAAATCATCAGCATATGACGGAACGCATAGCATTATTACGGCGGCGAGTGCGGTGAAAATTTTATGCTTCATGGATTAAAGCCCCCTTCCATGACAATATTTGTATTTCTTCCCAGAACCGCAGGGGCACGGGTCATTACGTCCGACTTTAGCAGTCTTTCTGAGCGGTTCACGGGGTGAGTCTGCGCCTGCTCCCGACATTTTGAACTCCTGCTTTTCCATCGTCATTTTGCGTTCGCGCCTCGACTCTGTACTCATTACGCGGACTCTGAATATCTGTTCGGTGAACGTTCCTTTAACCCTCTCCATCATTTCAGTGAAAAGGTTATACGACTCGAACTGGTATTCGATTAACGGGTCTTTCTGACCGATTGCACGGAGGCCGATTCCGCGCCTGAGTTCGTCCATTCCTGTGAGGTGTTCGCGCCATGCCGAGTCGAGAGTCTCAAGCAAGATGTAGCGTATTATTGAGCCTGCAATATTGCCTTCCTGTTCGGTATTAAGCTCGGCGATTTTCGAGTCGTAACGCGATTTCACGCCGTCAAGAATTTCATTCCTCATTCCCTCCATGTCCATGCGGTCAGCGGCTTCAGCGATTTTCCCTTCAGCACCTGCCCCGAATAACGCCCTTAACCTCGAAGCTGCCCTCTGAGGATCCGGCTCATTCTCATGGCCTTCGGGGAAGTATTTATCAAGAATGTCATTGATTACTCCCCTTATGACCTCCCAGCCGTATTGTGTCATTTCGTCATCGGCTGTCGAGAGGATTTCGCCGCGTTCTGAATAGATAGCTTCCCTCTGCTGGTTCATAACGTTATCATAGGCTAAGAGCTGTTTTCTTATGTCGAAGTGTAATTCCTCGACTTTCTTCTGCGAGTTCTCGATTATCCTGCTTAACATTGATGACTCGATAGCCTCGCCGTCCTTGAGTCCTAACTTGCCCATTAGAGGCTGAATCTTCTCAGAGCCGAACAATCTCAGAAGGTTATCCTCAAGCGAAAGGTAGAACCTCGAAGTTCCCGGATCTCCCTGACGGCCTGAACGTCCGCGAAGCTGGTTATCAATTCGTCTTGACTCGTGGCGTTCCGTGCCGATAATCGCCAAGCCTCCGGCCTTAACGACTCTTTCATGCTCCTGTCCGCATGAGGCAGTAAATTCCCTGAGCAGACGTTCATATTCAGCAGGGTCGTCATGGGATTTGTCCTTTGCCAAAAACTCAGGGTTGCCGCCGAGCATGATGTCAGTTCCGCGACCGGCCATGTTAGTTGCGACAGTTACAGCACCTTCGCGCCCTGCCTGAGCGACAATGTAGGCTTCCTTCTCGTGATACTTTGCATTGAGGACTTGATGGGGAATTTTACGGGCTTTGAGGAGTTTGCTGACGCGCTCGGAATTTTCGATTGATGTTGTACCGACTAAGACGGGCTGACCGTTCTTGTGGCGTTCCGAAACCTCATCGGCTACCGCGCTGAATTTTTCATGCTCAGTCGCGTAGATTACATCGGGATTATCGGTGCGAATCATTGGTCTGTGCGTCGGAATGCTGACTACCTGAAGCCCGTAAATCTCCTTGAACTCTTCGGCCTCTGTGGCTGCTGTGCCGGTCATGCCTGCGAGTTTGCGGTACATACGGAAATAGTTCTGAAGCGTTATCGTTGCGAGGGTCTGGGACTCGCGTCCGACTTTGACGCGTTCTTTAGCCTCGATGGCCTGATGAAGACCGTCAGAGTATCTTCTGCCAATCATCAATCTTCCCGTGAACTCGTCAACGATTATGACCTCGCCGTCTTTGACAACGTAATCAGTATCACGCTTGTAGAGTTTATGAGCCTTTAGAGCCTGAACGATTCGATGAGCCAAGTCAGAATGAGCCGCGTCCGAGAAAAGACCGGGCATTTTGAGGAAGTCCTCGCATTTCTGAATACCTGCTTCGGTCATTGAGATGCTTTTTTCTTTCTCGTCCTTCTCGTAATCGGGGCCTTCGGTGAGGGCTCTTGCGGCGGTGTCGGCCTTGACGTACAGTCCTGCGTCATCATCTGAAGGGCCTGAGATGATTAACGGTGTCCTCGCCTCATCAATGAGAATAGAGTCAACCTCGTCAACAATGCAGAAGTTATGTCCTCTCTGAACCATGTCAGCCGCTCTCATGGCCATGTTGTCGCGGAGGTAGTCGAAGCCGAACTCGGAGTTTGTGCCGTAAGTTATATCTGCTTTGTAGGCGTTAATGCGTTCGTTTTCGGGCATGTAAGGATAAATCACTCCTGCGGTCAGTCCCAAGAAGTTATAGACAGGGGACATCCATTCTGCGTCGCGCTTGGCAAGGTAATCGTTGACGGTAACGAGATGAACGCCCTGACCGCTCATAGCATTGAGGACGACAGCGAGGGGGGCGACTAAAGTTTTACCTTCGCCGGTTTTCATTTCAGCGATACGGCCGTCATGGAGGGACATACCGCCGATTAACTGAACGTCATAATGACGGAGGCCGATAGTGCGGTCGCTGACTTCACGGACGATGGCGAAGACTTCGGGGAGTAGGTCATTAATTTCTGCGGAGTTTTCAAGAACTTGAGTTTTAAGTTCAAGGAAGCGTGATTTAATTTCGGAGTCTGAAATTGAATGAAGCCTTTCCGAATAAGAATTGACGATTTCAACGAGAGCCTTATATTTCTGCAAGGCTCTTTCATTTGGGTCAAGACCCAGTAATTTTTTAATGCTGCTTAAAAACATAGTAACTCCTTTTCATGTCAAGATGTAAGAAGATTATCACACGAATCAAATCCTGCTACAACTTATTAAAAAAAAATGACTCTGCCGATTCCGGACAGAGCCTTAATGTTTCAGTGCAATGAAAAATTAGAGTGCTTCTCTGTTTTCGTAAATCTCTCCGCCGGCCTGACATGCAGGACAGATACAGTATTTGTTTCCTTCAGCCTTTGACTTCTTGGCTGCCTCAGCCATTGCCTTTGCCTTTTCAGCACCGAAGAATTTAACGCCCGTTTCGGACTCGCAAAGACCGATTAGTTCATCGACAGTGCAGACTTCAGCCGCAAGAATCTTCACGAGGGCATCAGCCGAAGCCTTGTCCTGATTCTTTGCGTAAGCCTCAGCCGCCGCCTTAACGTCCGCGCAGACTGACGGAGCCGCAATGAGTTCATTAACTTTCGCAAGGATTTCCTGTTTTGTCATTGGTACTTTACCTCCAAGAAAAAATTTCGTATTATTATGCCACAAAAATTACCTATTGTGTGATAAGTAACAATAGAGAGATTTTTCACAAGGGGAAGGATTTTTATCATGACAGAAAGAGTTGCAGTTATAGGTGTAGGGCATTTGGGACAGCACCACGCGAGGATTTACACTGAGCTGCCAGATGCCCAGCTCGTAGGGGTTGCAGACAGCGACATTGAGCGCGCACGATTCATCGGCGAACATTTAGGCGTTCCGGCTTACGGTTCGCTTGGGGAATTAATCAGAAGGAAGTCGCCCGACGCAATATCAGTCGTAGTTCCTACCAGCCAGCACTATGAGATTGCGAAAAAAGCACTTGAGGCAGGAATACATGTTCTTGTCGAGAAGCCTGTAACTGTTAAACCTTCAGAGGCCGGAGAACTTTTAGAGATTGCCGACAGAAAGAATTTAGTCCTTCAGGTCGGCCACATAGAACGCTTCAACAGCGCGATACGTTACATTTCACAAATTCCGTGCAGACCAGTTTACCTTGACGCAAGAAGAACAGCCCCGTTCACTCCGAGAATTAACGATGTCGGCGTCGTGCTTGACCTCATGATTCACGACATTGATATAGTGATGTCGCTTGTTCCTTCGAAAATAACGAAGATTGCCGCGACTGGTGCGTGTGTCTTCACCGAACATGAGGACATCGCTGACGCTCACATAACTTTCGAGGACGGCACGCTCGCTCACATACTTACATCGAGGTGCGCACAGAAAAAATGCAGACAGCTCGAAGTCGTTGAACGCGAACGCCAGATTACAGTGAACTATGAGCTTCAGACGGTTCAAATTTCACGGTGCGTCAATAATCCCGAAGGTCAGGTCGAAATCAGGGAAACGCCTGTTTTCCCGAAGAGCGAACCGCTGAAGTTAGAGCTTGCGGATTTCGTGAGGTGCGTAAGAGAACACAGACCGCCCGTTGTCGGAGGCGGAGACGGGAAGAAAGCCCTTGAAGTTGCTGTCGAGATTCTGAGGCAGATTCATGACGGAAATAATCAGGAGGCCGGTATTCCGGCGGCGGTTTAGATTAGATGTTACAGGGCCTTGCAGAAATTGCAAGGTCTGTTTTTGTTTTCGTCCCAATAAAAAAATCCTGCACAATCCTATGAAAGAGATGAACAGCGCATGTTCACTTGAGACTGTCCAAATATAAATTAATGGCTTAATGTGAAACTTTTTCAGGTCTTTCAATGTATAATTAGAAAAACTGGTTATTAATAAATTTTCACACGCTTTATTCCAAAGGAGGAGTCATTTTTCCATGTACATGAAGTTTTCTCGTGCACTCCTGTTTCTATTGACAATTACCATCTCTGTGCCATCGTTCGCGGCTTCGTCATTCGTGGTCATGAACGGTGATGCTCATGTGGGAGAACAGGCAGTGCTTTCGGTCGAGACATCGCAGATACCCCCTAACGGTTCTGTCGAATGGTCTGTCAGTCCGACAACAGGGCAGAATCCCGACAGGATTTCCCTTCGTTCAGGAGGCCGCGAATGCGCGTTCACTCCGCTCGATACTCACCCTGTCAAAGTTATTGCCTCTCTGGCCGACAGAAGCGGTAATATCATCTCCACCAATGAAATTCTTGTTACCCCGAAAGAATTTCTTATTGATATTTCCGTTGTTATCGAAAAGCCTTTAGAGCTTTGGGATTCGTCAAAGCGTTCGGATTACGCATTGAGTCCCGACACTCTCATGGCTAATACTCCTGTCAGGCTGAGAGCGTCATTGAACCCTTCGTTCAAAGGCAAGCACTCCTTCAAATGGGACAGCGATGCCGCAACAGCCCTAATGAGTCAGGACAATGCTGATATTTTCCTCAAGCGGGGAAGTATCGGAACGTCTGAAATCAACGTTACAGCATTCAACGCTCAAGGAATACGTCTCGGAAACGGAGCGAGTACCGTGAAAATAACTCTGCCCGTTTCGACCTACGAGGAGTCAACGATGGAGCGCGACGCTTGGCAGGCTTGGCAGAAGGCTCAGGCATTATGGGAGTCAAAGAAATACTATGAGGCTGTTCAGCTTGCAGGGCACGCGGTGAATTTGTCGCCCAGAGACACAGAAATTGCGGACGGTTTGAGAGCCATGACCGCTAACTATGCGCGTTACACTAAGGCTCAGAGACTCCGCGAGGACGCTGTGAAGTTCGACGCTGATAAACGCTTCGAGGACGCACTGAAGAATCTCAGGATTGCGCAGGTCATATGGCCTATTGATGACGGCGAGCGCGGAATTAAATCGGCTGAGGAAAAAGCTGACGCTCAGCGCAAACTTCAGCAGGAGGCTAACTGGCTTCGCGATACTGCAAGCGCATACGACAACGAGAACATGTACGAGGACGCACTGGAGTATTACGCGAAAAGTATCTCTCTCGTCTCAAGCGATGCAGTAATCGACCGTATGAACAAGATTCGGAACCGCCTTGTCTTAATCGCTGACGCTGACCGTTACGCAGGAGAGGGCAACGCCTTTGAGCGCGAGGGGAAATTGCAGGAGGCACTGAACAAGTACGGAGCGAGTCTTCAGAGCAACCCTGACGCAGGATTAAGGCAGCACTTCGAGGAGCTTCAGAGCGTAATTTCGCGCCGTGAGAGGCAGGCAAATGCGCTTTTCCGCGAGGGCAGGGATCTTCAGAAGCGTAACCCTCAGGAAGCATTGAAGCGTTACAACGAGAGCATGAAAGTCTGGCCTAATGACAGCGCGAGACAGGGTATTCAGCAGTTGAGCAGGAATACGAGACTGGCGGCTGACGCGGTGATAAGAGGCCCGGAGGATTTCGGAATTGGAACGAGAATTGACGCTCAGAAAATCATTCAGGAGGCTGACGCACTTTACGCTGACGGGGACATTGACGGAGCGTCCGCGCTTTACAAGAAGGCTCAGAACATTGCGCCCTCAGATGAAATGAGAAGATGGATTTCGAGACTTGATTCAGTCCTCAAGGAACGTGATGCGGTGAACGCCGCGAACCGTCAGATTTCGGAGGCTAACGCGCTTTTCAAGGCAGGAAAAAAGAAAGAAGCTCTTGATCTTTATCGGGAGAGTCTGAAGACTCATAAGAACGCTGAGATTGAAGCGTTTATCAGAAAGCAGGCGACAGCGAAATGATGATAGTAGGTTTCTGCAATCTAAAAGGCGGCGTAGGAAAAACTACGGCATGTCAGAACATAGCTGCGGCATTATCGAAGATGGGAAGGAAAGTCGCAGTTATTGACATGGATCCGCAGAGCAATTTGAGTGCAGGGTTCGGATTGAATCCGTCTCCGACAGATCCGCAGGTATTTGATTTGCTTTCGGGGGCAGTCGAATGGGACGATGTTATAACCACCAAAGAAGGTATTGACATTGTGCCCAGTTCATTAAGTCTGGTCATGGCCGAACTGAACGAGGACGGCCCCATGCAGAAACAGACTGCTCTGCGTGATGCCATCGCGAAGATTGACGCTGACAGGTACGACTACATACTGCTGGACAGTCCTCCGCAGTTAGGGATATTCACGCAGAATGTTTTAGCGGCGTGCGACAAAATCATTGTGCCGATGGACGGAGGATTTTACAGTCTGTTCGGATTGAGGCTTCTGGATCGTTCAATGGGGATATTCCGCGAGAGGATTAACCCTGAACTTGAGATAGGCGGCATTCTGATGACGAACTACAATCCGAGACTGTACATTTCACGGAAGATTTACGAGGACGTGAAAAAGGCATTCGGTGAACTTCTGTTTGAGACATACATAAGGCAGAACGTCAGCATAGTTGAAGCGTCAAGCGTAGGCATGTCAGTCCTTGAGTACGAGGCTAAATCCAAAGGTGCGGACGGTTACAGGGCAGTAGCGGAGGAGTTCGTGAAGAGATTTGAGGGCGGTTATGTACCTTCAGTTCCCGTTCATGCTCCTGCTGATGAACCTGAGGCTGAGCCTGTCAAAGATGAACACGATGAGCCTGAAGCCCCTGCGGTGAAAGAACCTGAAGTTCCTGCCGAGCCTGAACCTGAGCCGGAAAGAGAGCCTGAAATTTCCGCCGAACCCGAAGCGGAATCCGAGTCTGTTCATGAGCCGGAGAGGGAGGAAATCACTGAGCCAGAATCAGAACCAGTATCCGAGCCTGAACCTGAGTCAGCCCCAGTTAATGAGCCGGAAGAGGAACAGAAGACTGAGTCTGAGCCGGAGCAGAAACCTTCGCTTCCTTCGCCGGTGAAGCTGCAGCCAGGCGAAAAAAGAGTAACTCTGGGAGCATACGAGGAGAGCATAAAGCAGGACGTAATAGACATGCTTCCTGACTCCGAAAAGGGAATGTGGATTCAGCTTCTCGACTCGGTAACGGATATATCGCGCGGTGAAGTTGATGTTAGGTCATTGCGCGAGGACTTCGAGGATTCGGACAAGGACAGATATACATTCTATGTCCTTAATGACGAATCGGATTCGTTCTGGCCGGTTATGTATCCTGACCAGATTATTGAGCCTTTGAGGTGCGTCATTAAGTGGGACGAGGAAGGGTCTGCGGAAGTCTACATGTAGAAGTTAATTAACCCCTGCTTTCATGAGCAGGGGATTTTTTATGTGTTTTGACCCCCCACCCCTGCTATGCAGGGGGTTCTGATTAGCTTACAGCTATGCAAAGTCCTTTACTTCCTGTAGAGTATTACTAGGTCAAAAACATCACAATACAGGAGGTCAATATGGACGTAAAATACAACATGGAGTTGTAAATACCACATAGTCTTTGCCCCGAAATATCGCCGAAGTTTAGTGTTTCT
>JAFUYQ010000017.1 GCA_017470485.1 Synergistaceae bacterium
ATCAAAACGTGGTGCTACTTCTTTTGCCGCTTGCCCACTTTGTAATGCCTTCAATACTTTTTCTCTTAAATCATCACTATATGCTTTCATAATTTTTTATTATATCTCATTATTCATATTTTAGAAAAATGCTATAGAATATGATGAATAAATAAATACGACCCCAGCGTTAGAAAATTTATCCTGCGCAAAAGGCCGCAATTATTCTCAGATTTTGATTGATTAGGAAGGTTCAGAAAAGATTTTACAGTGAAGCTAGAAGAGTATACAAGACTGTGAACTGTGAGCTGTGCTTCTTGACAATGAGCCAGCGTTGTAACTGACACATTACGCCTATTCTCATTTTCTGGCCATGTGATAAAATTCTGGTTAAATCATTCCATGACAATATACATTTTTTCAGGAGGTGTTCATTCAAATGGAGTTAAAAGCGGTTGGCACTGCCGGTACTCTTGAGTCAAGCGACATCATGGTTACGCTTGAGCCCAAAGACAGCGGCGGTATTGATTTAACCCTTGAAAGCTCTGTTCTCAACCAGTACGGCAGGCAGATTAAAGCTGAAGTGCTGGCTTCACTCGAAAGACTCGGCGTGAAAAACGCTAAGGTCATCGTCAACGATCACGGCGCATTGGACTGCACCATCAAAGCCCGTGTTGAATGCGCATTCTATCGCGGCTGCGGCTGCGACATGGACGGACGATTTGACTGGGGAGGTGTAATAAGATGAGTTTACCTAGACCGAAACCGGAGAGATTCCGTCTCCGCCGTACTATGATGTTCATGAACGCTCAGAAGCCCGGCCTCATTAAGGACGCTTACATTTACGGAGCAGACTCGATAATGCTCGACCTTGAGGACGCTGTTGCCGAGAACCAGAAGGATTCAGCCCGTTTCTCGCTCTATCACGCCTTGAAGGAAATCGACTACGGCGACACCGAAGTTATCGTCAGAATCAACGGACTCGATACTCCTCACTGGAAAGAGGACATCAGAGTTTGCGTTGCAGGCGGCTGCGACGGTATCAGAATCGCTAAGACCGAATCGGCGCAGGACGTTAAGACCGTTGACGAGGCTGTTACTGAGGCCGAAAAAGAGTTCGGCGTTGAAGTCGGAAGAACGCTCCTCATGGCCGCTCTCGAAAGCCCCAAAGGCGTTCTTAACGCTTATGAGATCTGTCAGGCATCACCGAGACTTTTCGGAGTAGCTTTATCAGGCGGAGACTACAGAAAATGTATGCAGGTCAAAGTCATTCCCGGCGGAATCGAAATGCTTTTCGCAAGAGGCTTAATGCTTAACGCCGCAAGGGCTGCCGGTATTCAGTGCTTCGACACAGTTTTCACCAACCTCAACGATGATGAGGGCTTCAGAGCTGAAGTCAAGCAGAATGTTGAGATGGGCTTTGACGGAAAATCATTAATCAACCCGAAGCAGATTCCTATCGTTCACGAAATGCTCGCCCCGACTCAGAAGGAAATCGCTGAGGCCGAGAAAATCGTTCGGGCTTACCGTGAACACGCAAGCGAGGGAGTCGGAGTCTTCACTCTCGACAACGGAAAAATGATTGACATTGCTTTTGTTCCCGGCGCGGAAAGAGTCATCAAGTTAGCAAAAGCCAGCGGAATTTACGAGGGGGATCTTTAAGAGATGAAAAACGCAGTAGGAAGAGAGATACCCGCAGAGGCATTAGCCGTTGAACTCAAGAACGGCAGGAAATACGAACCCTATCAGGGCAAAGGTTACAGAGACGGCAAGTACATCAAAAAAGCCGGCCCCACCACAAAAATTTACGAGAATCCCAAAGAAAGCAAACTTCTCCCGTCAATCCGCGACGCTGTAATAGCCTGCGGAATTAAAGACGGCATGACGGTTTCATTCCATCACCATTTCAGGAACGGCGATTACATCGTCAACATGGTCATGAAGGAAATCGTTGACTTGGGAATCAAGGACATTACGATTGCGGCCTCAAGTCTGGGCGACGCTCATGACCCCATCGCTGAATACATCGAGAAGGGAATCGTTACGGGCATTCAGACATCAGGCATTCGCGGAAAAATGGGTGATGTCGTTTCACACGGAAAACTCAAGACGCCGGCAATTCTCCGTTCACACGGCGGCAGAGTCAGGGCAGTCGAGGAGGGAGACGTTCACATTGATGTGGCGTTCATCGGCGCGCCGACTTCGGACGAGTACGGCAACGCGAGGGCTCTCGGCGGAAAAGGCGACTGCGGTGTATTAAGCTATGCAGTCGTTGATTCAGAGTATGCCGATAAAGTTGTCGTAATCACTGACACGCTTGTCGATTACCCGAACTTCCCTCCGAGCATTCACGGTGTAAACGTTGATTACGTTGTGAAGGTTGACGAAATCGGCAACCCCAAGAAAATAGCAAGTGCCGCCGCAAGAATGACACAGAACCCCAGAGACTTAATGATGGCCGAGAACACCGCTAAAGTTATCGCCGCTACCCCGTGGTTCAAGGACGGCTTCAGCTTCCAGACAGGAGCGGGCGGGCCTTCGTTAGCGGTCAACAGATTCCTTGAGCCTTTGATGAACGAGAAGGGAATCAAAATGGCTTGGGCAATCGGCGGAATCACAGCGGCAATCTGCGAGCTTCAGAGAAAAGGACTCGTAGGGAAAATCATTGACGTTCAGGACTTTGACACCGGCGCAATCGAGGACATCAGGACTAACCCTAATCACTTCGAGATGACCGCAAGCGAGTACGCCAACCCAGCCAACAAAGGCGCGTTCGTCAACAAACTTGACTTCGTTGTACTCGCGGCACTTGAGGTTGACACGGATTTCAACGTCAATGTTATCACGGGTTCTGACGGAGTACTCAGAGGCGCGCCGGGCGGACACCCTGACACCGCTGAGGGAGCGAAGTGCTGCGTAATCGTTACGCCTCTCACAAGAGGAAGAATGGCAACGATATGCGAGCATGTTGTTACGGTTACGACACCGGGCGACTGCGTTGATGTTGTTGTAACGGATTACGGCACGGCGGTTAATCCGAGACGTACTGACATCATCGAGGCACTCGACAAGGCCGGCATCAAGCACGTACCTATCAAGGAACTTCAGGAGAAAGCCTATTCGCTTGTCGGCAAGCCTGATGACCTTCAGTGGAAGGATAAGGTCGTCGCGATACTTGAGGCCAGAGACGGAACGATTCTTGATGTCGTTAAGGAGATTAAGCCCTGCGAGATTTAAGATGATTTGAGTTTGAGACTCCCTCCTGAATTGGAGGGAGTTTTTTTGTGTGCTAGAATACAGATATTCAAAAGGAGGAATAATCATGCGTTACGAGGAAATGGATTACAACGGCCGCAAACTGAAGATTAAAGTTTTTGATTATGACACGCCGGAGGGCTGGCATGAGTATGTGCAGAATACATATGGTGCTGTAACTGATGAAACTTTCGTGAGGCCTGCTGACGGCTACGCGCTTGATACTGCGGAGGTAAAATTTGACTAACACATACTATATTGATGCAAATATTTGCATATTCTATATGAGAGGCCGTAATTTGAAACTTCGCAATAAAATGGACTCAATCGCACGCAAATTAATCAAGATACCTGCAATCGTTAAAGCTGAATTAATGGTTGGTGCTGTTAAAAGTGCGATGCCTGAGAAGAATATTGAGGAAGTCGAAGCATTCTGCCGACCGTTTGAGATAGTCCCATTTGATAATTCTATGGTTCTGACTTACGCAAGAATGAGGGTTGCTCTTGAACTGCGCGGTCAGAAAATCGGCTGGAATGACACAATCATAGCTGCTACAGCATTGGCAAAAAATGGAATACTTGTTACCAACAATGTCAGAGAGTTCGGCAGGATTGACGGCCTAATGTATGAAGACTGGACAATAGAACAATGAAGTAAATGTTTCATTTCTTAGCCAGCACCCAGCAGAAAAATGGCCCTCCTGCTAATGCTGTAATCACTCCTGCAGGAAGTTCCCCCAATCTTTGAGCAACACCGTCAGCAATACACATTAACACCGCCCCTACTGCAAACGCATTCAAAATCACATGCCTGTGCGAAGCCCCTGCAAGCCTCCGCGAAATATGAGGCACTGCAAGCCCCACAAATCCAATCACCCCGAACGAGCTCACACATAATGCCACTCCCATTGACGTACTCAGAAGCAACACCGCTCTCACTAAACCTTCATTCACTCCCAAAACCGATGCCCTGTCCTCGCCTAATGACATCGCGTCAAGAGCATGGCCGCTCACATAAGCCGGTAAAATCACCATCAATGCTCCAAAAGTTACAGCCCTTACATCAGACCACCCTGCTCCTGAAAAACTCCCCATAATCCACATCACTACTGCCCCAAGTCTGTCTCCTGATACGGATTTCAGGAAGGTTACTCCGGCTGACAAAACAGCATTCGAGATTACGCCGGCGAGAATTATTCTTTCACGGCCTCCGTTACGAGCTATTGCGCCGGTCAGCAGCAACGCGCTTAACGCCCCCAGAAACGCGCAGGGCGTAACCATTAAGCTGCCTCCGATAATCCCCAGTGCTGCCCCGAACGCCGCACCCGACGCGATTCCAAGCGTGTAAGGTTCAGCCAGCGGATTCGCTAGAAGCCCCTGAAGAACCGCTCCCGAAACGCTCAGAAGCCCTCCCGTTCCCAATGAGCAGAGAAGTCTCGGGAGCCTTACCGAACGTATTACGATAGCTTCGGGAGATGATGAGCCGTCAAAAAGAAGGCGGAACACTTCGGTAAATGATATGTCCCATTCGCCCGAAGTGAGCCGCCATAATGATACTAAGATAAGGATTACTGCCGGAAGCAAGTCTATTCTTTGTCTGTATTGCTGTGGAGCGCGTGAATCTTTTTAATGAGTTCATGCGCCATGTTTTCGTCCTCGCCTAGTCCGACAAGGTAGGTTGAAATTTCAGAATAGCCGTTCTTCCTGAGAATGTTTATCCACGAATCGGGGTCATCTTCTCCGGCGAGGTCATTATGAGCATGGTCGCCGGCAACTATCATTAACGGCGAAAGAACCAGCTTTTTGATTTCTGGGTGGCGTTTCAAATCGGCAAGTACATCATCAATCGAAGGAGATGACTCGACAGTACCGACAAAGAATCTTCCGTAAGCCTTCTGGTTTAACGCGAGCTGTAACTGAAGATACTGAGCGTTCGCGAAATGCTCAGGAGTTCCGTGTCCCATTAAGACTATTGCAGTCTCTTTGTCTTTAAGCTGAGACTCGAATCTCTTTATGAGTATTTCCGAAACGGTCTCGCATTCCTTCACACCGTCAAGGAACGGGCGGCATACATTTATTTCCTCGAAGCCGAATTTCCCTCTGATTCCAGCGAAAGCAGAGGCAACGCCTACGACTTCATCAAATTCCTCGCCGGGTATCATGTGAGTCGGAATTACCGTAACGAATGAATATCCTTCATCATTGAGCTGTGCTAACGCCTGCGAAGGGGTTGGAATATTTTTGCCCTGTTCGCGTGCGATTTTGCGGCGAATTATGTTTGACGTGAACGACAGACGGACATCAGTGCTGGGAAATTCATTCTTCACTGCACCGACAAGATTGTCGATAGCTTTCTGGGCTTCCGGCAGCGAAGTTCCGAATGAGACGATGAGCATTGCTGATTTCTTTCCGCTTTCCGCGAATGAGGCTGAAGGAATCAGAATTGCTGTGATGAGAATTAACAGAGCAGTTAATTTTTGCATGATGAAAAAAATTCCTCCTGATTTTGATTTAATACACTGAGAATTATACATGCCAATTCGCTAATGGGCATTACTGAAAATTTGATTACTCAAAAAAAAATTACCCCCGCTTTTCACGGCAGGGGTAATTACTCATTGCCTGTGCTAGTCTCTTCTCTTTCCGAAAAGCCTTATAAGGTACAGGAAAAGGTTTATGAAATCCAAATACAACGCTAATGCGCCTATAACAGCAACTTTCCCGACAGCCTCATCATCATTCATTCCGATACTGTCTGAGAGCATTTTAATCTTCGCTGTGTCATAAGCCGTCAAGCCCATGAAGATTATTATTCCGATTATGCTGATGCAGATCTCAGCTGTTGATGAGCCGACAAACATATTCACTATCATAGCGATTATCAGCCCGATTAATCCCATCTGAAGGAAACTTCCCCAGCTCGTTAAATCCCTTTTCGTGTAGAGAGCGTAAAGGCTCATTGCCCCGAACATTCCTGCCGTTGACAAAAACGCCGTGTAAACACTCTCCTGCGTGTACACTATCAACACCACTGAGCATGTTATGCCGTTCAGAACGCTGTAAATTCCGAAAAGCATTAATGCCGTTGAGGCCGCGAGTTTCTGGATTGAGGCGCTGAGATACCATACGAGTCCGATTTCAGCGACCGCCGCAATAAGCAGAGGTGCTCTCGAACTGAAGAAGAAGCTTGCCATTGAAGGCGTTGCGACCGTGAGCCATGCCGTAATCGAAGTGAGAATTAAGCCGAGTGCCATGTACTGATAGACTTTGCGGAAAAGTGTATTGACTGATTCAACGCTGGCAGTTCCGGCAATATAAGGAGTGTAACTGTTGTTGTACTGCATATAACTAACTTCCTTTCGTTTCAACTTAACGCAATCCATCTCACGCTTGTAGAAGCGAGAGCTATCTTGCGCGTTACGGTAAAATAATGCAGCTGTATTTTAGCAGAGAATAAAAATTTTATGTGAAGGTGAAATATTTTGGCACTGAAAAAAAATGACGTTCACGAAATGACAAGAAGCGGTTACGAAAGACTGTCCGAAGAATTAACTCATCTCCGCACAAGCAGAAGGCTTGAGGTCGCTAAACAGCTCGAAGAGGCAAGAGCATTCGGGGATTTGAGCGAGAATGCCGAATACGCCGCCGCTAAAGAGGAACAGGCTAAACTCGAAGACCGTATCTCAGAGCTCGAAGCTACTCTCAGCAAAGTAACAGTAATTGACGAGGAGAAACTCGATACAACAAGAGCAGGTGTCGGCCTTACCGTAACAATCAAGGATTTAGACAACGCAGGGAAACTTTACACCTATGAAATCGTAGGCTCAGAAGAATTATCAGGCGCGGCGTTCTCAGCAGCTGGGATTCAGAGAATCTCACAGAAAAGTCCGGTTGGTCAGGCGTTAATCGGCCATGTCATCGGCGACGAAATTATCGTGAAGATTCCCAGAGGCACAAGAAGACTCAGAATCACTGCCATCGAGAAATGATGATTCAAAGACCCAGAAGACTGCGCGTTACACAGTCAATCCGCGACATGACCAGCGAGACAAGATTATCCCCCTCAATGCTGGTCTACCCCGTCTTCGTCCGTGAGGGCAAGAACATAATCGAGGATATTCCGGCCATGCCCGGACAGAAACGTTACAGCCCCGACACCCTTCCGGTAATCCTCGAACGCGCTGTCAAAAACAGAATCGGCGGAGTCCTTCTCTTCGGTATCCCCGAACATAAGGACGCTGAAGGCTCATCGGCGTGGCGCGAAGACGGCGTGATTCAGACAGCATTACGGACAGCAAAAAAAGAATTTCCATCGCTTACCTTAATCGCTGATGTATGCCTCTGTGAATACACATCTCACGGGCATTGCGGACTCCTCAAAGGCGAGACAGTCGATAACGATTCGACGCTTGAGATTCTTGCGAGGACAGCTCTTTCACAGGCTCAGGCCGGAGCTGATATAGTTGCGCCCTCAGACATGATGGACGGGCACACGCACGCAATCCGCGAGGCACTTGACGCTGAAGGAATGACCGATACGCTGATTATGTCGTATGCGGTGAAGTATGCGAGCGCGTTTTACGGGCCGTTCAGGGAGGCGGCAGGTTCGGCACCGTCATTCGGGGACAGGAAAACTTACCAGATGAATCCACGAAACGTCCGCGAGGCCGTCAAAGAAGCACTGCTCGATGTCAGTGAAGGTTCTGACATCATAATAGTGAAGCCGGGAATGCCTTACCTTGATGTTCTGAAGACCGTCAAAAATGCCGTGAATGTTCCCGTAGCGTCATACTGCGTCAGCGGTGAATACTCAATGATTAAGGCCGCGTGCGCTAATGGCTGGTTAAACGAAAAGAATGTTGCAGGCGAGTCGGCTATTTGTCTTGCGAGGGGCGGAGCGGATATTATCATAACGTATTACGCCCTTGAGCTTTCGGAATGGATTAAGGAAGGCTCTTTGTAAGTAAAAAAAATACAGCGGCTGGCGAATGACCGCTAACCGCTGTCCCCTGATTAATTCCCTACATGTTGATGATGTTCATGATTGACTGCTGGTTCTGCTGGACATGTGTGAGCATTGAGTTGCCGGTCTGGCTCAGAATCTGGAGCTTCACGAAGTCCATGTATTCAAGTGCCATGTCAGCGTCTTTAATTCTGCTTTCAGATTCGCGCATGTGCAGGCTTGTCTGAGTGAGGCTGTTAGTGTTGTACTCAAGTTCATTCTGGTACGCTCCAAGTTTTGAACGCTGAATACTGACCTTCCTTATCGCGTTGTCAAGAAGTGTTATTGACCGTGAGGCATTCTCCCTCGAAGTAACGTCTACCGCGTCAACACCGAGTGATTCATATCTCATATCGCCGATGTTCACGTAAATATCCTCGCCGCGCCCCTGACCTATCTGGAATGCCGTACTTCTGTCCTGAAGATGAAGAGTAGTCTGATAGGGCTGAGCCTCGCTTCCGAGAACGTAGCATTTTGAATTTTCGTCCCATGATGATTTAACGTTGGCCATGTTATCGAACTCAACATCAGCATTAGGGTGAATTACGCCTGCAATGACATTGCCGTTAGTGGGAACATTTTTGGCGAGTACTTTTCCTGTATGAGCGTCATAAACTGAGGCAGTGAATAAATTTTCCTCAGCCCCCTGAATCGTATTGAGTCCCAGAGCGTTGATTAAGTCCTCATTGTCGGCAGTGAATGTTAATTCACCGGCTTTTCCGGCGACTGCACTGCGTATAACGATAGTGCCTTTTCTCGTCTGAAGGCCGCTGTCGGCCATAACAGGATTGTCATTTGAATCAAGAATTATCCCGTTTGAGTCGCGCTGGTACATCTTGACGCTTTCTGTTGCAAAGACTGACTCCGATGTCCCCTGAGTACCGTCTGCAATCGTACAGAAATTCTCCCTGTTGTCAGTGTATTGAGCCTGTCCCAAATCATCAGCGATTGCGTCATTAATCTTTTTCCTGAGATCATCAATAGTATCGCCGCCGTAGACAACAACGTTAGCGGTTTTCCCGTCCCCCTGAGTTATCTTTATGGTTTGAGGTTCGGCGAAGAATGATACACCGCTTGCGTTCCTGAAGGATTTTATTTGCTCAAGAGTTGCAGGGTATACTTTCTTGTCGGTTACGGCGACTTCGATTTCTACGGGATTTCCTGAAGCGTCGGTGATGATGTTTCCGTTTTCGTCTCTTTTGGGTGCTTTCTCGACGACGGGCGTTTCCTCAACGGTATCGAGGTCAATGATATTGCTTTTCTGAACTTGGCCTTTACCGGCTTTAGCGCGGATTTCTATTTTGTAGTTTCCCTCAGTGGCTTTCCGCTGTCCGTATTTGTCCGTTACGGTTATAGCCCCTGAGAGTTTAAGACTAGTAGTGGATTTATCGGACGACCATTGAGCCGTTGAGCTTCCGTCGAGAAGTCTTTTTCCGTTGAAGGTAGTTGAGGCCACTGCGCTGTCAATATTTTTTCTGAGTTCGTCAATTTCCTGCTGAATATAACTTCTGTCCTGAGCCGTTAAAGAATCGTTGGCTGCCTGAACTGAAAGTTCCCTCATTCTCTGAAGAACCGAATTAATTTGACTGAGGCCGCCCTCAGCAGTCTGAAGCATGGATATACCGTCCTGAGAATTTCGAATTGCGCGGTCAACTCCGGCAGCCTGTGCCGAAATGCTCATACCCATTGCGAACCCTGCCGCGTCATCGGCAGCCGCCGCCGCCTTCAAACCTGTTGAAAGAGCGCGTGAAGTCTTCTCGATAGCTTTGTTAGTGGCAGTAATGGCATTATAAGTTAGATTTATGGTGTTGCCTGTATTGCCTATCATCATGATAAATTTTTACGCCTCCTGCTGAAAAGTTATAGCTTCTTTTTGAGTTTCGGCGCGCAAGGCGAAAATTTTTACTGCAACTTTTCATATTCTTCTGCCTGCTGTTTCAGCAATGAGATGAACTCTTTTGCGTTTTCACGGGTTACTTTCACACCGAAGCCCTGACGCTGAAGTTTGGGGTATGATTTGCCGCTGCACATGATGTCGATTATGAGGTCGCCGACTTCCGCTTTGTAGTGACTCGTTTCGAGATAATTATCGTTGTTCAAGGTTACATCATTGAGTCCGCTGAAGTTCCAGAAATCTGTTATCTTTGCAAAACCTTCGAGAAACTCAAGATAATTTTCCTGAACGGAAGCCCTATAAGTAACATTGTGTACGGGATTTGTGAATAATATAAACTCAATGTCATACTCTTCACAAATCTTGACAATTTCCTGCACATCTTTGAGTGCGTTAGGCAGGATATTCTCATTAGCAGTTTTACCTACTGAGGGTTCTAATTTATCTTTTTCCCAGTCGATTGTTGCGGCTCGGCCATACTCACACCACCAGCCGTACTTATAAAAAATTTCATTATTCCGCGTGTTGGGCTTTGTGAAGAAATACCATAAAGAACACAAGGCATCAAAAGGCTGTAAATACAAGCTGTAAAAATGTTCTCTGTCGGTTAAATACTCGTACGGGCAGAAAATTCCTTGATCAATGTGTCCCTCCGGATTAGCAGTAGAAGACGACCCGTCAATGCCAATGTAAATTCTTCGAGGACGTATTCCATTCTTCAAATTGTATCTTATCCGTATGGATAGCTCCGACACGTGATGACCCCAGCATGAAACTGTTGTATCTGTCAGGGTGATTCAGGATATGTTGAGTTTTGATGTAATGGTCATTAGCTGCTACGCCGGTAAATCTCATGTTTTCGACATGAAAGACATTGAACGGATCAATCATGTACGGGAACACGAACTGCAAAAGCAAAACGTACGTGAGAAAAATTGAAATCTTTGCCAGAAACTTCTTCATCGCTTATTCCTCCAGTTAGAATTGAAAATACACAAATTCCGTATTGCTGACAGACCTGAAGAAAATTATCAAAGTCAGCAGACCAAAGTAAAAAGCATATCGCGCAACAGAGTTTGTTACCTTTGAAACATCTGTTATAACATCATTCTTCAGCGAGAAGTAATCAAAAACTGACAGAACGCAAAGCGGAAAACAGAGTGAAAACAAGTTAAGTTTGCTCATGCCGATATTACTGAATCCGTCATGAAGATAAGCTATTACAGTTCCAATTCCATTGCATATGTTTGAGAATGCGTAAACGGCCTCAGAAAAGTTTTGAGTTCTGAAGAACACCCACGCAAACATACAGAACGTAAACGTCCCAATCACTCTCACAGTCCTAGAGAATCCATGAGGCTCATACCGCTTCGGGACAAACGCATTCTCAATAACCTGTGCAAGCCCGTGAACCGCTCCCCACACAACAAACGTCCAGTTCGCCCCATGCCACAGCCCTGACACAATGAACGTTATCATCAAATTCGCATTGTGCCTCAGCTTTCCGCACCTGTTGCCCCCTAGCGGTATGTACACATAATCCCTGAACCATGTCGATAACGAGATATGCCACCTGCTCCAAAATTCCCTGATACTCGCCGAGAAGTAAGGACTCTTGAAGTTCTCCATTAGCTCAATCCCGAACAGCTTTGCACAGCCCCTCGCAATGTCAGAGTACCCGGAGAAGTCGCAGTAAATCTGAACCGTGAAGAAGAACGCCGCCAATACCAGCGCAAAACCTCTGTAACTGTAAACATCGTTGAATACCCTGTCAGAATAGACCGCCACGACATCAGCAACACAAAGTTTCTTGAAGAAGCCCCAAGTCATTAACTTCGTTCCGTATGTGGCCTGCTCGTAATTAAATTCATGAGCCGCCTTTATCTGAGGCAGAAGGTTACTCGTCCTCTCAATCGGCCCTGCAACTAATTGCGGAAAGAACGATATGAACGCCGCGTAAATCCCGAAATGTTTCTCGGCTTTAACCTCGCTCCTGTAGACATCAATGACATAAGCCAGCGTCTGGAACGTGTAGAACGAAATCCCGACCGGCAAAATCAGTTTCAATGTCATCGGGTGAAGTTTCAGCCCGAACAAGTTCATGAAGTTTATGAAATTTTCGGAGAAGAAATTGAAGTACTTGAAGACGAAAAGCACTCCCAGACATGAAACTAACGTGAATGTGAGTATGAATTTCTTTACCGGCCTGCTGTCGCGGTAACGCTCAAGGAAAATAGCGGCAAAGTACGAAATCACTGTTGTGAATAAAATCAGCACAATGTACTTAACATTCCAGCTCATGTAGAACCAGTAGCTTGCGATGAGGATTAACAGCCATCTGAACCGCTGGGGAACTGACCAGTAAAGCCCGAAAACAATCGGCAAAAATACTCCGAACTGCCAAGAATTAAACAGCATGGCAGTACCTCTCTGGAAATGTTAATGAATTGTTGTGTTGGAAATTTAGTGTAGAGTTACGGACGAGGCACGAGGCACGAGGCACGAGGCACGAGGCACGAGGCACGAGGCACGAGGCACATTATACTGATTTGCGCTCAATTATGTCAATACTCCCTTCAACGTAAATTTTTCATGGTGATTATGGCTGGTATTGTATCATATTCATTCTTTCCTGCAAAAAAAGAAGCGGAGTTACTCAGACCGCTTCCCTGATTTAATGCAGAAAATTAACAGCCCGTTATCTCCGTCTCCTGTTCTCCTCGTCCGGAAACAATCCGAATTTCGACAGCCCTGCTATTCCATTCTCAAGCCTCGACACCGCAAGCGGCATCAACTCAACAATTACATGATTATCCTTCAGCCTTATTGCCCCGACCTCAGAACGTTCAACCTTCAGCGCACGGCACATCGCGTTCAGAACATGGCCGACATTTTGAGCCTGACTGCTCCTGAAACGCTTGAATGCTCCTTTAGGCTTCGAGGCTTTTACTGCTCCTTTTGACTGAAGTTTAGGACGCTGGGAAGGCTTTTTGTTACGGCGTTCCTGTTCTCGCTGAAGTTCGCGGTCTAATGAATATCCCTTGTTTCGTGTACTCAAAACCGCAAGCAGCTTCGCAATTATCACTTTAGCTTCCGCACGGGTCATTAAATCCTCAGCCCACTTAACGCACTCCCCGTAATCCGCGTCTATAGGCGAGGCAAAAATTTCCTGTTCCGCCGAATCCCTCCATGCGCTCCTGATTTTCTCAATTCCCGGAATATCAAGCCATTCGGTTTTTATGTTAGTTCCTCTGAGCATTTCCTTGAAGCGTCCTATCTCAGGCGGTGCGAGAAGGACTATATTCACTCCCTCATGCCCTGCACGTCCGGTTCTTCCGCTCCTGTGAATGAATGTCTCGCGGTCGTCAGGAAGTCCGAGCTGTATTACATGGCTCACTCCCTCGATGTCGAGTCCTCTTGCCGCAACGTTAGTCGCTACGAGGCATGGAACTGAGCCGGATTTGAACGAGGCTAAAACGGCGTTGCGCTCGCTCTGAGTCATATCGCCTTGCAATGCCGCCGCGCTGAAACCGTGATCCTGAAGTCTCTGCGCAATCTCAATCGATTCCATTTTAGTGTGGCAGAATACTAATGACCTCGAAGGGTGTTCCCATAGTAAAATGTCTACAAGCCCTTCAAATCTTTTCTGAGACGGAATCCTGTAAACCCTGTGGGTAATATCATCATGCTGTTCGCCCTCGTCATCAACCGCGAGAGTAACAGGGTCATTCAAATAGCGTCCTGCAAGTTCACGGACTTCGGGTGGCATTGTCGCCGAGAAAAGCCATCGTCTTCCGGCAGGTATAGCGTCAAGTATCGCTTCAAGTTCCTCGCGGAAACCCATATCGAGCATTAAGTCGCCCTCATCGAGTACAACGCTGTGAATCTCGTCAGTCTTCAGTGTACCGCGCTGAATGTGATCTCTAACACGTCCGGGAGTTCCGGCGATTACGGCAGTACCGTGCCTTAATGCTTTGAGCTGCGGAACGATGTCCATACCGCCGACCAGCGAGGCGCATGAAATCTTGAGGAAACGGCCGAGATATTCAGCTTCATCAGCGGTTTGCTGAGCGAGTTCACGGGTTGGCGCGAGAATGAGAATTTGAGGATTGCGCTCGCCGACTTTCATTTCCTGCATTAATGGGAGAAGGAATGCGAGAGTTTTTCCTGAACCTGTTTTAGCGCGGACGATTAAGTCGTTGTTCCAGTCTTCGGAAAGCACTCTGTCCTGAACTTCCATAGGTGTTGCGAAGCCGTGTTCATTAAGGGCGGAAAGAAGTTCTTTCCTGAGACCGTATGAGTTGAAATCCAAAATTATTTACTCCTCCAAATTTTTGTCGCTAACGGTGTATTATCGCACATTCTCACGGTTAAGTTTCTTAATTTTACGGCAGGCATTGAGATTCATGTCAATAAATTCATCAGGTGTCATTATATTTTTGAAGAAAGCGTCATACATTTCGGAAGTGTTGCAGATTAACGGCCTCGAATCGTAGATTGAGCAGAGGTTATCATGAAGATGAACACATACCCCGTCGCCCCTGTCGAAATCATGAAGCGCGGAAATGCCGCCGATCATTCGACAGCATAAACCGCACTTATCACACGGGAAGTTCACGCCGGTAACGCAGCTCTTACTGAGTTTGCGGCAGTGAGTGATTCTGGAGTGAGTTTGCCGTCCTCAGTGAGTATCGGGGTGTCGAGGATTGTCTTAACGGCTTTAGCGAGTGATGCCGCTGAGGCTGTAACTTTCTTTGCGCCATCACTGAATCTTCTGTAGTCCGTTCCGTAAGTGTTAATAGCGGTGCGCATTCCGTTGTTAGCGTCGTGAAGGAGCGAGTCGAGACGTATCAACAGCCTCTCGAACATGTATGAGCGTCTTCGTATTCCGTTGCAGAGGGTAGCGGCATTCTCCATTTCCTCGCGGAACTTTTTGGCCTCTGAAAGATTACTGTAGGCGTTATCAAGATTCTTGCTTGCGCTTGACCCCATGAACAATCCTAAGACTGCCAGTGCCGGAGCGGCTACAAGTCCTCCGAGAACGGCCATACCTCCAGCCATTCCCAAACCGCCGGCCGCTAAACTTCCTCCGCCCAGAAACGCAAGAGTCGCATTTGTTGCCGCCGCCCCTGCCAAGCCTGAAATGGCAGCCCCTGTTGACGCAGTACCGAGAGCCATTACGCCGCTGTATGCTCCGAAAGCCGTCAACGCTCCGGCAACCGTACCTGTAGCGGTTCCGCCGAGAATTGAACCGGCAAAGTCGCTCATCTCTCTCAGCCCCTTCAATTCCTGAGCGTCTATCCTGAATTTAGCGAACTCCTCAAGTCCCGGTGTTCCTCTGAAGTCAACGTTCTTTATTTGCGAGAACGTGTCGAGAAATCCCCTTATGCTTCCGTCAAGAACAGAGGCTTTCTTCGTTCCGAGTGCCTTTAGTGATTCACCGCTTGCGTCCTTGCACGTTGTGATTCTCTTTTTTGCTGATGAGACTATATCATTTGCGCGCTCGTTAATATCGCTGGCCTTGCTGTTGTCCGCGATTGCCCCGATAGTTTTTCCTGCTCCGAAGAGGCCTGTAACTCCTATTGCTGCCCACGCTAAAAGTGGTAATGGCATGATTATTCCTCCTTTATCCTAACTCGATTAAGTCCTTGATACTCTTATCGAGGTCGTTTTTGTCTTTCTCGCTGTTAATCACCCTGTAAGTCTCTGCCGTGTCCTTCATCTCATAGAAGACTGTCTGGTCAATGTTCCATTTATGCGCAATGTTGATGACTCGCTGCCTGTTCTGCGAGTTGTCCCAGCCATAGACGAACAATACTATTGACAACAGCCACATAGCTTGACGACGCTCCTTGTCGCGTTGTTCATCAAACCAGCACCGATTCTGTATATTCCTTTCGAGCTTCTCTATGATTGCGCTGATATTACGACTGTTGCTGAACTGGTCAGGATTCTGGAAGACATCTCTCACCGTCTGCCAGTTATCCGAACTCTGACCGCTGACACTTGAGATTGTTATACCTACACTCAAAATTTTTCACCTCCTCCCTAAAGCACGAACGCTTCATCACTGTCCATGAGGCTGTCAAACTCCCTCATGTTCCTGAACTGAACACGACCGCCTAAATTCTCCGTTATCATGTTCGCTCCCGATATGAACCCGTCAATGTCTCCTATGCCTAACGCCTCCTTCATAGTGTCAAATGCCGTGTGGAATGCCGTAATATGCTCAGTGAGATAACTCGAAATTAAGTCCTCCATTTGCTTGCGGTATTCCTTCAGCATTTCTATTGCTTTCTGACATTCGCGCTCAATCCTGAGTCTTTCCTCGTGAGCAAGTTTTGCCCCGTTGAGCCGCTCCACAAGTCCGCCGTAAAGCGAACTGCTCAGAGCGTAGCCCACCAATGACCCGATAACGCCCCCGACAATCGGAATCGGAATTAACGCCTGACCCGTAACAAACCCATAGCCTCCGAGCGCAAGCCCTGAACCTTTATCGCCAAGTTCGATAATAAAATCCTCCGTGTTAATCTCGCCGGAAGCGTAACGCCTCAATGTGCCTCCGAACGTCATAACAGCCGTAACGATTTGGCCGGGCAGATTCGATTTCGCCAATGACTGAATAATCTGTGATGATGAATTTGAAAGCCCCTGCGCCAGAGTCGTAAGCCCTCCGCTCATGAAGTAGCCCGTTACCGCTCCTGCGCCTCCTGTTTTCAGCGTGTCAGCGATAGCCTCGCCGGTGTCCTTTTCTCCCTTAATGACGGCTACGGCGTTCATTATTCCCGACATTGTGAGAGCTGTAAGGCCGGATTGCTTTGCGCCTTCGAGGCCGGCGTTGTGGAAGGTCGAGGCGGCATTCTTAACGGTTCTGATACGTAATTCGCGGTTAATTTCGGCTTCTGCTTCACGTCCGCGCTGTACTGCCTCAAGTTCGGCCTTTTTTGAAAGTTTGAGACCTTTGCTTTCACGGTATTCACGGTCGGCCATGAACTCCTCGTTAGTACGGCTTCGTTTCGCGTTGTTGAACGAACGGGAATTTACTTCGAGATTTTCGCGGCTGTTCGCTGCTTCGCGTATATCGTCATTCGTGAGAAAGGGATTATTTTTGTGGGCTTCGTGGATTCTTTCGAGCGGGTGAATGTGGTCGGACTCCGCTAAATGTTTCTGCCAGTCTGCGCCGAAACGTGCTTTAGCGTCCGCCTTTCTTAGCGTCAGAATGTCGCCGGTGTAAGGGTCTTTGACTTCCGCGCTGCCGCTGAAAAGTTCAGATTTTGCGTGATACTTTGCGCTTCCGCTGTCATAGAGAGTTCTGTTGCCGGTGTAATTTTCTGGCTTTGCGAATTTCTTGGCGGCATTGTCTGCGGAAACTTTTGCTGACTGAGTCGCCGCTAACCCTTCCGCGATTGTAGTTTGAGTTTTCTTGTCATTCTCTTTCTTATTTGAAGATTGCACTTTATCACCCCGTCAATATAATATTTTCAACCCTGCATACAATCAAATGCATCTGCCGATTTCAGCCTTATATAACGCGATAAAAATGATATTTATCATAGCTTACCCCCCCCCCTTCGCTTGCAATCGTATTATTACTGATTTTGTGCTTCTTATATTAATGATAATTATGATGAGTGTGTATAGTTATAATATCAATGAAACTGTAACAGAGAGGAAAATAATAATGACAGACTTGGAACTCGCAATGTCAAGAACATGGGCTGAAATAAATCTTGACGAACTCGCCCATAACATAAAGACCCTCAGAAAACTTCTCAGACCTTCAGCAAAATTTCTCGGTGTCGTTAAAGCTAATGCCTACGGTCATGGAATGACTCAATGCGCCCGTACCCTTCAGGATAACGGAGCTGACTGGCTCGCTGTCGCAACCGTTCCCGAAGGCGTTGAGCTGCGCAAAAATTCCATAACCCTTCCGATATTATGTCTCGGTCAGGCTGACCCTATGCTTGCCCCGTTGATGGCCGATTTCAACATCACTCAGGCCGTAGGGGATTACGAAAACGCAAAGGCTCTCTCTGATTTAGCGGTATCAGAAGGAAAATCAATACGAGTTCACATCAAGATTGACACGGGAATGAGCCGCACAGGTTTTTACTGGCCTCACGACAACGAGGAAATGAAATCTCAAACCGCCCGAACAATTCTTGAGGTCTGTAATCTTCCCGGACTTTACGCCGAAGGAATGTTCACTCATTTCGCAGCCGCAGACGGTGACTCGGAATTTACGCGCCGGCAGTTGAACAGGCTCATTGAAGCGAGGGAATACATGAGAAAATCAGGCCGTGAATTTGAGATTGTTCACTCGGCGGCAAGCGTCGGAATTTTGGATTACCCTGACGCTCATTTGGACATGGGAAGATTCGGGCTTGTGCTTTACGGTTACGCCTCGACTGAAACCGGCAACGAAGGAAGCGATTTAGATCTTCACCCCGTAATGACCGTTAAGAGCAGAATAACAGCGGTACGGAACCTGCCTGCCGGAACTACAATCAGCTACGGGCGGACTCACACTCTGAAACGCGACTCAGTTGTTGCCGTACTGCCTATGGGTTACGCTGACGGAATGCCCAGAATACTATCGAACAATTACGGCGTAAAGATTCATGACGCTGTATGCCCGATATTGGGACGGGTCTGCATGGATATGATGATGGCGGACGTTACGGACATTGAAGGGGTTAAGGCCGGAGATGTCGCCACAGTTTTTGACGGTGAATTAATGCCTTTAGCCGCGAAGAACGCAGGAACAATAATTCACGAGATGGTATGCAGTCCGTCCGAAAGAGTAACAAGGGTTTTCATCTCTAACGGAAAGTTGAGCGTCTAAAAATGCGGCCATTCAGATTGAAGCCTGTGTATAAGAATTATCTTTGGGGCGGTAAAAATCTTATTGACCTCTGGGGGAAAACTCCCGACTCTGAAAATCTTGCTGAGAGCTGGGAGTTAGCCTCTCACCCTGACGGAGATAATATTATTCTTGACGGTGAACTGAAAGGCTTAACGCTTTCGGAGGCCGTGAGGAAATTTCCTGAGATAGTCTCGCCGAAATTCAAGCCCGATGAAACTTTCCCGATAATGGTGAAACTCATTGACGCTGAAAAGCCTTTATCGATTCAGGTTCACCCGTTCACGGATTACGCTCGGCGTGTTGAGAACAGCAGAGGCAAGGTTGAGGCGTGGTACATACTCGGCCATGAGGAGGGAGCATATATATACTTGGGTTTCAACAGGAGCGTATCGAGGCGCGAATTTGAGGAGGCGATAACGAACGGGACATTGACGGAAATGCTCAAGAAAATTTATGTCGAGGACGGCGACACGTTTTTCATTCCTGCCGGAACTGTTCATGCAATCGGCGAGGGGATAACGTTAGCGGAGATTCAGGAGAACTCTAACATAACATATAGGGTTTACGATTACGGCAGGTTAGGAGCTGACGGAAAGCCGCGAGAACTTCACATCAAGAAGGCGCTTGACGTGGCTAACACGTTTCCTGTAAATATAACGTCTCCGGGACGTTCGGGGAATGTGATTGTGAGCTGCGACAAGTTCAGAACCGAAAAGATTCACGCTCCGTTCAGCGGCGGCACTGAGGGGAAGTGCTTTAGGTTTATGCTCTGCGTTGAGGGGCAATGTGTTTTCAGTTGCGGAGGGTTTGAATGTGAATTGAAGAAGGGCGGCAATGTTTTTGTGCCTAGCGACTGCTGTGATGAATTTGTAATTGAGGGCGACGGGGTCTTGCTGGTTACTTCAGAATAGAGAGTCCCCCTTCTGAGACGTTGAGGGGGATTCTTGCTTAACTTCTGCTGTTCACAATCTCAACAAGCTCATCGGGCGTTACGGCTTTGACCTTGCTGTGTTCAAAGTCTTTTGTGTTCACCGTAACAATGTAGTCAGCGTTCACGCTCTGAGCGCAAATATCCTGCATGTTGTCCTCAAAGTCCTTGAACTCAACGTTGTGAACAGCCTCAACTACTGCTCCATGCCCTGCGCTTGCGGTAGTCAGTATTTTGCAAACACGGTCAAGCCATTCCCTGCGAGTTTCTTCCGGCTCTTTCTGTCTCCCTGAAAAGTACCAGATTATTGAGAGAGAGTGAAAAGCTACGTAACCCTCAATCTCTTCATTTGTACACATAGTCATAATCTGGTCAGATTCCTCAGAGTATTTATCTTCCCGACCTGTAAGGTAATTTATGATAACGTTAGTATCGACAAGTACCTTCATCACTTCACCAGCCCATATTTTTCCGCCATTGCGTCAGCGTATACTTCCTCATAGTTTTCGGGAATCAATAGGGGCTTTGTTTTCCTCATCTCTTGAAGCCATCTTAATGCCTCCATCTTTTCCTCCCGTTCTCTGGCTTTCCGTGCCGCCTCCTGTTCGGGAGTCTCCCAAGTTAAAGGGTCATTGTCCGTCTTCTTGAGTGCCTGAACAATATCAGCCATTACCTTCTCAGGCAGCTTGTCTATCAACGCATACGCTTCTTCCTTCAATGTCATAAAAAAACTCTCCTCTCAATGAAAAAAATCTCCCCCGTCTGTCTGACAGGGGAGGCCGTTCAATTTCCTAGTAGTTCTCGCCGTGAATCTCGAAATACGCTTTCGGGTGCGCGCAGACCGGACAGACTTCAGGAGCTTTCGTTCCGACAACAATGTGGCCGCAGTTCCTGCATTCCCACACTTTGACTTCGCTCCTCGCAAAGACTTCCTGTGCCTCCACGTTCTTCAGCAGTGCGCGGTATCTCTCCTCATGGTGCTTCTCAATCGCCGCTACCATTCTGAATTTCGCCGCTAATGCCTTGAAACCTTCCTCCTCTGCGGTCTTTGCAAAACCCTCGTACATGTCTGTCCACTCGTAGTTCTCGCCCTCCGCCGCAGCAGCTAAGTTCGCCGCTGTGTCTCCGATTCCCTCAAGCTCCTTGAACCAGATCTCCGCATGTTCCTTCTCGTTCGCCGCCGTCTGAAGGAATATCGCTGAAATCTGCTCAAATCCCTCTTTCTTCGCCTTTGACGCAAAGTATGTGTACTTGTTCCGCGCCTGCGACTCTCCTGCAAAAGCCGCCTGCAAATTCTTTTCCGTCTGTGTTCCCGCGTACTTGTTCGCCATGATTTTATCCTGCTACGTAAAAAGTGTAATATTGCGCTGTGTACACTCTTTCGAGTTTTCCTCATTCTTTCCCGCTTTTGGCGGACATTTCCTGCCCCCTTTCGGCGAACCTACTCAAGTTTGTTCGGCAGTCCAGAGGCTTTTACTTCCCCCCTAGCCAGAGGTAGCCAGATTTCTCCGGATTGGTGTTCCCTGTCCAGCACACTAACATTACGTAGCAGATTATTCCCCCTTTAGATTTTTGTCAAGCGTACTTTCAGAAACACACTATTTCATACTTTTCGCTATCCAGACATACCTCCCATTATGTTCTGATTTTATCGGGTAATTATACCATTATAAGCCTCTGGAAAAATCAATCCCTGAAGCTCTGATAACCCAAGAACAAAATCGTTCCCGACTCGTTGTCCCTTATGAAATACATGAAAGGACGGTCAGCGTGAAATTCAGCAAACGGCTTCTTCTTCGGCATGGCCGAACCAACTAACATCATCACCGCTGTGGCCGCCGCCGCCTCCGTCCTCTCCTCGTCAACATCTATGAACGTCTGATGAACAATCTCATCGACCTTCAACCGCTCCGCTAACGTCATTCCTGAAAAATCAGCGTCATTAGTGAATGCCCTCTTAATTCCCATAGCCTCAAAGATTTCCTTCAGCTCGTAACGCCTCTCCGTCCTGAACTTAGGCACCCACAAATCTACATCATACTTGCTCATTGAGTTAATCCAGCCCTCAAATGTCTCAGCGTTCAAGTCCTTCAGTGCCTCCGGCTTACCCTCAGGCGGCAATGCGATTACCATTGAGAAACGCCGCCCCTCATACGGAAGCATTATTACCTTCACTCCGTCAGACTCAACGTAACTGAAATCATCTCGCTGTTTCATCATATCGACTTCCATGAAATTCTCGCCGTCAGTGTAAAACTTCTCCTTAACGGTCGATGACTTCATGAATTTCTTGAGCCACTCGGCACGGAAATATACAGCGTTCGTCAGTATCATTCTCGTCTCAGGGTCAAGCTGCTGAATTAAATCGTTTATCTTCCCGTTAGTCTTAACGCTGACCCAGTTATTGATTTCACGGCGCGACTGTTCAGTGTCGCCCTTGATGTCAAGTTCACATGCTGTACTCCCGTAATTCTTCCTTAGAAGTTCAGAGTAGCTCCTTCTGAGTTTAAGACCCCTCTTGAGCCATACCCTGTTCGCTGAGGACATGTAACCGCCCTGCTCAAAATCCTTCGCCAGTTCCCCAAGCGGCGAGTGAATTTCTTTCGTTACGCCCAGAGCCTTCTCAATCTCGGCCGCCGTATCTCCTGACGCGCCGGCGTAAGCCATTCCGAACGCTGACATTATGCTGAACGGCGAGAAAAAGAAATTACTTTCTGAATTTGCCGCGATTAATTTTCCGGCGTTGAACGCGAAATTATTTACCGCCTCCGATGCCTCTGAGGCAAATGATGACGTTGAGAATGAAAATAAAAATACCGCCGCAAGAATTATTGATGTCCTGAAAATTTTTGCTGTCATTTCGATTGCACCTCCTTTGGAAATTATATCAGCAGGTTAGGCTAAAGCTGTGCCGTTATTAGACCGACTTAATGTAATGTAAGATGTGAAAAAAAATCGTATGTTATAATGATTTTGCAGTGAGTTTTTTGAGAGCAGTAAGTATTTTCGGGGGGGGGGGGGTCTGTAGTATTACGTATAAACGAAAATGCGGTTGTGAGGCAACAAAAATCAAAGAAGTTTTTTAACACACAGGAGGAAAGATAATCATGAAAAAAGCAACAAAGCGTAAAGGTTTTACCCTCGTCGAACTGCTCATCGTCATTGTGGTAATCGGTATTCTGTCGGCCATGATGATGCTCTCAAGCACGGAAGCTGTTACGTCAGCTAAGGCAAGCAACATCATCAGCAATCTGAGAAATCTCAAGACGGCGGCGTTGGCGTACTATGTTGACCATCTGGATTACTTGGAGGACTCAAAAAATAGTAGTGCTACAATTAGCATGAGTGATGTAGCCAAGTACTTGAACTCTTCGCCCAGTCAATCATCAACAAGTAGTACTGCAGAGAATGTTACTACTACAACATATACAGCAGATGGCTTTGTGTACAGCATTACGACAGCAAAACGTAATGATAATGCAACAACGCTTGCTGAAAAGAAATGGTATCTCAAGGTTGTAGTAAACGACACGAATGTACAGACGAAACTCGCAGGAAGAGCAAAATCAGTCGGTCTATTGGCGGAGACTAATGAAGGTAGTGATACAGAAAAAGCAAATGGGGAGTACAAGGCGTCAGGGAATAACGCAACCGATGTTTACTACCTTGTCCGCTAGTCAGCAGTCCAGAGACACAGCAATGAAGTGAGCCTCGCTGGAGGCCGTGAAGACAGAATTACCCTCCGAGCAATCGGGGGGCATGTTTTATCTGGGGGTGATGAATGTGCTGACCAACTCAAATGAGCGTTTGACTTGGAAGGAAATTGAGAGGAAGTATCCTGATACATGGGTGGGGCTTAATGATGTTAAGTTCGAGAACGACGACGGGGCGAATATCGAGTCCGCAGTAGTTTCTGAGACGGGGACAAGGGACGAGCTTTATGACAGCCGGTTTTTGCAGGGGCTTCAGATGGTAACGCACACTAATCCCGAAAAGTTCATGTTCAGTAACTGGGCTTTGTGGTAGAATTTTTACGGTAAACAACGCCTATAGGGCATTCATCATACAAAAAAGCTCCCCTCAAATTTTCGGAGAGGAGTTTTTGTTTTTCTGTCAAAATCTGAACGGTCGTGGGAGTTCCCAGCTTTCAGTAAGCAGTTGTAAGCCGTCATGTGTTTTCTGGGTTGTGATACCTATTTCGGAGGGATCTATCGGTCTGTCCTGCTGTGCTAAATCCCAGAGTTCATCTTCGCTTAACATTCCTGCTTCGTGTTTGTTCATAGTTCTATTTCCCTTCTTAAATTCACTTATATTTTGACTGCGAAATTGCTCACAATGCTTATCGCGATTAACAATACCGCTAACGCCACCAATATTTTCACGCTTTTTTCGAGCGATGTATATCTTCTGTCTATCTGCCTGATATTATAGTCTCTCGCAATCTCATAGCGCATGATTGTAAAACGGGCTATAGCCTTTGGCGAAGATGAAAGCATATTACGTTTTATTATGAGATTTGAGTCATGACGCTTCAGCTTGAGACCTGAGAGAGCGTAAACCAGCCTCACAAGGATCGTTATCATTCCAGTAACGCATAGTACAATCAGAATGTCATACGCTAATATCCAGTTACTTTTTAAAGGCGAGAATATATCAATTTCTCCGATATTACTTACAGCGTTCATGAACATTACGAACATGAAACCGCATACGGTCAGCAGAATATAAACTTTATTGTCGAATTTTTCAGCTCGCCTGAACGAGTATTCGTATTCCAGTTTAGCAATCTCAAGGCACATTTCTATTGAGCTGCTGTTTTCAGAATTAACGCTTGATGTTTCGTTGTTTATATCATTGTCCATAATTTCACCCCTGAAAAACTCCCCTTAATTAGCTTCAATTTATTCTTAAAGAAAGTATAATATAAAAATAACTTTTCATTTAATCTTTGAAGGAGGACTTTTCAAAATGAAGCGTTTTGTTTCAGCTTTAACGTTAGTATTTTTGTTGACCCTTCCGGCATTCGCCCTCAGCGACGCGGAATACCTCAGAATGAGGAAAAGCAGTTCGGATTTTGCCCGTGCGGATAAAAGACTCAATCAGGTCTGGGCTAACCTCAAAAAATCATTGCCCAGAAGCGTGTTCACTCAGCTCGACAAAATACAGCGCGAATGGGTCAAATCAGGCCGCGATGACGAGGCAGCCTCATTGATGGACGATGGTTACTCAAAGGCGGAGGCTTATGCGATTGCGACAAATGACCGCGCCGATTCTCTTCCTAAAATTGCCGAAAGTATCCGAGAGGAACTCAGAAACGTGCGGAACTCCTCTCAGCCCCGAAAAACTCCGTCCCGTAAGCCTGAGCCTAAGCCGGCACCTAAAGCTCCGGCACCCAAGCCCAGAAGAACTCCTGAGCCTGAACCGGTTGACGAGCCTGAACCAGAACCAGAGCCCGAAAGTTCCGTAACATTAACCGCCTCAGAGATTGCCGGCGAATATCAGAGCAATACGGGATTTCTCTCAGTGAGGATTATTGACATCAACACTGACGAAACCGAAGTTACTTTCAGCCGTTTCAAGGACGGCGTTCACTGGACTGCTAGAGGCTGGATTGACAATAACGTAATCGAGCTTTCCGACAACAATTACAGCAGTTGTCAGGCTACACTGACGTTCTCGCGCAAAGCTGTTAAGGTTGAAATCACTGAGACTGATGACTGGAATGAGGCTATAGCTCCTGATTTCGTTGTCGAGGGTACTTACAGGAAGCACTGAGACAAAAAGGCCGTCTGCACGAGAATGCGGACGGTTTTTATTATGTGTTTTGCCCCCCCCCCCTGCTATGCAGGTGGTTCCGATTAGCTTATAGCTATGAAAAGTCCTTTTCTTCCTGTAAAGTATTGTTTGTCAGTTGCACAACAGAACAGGAGGAAAAAATGAGCATATTAACGTTAGCACATACTAAGTGGAATTGTAAATATCACATCGTCTTTGCCCCGAAATATCGCCGATAAATAATTTATGGAAAGTACAAAATTGAAATAGGCAAAATACTTCGGACATTGTGTGAAAGAAAGGGAATTGAAATAGTTGAAGCTCAACTATGCCCTGATTATGTTCATATGCTCTTGAGCATACCACCGAAATTTAGCGTTTCGGAAATCATGGGATACTTGAAGAGGAAGAGTTCTCTTATGATTTTTGATCGCTTCGTAAATTTGAAGTACCGATATGGCAACCGTCAATTCTGGTGTCGGGGATATTACGTTGACACAGTGGGACGAAATCAGAAAAAGCTCGAAGAATATATACGTAATCAGTTAAGCGAAGATAAACTCGCAGATGAGCTCAGCAGGAAAGAACTGTATGACCCATTTACGGGTGAAGCTGTCGTAAAAGTAGGCAAGAAATAAGCCCCTTTAGGGGGAGCCAGTGATAGCAGTGCAACTGAAAGTCATTCAAAGCCCGTTCAGGGCTGCCGGTAACATGCCATTCTAGAGCTGAGCAAGCCACCGGCATAGCCGGTGGCTCTGACTGTGCCTTTCCGCCGGAAAAGAGTACAGTTTGATTACATTAAGAGTTATAATTCACTAACATCGAAACCGCAAAATTTTCATTCAGGAGGTATCCGTATGTACCACAAAAGACGCGTTCTATCGTTCGCTCTCCTGCTGCTTCTTCTCAGCGCGGGAGCTTCATTCGCCGTAACAGTAACCGGCCATGACGGGACATCGCTGCCATTGAGCCAAATACCCGACATAATACGCCACGTTACTGGACGGACTTCGGAGGATTTTCACATGAGGAAGGATACTCTGTTCGTGTACGATACAAATAACACCAATTTCGGCACGCACAGCGTATACACATTTAACCCGAAAGGCGAGAATGAGAAGGTAGGCTCAGTATCAGATAGTGTCAGACTCTTGGTCGTAGATAGCAATTACGAAAAGATTGCAGCTGTCGACACATCAGTAACAAATAAAGACGGAGGCAGATTGACACTACTGTTTAACGATCTTGGTGCCGCAGCGACTTTCGTAACCAACAATGGTAACGGCAGTGTCAATATTGACAGGGCTAGTAGCATGGGCAGCATATCTGCCTTTAGCGATAATGACTTTGCCGACGAACGTAAAAAGCAAGTTCATTTACTTGACGCAAAATCAGGAATAAGCGTGAAGGGTTATGACGGCGATGAACTTGTAGCGTTCCTTGAAAGGCGCGTGGAGACAGTTTTAGTACGTTTAGGAAAGGCCGCTGCTCCTTTTACGCGGAGTTAGTTCCTAATAAGTCCAAGCCGGTTACATGGTCAACAACCCTCAAAAGTGTTCCCCAAATGTTTGACGAAACTGTATATTTCCCCGTCAGCATGGCGGTCGGTGATTTCGACAATGACGGGTACGCCAACGAGATTGCAGTCACTGAGACTGACACGGCAGCTATACACGTTCATGTCCTCCGGATTACCCACACAGGGAGCAATTCGACAGATCCCCAGTTCTCAATCACACCATACTATGAAGCAGAAGTTGACAGATATGTTTATGGTGGGTATGACAACTACAGACGTAAAGGAGTGTCTATGGACGGGTTAACATGTAATTATACACAGTGCGTAGTTGCCGGTGATTTTGACGGGGACGGTCAAACAGAGTTCGCTGTAGTTTACAGGGACATTTCGCCGCAAGATACCATATTCACGAAACACCATAATGACGTGAATTCAGCATACGACTTTACAACATTCAGAGGCTACACAGGACATATTCATGTCAAGATATACAAGTGGGACGGAAGCGGTTTCCAGACCGAAGAAGATTCCAGGGCGTTTGACCAGCATAAGTTCGCTCTTGATAAAGACCGCGGTATGCTGTGGCATGATATAGACGTTCCGCTCGGACTGAAGGCCGCCGTAGGAGATTTTGACGGGGACGGGCGCGATGATATTGCCGTCCTGCGCGTCATGCTTCAATACACTGAACAAATGAGATATTACACCATAAAAACGAGTTTTTCATTCTCTAATTTTGTATTCGGGGCGTTCGTTGACTGGTACACGTTCGACTATGGAAGCATCAAGCCGAAATATAACGCGCATTCAAAAGGCTCACACCCTTGGAATTACGGCGACAACGCTAACGGCTGGGTAGGCATACGCGCAGAAAATATCTGGTTAACTGATAACTTATTCGACAAAAAATATAATGACTTGGACAATCTGCTAAAGGATTTTTACCTCAAGCCGCTCACAGGAGAGGAGACCCCTTACCCCATCATTGACCGTGAGTTTGACATCATAGCCGGTAAATTCTCAGGCAGAGTCGGCACAATCACCACATGCGATGACCTCGTCATCAAATATCCTCAATGGGCATCAGGAGTCAGCGGAAACAAGCTCAGGAGTCATGTCGCGCTGATGACGAACATTCCGGGCGTAACGAACTGGGGGACTCAGGTTCACGAGATTACCTCGCTGCCAGACCGAGACCACCTGCTTGCGTTCACGAAGGCTGATTACCTCAACGAGAGCATTACGCTTGAAGATCCCGTGAAGCTCTCGAACACGAAAGACTTTGACTATTCCGCGATCCTTCAGATGTTCCCTTACCATGTCGATAACCTGACTGAAGACGGTACCGCGCTCACGAAAGCTCCTCGCAGTTTCACGCTGCGCCTCAAGACTGCCGTAACCTACAACAACACTTCATCAAGTTCTGAGACGAAGAATCTCACATCAAAAATGACGGCAATAGCGGAAACGATATTTGCTTTTGACAACCCTGCGCTGCGCTTTGCCTCAAAGACATTTCAGGGCATAAGGGGAATAACGTCCGCTGTTCTCGGCAGTAATGACACAGCAAAGAAGATTGAGGGCGCTGGCGCGATATGGGATAAGCTGAAGGACACCATAGAGACAACCACTACGGAATCGAATGAGAACGCCATCAGCTATGTCATGTCAACAACTACGATTGCGAATCGGCAGGATACACTGCTCATGAACCAGTCAACGCACTACCTATGGCGTTATCCCATTAAGCAAGTCCCTGCGCCTGCGTGGCTTCTCGGCAAAACAAAGGACAACATCGGGAGTTTCGACAAATCCCAAGCGAAGTCCCAGCAGAGCTACATCACCTTTGCCATGAGCGATCCAGCGAAGCCGACAACATCAATAGGAATCAATGACGTTCATTACCAGCCTTATCATGAGGTAGGCAATCTTTTCTCATACCCTGCCGCGCTTGAGCGGACAGAAGGCTACGAGGGCAGAACATCTCTTACCGCAGGCACGTATGAAGGGCAGATACGGTGGGACGGCAGTGAGTTCCAACAGAAAATAATGTTAAGCATAACGTCAACGGATCAGGAGAGTACAAAGAAGGTCAACAGGGTAGGAGCTATAACAAAACTCATATCCGTGCTGGATAATATATTCGGCACAAATATGGCTAATATTCCTGCTGATACCGAGTCTACTTTCACGAGGAGCGTAACGGACGGCGAGAGCATAAGCATAAACATTCCAGCGGCGTTCAGCGGCGCGAGGTTCACAGCACTATTCGAGACATATCTTGATATTGCCGGGACTATGACAGCAGCATTCGCGGTAGAGAGATTCTACAGGGACGATGCTTTGTGGGGCGATAATAGCCTTTACACGCTGAAGCCTGACCCTTCGTTTCTTCTGCCTGAGAAATTCAACATCTCGGCAAAGGAGGACAGCGACTTTGACAGGGCGGTATTCACGGTCAACGCTAACGACCCTACGGCCATGAAGATGCGCGGTGTCAGGTACAAGGCGGCTGACTATGACCTTGACAGCGATAATCTTCTGTTTAAGGGCATAAAGTATGCGATAAGCGTACCAGTCTACAATGCGAGCTTCAAGGACGCTGATAATCTCAAGGTCAGACTGTCATACTCCAAGACGAGAAAATACAACGATCCAAAGACGAAGATCGATGAGTACACATTCACGAAACTGCCGGGCTGGGGCAATGGCAACAACAGGCAGTACGCGAATTTCACATGGACACCGACAAGCATGGACGACGGGATATATTACATTTTCGCTGAGATTGACCCCGACAACGCGATTGATGAAGTCCACGAGAACAGGCGTAACGCGAGCGGAGACATCGTTGACTGCGGCGGTAACAATATGGGATACAGGGTAATAGGTATCGCGTCAACAGAAAAACTCACGTTCGAGCGCGACAAGCTGAGGGACGCGAGTATTTCCGCTTCTGATGTTTGGGACGAGGAGGAATTACCTTACATTCGGTTGAGTGCAGGCGGGCTTGATGTCGCTGACTACTTCGAAAAGTATGTTAGCGGCCAAAGCAGTCTTGTGCCTGTTGAATTTGAGTTTGATTACGGCGGAACATCGCTGATGCACGACGCGGCAATCATGGGCTACAAGCTGAAGCCGGAGTCGAAGGGCAAGAGCTTACTGGAAATAGAGGAAGATGATGTAGAGCTAATCTTCCTGAACACGCACTTGTCGTTTTTCCCTAACGATAATGAACACGTGATCAGCTTCCGAATGAATCCGGCGTATCTTGAGGACGGCGTGGGATTCGTAGTTCTGTTTGACAATGATGAATGGGTCAGCAAGGGCGGCGGAGTGTTTAACAGAGGGGATCTGCCGATTACTGAGATAATTTACGGCAGCGCAGGAACTAATCCAGAAGCCGGAATATCAAGCTCAAGCGGAGGGTGCTATTCTGGTTTCGGACTCATGGCCGGTCTTGCGGTGCTGGGTTTTGCTCTTGCGGTGAAAAAACGTTAGAGCCTGAAAATTTCTGCCCCCCTCGCGTTTTGTGAGGGGGGATTTTTTGTCTGGTTACTTCTTGTACTGAGAGATGATTAATCTTCTTTCCGCCGGCGTTAAATTTCTGACCCTCACAAACTGCTTCGAGACATGGTACCACGGCGTAGCCCTGAACTTATTATTCACGATCCTTCCCTCAACACTATACCAGCCGTCAGAATCTTCAGCGTAAACAAGAAGCTGATCCCCTTTCGACTCGCTAACCTGAAACCTGACTTTGCCGGAAGGAGCTGACTCACGAACATTTACCTTCTCACCCTTAACTTCACCAATCCGAAACAGTGTGTATAAATTAAACAGGAAAGTCATTCTCGATGTCTGATTGTTGTCCAAGATATAACAGCCGATTGATGTTACTATGTCATTCTCTGCCGTAAACATCAACACTCCGCCTCCGTCTGACTCTTCATACTGGAAGACATGGTATATCGGTGAGCCGTTAGAGTTAAAATGTTCCCTGCCGAAATATGACACTACCTTGCTGAACGGTGAGCCGACTTTGATCCCGTCAGTAAAAGTAAGCTCCTCGCTGTTCGTCCAAAACTCGGAGATATAGCTGTTTGACCAGTCCTTATTACGATAATTTCGGATAAGAACGTAGTAATCACTGTACCAAGCTCGCGCATAGACTGTCTCATCTCCAAGCATCTCGTTTCTCACAAACTCGACATCTTGCAAGTTATGTTCGCCGCTCCAGCTTATTTGGTTCGCGGCACTCATAATACTGCTCCAGAAAGCCTCAAACTTTTCTTCATATTCATCTGCCGAAGAGAATGACGGAGAAAACAGAATCATAACCGCCGCAACAGCACACAAAAATTTCAGACGCAATTTCAACACCTCTGCAAGTTAATATTTGGATTGAATGATTATATCATGATAATATTACAACATGATTGACATCAAAAATTTATCGCTCTCATTCGGCGAACACGTGATATTCAAAGGTCTTAACCTCCAGATTAACAGCACCGCAAGACTTGGCATTGTCGGCCCGAACGGTGCAGGTAAAACAACGCTCCTCCGAGTCATTACCGGCGAACTCGAACCCGACAGCGGAGTTATTGAACGTTCACGGGGACTTACAATCGGACATTTACCGCAGGACTTGGCCGAACTCGAAGCAGTTCCGCTCATGCAATACCTCAAGGACAAAGCAGGTATTTCGGAAATTGAACGCAAATTACGGAACGTTGAGGAAAAATTATCGCTCTCAACTCAAAATCATGAAGGCTTGCTCGCTGAACACTCAAGGCTCGAAAAAAGATTCGAGGACTCCGGCGGATTTGCTTTCGAGGCTATGGCCATGAAAGTTTTGCATGGTCTTGGCTTCAGGAAGGGTGAGGAACTCAAGAACTGTCAGGATTTTTCGGGCGGCTGGAAAATGAGAATAGCTATGGCCGCTTTGCTTCTCTCATCGCCTGACGTATTGCTTCTTGACGAACCGACCAACCATCTCGACACAGAGTCAATGGAATGGCTCGAAGGGTGGCTAAGAACTCATAAAGGCGCACTCGTCTCAGTCTCGCATGACACACGATTCCTTGAGAACACCGCCGCCTCAATCGCTGACCTCGAACACGGAGTGATTACGCTTTACCCTTGCAGCTATGACGATTACGTTTCGGCAAAAGAACAGAGCAGAGAACTTTTAGCCAAAGCATTTTCACGTCAGCAGGCAGAAATTCAAAGGATTGAATCGTTCATTGACCGTTTCAGGTACAAGGCAACGAAAGCCGCGCAGGTTCAGAGCAGAATAAAACAGCTTGAGAAAATCGAGCGAATTGAACTCGCTCAGGGCAGTAAAACCGTCAAGCTCTCAATCCCCGAAGCACCTCCGAGCGGACGGGAAGTGCTAAGAGTTTCGGGACTCGCGAAATTTTATGACGGTCAGAAGGTTTTTGAGGGAGTCAATTTCGTAATTGAGCGCGGCGAGAGAGTCGCCCTCGTTGGTGTGAACGGCGCAGGTAAATCAACATTGCTCCGGCTTCTGAGCCTCACTGAACAGCCGACATCAGGAACAGTAAAGCACGGCCATAACGTAAAATTCTCTTACTATTCGCAGGAGAGCGCAAAGAACATCAACTACTCGAATACTGTATGGGAGGAAGCGCGTTCAGTTTCATCAAAGCTGAACGATGTTGAACGGCGTAATCTTCTCGGAGCGTTTTTGTTTTCGGGCGATGAAATCTATAAATCATCGAGCGTTCTTTCTGGCGGCGAAAAAGCAAGACTTGCGCTATATAAACTCATGCTTGAGGAGACTAATTTCCTGATACTTGACGAGCCTACAAATCATCTTGACGTTAATACGCGCGAGATTGTTGAACGGGCACTGCTGAAGTATCAGGGTACATTGCTGATCGTCTCGCATGACAGGCATTTTCTTGACTCGCTTGCTGAAAGGGTATTGGAGATTAGGGACGGGAATTTGTACGATTACCCGGGAAATTACTCATGGTTTCTTGAGAAGAGAGAGGAAATTTTATCGGAAGCCTCTCAGGTTGAGGACAAGAAGTCTCAGGCTAAGTCAAAGCCACGTAAGAATGATGACAGTCTTCGCGCTTACCGTGAAAACAAGAAGGCCGTTGCCCGAATTGAGAAGGAAATTTCGGAACATGAGTCGAAGATTGCAGAGATTGACGGGCTATTATGTCTTCCCGAAACGCTGAAGGCTTCTAAAAAGGTAAGGGAACTAATGACTGAACGCTCAAATCTTGACACTGAGCTGAAAAATTTATATTCTCAATGGGAAGAACTTAGTCTGCAACTCGAAACGGCAAAGGAATGATTCTATGTGCGATGTTACTGTAGTGTGCTGCTGGACGAACGAGAAGATGTATTCAGACTTCGTGAATACCTTGAAGGCTCAGAGCATACAAAGTAAAATAATCAGTATCGACAACAGAGGCAACAAGGGGTTTAAGTCTTGCGCGTCAGCTTATAACTCCGTGATTAATCAGGTAAAAACTAAGTACGTCATATATTCTCATCAAGATATACTCCTTAATCAGAATGATATTCTTGAAAAATTTTTATCATACCTTAACCGTATTAAACGTGATGACATTCTCGGAGTTGCAGGTGTAAATTTCGACTCGTCTTCCGGAATTTCAAACATTACTCACAGAAATAATCTTTCAGGAAAATTTATGCACGGTACGGCTTCATTCACTGAAAACGGAATGACTGAATGCGGGACTGTTGATGAATGTTTTTTCGGGGGATACACTCAACATTTTGCTGATTATCCTTTTGATGAAGAACTCTGCAATAACTGGCACTTGTACGCTGCTGAGCAATGCCTCAGAATTAAAGCGTCCTCCATCGGCGATGTATGGGTATGTTCGATTCCTTTGCTCCATCTTTCATCAGGAACGGTAACTCCTTCATTCCAGTACGGGTTTTACAGGCTGTGCAGGAAATATTCAGCTTCATTTACATTCATAAGAACGACTTGTGCATTCTCAAGGACAGATTTCATTCACTTATTTCCGCGTTTCGTTTACCTGTGGTGCGGTGCTGTCCTCAGAAAATCAGGACTCAGGAAGTAAATATTGATTGAACTACAGCGATAACTTTTTCTCATTGCTCTCAGAAGCGTTGAAAGACATTAAAGACTCGAAAGTCTCACGGTTAATATTAGGCTGGCACGCAAGTTTCATACTCGCTGAGGACGGGAGAGCCGGTGCAGGCTTCGTGCCCGACTCAAGAATTGAGCCTCATACATCACGGCCTGTTCACACTGTTTCGCTGCTCTCCTCAACCCTTAAGGAGCTGGCAGGGCTTTACGTCTCGCCGTTTCCGCAGGAGTTCGCGGCGGCAAGCGCGGCGTGTTCTGTATTGCTTCCGTTCGATGATGAAGGAGGGCAGTACCTCGATGCAGTGATGACCTGTGCAAGAGGAGACAGGGTAGCAGTCTTGGGCTATGAACGCGATTTAGTTCCGTTCATGCGCGACTGGGGGTGGCGTTCGGCATTCTTTGATGACCGTTACGCAGGAAGACAGGACTGTTTCACTCAGGCCGAATTTTCAAGGGCTGTCCATGACGCTGAATGGGTATGGCTTTCCCCCGAAGCTATAAGGGACAGATGGCTCTTATCGACACAGAACATACTGCGCGAGAAAAAAGGCTGTTTCCTTCAAGGGCCGGGCATTCCGGCAATCACAGAGGCATTCGCAGGATTGGGAGTTACTCATTTAGTCGTCCCGACCGGCCATGAATGCTCAAAAATTGAAGCCCATATCTCAGCCGGAGGAAGCACATGGCTTTGCGAGGCATTGAAATGGCGAGTCTACACTTCGGGCGAAAATTAAAGGTTGTCCAGTCAAACAGCGGATTTTCTGAACTTGCTGTGATATAATTTCCAGCGTCATGAAGTGAGGGACTTCATGATAAACGATACGAACAAGATTTTTCGAGGGAGGAAATTTATTATGGCAAAAGCAGTAGTGGATCAGGACGTTTGCGTAGGCTGCGAGTCATGCGTAGGAGCTTGCCCGGTTTCAGCAATCGCCGTTGACGGCGGTAAAGCTAAAGTTGAGGCAGATACCTGCGTAGAGTGCGGAACTTGTGTAGGCACCTGCCCGGTAAGCGCAATTTCACAGTAACAAATAGTCTCATAACCAATTACAGATTCTGATTTTCACAGACTGGCAGGATAAAATATAAGTCCTGTCAGTTTTTTTATGTTTACGACATCATGATAAAAGGAGGATTTTTACATAAATGAAGATTACACTGCCTTACGACACCCCTAAAGGACAGCGCGAAGCCGTAACCGCAAATGACAGAGTGATAACCGTTGAAGCCGGTGCAGGCACAGGAAAAACTTGGGTGCTTTCACAGCGTTACTTGAACTTGCTGCTTAACGATGATGAACTTCTGCCCTCCGAAATCCTCACGCTTACTTACACTGAAGCCGCCGCCGGTGAAATGAAAGCCAGAATCGAAAACCTCATCGCCTTATCGCTCAATCTTTTCCCGAACTCCGAACGAAAACAGAAAATCCTTGACGGCCTAAGTGATTCATGGATTTCAACAATACATTCATTCGCAGGAAGATTAATCCGCGAGTCGGGACTGTCGCTTGACATTGACCCCAGAGCCTCAGTCATAACAGCTCATCAGGAGCAGTCATTCTGGGAGGAAATCAGAAATGCCGCCGAGTTCGCTAATCTCGAAAAACTCGCGCATAATTACGCAGGCGGTGAAATTCTTAAAGCTGCCCAATTACTCGATAAAGATTCTTTCATGAGCTCCGCCGTATCAAAATGGGGCGCGGCAAATTTAACCGCTCTTGCCCGTAACACTGCCGAGCTTCACGCTTCATCAGGGCGTTCATGGGAGGATATGATGGCTTGGGCCGGTGATGACTCGTCTCTGCTTGTTAATGCTGAACGTTTAGTCTGTGATTATTTGCGTCCTCAATGGCTCTCAGTCTGGAAGCTCTGGAAAAATATTTCCCTTCATGACCTCAAAGAAACTGACGTTCACGGAAACGCCCTTCAAATTTTCCTTGACAGTTCGAGAGCTAATCCCCCTGCTAATGACGAGGGACTCAGAAAATTCTATGACAGAATAGTCAATGACCATGATTTTATAGGAAGAACTAAAGCATTGACTGCCCTCCGCGAGGATTTAGGCGGTAAAACCTTATCGGAATGGCGCAAACAGCAGCCCTCAATCATCAAAAATATTACCGCCGGTTTCGCCTCGCCTCTTACAGACGAGGAACTCAGAATGCGCCGTACCCTTCTCAAATTCTGCGCTGTCTCGTGGGGAATGTGGGACAACATGAAATCAAAACGCGGGCTTCTCTCATTCTCAGACATGATACTTCACGCTAAGAAAACGATTGAACAGAAGGGTATAAGACGAACATTCAGGCACATTCTTGTTGACGAGTTTCAGGACACCGACCCCGTTCAGTTCGGAATGATTGAGTCTCTCAGAAATTACGGCAGTGATTCGGGATTGTTTGCGGTAGGCGACCCCAAGCAGTCAATCTATAAGTTCAGGCACGCAGATCCTTCACTGTTCGCCGAAATCATAAGCCGTCAGGAAACAAAAAGAGTCCATCTCGATAAGAGTTTCAGGACAAGAGCCGGTCTTCTCGGAAAAATTAACTCACTTTTCACTAACCTTTGGCCTGATGGTATAAGCCGTCAGGAATCAATGAGAGGAGTGAAATACAATTCATTAGAGCCTGCAAGCCCTGATGTCGAACGCGAGTCGGGAACTATGCCGGACTTCAGGATTTATCTTTTACGGAACATCGTAACTGCTGTCGAAAGCAGAAAAATTCTAGCCGGTCAGATAGCTTCAAAAATATCATCTTGGGTAGCTGACGGCCTCTCAATCTGGGACAAGAAAGACAAAATCATCAGACCTGTAAAATTCTCTGACTTCGCGATTCTTTCGAGAGGGCGAGGAAGTTTTACGATTCTTGAGGAGGCATTGCAGAGAGTAGGAATACCATCGATTCAGGACAGGAGCAACGACTATTTCGGGCGCGGCGAAACAGGCGATGTAGTCTGCACATTGAGGGCTGCCGCCGATATGAACGATGATTTTTCCGTAACAGGCTGGTTAATGTCCCCGTTCTCAGGAGTTAATGAGGACGAGGCAATTTCAAAATGCTTAATGCTCACCGATGACACTCACAGACCTGTTGACCTTATTCGCGAGAACCTGCCCGACGCTTATTCAAGGCTCGAATACCTTTCTGTTGTCGGCGAAAACGAAGGGGCTTCTGGGATTTTGTCATTCTACGACAGAAACAGGGAATGGCTCTCATGCTACAGGGAAAAAGACAGGCTCAGAGTCCTGCGGAACGTCAGACTTTCATTGAAAATAGCGCGCGAATTTCAGTCCTCAGGAACCGCAAGCCTCGTTTCATGCGCTGAATACATGACACGTTCGGTCAGGAACGAATCATCTTATGAGGAACCCTCATGGCATGACGAAAACGAAAACGCCGTAAGACTCGGTGCGGTTCATTCGGCGAAGGGGCTGGAATACCCCGTAACAGTAATTTTTGAGGACAGGACAAGACGCAACGCAGGCCGTGAATCGCTCATGCCCTCGAAGGAACTTGGACTTGTAGCCGGTAATCTTCCCGATGAAAATTTACCGGCAGGAGGCTTCAGCTCTAAGCTGTCGGAATGGAGCAGGCTTTTATCGGAACAGGGCGACACCGAAGAGGAAGAACGGTTATTCTATGTTGCATGTACGAGGGCGCAGGACAGTTTGATATTCTGCGGACTGATTAAGCCGGTCGATAAGAAGAATGATGATACTACCCCGAAAGGTTACGCCGGAACATGGAGTGATTTTCTTCTCAAGAGCATTAAGGGAATGAATGACGCTGTTCCCGAAATTCTGAATCCTGACGGAAAACTCCCTGAGCCTCCTCAGAATAATGCTTCTGAAAACAAAACATTAATTACTGTTGAAACAGTGAAGGCTCAAAGAGCATTGAGACAGTTTTCAGCGACATCGTTTTCGCTCTATGAATGGTGTCCTTTTGCGTGGCGGAGAAAGTACCGTCAGGGTTTAACGCTCGAATGGGAACTCACTGACCGCGAGAATAACGATGATGTCATAGGCGGCGCGGAAACCGGAAGCCTAGTTCACTGGATTCTCTCAAAGTGGCCGGTCAATGATAACTATGAGAGCGAACTTGAACGCTATCTTCACGACAAGGCAACACTTTCATTGCTGCCCGGACATATCCGGGACGCTTGGCGGAAAAATGACAGGGATAAAAAGTCAACGCTCAGAGAATTATTGATGAATTTTGCCGGGAGTCCTCTGGGAATAGAGTTGAGGAACTCCCCGAATGTTGAACGCGAGCACAGATTCAGGCACAGGCTTAATGATGATACAATTCTCGCCGGTGCGGTAGACGCTCTTTTCGGGAACAACATAATCGACTACAAGATTACCGATTCCGAGACAGTACCGCCGGGATTGTATGAGTCCCAGCTCGATTTCTACGCCTATGTCGTTCACGCTGAAAAGAAATTCGAGAGCGTCAATACATGTATATCCTTCCTGAAGGAAAACAAGACTGCTGAAAGAGTCATCAGTGATTTTGAATCAATACGCGAAAGAATCGAGACTGCTTCGGCGAAATGCGCCTCAGATTCGGAAAGAGACTACGAAGGGAAAACAGAACACTGCGGATTATGTCCGTTCAAGAAAGGCTGTGTGAAATTTGCAGGAACAGTTCACGAATGAAAAACAGAGGGAACTTCACAAGAAACTTCATCAGGATTATTACCTGACGTGCGAACAGTATTATATTTTTGAGCTTCTTACGGTTGCCGGAGGAATGATGGGGCTTTACACGTACATGCTAAGAGGGGCGGTATTCAGCAACGCTCAGACCGGCAACATCGTGAAGATGTCGGCGGAATTGGGACAGGGGAATTTCCGCGAGGCATTCTACTATTTGATACCGTTCACGGCGTATGTGTTAGGTACGATTCTGTCGGAGATACTTCCCCAGAAAGTTAAGCGCACAAAATTCATAAGATGGGATACGCTTCTTGTAGGGATTGAAATAGCGGTGCTTTTTCTGGTCGGGTTAATGCCGCTGACATGGCCGGATCAGATTGCTCAAGTGATAATAAATTTCCTCTGCGCCATGCAGTTCAACACATTCCGTCAGGCTGAGGGCGTACCTATGGCGACAACGTTCCTAACAAATCATGTCCGCCAAATCGGTATCAGTGTGGTAAGGATAATCAAGCACCATGAGCAGGAGGCTGAGGCACGGGCTAAGATGGCAAAGCACGTGAAAATAATTCTTGCGTTTTCGGCAGGAGGGACAATAGTTACGGCTCTGGCTCCGTCAATGGGTCAGTATACGATATGGCTCGCAATGATTCCGCTGAGCGCGTGTTTCTGCGTAATGCTTCAGTCGGATTTAGTCTATGAAAAAGCAATGCTTGATGTTACTCCGCACGGGCATTAAAAAACCGTCCGCACTCTCATACGGACGGCATGTTTTTTTTTCATTACTCAGGGTCTTTTCCCCAGAGTCCTTTTTTATCCTGCCTTGCCTCGCGCTGTAAATGCACAAAGACATTCGAGTATCTTGAGTTCGGCTGAACGGTCATGAGCTGGGCGTAGCCTCCGAGAAGAAGATGGGCGTTGAACATGTACTTCCGGATTGCAGACTCGTCATCGAAGTCCTTTTGTTTGGGTTCTCTGAGCCAGACGTATGCGAGCATTCTGTCATACCTGTCCTTAACTCCGACATCGGTCTGAAGCCAAACGGTTTTGCCTGAGAGATTTTCTTTGGTGAAATTGCTGGCCTCTTTGCCGTAATACTCAACGGGTTTATTGGGGTGGACAGTTTCGGGCGTATTGACACCGAGAAATCTCACGCGCTCTTTGAGATACTTGCTTCCGTCGTCGAAAAGGAACGTTACTATCATAGTGTCGCCGTCAATTACACGTTCAACTTTGGCTTTGTAGACGGTATTGCGCCTGAGTTCGAGAGACTCAAGGGCATTAGGGCCTTTGTGGTAATGGTATTCGCCTGTTTCCTTGTCGTAATGTCCGCCGTTTTTGTCGAGCTTTCCCGGGTGGGCTGAGGCCGTTAATGACAGAGCAAGGACAAGAATTACCGAGAGAATGAATTTTAACTTTCTCATGAATGAATCAAATCCCTTCGTTTAGAATTAGAATATCAAACTGTAAATCACTCTTACGAAGAACAATGATAGCACAATCAGAATTACAGGTCTTACGGTTTCAGCTCCGCCCTTCTCGAAGAACTTTGCGCCGGCGTAATTCCCTGCAATGCTGAACAGTCCTGCCGTTAATCCTACAGGTATGACAGCTTTCCCGTTCACGAAGTAGACCGCCAGAGCTGAAATGTTTGTGGCAAAGTTTATAGCTTTAGTAACGCCGTTGGCCTTCTGAACGCTGAGCCTCGCAGCTCCGGCCAGCAGAAGAAGCATGAAAGTTCCTGCGCCCGGCCCGTAGAAGCCGTCATAAAAACCTATGCAGAACGCTACAAGAATACAGACGATGTAAGTACGTGAAGTTATTGCGTCCTGAGAAATTCTTTCCTCCCTTAGTAAATCCTGACTCCTGAAAACGTACCATGCTGTTAATGGAATAATGCCTAACATCAGAATCCTGAAGACATAATCGCTTATGAGCAGAGCTGTTTCAGCCCCCAATGACGAGCCGAGCAGGGCGAAAATTACACCGCACAGCGACAGCTTGAAGGGTATATATCCGTCGCGTATGAATTTCACGAGGGCTGTGAACGTACCCATAGCCGAACTGATTTTGTTAGTGCCTATTGCGAAATGAACGGGGAAACCTGAAATCATGTATGCAGGGAGCGTGATTAATCCTCCGCCGCCGCCTATAGCGTCAACGACTCCGCCAATGAAAATCAATGGGCATATTACAAGGAGCTGTGAAAATGACCAGTCCAATTTTTACACACTCAATATTAACTGCTGAACCGCCGAATACTACGATGTTGAGGGCAGTTCGGGAATCAGCTACATCATCTGCGACACGAAATATACTGCGGTGATTGCTGCTCCTGAAACGTAGGCAAAGAGCTTATAGACTTTCATTGCTTTGCTATAGTCGGCATTTGCTGAATACGATAACATTTTCTTCTGCATATATGAAGCATGGTCATATGAATTATTTTTCATAGCCTTCAAATTCCTTTCCCTATAAGTTAGGATTAATGTGGATTGCGTAAATTATACTCTTAAACCGCTCATTAAATCAAGCAAAATTTTTTCAGTAAACGCTGTAATATATTCCTTGAAAAAAGTAAACTCAAAAAAAGGAATGAAAGATTTGCGGATACTTCACACATCTGACTGGCACATAGGCAAAAAACTCAAAGAACATGAACGTCTTGACGAGTTCAGGAAATTTTTTGAATGGCTCGGCGATACAGTCTCAAATGAAAATATTGATGTCCTTCTCGTTTCAGGCGATATTTTCGACAGCATAACCCCGTCAATAGAGGCTCAGGAAATTTATTACTCATTTCTGGCTGAGACTTCAGGAAAATTATGCGGCCATGTAATCATAATTTCAGGCAATCATGACTCAGCTCCTTTTATTGACGCGCCCTCATCAGTAATGAGACGTTGCAATGTTCACGTTATAGGCTCTGCCTCCGAAGATCCTTCGGACGAAATCATAACCCTCAAAAATTCAGACGGTAAGACGGAATTAATCGTCTGTGCCGTTCCGTTCCTTCACGATAAAGACTTGAGAACCGTTAATGAGGGCGAGGGCTTCGATGATATTGACACTCAGATTAAAACCGGAATAGTCAGGCATTATGAAAGCGTCCTCAGAACTGCAAGAGAATTGCGGGGAAGTGATGACGTTCCGATTATAGCGATGGGGCATTTGTTCCTTGAGGCAGGGAAAACTCTTAACGGCGAGGGCGAACACTCTTTATATGTCGGGACTGCCGCTAAAGTAGGCTCAGACATCTTCACTGACGACATCGCTTATACTGCATTGGGCCATCTCCATTCGCCGCAGAAAATCGGACGGGCTGACATACGTTACAGCGGTTCGCCGATTGCATTGACGTTCGGGGAGCTGGGTGTTCAAAAATCGGTAAGCATTGTTGATTTCGATGGAAAGAATTTCGCAGGGGTAAGGGAAATTCCTGTTCCTGTCTTTCAGAGAATGGAGAGAGTTTCGGGGAACTGGCAGGAAATCGAAAGCAGTATCATGAAACTAGCATGTCTTGACGAATCCGTATGGCTCGAAGTTACTTACTCAGGCAGCGAACAAATCACTAATCTTCAGGAAAGCCTCGACAAACTCATAAAGCCCTGTCCTAATCTTGAGGTACTCAGCGTAATTGACGAGATGAATTACAGGAATGACAGCGAAACAGAAATTTCAGCAGGTCTAAACGGAAGGACGCTTGATGATATTGAGCCGGTCAAAATGCTTCAGAGCCTCATGAAAATCAAGGACACTCCCGAAGATAAACAGCCGGAATTAGAACGCCTCTACCGCCAGATACTTAACGAAATATCATCAGCATCAGGAGATAAATAATCATGAAGATTTTATCCATAACACTCAGGAATCTTAACTCGCTTCGCGGAACATGGAAGATTGACCTAACTCATAATGATTACGTCTCGAAAGGCATTTTCGCCGTAACGGGACGGACAGGCGCAGGGAAAACCACAATTTTTGACGCTGTATGCCTCGCGCTTTACGCACAGACTCCGAGACTGGGCGAGATAAGAGGCAGCAGGAACGAAATAATGTCCAAGCACACTAACAACTGCGGTGCCAGAGTAAAATTCACTGCTGACGGGAAAACTTACGTCTGCGAATGGACTCAGGAGAGAATCAAAGGCAAACTTCTGACTAAACACTCAATCTCCCTCAACGGTACTCCCCTCAACGACTCACAGAAACAAAAGGAAACTATCTCAATCATCACTCAGATTACAGGAATGGATTTCAAACGCTTCGTTCAGGCCATGCTCCTTGAACAGGGGGCATTCGACCGCTTTCTTAACGCCGGTAAAAACGACAGGGCTGAAGTCCTCGAACTCATTACAGGGACGGGGATTTACAGCGAAATTTCACGGCGTGTCTTCCAGCGCAACAAGGACGAACACAAAGCATTAGACGCGAAACTCAACGAGCTTGAGGCTGAGAGACTGCGTTCAGGGGGAATGACCGCTGAGGGGATTCAGGCTGAAATCTCAGCGGGGGAGAAGGAAATTTCAGAGGCAGACGAAAAACATAAGTCAACCGGCATTCTCAGAGCGTGGCACAGCGATATTAAACGCCTCAATGAGGACATCGGACGGGTGAAATCTGACATTGAGACTCAGGAGCGCAGAGCTGAATTATTCGAAGGGGAACGGAAAATTTTGGAGGCCGCCGAACGCGCAGGGACTCTTGAGGGAGTTTACAGCACTTTAACGGCAAAGAGAGACGCTAAACTTAAAGCAGGTAACTCGTTATCCGACATGGCCGCAAAAATTTCATCTCAGGAGTCTGCGCTTTCTGAAATCTCAGCCGAACTTCCAAGATTAAGCGATGAATTATCCCGTCTTAAAGGGCAAATCACTGATCCCCCTGCCGCCGTTCTCGAAAGAATCGAGGCCGCCGTGAAAAATTACAGCCGCAAGAAAAATGATGTCGCCTCCGCCGAAAAAGCCTCTGCCGATTCAGGACGCAGACTCGGAATGGCTAAAGCTAACTCGCTCCGTGCAGTCTCTGAGGGGAAATCAGCGCGTTCAAAACTCAATGAGGCCAATGAAAATTACAGGAAGATTTTTGACAGCATGATGAACATGAGGGCTAAGACATCATCGGCAGTTCTTGAGCATGAACGCTCAAAACTCATTGAAGGTACTCCCTGCCCTCTCTGCGGTTCAACTCACCACCCGATGATTAAGCATTCAGTTTCGGGGGCTGAAACTCCTTCGCCGGAGGGATTATTCAGGGAGACTGAGAGACTGGAAGCGGAATTGCAGCGCGCAAAATCGGCGGTTGACGCGGCAGAAAAATACTTCAACGATGTCGCAGTAACTAACTGGAACAAGGCATCATCTATTGAGAGCGCAGCAGAAGAAACTTTCAGGAACTGCAAGGAAAATCTTTCTTCCCTTAGAAAAGAACTTGAAGTGCTTGAAGCGAATGTCATTGAGGCGGTAAGGCCGCTGAGAATTTCGGACGTGAGCGATTCGGAAAGGGTGCTTAAATTTTCACGGGGCTGGGCTGAAACTGTCAGCTCGCTTGAGAAACGCATAAAAGAACTTGAAAGCAGGAAGTCAATCATCGAGGCTGGACTCGCGGCATTAAAGGCCAATTCTGAGTCTCTTCGTTCTGAACTTGAGGCTTTAACTTCGGAACTGTCCAATCTTGAGTCGTCATTCTCCGAAAAACTTAGGCAGATGAATTTTCCTGATGAGGAAACTTTCAGGGCTTCGCGGAAATCGCCGGACGAAATCGAAATCATTAAGCGCAAAAAATCCGAACTCGATTCCATGACTGACAGGTTGCAGGGGGCATTATTGAATCTTCAGAAGCAGCTCGAAGAAAAAAACTCTATGAACCTCACCGAGAAGTCCCATGAAGAAATAGAGTCGTTATACCGTGATGAGGAGTCAATTCTCAGGAGGCTTCACGAAAATATAGGCATTCTCTCGCAGAAACTCAAAGAACTTCATCAAAGCTCGGAGAAAATTAAGGAGCTTGAGAAGGAATACTCACTGATGAAGGACTCTGCTGAAAACTGGACAATGCTCGATAAATTAATCGGCTCACTGAACGGCGACAAGTTCAGAGTCTACGCTCAGAAAGTAACTCTTGCCCTAGTCGTTGACAACGCCAACAAGTATCTTAAACGCATGAACGGACGATACACTCTCATTCTGACACCTGACAGCAATGACCTCGAACTCAGCGTCAGGGACAGCGAACAGGCCGGTGAAGTACGTCCAACCGCGAATTTATCCGGCGGCGAGAAATTCATCGTCAGTCTTGCGCTGGCTCTCGGACTCTCGCAGATTTCAGGCAGTAAAGCTCAGGTTGACTCGCTTTTCATTGACGAGGGCTTCGGCTCGCTTGATGATGAGGCTTTGAACTCTGCGCTTGAGGCTCTGGGCGAAATTAAGCGCGACGGCCGAATGATAGGCATAATCTCACACGTCTCAGGAATAAGCGAGAGGATACCGGTTCAGATTCATGTCATAAGGAAAAGCGAGGGCAAAAGCATTATTGAGGGGCCGGGCTGTTCGGGGAGTAATTGAATGACGGTTTGACTGGCTGATTTCAGCGTGGTAGAATGCTCCATGTATCAAACGGGGCGTAGCGCAGTCTGGCGAGCGCGCATGGTTCGGGTCCATGAGGCCGGAGGTTCGAATCCTCTCGCCCCGACCAATCAAAGAAAACAACAGCCGGAAGCATCTCAAAAATGTTTCCGGCTTTTTCATGTTTCCTTACAGCAGTATATCAATCGTGTTCACTCCGTCTGAATAATTGTGAGTGATTCTTCCGTTAGCGATTCTATTGAGCATTGTTATTCCAAGATGAACATCATCATCTTCGGGAAGGCTGAACGGATTGAACTTCTTTCCGGCGCATGAAAGGTTAATCACCGTTGAGCCGTCAGCCTCCGAGTAGGATATGCCGATGTCGATGTTCACGTTCTGCCCGTCAGGGTAACACCCTGAAATCATCTCGTAGATTAATTCCTCGCAGCAAAGTTCGAGACGGTACGAAAGACTTGGGGCTAATCCGTATTTCTCTGAGAAATTGTGAATCATTCCCTGCATTTCGAGGAGGTCAAAATCCTTCTGCCTTATCTCATAGCTGAAGTATTTTAATTTCCTGATGAATGCGATTGTCTTCTCGCCCTTCGGATTGTCGAATATCTCGGACGGGCTGCCCTGCTCGTAAATTCCCCTGTCAGCGAAAAATAACACCCTGTCGGCTACTTCACGCGCAAAATTCATCTCATGCGTTACGATAATCATCGTCATGTTGTGTTTCGTGAGCATTCGTATCATCGCGAGGACTTCTCCGACCATCGTCGGGTCTAACGCGCTCGTAGGCTCATCGAAAAGAAGAACTTTAGGATTCATCATGAGCGAACGGCAGATAGCTATTCTCTGCTGCTGGCCGCCTGAGAGTTTATCGGGCATTGAGTGAGCCTTAGAGGTAAGGCCGACCTTCGAGAGCCATTCCATTGCATGTTCTTCGGCCTCCTTACGGGTCATTCCTGCGAGTTTGACGGGCGCAAGGCATAAATTATCCATAACGTTCATGTGCGAGAAAAGATAGAACTTCTGATAGACCATGCCCATTTTACGGCGTATCCTGTTCACTTCCGCGCCGGGTGCGGTGATCTCCTCCCCGTCAATGAATACATGACCGCTGTCCGGCCTCTCAAGAAGTGCAAGCGACCGTAGGAATACACTTTTTCCGCAGCCCGAACCGCCGATTATAGCTATTCTCTCGCCCTCATCAATATTGAGGCTGACATCATGAAGAACGCTGAGGCTTCCGAAAGATTTGCAGAGGTTGTGAACTTCTATAAGGCTCATGATAATGCTTCCTTTCTGTTCTGAAGGTAGTCGCTGAACGCGAAAAGACCGTGAACTATGTACGCAAGCGCAAGATATATCAGCATTCCGATTATTATCGTAATCATCGGCTGCATAGTTCTTGACGCTATGTTATTGATTACGCGCGTGAGGTCAGTTATTGAGACGTAGCCCACAACGCTCGTCCACTGAATGAGATTCACGACCGTTGACTGATAAACGGGCTTTGCGATTCTTATGACCTGCGGAAGCGTTATGAGCCTGAACGCCTGCCATGCGGAGAATCCCAATGTCCTCGCGGCCTCTACCTGTCCTTTGTCGGTGGCACTGACTGAGGCTCTGAGGAGTTCGGCGACATGAGCGGCGACATTCAGCGAGAAAGTTATGACGGCGATGGTGTTCGCGTCAAGAGGACTCCTTGCGAATATACCGTAGTACATGAGCATTAAGAGCATTAAGACGGGCGAGCCTCTGAGAACAACGATGTAGATTTTTGCCGGAATGCTGAGAATTTTGAGGCTTGACATTCTGAGAAGGCATATGAACGCTCCGAGAAGAGTACCGAATATCATCGAGAACAATGAGATATATATGGTAGCGTTGAGGCCCTTCAGTATCGTCATGTACGAACCGCCCTGAATGAGAATCTTGTAGAGAATTTCGTTTAGGGGCATGAATTATTTAACTCCTTCCGTAAAATAATGAATATATTATACTGACAATCACAAAATTTCAGGAGGCTTATTTCATAATATTGTAAAAAAATTCAGGCTGACCGAACTTTCTATGACCAGAAGACACTTCGTGTTACAATGCTTGAAAATTCTTTCTTAAAGGAGGATATTTCATTGAGGAAAAGTCTTATTGCCGCAATCCTTGCTGTGATGTTGTCTGCCGGAGTTTCTTCGGCTGAAGTGGCGGGTATGCTCATGCTGTTTGACAATGATGCCAAAGAAGATTATGCCACCGGCATTTTACGAGCTTCAAAGAAAACGTTTTTTATTGGTGTCGATGTCAGCACACTGGAACTGAAGTATTATGATTCTCTTTCCGCAATGGTGCTGGCTCTGGAAAAAGGCGAAATTGATTACCTCTATCTTCCGCAGTTAGTAGGCAGTTACGTTCTGGAGAACAACAGTGAGTTTATGCTGAAGGGTGCTTCTTGGTATCCTAAGATGATAGCGGATACTCTGAATTTCGGCTTCCTTGAGAAAAACGCTGAACTCATGAAGAAGTTTAACGATGCTCTCGCAGGCATGAAAAAAGACGGGACACTTGCAATTCTTGAGAAGGCTTACGTTAATAATTACGGCTTGACTGAAAAGCCTGAGTTGATCTTCGAGAATTTCGACGGCGCGGAAACAATTACCGTAGCTCTGACCGGAGATCTTCCGCCGGTGGATTACGTTGACGCTGATGGAGTTCCGGCAGGGTTTAACGTTGCGGTGCTTGCGGAAATAGGCCGCCGTCTTAACGTCAACATCAAGACGATTCAGGTTGATACAGGAGCAAGATTAGTGGCTCTGACATCTGGCCGTGCTGACGCGGCGTTCTGGTTCCGCGAAAATTTAGGAGTGAAGATGTTTTCATCGCTTATGTTCGAAAGGCCGAAAGGCGTACTTATTTCCGAACCGTATTATGCTTGGAACGAGTTTTACTTCATAGGCAAGAAATAAAAAATTTTCCCCCTTGCAAAACGCGAGGGGGAATTTTTTTTGCCCTACAGTATTCGTCATGACACTGAGGGGCGATTCACTTTGACGGGCTTAATTATCGGCTTTCTTGAGGTGGTAGAACGTGTCGAACTCGTAGTAAGGCTCCGAAAGTATTACTCCCTCCGGCACGTCAAGCAAAGCGGAAGAACCTCTCCTGTGTTCAAACCAGAAAACAACGTCAGACCTTCCCGAAGAAAGCATGGCGGCTCTCGCTCCCGACTCGATGTTCTGGAGCTTAACGTTAAGTCCCAGCCGTCCGCAGATTTCAGCGAGTATAGCGGCGTTGAAGCCCTCAGCTGAACCGTCGGGGGCAATGTAATCTATCGGGGGCATGTCTCCTGTTACGGCGGCTTTGATTTCCTTCGCTCCGTCGAACTTCCTGAAGACTACAGGGTCAGGGGTCTTAGTGTTGGGGTCAGTGATTGCCATTTCCTCCATCATGGCCGTGTTCGAGCCGAGTATGTATTTCCCCTGAAGAGTGATGAGAGTTCCGTCCCTTTTCATCTCAGCTAATGCCTTGTTGAAGGAGTCGGCAAGCTCTTTGTTATCCGCCTTGAACCCGAACGACAGAAGGAACGGTGATTTCCTCGTGATTACAACGCAGTTAATCAGGTATTCGGGGTGAAGGTTGAGGAAGTAATCCGCTGTTTCCTCAGGCAGAAGCATCTCGTCAATCTCTCCGGCATTGAGAGCCATTATCATTTGAGTTATTGACTTGTAGAACGAGAACGTGGGTTTTTCGGGATTGTTGCGCATCATGACAACATGCTCGCTGTTGTCTACGATTTTGCTGAACTCCTCCGGCGTAACGTTGAGGCGTTCGAGCATTCCGACTCTGTGGCTTGCTGACGCTGATGAGGCGCAGACCAAAAGCAAAACGAAAAGGCAAAAAATTTTCCTCATGATTATTATTCCTCCTTAATCTTCGTCAAATCTGAGGTGCATAAAAGTATTCCATTCCAAGTAAGGCTCAGAAAGTATAACATCTTCGGGAGCGTCCTGCTGAGCCTCGAAAGATTTTCCCGTCTCGTACCAGAAAACAACGTCAGCCTTTCCCGAAACGATAGCGGCAGTTCTTGAGGCAGTATCAACCTGAATGATTTTGATGTTTACTCTGAGACGCTTTCCGATTTCGGACAGTACCGCAGTGCTGTAGCCTGCCGGCATTCCCGACTCGTCAATGAAATCAACGGGCGGCAAATCTCCCGTAACAGCCACTACGACCGTAGGAGCGTCGGGGTAACTCTCGAAAAGTATGCGTTTTTCCTGTTTCCTCTGACGCTTGCTTATCCCGTAGATGTAATCGTAAGAGTCATCGGGCGGAAAATTCTTCACGTACTTCTGGAACAATCCCGAAAGCGTGTAGTCGTTCTTCATTGAGCGGAGGGCAGTATTCCATAATTCGCGGAGCTTGGTTCTGTCCTTCATGAAGCCGAAGCACAAATCCATACGGCCGGAGTCCGACATGCAGCAGGGCGTGTAGCTCTTGTTAGTTTTGAGGAGGTACTCGGCGACATAATCAGGCAGAATCATCTCGTCAATATCCCCTCTCGACAGTGCCATCTGCATTTGGGTCAGAGAGTCATAGAACTTTGCTTTGCTTGTTGTGTGGTCGCCGCCCAAGATTGCCCAGCCCTGAGTCGCCCATGAATTTCTCATGAGGTTAAGGAACTCGTCAGGGGTAGTCTTGAGCCTCGTCAGGAAGCCGACATTATCGGTATCAGCACTTGCAGAACCGGCGAGAATTACGCAGAGAATTAGCGCGAATAAAATTTTTTTCAAGTATATAGCCTCCTAGTTATGTATGTAGAAATCCAGAAAGTCCCGGCTGAATATGTTCCAGCTCCATGAGCCTCCCTTATCAACTTTCTTTCGGAGATGAATGAACTTCTCCCATTCGTAGTAAGGCACCGAAACTATAACGCCCTCAGGAATATCAGGCTGATTCTCCGCGCCCTTGACGACCTCGTACCAGAAGACTACGTCCGCTCTTCCTGAGGCAAGCGCGGAACTTCTCGCACCCGACTCAATGCTCATAATCTCGATGTTCACTCCGAGACGTTTTCCGACTTCGGCAAGAACCGCCGTACTGAATCCGGCCGGCGTTCCGTCATCGGCCATGAAGTCAACAGGAGGCAGATCACCCGTTACCGCAGCGCGCACCGTCTCGGCTCCGTCAAACTTCGCGAACCCGACAGGCTTCGGAGGATTCTTACCGGCTGAGGCAAGATACATTCCCTCAAGTGCCGACAACGTCCAGTCCGAACGCATTTGCCCGATAGCCTCGCTGAACTTACTGCATAATTCCTGATTGTCAGCTCTGAAGCCGAATGCCAGTCCCATTCCGCCGGAGTGAAGGACTAAAACGGATTCATACTCAGGATTCTGATTCATTAAGTATTCAGCTGAGACTTCAGGGAGAACTATGTGATTAATCTCGCCGGCACTGAGAGCCATTTGAAGTGCGTTGAGATTTGGAAAGAATTTCACTCTCACTTCGAGAAGCTCATTATTGGGAGCAAATGACTTCTGCCATTCCTGAGAAAATGACTCTTCAGTCGAGTTCAGCTTCTCAAGCATTCCGAGAGTTATAACGCGCTTTTCAAGCCCCGCCGACGGCACAGCGAGGCTGATTAAAAGCGAAAGTGTAAGCAGAAACTTCTTCACGTTATTTTGACCTGCCCACAACTAAATCAGTGTCCCATTCGTAATAAGGCTCGGAAAGAATTACCCCGTCAAGGGACGAGTCAATCATTACGTTCTTGAGGTTCTTGCCTTTGAGCTTCTTGGGAGTTTTAAGGCCGTCAGTGTTCCTGTACCAGAAGACAACATCTGCCCTCTCTGACGCTAACGCCGCTGAACGCCCTCCGGCCTCAACGCTGATTACACGGATAGTCCGCTTCAAACGCTTTCCGATTTCGGATAGTATAGCGGTATTGTAGCCTGTAGCCCTGCCGTCAGCAGCTATGTAGTCGATAGGCGGAAGGTCTCCTGTTACGGCGATTTTGATGGGTTTTGAGCCTTTGAAGTCTGTGAATTTTACTTCCTCCGGAACTGTTGTGCCTATGTCCTTGATGTAACGGTTTTCGAGAACGGTAAGTGTTCCGTCTTTTTTCATGGCTTTGATGGCGTTGTCGAAGTCATTTTTGAGGGCAGTATTTCCCTTCTTGAAGCCGAATGAAATTGTCGATGGCATCATGTTCAGCGAGAACTGAATCTCATAATCCTCCGGGCTGGTAGCCATGAGGTAGGTTACGACAGGTTCAGGCAAAACCATTTCATCAATTTTTCCGGCACGGAGAGCCATCTGCATTGAGAGCAGAGAATCATAGAAATGAACTACCCTTCTTGACTTCACAAGTTCGGAGAGGAAGCCGTCAAGTAAATCGTAGTCTTCCCATTCCTGTTTTGCCGATTCCTCGTTCATAAGGGGCGTAAGAGCCTTCCTCAAATCGTCGAGTGCCTCCTGAAATTCGCCCTCAGTAGTTCCCAAGTATGTCAGGATTCCTGAATCAACCCTGTCATTCTTGGCGGCCATGCTGATACCGCAGAGCGCCAGCGCGAGAACAACTCCCAAAATAACGCATAATAATTTTTTCACTGCTAGACCTCCTAGAATTTTTTGATTACGACAAGTTCTATTTTGTCTTTTTTGATTCCGACCTGAACATCATCAGCTATGTTAGCGATGATTGATTTTTCGAGTTCGTCCCATGAGTCGGGGTCGGTATCCTTACCGGCTTCAACGTCTTCCTTGTACTTCTGCATTGACCACGAATATAACGCTTCACTCATTCCGTCATCAGGCACTCCGAGTGCGCCGTATGTGAACATTCCTGTGCCGTACTCGGCCTGAAGTTTGAAGCTCTCCTCAATGCCGTACAATCCTGCCTCGAACATTCCGCGAATCTTGTCCATGATTCCGAGACGGGCTGAATTTCTGCCGCTGGTTGATACCGAGATTAATTCTTGGCGTTTTCCGTAATCAAGTTCAGATTTTGCCTCAAGGTGAAGGGTGCATGTTCTGTCCTCCTCCTGCTCAATCCAGAACTCCGCGCTGAACTCACCGGCGATTGAACGCACCATGCTGAACATTTCTTCAGCGAGAAGACGGGCTTTCAGTACGTCCTTCGAGGAAAGCTGCATAAGGCTCACGGTTTTTTCTGTCATTGTGAGCGCTTCAGGCATTCCCGAACCGGAATTTTCGATACTAATCCGCTCGGTTGTGATTTTCTGTATCATTTTGTTTCCGACCTTCTTTTGAATATAAGATTAATATGCGAGTTTGTATATCTCAAGAACGTCCTCAGGTTCAAGAACGCTCAGGACTCCAAATGATTCGCCTCTTGAGGCATTCTCCGCGATTTTCTCGATGTCCTCCTCTTTAATGCCGAGTTCGCGGAGAGTTGTGGGAGCGTTTATGTCGCGGAAGAAATCTTCAAGTGCTTCGATTGTTTCGAGTGCTTTTTCCTCGTCAGTCCCGTCAAAAATATCAAAGACTGCCTCGCCGAGCCTAGCGAATGGTACGGGGTTATCCTCGTAGAGATACCTTGCCCATGCCGGCATTACGACAGCGAGAGTCGCGCCGTGAGCAGCTCCGAACAACATGCTTATTGAATGCCCCATTCTGTGAGACGAGAAATCACCCCTGAACTCGCGCCCCATCGAAAGGAAGCCGCAGTGAGCCATCATTCCGGCCATAGCGTACTCGGAACGGAGGCTGTAATCTTTGGGGTTCTCAATGAGTTCGGGAATGACTCGAATCATCGTTCTGATTAATGCGTAGCCCTGTTCGTCAATAAGTTCGCTTCCCTCATCGCCGTCAAGGACTCTTTCGAGGACGTGGGCAATTATGTCAACGCCGCCGTAAACCGTCTGTTTCTCGGAGAGCGTCATCTGGAATGAAGGGTCAATCACTGAGACTTTCGGGTAAATGGCATTGCTTGTGATAGAGGTTTTGAGTTCGGAGTCGGGGTTGCTGATGACCGCGATGTTATTGACCTCGCTTGAAGACGCGGAGGCGGTGAGTATTCCGTAAATCGGCAGAGCCTTAGTGATTTTGGCTTTGCCGGTGAAGAAGTCCCAGACATCGCCGTCATAGCATGAACCTGCGGCGATAGCCTTAGCCGTATCGAAGACGCTTCCGCCCCCGACAGCGAGAATCGCGTCAATTCCGCCGGCCTTGATACGTGCGATTCCGTCGCGGACTTTTCCGATTAAGGGATTGGGCTTGATGTCGTTGACTTCTGAGAAGGTAATGCCTACTGAGTTCAGCATGTCAGTGGCCTGAGCGTAAGCACCGCTTTTGAACGTACCTTTTCCGCCGAAAACTAGGAGTACTGATTTAACGCCGTCAGCTTTGAGGATTGGTGCGAGTTCTTTGACGGTATCTTTTCCGAAGATAACTGCGGTAGGATTGTGCCATTTGAAGTTCTGCATTTGTTATCACCTGAATATAAAGTATTTTTGGGCGTTATGATAGCGCATAATTCTTTATTTGTCCCTTTTGAATCTTACGCATTGTATTTTATCAGTTATCAAGAGACTAACAGGTCAAAAAAAATCCCTGCCGCAACAGACAGCAGGGCTGAAATTTTTTCAGTGTTCTAATTTTCTCTGTGCTTCCCTCTCAGAAAGGCCGCTAACGGAACAAGAATTAACGCTCCGAGACTTACTGAATCACAACCGCCGGAGTTGTTTTCGCCGGAGGACTTAACGAGTGCGGCAATGACTGGGGCATAAGTTTTGCCGGCCTCAAGCCATGCTGAAAGATTTATCGTTTTGTTCGATGGAACTTCGGTAATGACACCGCCGTTTTTGTCATAGAACTCCGCAGGACTGTTAGGATCTTCGGCGGCACTCAGTGAATTTTCTGCTGACCTCATGAAGGGGTGCCAGACCAGCGGCGAACCTTCAGGAATGTCGGGAGACAACTTGACGTTCGCAAAGGCATCAATGCTTTCAAACGTGTAAAAACCTCCCGAGTTCACAGTGATTTTAGGTAGGACTGCGGCGACATAGCTGTCCTCATTGGCGAGCATTGACAGTTCGCCTATCGTTAATGAATCGTAATCTCTCGGACTTCCCTGAGATATTTCAGATTTTTTGTCGGGGCTGCCGGAATTTAATGCCCCTGCGAAATCGTCTGAGATTAAGATGGGGGCAATATCCGCCGAGAATGACGGAATTTTATCGGTGCTTTCAGCCGTAAAATCGTTTGAGACAAATACAATATCTTCAGAGACTTCTGAACAGAACGAGACTGAAGCCGGTAGAAACAAAATCAAAGAAAGCGCGAGAAATTTTTTCATGCAATAGAAAACCTCCTTAGTATAGTTTAGGTATGATTACATAAAATTATACTCTCAAGCGCAAAATTTTGCGTCAGTAATCAAAAAAATTTCCCCCTGCTTTTCAGGCAGAGGGAAATTTTTACTGTTTTAGCGTTTCCGTCTTAACGCTCCGATTAACGGGACTATTAACGCCAGCACTGACAATCCCGAAACGCAGCCGCCGCTTGGAGCTTCTACACCCTGAACGTCAGACGAATACACCGCCGAGATTACGGGCGCGTAAGTCGTTCCGGCCTCAAGGTACGCGCCGACATTGATTATTCTGTCCTCCGGCACTTTGTCGGTGATGTTGAGATTCGAGTCGTAGAAATCGTAATCCGCCTCATCTTCCGCGCTGTCCTCAACCGCTCCCGAAGCGTTCCTCGTGAACGGGTGCCATCTCAGAGCATAGCCGATTGGAACGTCTTCCGAAAGATGAATATCAGCGAAGCTCACAATGTCCTCGTACGTGTAGAACGCCGAGACATCAACGCTTATTTCGGGAAGTACCGCCGCTAATACGCCATGATTCGCCGTAACCCTCGAAATCTCGTAAGCCGTCAAAGCCGCAACTCCTCTCGGCGCGCCCTCATGAGCTTCTTTCTTGGGAGTCGGGGAGGGTTTCGAGTCATCATCTTTCCTGCCCGTGTCATCATCGCCCTTTGAACTGTCATCTTCAGGGACAGCCGGCGCGATCATGACGAGGTAACTTTTCGCGTCCTTGCCTGCCGCGTTACGGGCTTCCAGAGTGAACGCGAATGTGTCCGCTTTTGTCGGCGTTCCGAAGATGTAACCATTCGACGCTACAGACAAACCGTCGGGAAGTTCACCCTCAACTACTGACCAGTAAACAGGATTCGTACCCTCAGAACTCAATGTTACTGTCTCATAAGGAGTGTTAATCTTTCCGTCCGGCAGATCTACGGTCTTAACTGACGGCATTTCACTTACTTTGAGAATGAACTGCCTGCTTTCCGTTGAGCCGCCCGACTTTATCGTAACATCGATTTTGAAATCTCCTGTCTTAGTTGGTACGCCTGCTATATCTCCTGACCGCGAGATAGTCAATCCGAGTGAAGCGTCCGCGCTGACTGCCCATTCCGCCGGAAGGTCATCGGCCAGCTTCACAGTGTAAGCGTACTGCACTCCCTTCACAGCGTCCGGAAGAATGTATGACGCTGAAGCTATCTGTGGCTTCTCGTCAATGGTATGTTCCAGCGTAATATCATCTGACCCCTTGCGGTTATAGGCGATGAGCTGGAACTCATATTCTCCCGTTCCCGTCATTCTTCCGCAGAATACAGGCGTGTTGTCCTCAGACTTAATGCTCGTTCCGGCCGGAAGATCTCCGCTGACCTCGAATGTAATCGGCCCGCTTCCCGATACGGGGATAGGAAGATAAAAATCAACGTTCCTGTAAAGTCTGTGAGTGCTGTCAAGAGTGCTGGGGTCAAAGGTAAATTCAGGCTTCTCGTCCTTCACTATGAGTCTTACCTCACGGCTCGTAATGCCGTAGTCATTGCTGGCTGTTACGATTAGTTTGACATCGCACGAGATGGCCGGTGTTCCGTAAATCTTCAGCCTGCTCGTTGAAGGCTCGTTATAATAGTCGGCAAGCCTGAACTTCAAGCCCTTTGGAAGTCCTTTAACGTCCCATGAAATCGGTCTTGTCCCGTCCGCTGTGAATACGTCAAAAGAATCTGTCGCTGGTACGCTTTCCATTGCTGGAGCCGCGTAAAGCCTTCCGACCGTTCCTTCATAAAGAGTGCCGGTATTTGATATTACAGGAGGCTGAGGCGTTCTCACGGTGATAGTGAAATCTTTTGAGTCAACACCTGAGTCATTTGAGGCAACGACCTTGAATTTGTATGTGCCTGCCGGCAGCGACTTGAAGCACATCAATCCTGTAAGCCTTTCAAGCGTGAAGTTGAAACCAGACAGAATGTCTCCGCTGTCAATGCTCCAGTACACAGGCCATAACTTATCATCAGTAGTCTTGACATCATGAAAAGTCAAATGGCCGGTCGAAATGACATCTATTGATGTAGTAGCCGTGTCAATAACAGGAGCTGGAAGCTCGTCAACGCTCAACATGATAACAGCTGAGTCATAGCCGTAATCATTCATTGCCGTAACAACTACAGGGAACTGCCCTGCTTCTTTAGGAGTGCCTGAGATCTCGCCTCTCACGAAGCTCAACCCTTCGGGAAGATCGCCGTCAATACCCCAGATTATAGGGGCTGAACCATAAGCGTAAAATTCCATTTTGAAACGCTGTCCGGCTGTTGCCTTGTCAGGTTTAGCGTTCTTAATGACCGGCGGAACATCTTTCGAGTACATCGCTTCCATGAAGTCAAACGCGCCTTTGAGGTCAAGAAATCCATACGTTGAAGTGCCGTCATCTCGAAGGTATCCGCTGTCCGCTCCGCCGATTATAGCCGCCTTAATCTCTGAGGCTGTAGCCTGAGGATATGCCGATTTCAGAAGAGTAGCCGCTCCCGTAACGTGAGGAGCCGCCATTGAAGTTCCATTAAATAAGGCGTAAGGGTAATCAACATGCAGTGAGGCATATTTTACGCCTTTACCTAAAGAGCTTAAATCGATATTCAGGGGAACGGTGCTGTAAATACGCATACCCGGCGCGGCAACATCAACGTATTTTCTGCTGTAATTGCTGAAATATGTACGCTCAAGCTGTTCATTTGCCGCCGCTACTATAATCGTGTTGTCAATCCCAAGATAGGATTGAGGCTTAACATACCGGCCCTTATACCATCTCGTTGAGCCGTCTTTGAAATATGTAGAGTACGTAGGAACACCGACTTCATTAGTTTCATTTCCTGCCGCTGCGGATATGACGAGCCTGTTTTTATCGCTGAGTGTCTTTATCGCTGACCAAGATGGGTTTTGCTCGGAAGCTGCCTCTTCCGGCGTTAGGTCGCCGTAGCCTCCAATCGAGAAGTTAAGCGCGGCGATATTCAGCTCAGGGTGTTCATCGAGAAGTTGTGAGACGTAGTTAAACCCGTTAATGATGTCTTCATCTGAGCCGCTTTGCTTCATTACTCTGACTGAAATGATTTTCGCTTTCCAGTTTACGCCTGCGACTCCCTGAGCGTTGTTCCCGATGGCGGCAATAGTGCCGGCTACATGAGTGCCGTGAGAGTGTTCATCGAAATAGTCCGCGCTGGCAGCTCCCGGATTGTTGTAGGTGGCGAAGTTACAGCTGTATTCATGCGAGAAATTGTCCTTTAAGTCGGGGTGGTTGTAATCGACTCCTGTATCCATAACGATTACATAGACATCTTCCGAACCTGTAGCCTTGTTCCAGACCTGAGGGGCTTTGATGGCTTCCATTCCCCAAAGTCGGCTGTAGTCCGTGTCATTCGGGATATTGACTTCGGGCAGATCGAGCTTAACGATGTGATTCAGCGACGCGGCAACGACATCGGGGCGCGCCAGAATCTCCTTGAGTAATTCATTCTCGTTTTTTGTGTCCGAATGAACTACCATGAAGATATTGCCGCTGGACTTTGTGAGTGAGTCATAAGTTCTAGTGATGTTGACGTTATGAGCCTCCGCGAACGACTGGACATCTGAGAGCGATTTCAATCCTTCTGAGTTTGCTGAATGGATTTCCTCTCCTGACGTTTTTCGGAGAACGACAATTACGTCTCCGGGAACGACCTCCTGAGCGTATGAGGCAGTAACGCAGAGCATGACGAGAAGAATTAATGCCATTATCTTCTTCATCTGTGAAAAAACCTCCTGAAGTAAATTTTTTTCAGGAGGATTATACATTAAGCTGTAGTTTTTTAGTAACGCCTACTACGTAAAAATTTTTCGATGAGCTGATAGGACTGCAAAAAAAATCCCCCCTGCTTTTCAGGCAGAGGGAAATTTTTACTGTTTTAGCGTTTCCGTCTTAACGCTCCGATTAACGGGACTATGAACGCCAGCACTGACAATCCCGAAACACAGCCGCCGCTTGAGCCTCCGACACCCTGACCATCAGACGAATACACCGCCGAAATTACGGGCGCGTAAGTCGTTCCGGCCTCAAGGTACGCGCCGACATTGATGATTCTGTCCTCCGGCACTTTGTCGGTGGGGTTGAGCTTAGAGTCGTAGAAATCGCAGTCAGCGTTACTTTCCGCGCTGTCCTCAACCGCCCCCGAAGCGTTCCTCGTGAACGGGTGCCATCTCAGAGCGTAACCGACCGGCACGTCTTCCGAAAGATGAATATTAGCGAAGCTCGCGATGTCCTCATACGTGTAGAACGCTGAGACATCTACGCTTATTTCTGGCAGTACCGCCGCGACTTTAGCGTTATTCGCCGTAACAATCGACATCTCTCCTGCCGTCAAAGATGAAACTCCTCTTGATGTTCCCTCATGAGCTTTTTTCTGAGGCGTCGGCGATGGGGTGGGGTCATCGTCTTTTTTGCCGGAGTCATCATCGTCCTTTTTCTTGTCGTCCTCCGGCTTATCCGACGCTATTTTGACGGTGTAAGTTCTTCTGGCTTCGCCGACCTCGTTCGTTACCTCCAGAGCGAACGTGAATGTTCCAGATTTTGTCGGCGTTCCGAAAATGTAACCGTTCGCCGCTAACGACAAACCGTCAGGAAGTTTCCCCTCAGTGTCCAGCCATAAGCAAGGCTTAGTACCGTCCGCGCTCAATGCCGCCGTTTCATAAGGAGTGTTCACCTTTCCGTCCGGCAGGCTTTGAGTCGTAACTGAGGGCTTTTCCATGACTTTGAGAGTGTACATTCTGTCTTCCGTCAAATCGCCTGACGTGATATAGATATAGGCTTTGAAATCTCCTGCCTTAGCCGGCAAGCCTTTTATGTCGCCTGACTGAGAGATAGTCAATCCGAGTGACTCGTCAGCGTAGATTTCCCATTTCGCCGGAATGTCATTGACCAGCTTCACTGTGTAAGCGTACGGCTCTCCCTTCACAGCGTAGGGGAGAATGTATGACGCTGAAGCTATCTGAGGTGCCTCGTCAATGGTGTGCGCAAGCGTAATATCTGCCGACCCCTTGTCGTTATAGGCAATGAGCTGGAACTTGTATTCTCCTGTTCCCGTCATTCTTCCGCAGAATACAGGCGTGCTGTCCTCAGACTTAATTCTTGTTCCCTCTGGAAGATCTCCGCTGACAGCGAATGTAATCGGGCCGCTTCCCGACACGGGGATAGGAAGGTAAAAATCAACGTTCCTGTAAAGTCTGTGATTGCCGTTAAGGGATTTCGCGTCAAAGTTAAATTCCGGCTTCTCGTCCTTCACTATGAGTCTTACCTCACGGCTCGTAACACCGTAGTTATTGCTGGCTGTTACGACTAGTTTGACATCGCACGAGGCGGCAGGGATTCCGTAAATCTTCATTCTGCTCGTTGAAGGCTCGTTCTCATAATTGGCAAGCCTGAAACTCAAACCGTCTGGAAGGTTCTCTACGTCCCACGTAATCGGAAGTGTTCCTTTCGCTATGAACACGTCAACAGAATCTGTCTCCGGCACGCTTTCCATAACGGGAACAGCGTAATTCCTTCCGACCATTCCTTCATAGAGAGGCTCTGTGCTTGATGTTATTACGGGAGCCTGAGGCTCTCTCACGGTGAGAGTGAAATCTTTTGAGTCAACCCCTGAGAGATTCGAGGCGGTTACTTTGAATTTGTACGTGCCGGCTTTTTTCGGATAGAACCGCATGAATCCTAATGTGCTGAAAAATTCAAGTTTGAAGTTGTCCGGCACCGCGTCTTTGCTGTCAAAGTCCCATCTCACAGGCCATAACTTGTCATCTGTGGTCATTAAATCATGATGAATCTGTTTGTCTGTCATAACCACGTCTAATGACATACTCTTCCCGTCAATAACGGGAGCTGGAAGCTCGTCAACGCTCAGCGTGATAAAAGACGAGGCTTTATAGCCGTAGGTTTTGGCGTGATTATTCACCGCCGTAATGACTACAGGGAACTGCCCTGCTTCCAGAGGAGTGCCTGAGATCCTGCCGTTGTCGAAACTTAACCCTTCGGGAAGCGTCCCTTCAATATCCCAGCTTACAGGGGCTGAGCCGTAAGCGTAAAATTCCATTTTGAAACGCTGTCCGACTTTCGGTTTGTCCGGCCTCACGTCTTGAATTACTATCGGCGAATCTTTCGAGTACATGTCTTCCATGAACTCAAACGCCCCTTCAAGGTCGAGAAGTCCGTAAGCTGAAGTGCCGTCATCTCGAAGGTATCCGCAGTCCGCTCCGCCGACTATCGCCGCCTTAATCTCTGAGGCTGTGGCCTGAGGATACACCGATTTCAGAAGAGCCGCCGCTCCGGCAACGTGAGGAGTCGCCATCGAAGTCCCATTCAATAGCGTGTAAGGGTAATTAGCTCTCAGTGAGGCGTAATTTACGCCTTTGCCTACACGGCTTAAAGTGAGATTCAGAGGAATGGTGCTGTAAATATTCATGCCCGGCGCGGCAACATCAACATATTTTCCGCTGTAATTGCTGAAAGATGTGCGCTCAAGCTGTTCATTTGCCGCCGCTACCGTAATCATGTTGTCGATCTCAAGATAGGATTGGGGGGCACCGTAAGTTCCCTTATACCATCTTCTCGCGCCGTTTCTGAAAGACGTAGAGTACGTGGGAACACCGACTTCAAGAGCGTCATTTCCAGCTGATTTGGCTATAATGAGCCTGTTCTTATCGCTGAGGGTCTTTATCGCTGACCAGTATGGGTCTTCCGTGAGAACTGCCTGTTCCGGTGATAAGCCCACGAAGCCTCCAACCGAGAAGTTCAACGCCGCGATATTCAGCTCAGGGTGTTTATCAAGAAGTTGTGAGACGTAGTTAAACCCGTTAATGATGTCCCCATTTGAACCGCTGCCGTTTTTATTCAGTACCCTGACTGAAATGATTTTCGCTTTCCAGTTTACGCCCACGACTCCCTGAGCGTTGTTACCAATGGCGGCAATAGTGCCGGCTACGTGAGTGCCGTGTCCGGCTTCATCGTGATAGTCTTCACTGGTAGCTCCCGGATTGTTGAAGGTGGAAAAGTTACAGCTGTATTCGTGCGAGAAATTGTCCTTTAAGTCGGGGTGTGTGTAATCGACTCCTGAATCCATAACGACGACATAGACATCTCCCGAACCTGTAGCCTTGTTCCAGACCTGAGGGGCTTTGATGGCCTCCATTCCCCAAAGCTGGTTATAGTCCGTGTCGTTCGGTATCTTGACTTCGGGGAGATCGAGCTGAACGATGTAATTCAGCGACGCGGCTATGACATCGGGGCGTGCTTGAATCTCTTTGAGAAGCTCATTCTCGTTTTTTGTGTCCGAATGAACTACCATGAAGATATTGCCGCTGGACTTTGTGAGTGAGTCATAAGTTCTAGTGATGTTTACGTTATGAGCCTCCGAGAACGACTGGACGGCTGAGAGCGATTTCAATCCTTCTGAGTTCGCTGAATGGATTTCCTCTCCTGACGTGTTGCGGAGAACGACAATTACGTCTCCGGGCACGGCTTCCTGAGCGTATGAGGCCGTAACGCAGAGCATGACGAGAAGAATTAACGCAAGTATCTTCTTCATCTGTAAAAAAAACCTCCTGAATCGAAATTTGTTTTAACGGAATTGTAACACTGTCTCAGTTGCTTTGTACGCTTACGGGGTCAAGCTGAACGATATTGTTCAGTGAGGCCGAAATGACATCAGGGCATGATCTCATTTCTTTGAGTAGCTCGTTTTCGTCTTTTGTGTCCGAGTGAACTACCATCATGATTTTGCCTCTGGCCTTTGAGAGATAGTCATAAACTCTTACGACTCTGACGTTATGAGCCTCAGCGAACGACTGGGCGATTGAGAGGCAGTTTTCCGAAGAAAGTTCTAACCCTGAAGTATTGCGCAGAACGAGAATAACATCTCCCGGAACAGCCTCCTGAGCGTATGCCGCCGAAGCGCAGAGCAGAACGAGAAAAATTAACGCAGACATCTTCCTCATCATGTGAAAAACCTCCTGAATTAAAATTTGTTTCAGGAGGATTATATACTAAGATGTTATTTTTGAGTAACGTTCGCCGTTAAGGACTTCGAGCATGTATGACAAAGGCGAGAGGTTATGACTCTTAATCATCTGGAAGATTCTTGGGGACGCTCCGCTGACGAGGGCAACTCCCTGCTCGTTCATGGTAACAGGCTGCTGCCTTGTACGGCTTTCAACGTTCCAGAAGATTAACTGAGGGAGTTTGTAGCCTTTCTCAGCAAAAATTTTCTTGGCGTAATCAAAATTCGTCATTCCAGAGTTTTCGGTGCAGTCGTCGAACTCCATATCACTGATGATATAAATGGTAGAGGGTAATTCTGACTGAGGGAGATTATTTTTTACGGCGGTGTTCAGAATTAACTCGAAGACTTTTTGAATGTCAGTGTTTTCGGCCTCGTTGAAACCGGCGCAGTATTTGACTTTTTCGCTGATGTCATTACCTTTGATTTCGACAAGCTGGGGATTTGCCGAGAAGGTTATGAAGTGGTTATGAAACTCGCCTTTGTTACGTTCGGCAAAATATATTCCCAGCGAGAGCGCGACCACTATCGGCGAAACGAGATACCCTCCGTACATTGAGCCTGACCCGTCAACAACAACTATTGAATTTTCGCCGCCCGTGAAATCCTCCTGAGCGTTCCACGTTGTATCGACCGCTTTAATTTCGTCATCGCTCATCATTCCGAAGTCGAGCAGAGGCCGGATTATCTCGTAAGGAGCGAGGGTGCCGGTATGAATTTCAGCTTTTCCCTCCGAAACGTCCTCAAGGAACTTGGTGTAGCGTTCGTTGTCATTGCGAATGAAAGCCTGACGGTATTTGAACATAGCTTTCGAGGGCTGGCGGGAGTAATCGAAAGTGTAGTCCCTAGTTCTGAGATTGTTCTCAATGATTTTGAGTTTTGCCCGTAAATTCGAGAGTGCCTGCCTGTAATCCTTGAGGGTCATTCCGAGTTTTGAGGCGAGGATTTTAGCTTTATGCCTTGTCAGAGGGTTAGAGGCGTTAATTGAGGGAAGCCACTTAGCGAGGAGCGAGGGCGATTCGGAATTGATGTCAGATTTCAGCTGAGATGAAACGAGAGTTAATGCTGAATTTTCGCATTGAGTTCCCAAGAGTTCGAGGAGGTCGTCATAGCGTCCGTACTCAGGGATTAAAGAGATGTTCTTAACGACTGTAGAGGGTGAATTTTCGGCGAGCCACTGAAGAATTAAACGGAAGACTTTTCGCTCGCCGAGTCCGCCCCTGATGTCTCTGGCGTAAAACGCTGTTTTAACGGCGAGATTTGAATCCTCAGCGAATGCCCTCATGAATCGTGAAATAATTTCGCCAGGCTCTGAATTTCTTAATGCCCCTATAGTAGCGAAAAGGTCTAAGCAGTCTGAGAGTGTGGATTTGTGAGTTAGCGCGAGATTTTCGGTGAGGGTGTAATTAGCTTCCTGCTTTAATTGTTCAAGCATGATGTCCTCCTGAGATAAAAGGCAAGGCGCAGAATTGACTTTTTGAGAAAAAGTTTATTGGGTTTTGCTGTACGCGCCTTTAGGATTTCAAAGCACTTTGTTTTTACAACAATGGCCGAAACCACTCGTATATGCCCAAATGTGAAATTGCTGTCAGTGCTTTTATAGCGTGAATTATAGCATGAGGGTGCTACCTCAGGAATAATGTTATCGCTACCTGAACAACACCAACTACTATTGCAACGATTATTCCCCAGCGCGTTAGGCTGTTAGACTGGCTTTCTTTGATGTCGTTTATCGCAACGCTGAATGTGTCTACAACACCGTCAATTCTCGTATGAATGTTCCTGATTTCGCCTTTAATTTCAGTATACATAGTTTCCTGCTTGGCAAGGTTACGCTCCATTAATGTTTCCATACGCCTTATAGTTTCGTCATGGTAATCTTTCCGCACATATTCTTCATTCATTGTCTTCAGCCTCCTTTTGAAAAAATTATAACATTCCGAGATAACTCTTAATTTCTTGTCTTACCTTCTCCAAATCCGAACATGTCAGAATCGGAATCAGTCTCTTAATCTCCTCAATACTCTTATCCCACCATTTGAGCTTCAATAAAAGCCCCGTCAATTCATCGTCAAAGCGTTTGCGAATCACTCTCGCTGGATTACCGGCTGCGACAGAATACGGAGGAACATCACCGGCTACTGTGCTGTTCAGCCCGATAATCGCCCCGTCCCCGATATGAACGCCCGGAAGAACAGTAACATTCTGCCCTATCCATACGTCATTACCCACAACAGTATCGCCCTTAAACGGAAGGTCAGAAATTTCGGGGGGCTTTTCGTAATCCTTCCAGCCCTCGAAAATATAGAACGGAAATGTTGTAGCGCAGTTCATTTGATGATTCGCACCGTTCATCACAAACTCAACGCCCTCGCCTATCTGGCAGAACTTCCCGATAATCAGCCGGTCGCCGATGAAATCATAATGATGAGTAACACGCGACTCAAAATCACGTCCGCCGTAATATGAAAACTCACCGGCAATTATATTTGGCCTTGTTATAGCCGGTTTTATGTATGTTACCGTGTTGAAGCCGGAAACAGGGAAAATCTCTTCAGGATTAATCATATTAATCATTTCGTGATTGCACCTCATAAAATTTTCATTTATCCTGTATATTCACAAAATAAAGGCAAATGAGATAATATGCTCTTGTATATTGAAAGGAATGATAACACTGTTTAACGGAACAACAATAGTATGCGTTCGTAAAGGCTCGCGCGTCGCAATGGCCGGAGACGGTCAGGTAACATTAGGTTCTCAAGTCATTAAGTCCGGCGCAAGAAAGGTAAGAACTCTCTTGGGCGGGAAAATTCTCACAGGCTTTGCAGGTTCTACCGCTGACGCTATGACGCTCCTTGAGAAATTCGAGGACTGCCTCGAACAGGAAAAAGGCGACCTCATGAAAGGTGCCGTGAAACTCGTCCGCGAATGGAGACTCGATAAAGCATTACGCAGACTCGAAGCCATGATGCTTGCCGCCAATACCGAGATGACTCTGCTCCTCAGCGGTGCGGGCGATGTTCTCGAACCCGAAGGCGACGCTGCCGCTATAGGTTCAGGCTCAGGGTATGCGCTGGCGGCGGCAAGAGCTTTGCGCGGAGCGACTGACATGAAGCCCGAAGATATTGCAAGGCGTTCAATCGAACTTGCATCGGAAATCTGCATTTACACAAACAATCACATAATAGTCGAGGTACTCGGAGAAGAATAATGGATACAAAGAAAAATAACGTTCTCAGTCCGGAATTAACTCCGGCAAAAATAATCGAACATCTTAACCGCTACATAGTCGGTCAGGATAAGGCTAAACGTTCAGTGGCAATAGCTCTCAGAAACAGAATACGAAGAAGAGCTTTACCACCCGAAATCGCTCATGAGATTATGCCGAAGAATATTCTCATGGTCGGCCCTACCGGCGTAGGTAAAACTGAAATCGCACGAAGACTCGCTACTCTCTCAAATGCTCCGTTCGTCAAGGTCGAAGCCACGAAGTTCACCGAAGTCGGCTATGTCGGTCGCGATGTCGAGACAATCATAAGGGATTTGACCGAGTTCGCTGTCTCAATGGTCAGAAAAAGAATGATTGAGGGTGTTCAGAAGCCTGCACTTGAGAAGGCCGAGCAGAGGTTACTTGACGCAATGCTCCCGAAACGCGAAAAGAAATTCTCAATGCCTGAGTTCATGAAAGCGTTTTCAGGCAGCAAGGACGAGGAAGACAACAATAATGAACAAGATCAGGCGGAAGCTGCCCTTGAGGAAGAACGGAACGAAAGGACAAGAAAGCGTTTTCTCAAGATGATGCGCGAGGGAAAACTTGATGACAAGGACGTTGAAATCGAGGTCAACGACAGCACATCGCCCGTGTCAATTTTCGGCGCGCCGGGAATGGACATCATGGGAATGGGAATTAACATCAGCGAAATGCTGGGCGGTATCATGCCGAAGAAAACTAAAAAACGAAGCATGAAAGTCAAAGAGGCTCTCAGGATTCTTCAGCAGGAGGAAGCCGAGAAACTCATCGACTCTGACGCAATGGCTAAAGAAGCTCTTGACCTTGCTCAGGAGGACGGTATCGTGTTTCTTGACGAAATCGACAAAGTTGTCGTCAAGGGCGGAAGTTCTCACGGGCCTGACGTAAGCCGCGAGGGTGTTCAAAGGGATTTGCTGCCGATTGTCGAAGGTTCGGTAGTTCAGACCCGTTACGGCCCCGTCAAGACTGACCACATACTTTTCATAGCGGCAGGAGCTTTCAGCGGTGTAAAACCTTCTGACCTTATTCCGGAATTGCAGGGGCGTTTCCCGATTCGCGTCGAACTTGAGCCGCTGACGATTGAGAATTTGCAGAGGATTCTCACTGAGCCTGAGAACAGTTTAATCCGCCAGTACGAGGCTTTAATCTCAACCGAAGGAACTGAGCTTTCATTCACTGACGAGGCCACTCAGGAAATAGCGCGTCTCGCCCACAAAATGAACTCCGAAATGGAGGACATAGGCGCGAGAAGACTTCATACGATGATGGAGCAGTTACTTGAGGAAATCAGCTTCAGCGTTTCGGACATGAACGAAGACAAAATCGAAATCACTGCGGAAATTGTCAGGGAAAAACTCGGCGGATTAGTCGAGAACAGAGACATAAGGCGTTACCTATTATAGAGGGGAGGAATTAACGATGAGATTTTTGAATAATAATCGTGAGAACAATACTGATGAGAGGCTTCAGGAACTTCTGGAGAAGACAAGAAAAGTCGGAAGGGCAGTTCAGGCAAAGCGCGAGGGTGAACCGTTGAATTACTCTCATTTGTCGGAAATGCTGTCGGAGTTCTCAACCGCTAACGTCTATATCGTTGACAGGTCGGGAAGACTTCTGGGCTACAACTGGCTTCCTGAATACACGTCAAAGGCACTGTCAGAAAGTTTCAGGGACGGCGTAATGCCGGAGGAGTTCGTTGTGAGAATGAACAGGTGCAGGGACAGCGAGATTCATGATGAGGACGCGTCATTGTTCGATGACGATTACGAGGGCGTGAAGCCTGAAAAACACCTGATGTATGTCCCGATAATCGGCGCGAGTGCTGAGAGGCTCGGAACGATAATGCTTGTGCGCGAAAAAGTACCGTTCATCGTTGATGATGTGTTACTTGCCGAATACTTGGGAATGCTTGCAGGGATTCAGATTCTCAATGAACGCGCTAAAGTCCTTGAAGAAACCGCGAGAAGCAGACTCAGTGTTCAAATGGCCATGCGTGCGCTGTCGTATTCGGAGCTTGAGAGCATGAAGCACATTATCGCCGAGCTTAACGGCCCTGAAGGCGTTGCGATTGCCTCAAAAGTGGCCGACAGAGTCGGAGTTACGAGGAGCGTAATCGTCAATGCACTGAGAAAACTTGAGAGTGCCGGACTTATCGAGAGCAGAAGTCTCGGAATGAAAGGGACTTACATCAAGATACTAAGTCCGCTGCTGCTTGAGTATCTTGAAAAACCGAAAGGGAATGACGGTATATGACAAGTCAGGATAATACTGTGTACGTTACTGCGGAAATGTTCAATGACGGGACGGCGAGAATTGAGCGCAGGTTTGACGCTGTCGAGCGTAGGCTGGACAAGATTGAGCAGACTATGACGGAAATGCGCTATGAGACACGTTACAACGCAAGGGACATTGACCACTTGCAGACTTCCGTATACTGGGGCTTTGCGATTCTGGGGATAATTGTTGCGCTGGCACCGTCTTTCAGACGGGAGAAGACCGAAAAGCCTCAGCCCGAAGTAACTCGCTCTGACGTTCAGTCGATGATAGACGAGGCAATTTCACGGGCATTAAGCGTCAGGAAATAGCACACTCAGAAAAAAGAAAGGCCGGGAAAAAATCTCCCGGTCTTTTTTGTTGCTGTTAATTCCCGAACTGCTCAGAAATTACTTCTTGGCCTGTTTTGCCGGAGCTTTTGCCGGAAGTGCTTTACGGCTCTGGCTGCTCTTCTTCGCCGAAGACCCTTCGTCCTCAATGTGGAACTGCGAGAGTGCCTCAGTGATTGACTCGACAAGTCCGGTCTGGTCAACAGCTCCCTGAGCTGCTCTCTCCGCTATTAACGCTGTCTCGTCCATGTCGTTCTTGATGCTCTCAAGGTTCTGAAGAATCTCGGTCGTTGCCTTCGTAACGTTGTCGATACCGGCGGCGATTTCACGGCTTGAAGCTGCCTGCTCCTGAGCGACTGCGGCGATGTTCTGGATTCTGTCGTTGGCCTTGTCAATCTGTCCGATTGCCTCGCCGAGTGAATCCTGAGCGTTGTTCGCCTTCTCGGTCGTCTCGTCAAGAAGCACTGCCGTCTCATCGCTTGATGTCTTAGTCTCTCTTGCGCTGGTCTGCAATGTCTCAATTAGTCCTCTGACGTTCTCAGCGGCACGGCTTGAGTCTTCAGCGAGTTTACGTACTGATTCTGCAACGACTGCGAATCCGCGTCCTGCTTCACCTGCTCTTGCGGCCTCTATTGCGGCGTTGAGGGCAAGAAGGTTCGTCTGGTCAGCGATTGATGTGATTTCGCCGATGAACTCGGAAATCTTGTTGACGCTTTCAACGAGTTCCTGAAGTTTAATTCCGCTTTCCTTCGTCTTCTTCTGAAGGATTACGATGTTTGCGATTGCCTCTTTAACAGTGTCAACAGCGTTTCCAGTTACGGTCGTCATGTTGGAGATGAACTCTGCGCAGTCGGTTGCTGCCTGTGCGCTGGTCATTGATGCCGCTGACATTTCCTCAGTTCCTGCATTGGACTCCTGAAGCGATGAGGCGTTGCCCTCCATGAGCTTGACGACGTTCGCAACGTTCGAGCGTACATTGTTGGCATAGTCGGTGTTCTTCGTTGCGTCTTCCTTCATGTTGGCTGATGTCTCGTGGCTCTGGATTGCCAGTCCGCGAATGTCTCCGATTGCCGTGCTGAGTGAGGCGAACATTTCAGTGAGAGCCTCGCCGAGATTGCCGAGTTCGTCTTTGCCCTCGTAGCCGAAATCGCTGTATGTTACAGCCATTTCACCGTTGCTGGCCTGCTTGCAGATTTCAACAACTCTTCCGAGAGGCGCAGAGATTGACTTCGCTATGTAGAGAGCGATACCGATACCGATTACGATAGCTACTGCGGCCAGCGCGATGACGAGCGTCATTGTGCTTCCCAGTGAGTCATAAGCGTTCTGCGAGAGGGTTACGATCTGGGTGATACCTGCGTCAGTGAGCTTGTCTGAAATATTAACGAGCTGGAGACCGTCAGCAAGAAGTGCTTGGAATGCAGGATCTGTCTGTGTGAACGAGTTGAGAACGTCCGCGAAGCCCGTCTTCAGCGTTCCGAAAGTTCCGCGTCCGGCGTTCATAAGGTCTTTGACTTCCTTGTAGGTCGTATTCTCATAGAACCTGTTGTAAGCGTTCTCGCCGTCAACAATCTGCTGGGTAACATCGTTCATCATCTTTGCGTTTCTGTACCACATTGCCTGAGCATAGTATCTGGCCGTGTTGCAGAAAGCAAGCTGTAACGCCTCGACTGCCCTTATGCGGTTGATGTCCGTCTCGTAGTCATGGCCTTCAAGGTTTGTCTTGAGGTTCTGAATCGTTATCTTGTACTGCATGTCGATAACGCTGTCGAGAAGCGCAATCATCTTGTCGATTTCCTTGACGAGCGTCTCGGAAACAGTGCGCTTTGTGCGTATCATCTGGAACGTCCTGTTCATTGTGGTCTCGCTGTTTCTCAGGATATTTTCCATCTGGGGAAGGTTTTCCGAAAGGCTGATAAGTCTGGGATTCTCGGAGTACAGCCTCTTTCCCTTCTCGATTGATGTGCGGAGGGTGTTGACGTAGCCTGCGAGTTTCTCCATATCCTCATCGCTCTCTGAATACCTCAGGTCTCTGATGCCTGCGCGTATCCAGCTGACTGTGAGGTTTAACTCGTTTGCAATTTTGACCGTTCCGCCGGCAACGTTCTGAAGGTGCCTGACATCTTGCTGAACTGCTGAAATGCTTGTCCATGAGAAGAACACCGCAACTCCGAAAAGCGCAAGGACAATCCCGAAACCTATTGTGAGTTTGCCCGTAATTTTGAAATTGTTTAACATGAAAATTAATCTCTCCTGTTACTGAAAATTTTTTTGAAACGAAAACTGAAAAACTCTTAGCGCGACTTTACAGCAATATCATTCAGGGGCAATCCCCTCCTTAGCCATGAGCCACGAAAGAGCCGCAAAAGTCTTCGAGTCCCGTATTTTTCCTTCACGAATCATAGCCGGTATGTCAATTAATTTTACTTCGCATACCGAAACATTTTCGTCCTCGTCCTGTGGCAGAGATGACCTTGTGAATCCTTCGGCAAGATACAGTGTGAAAAGTTCCGTGCAGAATCCCGGCGAAGCGTAAAATTCCCCTATTCTGTGAAGTTTTGAGGCTTTCACGTTGAGTTCTTCCTGCATTTCGCGTTCGGCAGCCTGTGAGGGGTCTTCACCTTTTTCGATGAGGCCGGCGCAGATTTCGAGAGTTTCCTCATGAACTGCATAACGGTACTGTCTTACGAGAAGGACTGTTTTACGTTCCGTGAACGCGAGCATACCGACAGCCGGTTTGTGTTCAACAACTTCACGGGTTGCGTGATTACCTGAGGGCGTAAGAACCTCATCGGATCTCACGCTGAGAATTTTGCCGTCAAAGATTCTGTTTTCTTTAACGCAGACTTCTTCAATGTTGGATTTTACTTCCTGCGGCATAAGAACACCTGCCCTTTTCCTAGTCTTACTTCATGAATTGCCTAATTATAGCGCATATCCTCAAACTTTACACAATATATCATTGTGATTTAATGTAAGCTCATACAACTGCGAGGCTTTCTGCTCAGTCCGCGCAAAGAATTTACCGTCAGCACCCTCAGCGTATTTCAGGCTTGTGATTACGGGAATGCCTGAAGTCTTCCTGCAATCCCTGAGAATTTTACGCCCCCTTTCGTTGAAGCCGAGAACTCTGGCATAAGGCACTCCCCCTTTTAATGCTCTCACGGCTTCATCGCGTTCAAGGCCGGTAAGCATATAGATTAAACATCTTCGTATGTGCGCCCTCGTGTACCTAGCGCAGACGCAGCGTCCTATGAAATCGTCAAGCCCCTCAGCATTCCGCCAGTGTTTCAGAAATAATCCCTCAATCCCTTCGTCAATCCCGTAAATCTTTCTCAAGTCTTCAGCTTTTGAACGGAGGAATAATCCCTGAAGCAAAGGCCATAATTTTTCTTCAGCTGATATTTTACCCTCTGATAAAGATTTCATTAGAGCCTCGCGGGAATAGTCAGGCATAAAATCGGAATACTTTTCAGGATTTTCGCGAATCATTCTGCTGCTCACTGATCCTTCACGCTTCACTGGAACTGCCTCAATGTTATAGCCGTTACGTTTTATGCTCATGATGTAAGACAGTGCCAGAGTGTTATTGGGACGGGCGAGGAATTTACCGCTTCCGGGAAAAACTCTTTCCGCCGAAATCGAACATGCCTTAGCGTATGACGCTCCCATGCTCATCTCATGCCTCAACGCCTCGCCGAAAGCCTTTCCCGTCATTGCCTCCGCGAGGCCGTGAACGTTGAAAGTGAAATCCTCCATTCCGAAAACTAAACGCGATACACACCCTAAACGCCCCAAAATTCCGCAGACACCTTCCGCAAAATTTTCACCCGATGAACACGCATACATGAACGGAAGCTCTATTACAACGTCAGCACCTCCCATTAAAGCAGTGTAAGCCCTCGTGAATTTATCGGTCAATGACGGCGAACCCCTCTGAGTAAAATCGGACGACAAAATCAAAATTATTCCGTCAGAATCGGGAAGGTTATTCGCGAACCGAAGGAGTGATTCGTGTCCTGAGTGGAAGGGATTTAATTCAGCTATTATTCCGATGGGCATTGTTATTTTCAGAGCCTCCGTTTTTGAATTAATCATACACGTTTTGAGGAGGGCGATTCGTTATTTGATGATTCTATTTTTCAGCGTGTATAATCCGAGTTGTAATTTTACTTTTTCATTAAGGAGGTATTTTATTATGCGAAGGAATTTTTTGTTAGTGCTTCTTGCATTTTCTGCTCTCCTGACCGTTTCGGGAGCAGTGTATGCGCTTACTGCCGATGAGATTTTCCTGAATGAAGAACCCATCACCTACAGCAATACTGAGGGCTACAATTACAGGACTAGGATTTATGTTTTATCCGGCGATGAAGATATTTCCAGCCAAGTTGAATGGGTTAATGTCTGCGGTGATTGGTACACAAGCAGAATTGCAAGTGATGACAGCTTGATAATTGAGGGGAAATTGCCGCCTTACAACGCTTTGAGTGCTGACGCTAACAAGTACCATATTGTTCCTGAAGCATTCATGCTCGGCGAGGTTGAGTCAAGGGACGCAAGCGGTGATATTGTCTACGATGAAAGCGAGGACATCGTTTTGATTCCGGGCATAATTTCAGCGTCAATGGACATCGAAATTGAAGTAGCTCCTTTCGATGCTAGTAACTACTGGCTCGGAGCGTTCAATGACTGCATAACTTACAGCCCCGACAGTTACACCAGTGCTGATTTCAGGTACAGCGTTGTTCTGACGTTCAAGACGAGTTATGACCTTGTGCCGGACTACCTGTATGTTCTGAACGAGGACGGCACTTATGAACAAAAATTTGACGAAGAAACTGGCGAGGCTGTCTTAAAGAGCGACAATCTTGTGAGCGGTTCAAAACATGTTCTCATGCAGTTCCCCTATGGGACATCGGTAGACATCGCTGCATTAGGAGACAACTTCAATCTTCCTTCGTGGTTAAGCTATGACGTTCTCAGCACACAGACAGATGAGATTTTTTATGATGTGGATAACACTCGCGAGTCTCTTGATGTATATGTCAAAGAACTCCGAATCTTCTACAACGCTGAAGAAGAACCAGAGAATATCACAGCTCCTGTTACTGGCTCAGTGAGGATTGAGCAAGGGCAGTTCGATTACGATTATATTTCCAGAGACTTATCTCCAGAAAGCAAAGACCTTATGCCCATAATCGGGTGGGATTTGAAGTTCATCAACAGTATATTACTCGCTGAAGAAGCTATTAACCTTTACGCTGACATGTCGAAGCCAAAAAGCCGCTCGCTGAACTCCCTCTATCAGAAGCCGGTAAGCTGGGACATTTCCCCGAAAGATGAAGCCTCTAACTACAGCCGTTTCAATATCAAAATCACGTCAAACGACAGCTCCTCAATGACTGCCCCTTACAGCGGAGCAATCACCTTCACTGTTTCGCCTGATATAGACACGTCAGGGGATTACACTTACAGCGGAAACTTCACAGTTTTTGACGCGAACGGAAGAACTGCATCATCGAGAGTCAGTCTTCGCGCCGTACTGCCTATTCTCGTATTCACTGAGGAAAATATCACCGTCTCAGCCGAAATCGGAAAGACATCATCATTCACGCTCCATGCCGTCAGCGGCGACGGGTACAATTCTGAGATAGCCAGTTGGAGTCCGTCTGACGCAGGGGACGGGATTACTTTCACTTGCGGTCAGTCTGGTGAGGTCATTACGGTAAGCGTTGATGTTCTCGCAAAAGAAGGAACTTACACAAAATCAATCGAGTTCGTAAACGCTTTTGATTGCAACGCCGTCGTCAATGTAACCGTCAAGGCGTTCGCATCGGGAGATATTTCAGTGGCCGTTGACGGGACGGGGCAATCAGGAAATATATTGTCGGGGCTTTCATCGGACATAACACTTAATGCCGGCAATGCTTTCGGAACGCTCTCATGGGCTGTCGTAAGCAATACAATTCCTGAGGGCTTCAAGTTCGATCTGAAATCTGCTGTCGGAAACTCGGCTGTATTCGCTGTAACTGCTCCGAAAAATGCTCCTGACGGTAATTATTCAGCCAATATAACTGTATCTGACGTTTCTGGACGGGCTAAAACCTACACAGTGAACTGGACTGTCAAGAACGTTCCGCCGATTGCCCTCTCTGGCGACAAGTCCGTGAAAATTGATGTCGTTTACGGTGAGTCGGCTGACGCAGTATTAACGTTCCTGAACTCTGAGCCTGTTAAATGGTTCATGACTGAAGATATTTCAGACGATGTCAAAATTTCCGTGAAATGGACTGACTTAAAGGACGGTTCAGGGGAAATCACCGTAACAGCAGAGCCGTTAGCCGTAAAAAAAGCGGTTTACACTACAGCCCTTTACTTCACCGATTACCAGAGCAATGATGTCAGCGCAGACCTCGTAATTAACGTAACACTCCCAAAAATCGTGCTTAGTCCCGACAGAAGGGTAGTTCTGATTTCACCCGTAGGCAAAACAAACACTGAAAGCGTTAATTACTACAATGCTCCGCCTAAGAGCTGTAAACTTTCGCCGGATAACGCTCCTTCAGCGTTCAATCTAACAATCACTTCCGACGACAGCAAAATGACCTTCGCAATAGCTCCTTATGCCGCCGCTTACAGGCAGACTTATGACGGAACTGTCATCATCACTGACATCTACGGGAACTCGGCTAATCTCGAAATCTCATTAGCGGCCACACTTCCTGAAGATACCCTCACAATAGCCCCTAAAGAGCAGACTGTTTCGCTTGAGGCCGGAGAAACTAAGGCAGTACCGTTCGAGGCGGCTAATAATCAGGGGCGCGTTCACTGGATAATCGGAACAGTACCGTCAGGCTTAACAGTCGCCAGAACTTCAGAACCTTCATTGAGGGAAAATGATATTTCGCCGGAGTTCAGCGTTACGGCAGCGGAGACGGCATCAGGAGATTATTCAGTGATGATTACAGCCTCAGATGATTTCGTGAGGAATGACGCTGTATTGAGGGTGAGAGTTACAAGGCATGTCGAGCCGGTAATAGATACGGTAGTTCAGAGGCTCATTGACAACGGTTTTGTGAACGCTGACGGAATGACAATCTCAAGAGAGGCATTCGATTCTGAGAGTGATACGTCGTTTTTGTCCGATAATGATAACTATGTTTGCGTAATCGTTCTCAGGTTTGCGGTTTCAAAATGGAACATCTACCTCAACGGAAGCAGTACCCCTGTAGCTACATCGGAAGCAGACGCGGTAAATCCCAGTGCAGGTGAACTCGTAACGATAACGCCGGATTCGGATAAGAGATCAGCACTTATTTCGATATCAAAATCGGGGCTTGCAGATAACACGAACTACGATGTAACGATGGGAGTAATTCCTGAAGGAAGCACTCAGGAGGTCAGAAGCTCATTAGGAACTGTGAGCGGTCTGAATACTAACGGAATAAGAACTTCAAACGGAGGCTGTAATTCAGGAACAGGAATGCTGATGTCAGTGTTAGCGGCGGCATTCTTAGTCATCAGGAAGCATTCGTAAGTATTAGCTCCCCAGACCTCATTATCATAAAGGAGGCGGCTCGATTCATTCGTTACCGCCTCGCTGATTTTTTGCAGAATAACGGCATAAGCCTCAAATTACCCTCTTGAGGCGATCATCGACATCACTCAGCTCACTGAAAATACAATCTTGAAGCTCGCTGAAAATCTCGGAATCATTTGCAAAATGTAACAAAAATTCCGTGCAAAAAAATTTTTAGGCTATAATTGAACAATTCAATCTCACCATTAACAGGGAGGTAATATTTCAATGTGGCTTTTCTTAGTTTTCGTTACCATAGTGTTCGGTGTACTCGCAGGCTTCTACGCTTGGACCGTATACCAGAAACTCGAAGAGAGTCAGATCGGTCATCACCGTGTCGCTGAACTCTCTGAGATTATTCACGGCGGTGCTATGGCGTTCCTCAAAAAGGAATACTCATGGCTCGCACCTTTCGTCGGAGTCGTTGCCGTACTCCTCATCGCTGCTCCCGGTCTCGGACTCGGCGCGGCATTCGCGTTCGTTCTCGGTGCTTTATGCTCGGCAACAGCAGGCTGGATAGGTATGTATGTCGCTACTAATTCAAACGGACGTACTACTTATGCCGCTCTCGCCGCTATTCCGGCAGACAGCACTCCCAAAAAGGCAAAGAAATCCTCAGCCGTTGACCTCGAAAAATCTGACGCTTCCGCTGAAGATTCAGCTCCCGAAGCCGCTCCGGCCTCCGATGACAGTCTTCTCTCAGCCGCAGGAAACGCCCTTGAGGTAGCTTTCTCAGGCGGAAGCATTGTCGGCATGGTAGTAGTCGGTCTGGGGTTAATCGGACTCGGCGTGGCTTTCATGTTCCTCACCGAGAATAACCTCGCCGCTCTCACAGCTTTCGGAATGGGCGCAAGCTCAATCGCACTGTTCGCACGTGTAGGCGGAGGAATTTACACGAAGGCCGCTGATGTCGGTGCTGACCTCGTCGGAAAAGTCGAAGCCGGTATCCCCGAAGATGACCCCCGTAACCCCGCTACGATTGCTGACAACGTCGGCGACAACGTAGGCGACATCGCCGGAATGGGAGCTGACCTCTTCGAGTCATACGTCAACTCAATACTTGCCGCTATGGCTATCGGCGCAGTCTATTCGTTCACGGCAGGCGGCGAAAAATTAGGACTCTGGGGAATCGGTTATCCTCTGTTCCTTGCGGCTTGGGGCGTATTCTCCTCAATCGTGGGATGCATGATGATTTCACAGAAAGCTCCTTACGCCTCATTAGTTCGTTCAATCATCGGAAAACTTCCCGGTATGGACGGTGTCGTGAAACGCATTGAGGACGGAGACGCTGCCTTTGCTCTGAGAACCGGCACATTCGTTGCAGGAGGCCTCATGATTGCCGGAACGTTCGTACTGAGTCTGTTCTTCTTCTTCTCGAACTCGATTAACGTCTTCCTGTCGGTAACTTCAGGTGTTCTCGCTGGAATAATAATCGGTATCGTTACGGAGATTTACACATCGGGCGATTACAGATTCGTTCAGAGCGTGGCTTCAACATCGGATACCGGTGCGGCAACAGTAATTCTTTCCGGCCTCTCGCTTGGAATGATGTCAACTGGTATTCCCGTACTCCTCATCTGCCTCGCCACTCTCGTGAGCTACTACCTTGCAGGAATGTTCGGTGTCGCTGTCGCCGCTGTCGGAATGCTCTCAATCACCGGCATTTCGCTGAGCGTTGACGCTTACGGCCCCATCGCTGACAACGCAGGCGGTATCGCCGAGATGAGCGAGCTTCCTGAGGGCGTTCGCAAAATCACAGACCACCTTGACGCAATCGGCAACACCACCGCCGCTATGGGCAAGGGACTCGCTATCGGCTCAGCGGCATTGACGGCACTCGCGCTTTTCGTTGCCTACTCGCAGGCAGCTCACATCACCAACGGCATTAACATCATGGAGCCTAAAGTCATCGTAGGTCTTCTCATCGGCGGTATGCTTCCGTTCATTTTCTGCTCGCTCTCGATTGACGCTGTGAGCAAGGCGGCAGGCTCAATGATTGAGGAAGTCCGCAGACAGTTCCATGAGATTCCCGGCATTATGGAGGGAACTGGCCGTCCTGAGTACGAGAAGTGCGTAGCGATTTCGACACACGCCGCTTTAACTCAGATGATACTTCCCGGCGTTATGGCAATCGTTGTGCCCGTACTTGTCGGATTCATTCTCGGCAAGGAAGCTCTCGGCGGTCTTCTCGGCGGAGCGATCGTTACCGGCGTAATGATGGCTTTGTTCATGGCCAACTCCGGCGGAGCATGGGACAACGCGAAGAAGTACATTGAAGAGGGACACTTCAACGGCAAAGGCTCTGCCAACCACGCGGCGGCAGTAGTCGGCGACACAGTAGGCGACCCCTTCAAGGATACCGCAGGCCCTGCGCTGAACATTCTCATTAAGTTAATGACTGTTGTTGCGTTGGTACTTGCACCGCTGTTCTAACTGTAACTGAAAATTAACAGGAGGAGTCAAGATTATGGCTTCTCCTGTTTTTTTATAGCCTCCGCCCGTTCTGTTATAATCACCTGTGAAATCAACAGGAGGAAGAAATGGAAATCAATAACTCATCACCATCATCAGAAAAATACGGAGCAGAAAGCATAAAAGTCTTAGAGGGCCTCGAAGCCGTCCGCAAACGTCCCGGAATGTACATCGGCGACACCTCAACACGCGGACTTCATCACCTTGTCTACGAAGTTGTCGATAACTCGGTTGACGAGGCAATGGCCGGATACTGCGACAATATAAAAATCATTATTCACCCTGACGAGAGCATCTCAGTACAGGACAACGGACGGGGAATCCCCACCGACCCTCACCCATACAACGGAAGACCCACAAGCGAAGTAGTATTGACCGTTCTCCACGCAGGAGGGAAATTCGGCGAGGGCGCGTATAAAGTTTCAGGAGGGCTTCACGGCGTAGGCGTATCGGTCGTTAATGCTCTTTCGGAATGGCTTGTTGTAACGATTGCAAGGGACGGTATCGAGAAAACTCAGCGTTTCGAGCGCGGAGTACCTGTTACTGATTTGAGCGAGGGCGTACCGGCTGACTGGCAGGGAACAAGAATAGAGTACCTTCCTGACCATGAAATCTTCGAGGACGTTCACCATTCGCTCGACACATTAAAGAGCCGTTTCAAGGAATTGGCGTTCCTTAATCCCGGCCTCAAAATCTCAGTCCTTGACGAGCGCACTAATGAATCGCGCGAATACTTCTTCAAGGGCGGTATAGGCGCATTCGTTAAGTACATTGACCGCGACAGAATGCCCTTGTTCTCCGAACCTGTAGTGCTTTCGGGAATGAGGGACAATGTTTCCATAGATGTCGGCTTCGAGTACAACGACGGCTATCAGGAACATATGTACACCTACGCAAACCTTATTCACACGATTGAGGGCGGCACTCACCTTGCAGGCTTGAGAAGCGCAATGACTAGAGCATTGAATGAGCTTGCCCGTTCGGGAAAGATTCTCAGGGACAAGGAGGAGAACTTAACCGGCGATGACCTCAAGGAAGGATTGACCTGCGTACTGTCGGTGAGGCTGAGCGAACCTCAGTTCGAGGGTCAGACAAAGACCAAACTCGGAAACAGCGAGGTCAGGGGAGCGGTAGACTCGTTCATTTACGAGGGGTTAATCTCAGCGTTCGAGGACAGGCCGGAAATCGTCAGGCCGATCGCTGAGAAGGCTATCCGCGCCAGACGTGCCCGTGAGGCCGCAAAGAAAGCCCGTGAACTCGTCCGCAAAGGCGCAATGTCAGGAATGAGTCTTCCCGGAAAACTCGCTGACTGTTCCTCGAAGAAAGCCGAGAATACTGAGCTATACATCGTTGAGGGAGACAGCGCAGGCGGTTCGGCCAAGCAGGGAAGGGACAGGAAATTTCAGGCTATACTTCCTCTGCGCGGAAAGATTCTCAATGTCGAGAAAGCTCACATGGACAAGATGTTAGCGAACCGCGAGATTCAGACCATCATAACGGCACTGGGCTGCGGAATCGGCAACGAGTTTGACGCGAGCAAGCTCCGCTACCACAAGATTATCATCATGACCGATGCCGACGTTGACGGCGCGCATATCGCTACGTTGTTGCTGACGTTCTTTTACAGACACATGCCGGAACTTCTGGCGCAGGGGTATCTGTACCTTGCACAGCCGCCGTTATACCGTGTTCAGTACGGAAAGGAAGTTCATTACTGCTACACCGACAGGGAACTCAGGACTCATGTTGACAGCGCGGCAGACCCCTCGAAAGTAAGCGTCCAGCGTTACAAGGGACTCGGCGAAATGAATCCGGCTCAGCTCTGGGAAACCACAATGGATCCGGCAAAAAGAATCCTCAAGAAAGTTGAGCTTGACGATAACCTTCTTGCCGATGAATACTTTGATATTCTAATGGGCGACAAGGTCGAGCCGAGAAGACAGTTCATCATTGCCAACGCTCATGAGGTTAAGAATCTTGATATTTAGGCCGGAGCGTTAAAAGAGAAGGAACAATAAGCCGATATTTTGTCAAGAGAGAGATACAAAAAAAATTTCAGGGGGACTTATAATGGCTAACACGAATAACGCCCAGTACACATATCAGGCTACGAGAATCTCAACGGCAACAAAAGAGCAGCTTCTCCTCATCACCTACGACATCGGCATAAAAGCCTGCCGAACCGCCGAAAACGCAATGGTCGCCAAAACACCTGATTACGACACGGCGAACAAAGAAATTATCCGTACTCAGGAAGTTATCCGCGAACTCATGGTTACTCTCAACAAGGAGAGAGGCGGAGACATGGCCGACAAGCTCATGCAGCTTTACGAGTACATGTACCAGATGTTAGTTGACGCGAACATGAAGAAAGAAGTCGAAGGTATCCGCACGGTACGCGGAATGCTTGAGGAACTCAAACAGACATGGGAGAGCGCATTGATGCAGTTATTGCAGAAGTATCAGGAGGAACACCCCGAAGATAAAGACCTTCAGAACGCTATGAACGAGCTTGAGGGTAAGAAGCCTGAGAAACCGGCAGTATCATACGCGAACCCTTCACCGGCGAAAAATGCTAAAGCAGGATTTACCCTCGCAGGATAAAGTATTAGACCGCGCAAAAGATTTAATACAGCGCGAAATAAAATACTGCCGCACATTAAGGGCAATGATCTCAAGGGAACTTGAGGCCGTTGTCCTTAACGGCGACATGGACGAGCTTTCCCGAATACTTGAATGCAAGGACGAATTGATTTCACAGTTAAGGCTTCTTGCGGACGGGTGGCGCGATGTTCTTGAAGAGTCGGGGCTTGATACTGACGGAACGAAAATTACTGACGGTTTCGGAATGAGACTTCTTGAGCTTTACCCTGACGATACGGAACTGCCGGCATTAATCGAGGAGAGCCGCGAAATTGCCGAAAGTATCATCAAGGCGGAGGACGAAGCTGTTTCGGAACTTGAGAAATTTTCGTCAGGCTTGAGATCCGAGATGGTTTCACGCGCTCACGCAAAGAATGCCGCCGCAAGCTACGCAAAAATGGGAGGAGGTTATTTTTACTAGGCAATGAGGAAATTTTTAGCAGCCGTAATAATTCTTATCCCTTTCCTTTTTACAGGCACATCATTTTCAGAAGAACAAGACCCCGATTTACCGAAGGAAGTTGAGATAGGCCGCCGTGCAATGAAACAGATTGAGGAGAAATGGCCTTTGACTTCCGATCCTGCTATTGTCTCTAAACTTGAGATGATTCTCAACAGGATTGAGCCTTTCATGTCGAGGCGTATCAAGTGGGAAATCAGGCTCGTTAAAACTGAGGCAATGAACGCTTTTTGTTTGCCGGGAGGATTCATATTTTTCACCACAGGAATAATTGACGCTCTTAACACCGACTCTGAACTTGCCGCCGTAATGGCTCACGAAATGATACATGCCGACCGTAAACACTCGCTCAGAATGGCCGCTGACACCGATAAAGTAACGCTCGGAGCGTTGGCGGTTATGATTCTCAGCGGAGGGGCTGCCGCGCCTGTGATACTAGCTCAGGTCGCGCAGGTTGCCGTAACGAGTGCGTACACTATGGAGCTTGAGGCTGAGGCTGACAGATTAGGGCTTGACGCGCTGATTAAAGCAGGTTACTCGGCGACAGGAATGATAACATTGTTCGAGCGTTTTATAGCGGAGGAGTATAAACAGCCGATTCACGAGTACGGAATCTACATGAACCACCCTGAGTCGCCCAAGAGATTAGCCACAGCGGTCAAGACGCTTCATGACAGAGGAATACCGATTGAGCGGAAGTATTCGCTGGGGCTTCTGAGGACGGAGATTAAAGAGGGCAGGAACGATATTTCACTGACTGTTGACGGAACGGAAGCCGTTAAGGGCAGGAAAAACGTTGACACACGGGCGGTTATGACATCGTTAAAGGCCGCGCTCGACAAGTATTTACAGCTTGAAATCGCACCGTATGACATTCATATTGAGAGAGGCTCATTGTACATCGGCAATCACTTCATCGCCGGTAACGTTGACGGCATGACCAAGCCAAACGAAATCCGCGCCAACCTCATGAAAGCTATTAATTCGGCAAGAGCAAAGTACCCTACATCAAAATTCTTCAAGTGATAAAACAAAACTTAATCCCGTTCTGAAAGGTTCGGGATTTTTTTATGACTCTAAATTTTAGGGAGGCTTTAAGGCTTAATGGCGACCCCGGGGTGATTCGAACACCCGGCCTACGGCTTAGGAGGCAGTCGCTCTATCCACTGAGCTACGGGGCCGTTGAAGTTTCAACCGTTGAAATATAACAATAACGCCCGATTTTGTCAAACCGTTAGAAAATCCTGTTCACAATTTTCACGAGCATACTTTCACGGAACTTAATGGCTTTCACGGGACACATCTCATGACAGCAGTAACATCTTATGCACTTCCCGTAGTCGAAGTATAAGTGCCTGTTCTCGTGCCTCAACGCTCCGGCGGCGCAAATCTCGGCGCACCTTCCGCAGCCTATGCAGAGTTCGGGAATGTGTACCGGCTTCGAGGTCATCAGCCTGTCGAGGAATGGTATATGAGGAAGCAATCTCATTGAACGAGTCTTGGGGAGTTTAACGTTCGGGAAGACATGGGACGAATCTATATCGCCCTCAACGTCCGAAGGGTCTAAATTACACTGAGGCATGTTTCGTTTTTTAGCGGCCATGTAGAGAGGGTAATCCTCAAGTTTTCCGCCGAGCATTCCGCAGAGATGAAAGTCCATCGTCAATGCGTCAATGCACGCCCCTATCACTCCGAACTCGTAAGGCTCGCCCGATGTCGGGCCGTCCCCCTGCATTCCTATTACCCCGTCAAGAATCGTGAACGCCGGTTTAACTCCCATGTATATGTCAAGCAGTAGAGACGCGAATTTCTCACGGCTCAAGCCGACGTTGTAATGCCAGCCAGCTTTCAGCCTTCCCGGAACACAGCCGAACAAATTTTTAACGCCCATCGTCAAATACATCTGACCGTGAGTTTTCAGCTTCGCGAGGTTAATTACTTTGTCAGCCTCAAGCACATACCTGCTAACCTGTATTCGGTGAAAGTCAGCCCCCTCGTTCACAGGGAGGTCAACAGGGTCAGTGAGTTCATGACACTCGATACCAAGTTCACGAGCTACATTCATGAAGCCCACTTTTTCGGCGGCACCCTTGAAGTTGTCGATACCTGGACTGTCTGCGATAAACGGAGTCGCCCCTGCCTCAATCACTAATTTCGCGACTGCCCTAACGATTGACGGGTCTGTAGTAACTCTGCGCTTAACGTCATGGCCGGAGACTAGATTGACTTTCAGGAGAACTTTATCGCCCCTGCTGATGAAATTCCTTACGCCCCCGAAATTCTCGAACGCTCTCAGAATCGCCGCGTCAATTTCGGACTGCTCATAATTTTTCTGACTGATGAATAAGACTTTTCCCATTAACTTTTCTATCCTTTTTGATTCGAGATTATACACTAAGAAAAAACTGATAATCCCCGTACTCTGGTATAATTCCGAAAAACTCAAAGGAGAGAATTTTTTTTCAATGTCATTTCCAAGCGATATAGAAATTGCGCAGTCTGCTAATCCCAAACCCATCGTCAAAGTTGCCGAAGGTATCGGGATTTCAGAGGACGAACTCGAACTTTACGGGCGTTACAAAGCCAAAATCTCACCGTCAGTCTTCAAGCGTCTCAGCGGTAAGCCTGACGGTAAATTAATCCTCGTTACCGCCATCACTCCGACTCCTGCCGGCGAGGGAAAAACTACTACCACTGTCGGACTTACTGACGGTCTTCGGAAAATCGGCAAAAACTCAATGGCCGCTCTCCGCGAACCTTCATTAGGCCCCAGCTTCGGACTCAAAGGCGGAGCGGCCGGAGGCGGTTATGCCCAAGTCATACCAATGGAGGATATTAACCTTCATTTCACCGGCGACCTTCACGCTATAACCACCGCTCATAATCTCTGCGCCGCCATGCTCGATAATCACATTCAGCAGGGAAACGAACTCAACATTGACCCAAGAAGAGTCGTTTTCCGAAGGGTCATGGATCTCAACGAGAGAGCGTTACGCAACATAATCATCGGTCTCGGCGGCAAGGCTAACGGCGTTCCGAGAGAGTCGGGCTTCGATATAACAGTAGCTTCTGAGGTCATGGCGATTCTGTGCCTGTCAGCCGATTTGATGGATCTTAAAGCGAGGCTCGGAAGAATGGTTCTTGCTTACACTTACGACGGAAAGCCCGTTACAGCCTCAGACATAGGAGCCGCCGGCTCAATGGCCGTTCTCCTCAAGGACGCTATAAAACCTAATCTTGTTCAGACCCTCGAAGGAAGCCCCGTATTCATTCACGGAGGGCCTTTCGCTAACATCGCTCACGGCTGCAACTCGGTACAGGCTACACGGTTAGGGTTGAAGTGCGCTGACTATCTTGTTACTGAGGCAGGCTTCGGCGCGGATTTGGGGGCTGAGAAATTCCTCGACATAAAGTGCAGAGTGGCAGGGCTTAAACCTGACGCTGTTGTCGTTGTTGCTACCGTAAGAGCCTTGAAAATGCACGGCGGACGCAAAAAGACCGAACTCAACACCGAAGACTTAGCCGCGCTTGAGGCAGGTATTCCGAACCTCATCAAGCACATCGAGAACATTCAGAAATACGGCCTCCCCGTTGTCGTAGCGATCAACAGATTCCCTAATGACACTGAGGCTGAACTTGCGCTTGTCGCGAAGAAGTGCGAGGAACTCGGAGCGTCATTCGCTCTCTCGGAAGTCTGGGCTAAAGGCGGCGAGGGCGGTAAAGAACTTGCAAGAAAAGTTGTCGAGGCGTGCGAGAAACCCTCTGATTTCAGATTCATCTATGAAACATCAATGAGTCCCAAAGAGAAAATGAACGCAATAGCCAGAGAGATTTACGGGGCTGACGGGGTTGATTTCACGGCTCAGGCCGAGAAAGACCTCGCTCAGATTCACGAACTCGGAAAAGATGATTTACTCGTCTGCATGGCCAAGACTCAGTACTCGCTCTCCGATGACCCGGCGAAAATCGGACGGCCTTCAGGCTTCAGAATTACCGTCCGTGAAGTGAGGCTCTCGGCTGGAGCAGGCTTCCTTGTCGCCGTAACGGGCGAAATCATGACTATGCCGGGACTTCCTAAGAAACCTGCCGCTCTCAACATTGACGTTGACGCTGACGGAAAGATTACGGGGTTATTCTAAGATGGCTGACGAATCATTAATGAAGAAATCCTGCGCCGATTTCACGAAACTTTTAGGCGCGAAAGTCTCCATGCCCGGCGGAGGAGCCGCCTCTGCATTAGTTGGGGCGTTAGGGGCGGCGTTGTGTCAGATGGCCGCTAACTTCACTGTCGGCAACAGAAAATATACTGACGTTGAGCCGGAAATGAAATCAATCGTTGAACGCTCTGAAAAATTAAGGGTAAGGCTTCTTGAGCTTGCTGACGAGGACGCTAAGACATTCCCTGAGCTTTCAGCGGCATGGAAACTCCCGAAGGATTACCCAAACCGTAAATCAATCTTCGAGAAAGCCGCCCTCAATGCCTGCAAAGCTCCCCTAGAAATGGTGAAGTGCTGCTGCGAGATTATGGACATGCTTGAGGCCGTCATGGAGAAGGGAAACGTAATGTTAATCTCTGACGTGGGCTGCGGAGTCTCGCTCTGCGAGGGCGCAATGAACGCCGCTGCAATGAACGTCTACATCAACGCCGGAAGCCTCAAGGATTGTCCGCAGGCTCGTGATGTCGAGTCAGAAGTCGATTCTCTTCTCGCTGAATACCTCACTAAGGCTGACGATATTTCCGGCAAAGTTACTCTGATAGTGAGGAGGGTTTAGAATGGCCGAAGTCTTGAAGGGCGTGCCTGCCGCCGCTAAACTGACCGAAGAATTAACCGCCCGCTGTGCCGCTCTGAAAGCCGGAGGCATAACTCCAACGCTCGCAACGCTCAGAGTCGGCGAGAAATCCGGCGATGTTGCCTACGAGTCGGGAGCCTCAAAACGCTGTGAGAAAATCGGAATCGCTCTCAAAAAAATCGTCCTGCCCGAAAATTCAACGAAGGACGAAATCTTGAATCGCATACGAATGATTAACGAGGACGATTCGATTCACGGGTGCTTAATGTGCAGGCCGCTTGACGATAAAGATACTGAGCGTTCGGCCTGTGAGTTGTTATCGCCGGAAAAAGATGTTGACTGCATGACAGACTTATCGCTCGCAGGAGTCTTCACAGGCTCAGGGACGGGCTATCCTCCCTGCACCTCGCAGGCGTGTATTGAGCTTCTCGATTATTACGGGATTGACGTTGCCGGAAAGAATGTCGCCGTAATCGGGCGCAGTCTTGTAATTGGCCGTCCTGTCTCAATGCTCCTCATGCAGCGGAACGCTACCGTAACTATCTGCCATTCGATGACAAAGAATCTACCCGAAATCTGCCGTAACGCCGACATTCTCATAGCGGCAATAGGACGGGCGAAATTCATCGGTGCTGATTTTGTTTCAGCCGGTCAGGTCGTGATTGATGTTGGGATTAACATGGACAATGACGGGAAGTTAGTCGGTGATGTTGACTATGAGGCTGTCGAGCCTTTAGTGAGGGCGATAACGCCTGTTCCGGGCGGAGTCGGGGCGGTAACTACCGCTGTTCTGGCGAAACATGTAATCGAGTCTGCGGAGAGAAATTCATAGAATATGCGAGACATAGACTACATTTTAACTTTCTGCGTGAACCTCAGCCGTAACATGATTATCAGCGGCGCGAGCCTCGAACGTGTGAGTCTTGCCGCTGAGTTTATTTGCAGAGCCTACGGGTTGAGCGACGTAAGCGTCTTCCTTCTCAGCACCCACATGTCAATCAGCGCATTAGACTCTGAGGGTAATTACTCGTCCCGTCAGATTTCAATTCCGTCATCGGGGATTCATCTTGAGAGATTAAAGAGGCTCAATCAGTTATCGTACAAAGTCGCCGAGATAACCCCCAATCCGAAGACCCTCGCCCAAATGCTAGAACGGGCAATGAACGTCAACGATTACCCCGAATGCGTAATCATTTCGGGAAAAGTATGCGCCATGCTGTGTTTAGGGTTTATTTTCGGGGCGACACTCTGGGACATAATCCCTATAGCCTGCATAACGGTATTGATTCATTTCCTGATGATGTGGCTTGAACGCACTGGATTAGACCGAATACTTGTTAATTCGCTTACGATGTGGGCGGCCTCGTCATGTGCCGTGATGTTCATATACTCAGGCTTCAACGCCAATTTCCCCGTAACGATGATAACGCTGACTATGCTTGTCCTGCCCGGAATACCTTTGGTCAACGCTATGCGTAATCTTTTATGCGGACGCGAGATTAACGGGATACTTCAAATGCTGAAGATTTCCATTGAGACAATGGCTATGGCCGCAGGAATATACGCGGCATTCATGATGTTCGGCGGCGATGGAATGATTAGCGGCTCGCTTGTGCCTCTGAGCAATTCGGGACTTCTTGTGGTGTTATCGTTCATGGCCTCCGTAGGTTTCGGAATAGTGTTCAGGATACCGGTTAATGATTTATGGCTTGCCGGATTAGGCGGAGCGTTGTCGAGAATGGCCGTGATAATTCTTCCGTCATTCACTGACAGCAGACTGGCATACATGACATTATCGGCCTCAGTGGCGGCGTTATACGCTGAGTTTCTAGCTGTCAAACGCCGTCAGCCCTCAACATATTTCGTGTACCCTTCGATAATTCCGCTGATACCTGGCGATTTATTCTTCTACGCTATTTCGGGGCTTTACATGAACCGTCTCGACTGGGCGAGGATTAACGGCACTGACTGCTTAATATCGCTCTCAGGATTGAGCATAGGTTTCGTGTTAGCGTCGGCGGTATCTCATCATGTCCGGCGAAAACGCTACATGTGATATTATGCGTGAGGAACTGAGACTTTACAGGAGGTTTTTAGCGAAAGATGTCTGAGACTAAACACATAACAAGAACACGGGTACGTTACGGCGAGACGGACAAAATGGGCGTGGCATATTACGGGCGTTACATGGACTGGTTCGAGATGGGGCGGTCAGATTTCTGCCGGGCCAACGGAAAAAGTTTCTCTCTCTGGGAAAATGAGGGAGTGCTTCTGCCGGTAGTCGAGGCTCATTGCAGGTATAAATCATCGCTTTATTACGATGAGGAAATAGACATTGAGACGACCATAACGAAGCTGACGAAAGTAAGCATAGTTTTCACGTGCAGGATATTCCACGCCGATTCTGGGAAGATTGCCGCAGAGGGCTACACGAAACATGCTTTCACTTCGCCTGACGGTAAACTTCTCCGAGACGGCAACGCCCTTCAAGAATGGCTTAGTAAAATTCTAGGGGACTGAACAAGAAAAGTCCCTCCAGCTTAGTAAAGGCCGGAGGGATTTTTGTTCTCTGGTTATCTGACCGGCTCAATAAGCCCGTAGCTGTTCTCTCCGCGTTTGTAGACCACATTAATATCGCCTGTGGCCGCGTTCTGGAACATGAAGAAAGCGTGCCCGACAAGCTCCATCTGCATAACGGCTTCAGCAGCTTCCATAGGGTGAACTTCGACTTTCTTGACCTTATCGACTGCCGGAGCGTTAGCGGCGTTATCGGTTTCCTCGTCAACGCTGAACGTGAACTCCTCGCCTGCGCCAAGCTGCGCTCTGTCCTTGAGGTAGGAATTATATTTCTTAATCCTTCGCTCAAGATTCTTCAATGACTGGTCGAATGCCTTTCTCGGCTCTAAAGCGTCTTCCTCTGCCCTGAGAATTACACCGTTTGCATTGGCTGTAGTCTCAACGTTGAAGCTGCCCTTGTGATGAGTAACGACTATCTGGCAGTTGAGAATACGCTTGAAGAATTTTTCGAGCTTTGAAATTTTCTTCTCCATGTAATCCCTGAGTCTGTCATCAATTTCGCACCCGCGTTGTACAAAACGAATATCCATTCTGGAGCACCGTTACAGAAAACTTATAAAAAGTTATAAATTAACTTTTATGTTCCCTTGCTCGTTCATCGCGTCCGCTTTCACGATATTCTGCTACTTGCGTTTGATATAACGCTCCAGAGCCTTAAATTCCCCGCTAACGTACGGGTATTATTCGCTTCCTGCTTGGTTCTCGCTTCAGAAGCTGGCTGGAATTTTAGCAAACATTATTGTCGGAACATAAAAGCTAAAATACTTAAATTCTGTAACGTTTTACCCCCTTTCTAAAAAGTTTGAATTTATAAAGCTGATGTGAATATTATATTACATTTTATGCCTCAATGCCCGACGAAATCACATCTTCAAGTTCATCAGCATTAATATATCTGGATTCGCAGTGTCCGATTTCCGAAAGTATCGTAAGTTCAAAGCTGCTCCCTGAGATTTTACGGCCGTTCAGAAGCGTCTGAGAGATCTCGGCGGCTGAGAACTTCATGCACACAGAAGGAAGATTATTTCTCGTGAGGGCGTTAATGATTCGTCTTGAGGTTTCTTTGCTGCACCATTCCATTTTTTCGGAGGCTCTGGCGGTCATCGCAATACCCTGAGACAATGCACGCCCGTGAGGAACTGTATAACCGCTCAGCGACTCGATAGCGTTTCCGAGAGCGTAGCCGAGACATTTCCGCCTCAGTTCGAGCGAGAGTCCTGCCCTGAACTCGATACAGCCCTCAATGATTCTCTCAATCTCTGAATTTACGTTGCCCTTCTCGAAAATTCGGAACAGCTCCTCGCCTGACATCAATGAAGTTTTCAGAGCCTCCGCGATTCCTGACTGATATTCTTCGGGCGAAAGAGTCCTGAGGCATTCGGTGTCGCAAATGACGAGAGAGGGACTGCATGACATACCGGCGAGGTTTTTCCCCGAACTGAGATTGATGAACGCGCTCCCCCATGCCGAAGTCTCAATCATAGCGGCCAGAGTCGTCGGGACAAGAACGAGATTAACGCCGCCCATGTAACAGCCTGCCGCAAATCCAGCAGTCTCGCAGACCACGCCGCCCCCTAACGCAACAACAAAGCAGTTCCCCGATAACCCAAGAGCGGCCATGTCATCGAGAAGTTTCCCGACGGTCTGAAAATTCTTGGCGCATTCGTGGGAGTCGATAATCATTGTGCAGATTCTTATGTGATGGCCTTCAGGCTTGGGGCATTCCTGAAAATTCCTGAGAACTTTATGAAGAAAAAGCTCTGAGATTTTTTCGTCCGTAATGATTAATATTTCGGTGTAATCATTACTGCTGAGCCTGAGAAGTTCGACACCGAGATGTTCGATAATTCCGCGCCTTATTCTGACGCTGTAGCTTTTCCGGCCGTTGACTTTGACATTTGCGGGCATTGATTAAATTCATTCCTTCCTGCACATAAAAAAGCACCTTCCGAATGTTCTTTGACTGATTCAGAAGGTGCGGTTATCTCGAAATTTAATGAGCGTTCAGATGATTTCTTACGTCAGCCAAAAAACATTATTCCTCTGGCAGTAATACCAGCGGTCAAATGTAAATCCGAAAAATTTTGCTGACGTAACCGAATGTTTCACGGTAAGTTTAATTTCTCCTCTAAAAAAAGTATTAAAACAGCGGAAATAATCACATAATTCAGCCGAAATGTCAAGCGACTGTATTTTATTTTTCAGCGAATCTCGCCCTCATCATAGGTTTAATTCCGCCGGCCTCAAGTATCTTCATGGCCTGATCCCCCAGCTTCTCGCACTGGAAAATTTCGCCTGTATCCTCAGATTTCACCGTCCCTGCCTCAAGGTCAAGCGTCAATGTCTCACCGGCCTTAACTTTTTCGCTGATGCCCTTGCAGATTACGGGAAGAAGCCCAAGATTAACGGCGTTCCTGAAGAATATCCTAGCGAAAGAATCCGCAAGCACCGCGACCGCTCCCATGTTAAGAAGCGCAATCGGGGCATGTTCTCTTGACGAGCCGCAGCCGAAATTCCTTCCGGCAACAACAAATCCGCCCTTCGGGAAATTACCAGCTATCTCCTCGCTGACTCCGCAAAGGCAGTGCGAGCCGATTTCCTTCGGGTCTGTTATCGCCAGAAAACGCCCGGGATATATCTGGTCAGTGTCAATGTTATCGCCGACCACTATGCACTTTCCTGTTAATACTTTCAGCATAATCAATCACCCTTCCTTCTACAAAAATTCGCGCGGATCAGTAATCTTACCGTAAACCATGCTTGCCGCTACCGTAGCCGGACTCGCAAGGTACATTAACGCCTCCGTTGAACCCATACGGCCCGGAAAATTCCTGTTAGTGCTGGTTATGCAGACCTCGCCGGGAGCTAATATCCCCTCGTGCGCCCCGAGACACGCTCCGCAGCCCGGCGTTGAAATCGTAGCTCCTGCGTTCATCAAGTCAGTGATGTAGCCTTTCGCGATACACTCAATCATTACCTCGCGGGAGGCCGGTATCACTACGAGCCTTGTGTATTCGGGAATGTGCCTGCCCTTTAGAATTTTCGCCGCAATCTCTATGTCCTCGACTCTTCCGCCGGTGCATGAGCCTATGTAGCCCTGATTCAGTTTCACGTCCCCTCCGGCAATAACGCTCCTCAATGTGTGAACGTTCTCGACACTGCTCGGACACGCTAACTCAGGCTCAAGCGTTGAGACATCGAACACATAGCTTTCTGAATATTTATAGCCCTCATCGGTATGCTGAACCTCGAACGGTCTTACGGCTCTTTTGCTGACGTACTCAATAACCGAGTCATTAGGCTGCATGTAGGCGGTCTTAGCTCCCATCTCAACGGCCATGTTGCAGATTGTCATTCTTCCGGCGACATTCAGTCCCTCGACATAGCTCCCAGTGAAATCAATAGCCTTGTAGACTGCCCCGTCAGCCCTTATCTTCCCCAAGACAGCGAGTATTACGTCTTTCGGGTAAACTCCTTTCGGAGCTTCACCCTCTAATCTTACCTCGATGATTTCGGGAACTCTGAACCATAATTCGCCGGTCATTAGAATCGTGGCCATGTCAGTAGCTCCGCAGCCCGTCCCCATAGCTCCGAACGCCCCGTGAGTTGTCGTGTGGCTGTCGGTAGCTACAACTATCATTCCGGGATAAATCAATCCGGCTTCGGGCATGACCTGATGACAAACGCCGGTGTTAGTGTCGAAGTGGTACTTGAGATTATTCTTGAGGGCAAACTCTCTCATGGCCTTGTGGTTTTCCGCGCTCTTAATGTCAGGGCACGGGGCGTAATGGTCGAAGACAAAAGCGCAGCGCGTATTATCCCAGACGTTTTTTCCGCCCATCTCGTAGAATGAGTAGACCGTCTGCAAATACAAATCGTTAATCTCGGCAAAATCTATCTTAGCGTTGACGATTTCGCCCGTCTCGATTGATGACTTACCGCTGTTCTTCATGAGAATCTTTTCGATAGCGTGCAAGTTAGTATCCTCCTCTTAAAATTTTTCATTGATGCTATGATTCTACATTATGGCTAATACTAAAATCACGCGTTATATTTGTTCGGAATGCGGCTACACCACCACCACCAAGACAGGAAAATGCCCCTCATGCGGTTCATGGGGTACGTTTGAGATTCTTCAGGAGGCCAAATCCGAGTTGCCCTCTCAAAATCAGCTACCTAATGTCAAAATCATAAGCGCGCTGGAAGTTAAACCGCCTCAGAGAATCGCTACAGGTATTGACGAGTTCGACAGGGTATTGGGAGGGGGATTAGTGCCGGGCGGAGTAGTCCTGATAGGAGGCCAGCCGGGTATCGGCAAGTCAACTCTACTCCTTCAGGCTGCCGGAAGTGTTGCCGAGAAATCAGGCTCGCCGGTTCTCTACATCTCAGGCGAGGAATCTGACGCTCAAATTGCCCTCAGAGCCTCAAGAATTAACACAGCCTCCGAAAAATTATATCTTTACTCCGGAACTAACCTTGAGGACGCTTTGAGGAACGTTGAGGGCGGTAAGTTCTCGTTCATAGTGCTTGACAGTGTTCAGGCAATGACTACGGGTAATGACGCAGGGTGGCCGGGCACTATGACTCAGGTTCGGGCGGTCGCCCAGAGAGTGATTGACTGCGCAAGAGAGCATAATATCCCAATCGTAATGATCGGCCACATCACTAAGGACGGTAAAATCGCCGGCCCTATGATTCTTGAACACATGGTTGACACGGTGCTTAATTTTTCGGGCGAGGGCTACTCGTCATACAGAATGCTGAGGGCGGTAAAGAACCGTTACGGAAGCACAGATGAGTTAGGAGTGTTCGAGATGGGCGAGGAGGGGTTAATGCCTGTTTCGGACAAGAGCGGACTTTACTGGAACAGGGACGACTCAGCAGTAGCAGGAGTGGCGATGACGATCGCGCTGGAGGGCAACACGCCGTTAGCGGCGGAGATTCAGACGTTGGCGGTGAGGACGATATTCCAGTATCCGAGAAGGACATCGAGGGGGATTGAGCTTAACAGGTTTCAATTATTGACGGCGGTAATAGACAGGCGGTGCAGTATTTCAACGAGTAATCACGACTTATACATCAACGTTGCAGGAGGTTTGAGCCTTCAAGACCCAAGCGCGGATTTGCCGTCATGCGCGGCGATAGCGTCAGCGTTGAAGAATGTGCCTTTGGAGGCAGGGACATGCTGGCTGGGCGAAGTGGGGTTAGCCGGAGAGGTGCGGCCGGTAACGAGGATTGACCTTCGGTTGAAGGAGGCGGCGAGACTGGGATTTCACACGGCGGTAGTGAGTTCGAGGGAGAATGTGAAATTTAACGGAATAAAGATTGTCAGGGTCAAGAATATTAACGGGGCATTGTCGGGACTCAGTTCCATGAAGCCTTAGTGAAGTGTTCTAGGTTATTGAGCTTCCATGATTTTCGGGCAACGTAAATTACGTGATGGCAATAATCGGAGTCTAACCATGCTTTTTTGGCTTCATCATCACTAATTTCATCGTCATTATTTTTATTTTTCGGTATGGGATTGGCTTTATTAGGCCATATTGCAGGACGTTGATTGCTGACGGTTGAATCTTCGCCTCCGCTTGCAAGGACGTAGAGGGTGAAGACGTGATTTGTTGTGTCGAGTTCCATGTAGATGTCAAGGATACCTTTCTCTTGATTATATCCATTTGGGGGAAACCAAGTATCTCCGTCTTTATTGAGTTCACGGAATGCCAACTGTCTGTCTCCATCGTCAGGGTGTTTATGTACAAAGATTTGAATACACTTCAGGTACATCATCTCTCCTGCATCTGGTATTTTAATTTCGTCAGTCAGAGGATAACTGCTAGTGCCATAAAATTTTATATTAATCTTAGGGTATTCAGTGATTTGTGGAACGTAGAAAGGTACTCCTATTGATTCTACAACTGCCCATCTTTTGAGATTCTTGTTACTCCTAGTTATATTAGTCATGTCTTTTGTAATCTCGCAATTAGCAAAAAATAAAGATTTTTGGTCATCGTCCAAATTTTTTATTATCGCTGTACCATTTGCAGGGTCGAAATCGCTTTCTTTACTGAACGTCATTATTACTTCATTATTCGAGTTATATATGCCGCCACTGCCTGTTGAAGAATAATCTCTCTGAGCATATAGCAATACTAGAACATCTCCAGCAAATTTTTCCGCAGTATATGATGTTTCCGGCATAGCGTCTAAACCGCCATTTTCCTTTATCCATGAGAGCGAAACGGGCAACTTATAGCCAGTTTTAGGGTCAGTTAGTAATTGCTGTTTCGTCTTTAACTTCTCTATTGGATATAGCCTCGTTCTTATTTCAGCTGAATCACTACACCTCCATAACCCTAACCCAGCTCCCCGAATCTTATCGTCCATGAACTGAATCACTCTCTCGGCATGATTCCTCGCCGTCAAAACCTGCTGGGTCTTCGTGTAAAATGATGTCAGAAGATAAAACGATGTACACAAAACCAGAATAAACCCTGCCTGAAGCAGCATCGTCATTAAAAGCTCACTCAGAACAAACGCCCTTGACCGTCTCAAAATAAACACCTTCCGCAAAATTATTCTTGCCTAAAAACCATACACAAGCTATCATTATGAGCATTCTACCAAAAATATATCAGGGGGTAAAATTTACAAATGGAAAAATTAAGCGTCTACAAATGCGCAAAATGCGGAAACATCGTTGAAGTCATGCACGTCGGCGGAGGCCCTCTCTCATGCTGCGGCGAACCAATGAAACTCCTCAAGGAAAATACTACTGACGCTGCCACAGAAAAACATGTACCCGTTTACGGCGACGGCAAAGTCAAAGTCGGAAGCGTCGCTCACCCCATGCAGGACGATCATTACATCGAGTGGGTCGAGGTCATTAACGGCGAGAGAGTATGCAAGCAGTTCCTCAAGCCCGGCGAAGCTCCCGAAGCAGGGTTTGAGTGCGTTAAGTCAGGCACGGTAATGCGTGAGTACTGCAACAAACACGGACTCTGGAAGGCTGAGGCGTAAACTCATGAAAATCTCTGACACGATGACCGCCGCTATCAACGACCAGATTAAGGCTGAATTTGACTCGGCATATATTTATCTGGCAATGTCAGCTTATTTTGAGGACTGCGGACTTTCCGGAATGGCTCACTGGATGAAAAAACAGTACAAAGAGGAAGTCGAACACGCCGAGAAGTTCATTGATTATCTTTACGAGCGCGGAGCAAGGGTTATAATCCCCGAAATCGCAAAGCCTAAAGATACTTACAATGACGCTCTTGAGGTCTTCAAGACGGCTTACGCCCACGAGCAGTATGTTACTTCGAGAATCTATAAGCTGGTTGACATGGCTTCGGCTGAGAAGGATTACGCCACACTCTCAATGCTCAAATGGTACGTTGACGAGCAGATGGAGGAGGAAGACAACACCGGCGGCATCGTCTCAAAGCTGGAGTTCTTAGGCGGAGACAAACACGGCGTTTACACTGTTGACCGCGAACTGTCAGCAAGATAATCTAAAAATTATGCAGGGGAGTCGTTAATGGCTTCCCTGTTTTTTTGTCGGTGAAAAAATGAATACAAAGCTGAAATCATTTCTTGAGGGATTGTATTACGTTTACCAGAGGCGCGAATTAATTAACCCTGACCCCCTGCATTTTCTTTACAGCTATGACGATGTAAGGGACTTGGAGATTGCCGGACTTGTTGCCTCATCGCTTGCTTACGGGCGCGTTGCTCAAATCATGAAGAGTGTTGACGGTGTTCTTTCATGCCTGACGAGGGAACCGCATAAATTTTTGCTAGGGAATAAGAATTTTGAGGTAGTGCCTGCGGGTTTCAAGCACAGATTCACGACCGGCCATGACATGAATGTATTGTTAGGGAACGTCCGCGAAATTCTTGAGGAGTTCGGAACGCTTGAGAATTTTCTGGGTGAGTGCCTGAGAGTTTCGGGGGGTAATCTTTTCAGTGCGCTCGATGAATTTTCGGGGAGGCTCTCGAAAAACCGCGCGGCTGATTCATTTTCGCTTGTTACCGCGCCGAAGGACGGGAGCGCGTGCAAGAGGCTTTTTCTTTACTTGAAGTGGCTTGTCCGAAGTGATGATGTCGATCCGGGAGGCTGGAAGGTTATCAAGCCCTGCGAGCTTTTAGTGCCGACTGATACCCACATGCACAACATCGGGACTAAGCTGGGCTTCACGAAAAGGAAGACCGCTGATTTGAAGTGCGCCGCTGAGATTACGGAGGGTTTCAAGGAGATTTGTCCCGAAGATCCGGCGAAGTATGATTTTGTTCTGACACGTTTCGGAATCAGGGCAGGGCTGAACGTTGACGAGCTTTCGGAACTTTTAGGGGCTGAATAGAAAAAACCCTCCCCAAAATTCGGGAGGGCTTGAGATTTCACTTGACGCTACATGGCCGCCGCAGCAATTCCGAGAATCACCGCTAAGAAGCCGAGTAATGTCTGTCTTCTGTAGGCCGTAAGAAGTCCGAGAACGATTGCCAGCGTTGCGAACAGCGTTGTGTAAGCGAAGAACGCCGTCATTCCCATCGCTACCGCTATAAGACCCATAACTATGTACTGAATCTTTGCGACAAAGATTTTCTGCTGTGATGAAAGAAGCCTGTCGCTCGGAGTTCCGAACTTCTCGTCGTAATCGTTGACGATTCTCTTCAGCGTTACCGAGAGAATCAGAAGGCCGATTAAGTTGGGAAGTGCCATCAAGCCGTTCAGAGTGTCCGAAATATCCCAGATGTTATTCAAGAACTGGTTTCCTTCCGCGCCCATGAACTGACCGCCTGCCGCACCGATGAGAATCATGATTATCCATAGGACTTTCATCAGAGGCTTGCACCAGATACCGAAAAGGTAAGTTACAGCTGTCTCAGCGTACCAGTACCAGCCGAGTATCGTTGTGAACGCGAACAGAAGCAATCCCACCGAAAGGACATATTTTCCTGACGCACCCAAAGCGTTCTCGAATGCCCGAAGCGTCAACTGCGCTCCCGTTAAATCGGGTGAGTTCGTGAGAGTTCCAGTTACCATTACGACAAGAGCGGTCATCGTGCAGATAACGATTGTATCCATGAAGACCTCGAAGATTCCGTAAAAGCCCTGCTGAACGGGGTGTTCAACGTTCGCCGTAGCGTGAACCATCGGGGCAGAACCCATACCGGCTTCATTGCTGAATACGCCTCTTGCTATACCTCTCTGAACGGCCTCTTTAACTCCCCAGCCTGCCAAAGCTCCGGGCAGTGTCTCAAGAGGATTGTTGAAAGCTAAGTGGACAGCCCTTGAAACTGTTTCGGGAATCATTGAAGCGTTCATGATGAGGACGTAAGCAGCTCCGCCGATGTAGAAGATTGCCATGAACGGGACTATGTAAGTCGTAACGGTTGAAAGGCTCTTTAATCCGCCGATTATTACGAGGGCGACAAGAACTGCCATAGCGATACCGCTGTAGAGGTGGTCAATTCCCCAGCCCATCGACATTGCCTCAGCCGCCGAGTTAGCCTGAGTAGCCGCACCGATTCCGAATGACGCAAGGAACGCGAACAGGGCGAACAGAATCGCCAGCACTTTCCCGATGAACGCACCGAGTCCCGGCCCTAACGCCTGACCTGCGCCCTTTTCGAGAATGTACATTGTGCCTCCGCGCCAGTCGCCGTGAGCGTCCTTCTGACGGTAGTGAACCGCCAGAGTAACTTCGGCGAACTTAGTGCACATTCCGAAGACTGCCGAAATTAACATCCATACTAATGCTCCCGGCCCTCCCAAGTGCAGGGCTGTCGCGACACCGGCCACGTTGCCTGTACCGACGGTGGCGGCCATTGCTGTAGCCATTGCGGCGAATGACGAGATAGCTTTGTTATTGCTGTCTTCGTTTGAGTTTTTCCTGAAGCTGAAGACTTCGGACATCGCGTCGAAGAAGTAGCGGAACTGCGGAATGCCCAGAAGAAGCGTCAGGTAAACGCCTGTGCCTACGAGAAGTATAAGAACGGGCGCGCCCCAGACGAAGCTGTTGACTACGCCGTTGTAATACATGATTGTATCCATTATGCTGTTCATGAATTACACACTCCTGAAATAGTAAAAATTTTCGTTCATTATACAACATCTTCACGTTTACTGAGTGTTGTTCAGTTTCTCAGGCTATGAATCGGTGCAGGTATTCTTCCGCCCCTCGCTATAAATTCACCGCTTACGGCACTGTTCACCCTCATGACCGTCGCACTCCCTAAAAGCCCTCCGAACTCTACGGAATCGCCGACGTTCTTATTCGGCGCAGGAATTATTCTTACTGCTGTAGTCTTGTTGTTGATTACGCCGATAGCCGCCTCGTCAGCAATTATCGCGCTTATAGTCTCGGCGGTCGTATCACCCGGCACAGCAATCATGTCCAGCCCTACAGAGCATACGCACGTCATGGCCTCCAGCTTCTCAATGTTCAAAACTCCCGACTTCACCGCCTCAATCATTCCCTCGTCCTCGCTCACTGGTATGAACGCTCCCGAAAGCCCTCCGACATGTCCCGAAGCCATTACTCCGCCTTTCTTCACAGCGTCATTGAGGAGGGCAAGCGCGGCAGTAGTACCGTGAGTTCCGCACGTCTCAAGCCCCATCGCCTCAAGGATTCGGGCGACTGAGTCGCCTTTAGCCGGAGTCGGTGCTAACGACAAATCAACAATTCCGAACGGCACTCCGAGTCTTTCGGAGGCGGCAGCAGCAACTACCTGACCCATTCTCGTAATCCGAAAGGCTGTCCGCTTCACCGTCTCGGCTACAACATCAAAGCTCTTGCCCTTAACGTCCTTCAATGCCCTCCAGACTACTCCCGGCCCTGAGACTCCTACGTTAATTACGCATTCAGGCTCTCCGGCACCGTGAAACGCTCCGGCCATGAACGGATTATCCTCAACGGCGTTAGCGAACACTACCAGCTTCGCGCAGCCTAAACCGTCCTGAGCCGCTGTGAGGCTTGCGGTTTCCTTGATGACCCTTCCCATTAAGGCCACAGCGTCCATGTTAATTCCTGCCTTAGTCGTGGCGACATTTACGCTTGAGCAGACCAGCGAAGTTTCAGCGAGTGTCTTGGGAATTGAGGCGATTAATTTTCTGTCGGCCTCAGTGAAACCTTTATGGACTAAAGCCGAGTAGCCCCCGATGAAATTAACACCGCAGTTCTTCGCCGCATTATCTAGCGCACGGCCTATCACCGAGTAATCATCACTCTCGCATGAGGCGGCGACTTGAGCTATCGGGGTAACTGAGATTCTTTTGTTGACGATTGGAATACCGTACTCACGCTCAATCTGTTCGCCTGTCGCCACAAGTCCGGTGGCCTTCCGGCAAATCTTGTCGTAAATCTTTCGTGAGCATGTTTTTATATCGGGGTGGGCGCAGTCATTGAGGGAAATTCCAAGCGTTATGGTTCTTATGTCTAAATGCTGGTGGTCAATCATGTTGACCGTCTGCATAATATCAGAGATGTTCAGCATGATTTACACCCTGTGCATGGCCTCGAAGATGTCAGCCCTCTGAATGTGAATGTCAAGTTTTTCTGCCTCGCCCCGCCCGATTAACGCCGAGCGTATTTCGTCAAACGTGTGTGATGAAGTCGATGTGTCAACAAGAAGCGTCATTGTAAAGATGCCCTGCATAACTGTCTGGCTGAGGTCGAGAATGTTCACGTCCATTTCAGCGAGAAGCGAGCAAACCCCAGCGATAATTCCTACCCTGTCAGGAGCCGTAACGGTCATAACAGCTTTCATAATTTTTTATTAATCCTCCTTAATCCGAGTAATCTAAATCAAACTGAACCGTAACATCATAATCCGGATAAAGTTTCTGAATGCTCTCAATGACTTTGCGGTGAACCGCTTTAGAGTCGGGGGCGGCAAAATCAATCACGACATCGAAACGTATAATCTTCTTCTCAATATCGCAGTAGAACCCGTGAACCTGAAGAATATAATCCTGAGACATTACGGTTTCTTTTATCCTGTTCTGAATCGCTATGACCTCGCCGCTGGTCGAGTGAGAGTAAATTCCTATCGCCGATAACGCTATGTGATACCTCTCGTAAACACGATGAGTAATTTCACGGCTGGCCACGTCAATCTTATCGGCAGTCCATGTGTCAGGAACTTCAATATGAACCGAACCCATTAAACTGTCGGGCCCGTAGTTGGTCAGAATCAAATCGTATGCCCCGAAGATACCTTCAGTTTCGCAGATAGTCTCCTTTATGGATTTAGTGAGTTCGCTTTCAGCTCGTTCGCCGAGAATTTTGCTTGTTGTCTCCATGAACATGTCAAGTCCGGCCTTAATAATCATGAGTGAGATGAACGCTCCAAGCCATGCCTCAAGGTTAATCCCGAAGCCCAAGAAGATCAACGCTCCGATTAGAGTCGTTGATGACACAGCCGAATCCATGAGAGCGTCCTGTCCTGAGCCGACGAGCGAATCGGAGGACAATTCAATCCCCCTCGATTTAACGTAGCGTCCGAGAACAATTTTGACGATTACGCCAGCCGCGACTACCGCCAGAGTCAAAGCGTTATGGTCAGGCTCGACAGGGTTAATTATTTTCTTTGCCGACTCGATGAGGGCGGTTATACCGGCGTAAAGAATGATTGCCGAGATTACGGCAGCACTGAGATATTCAATCCGGCCATGACCGTAGGGGTGATCTTTATCGGCAGGTCTTCCGGCAAGTTTAGTTCCTATGATAGTAACGACTGACGAGAGAACATCGCTGGCATTGTTCAGAGCGTCAACCATAATTGCTATAGAACTCGAAATGAAGCCGACTGTGAACTTGAATCCTGCAAGAATAATATTAGCTATGATACCGATGATACTGACGTTGATGATTTGTTTTTCTCTTGAAGCCAAAATTTTTTTACCCCCTTTTGGAATATTCAGTGAAAGAGTATATCATCACAAAAAATCTAACGGAGGCCGGTTAAAATTTTAAGTTCGTTCATCATCGCTGTAACTTTTATATCAATAATTCCGCTTCCCTCTCGGCTAATCCCGAAATGGGACTCAAAAACTTTGCGTTATTTCCCCTTAATGCTCCCTGTTGCCGGAATAATCTTCGGGCTGTTCTGGGTGATATGCTTTGAAATTCTCTCGGCTCTGAAACTTTCATCAATACTTCGAGGATTCATTATGACCGTCTTGACGCTGACGCTGACCGGCGGACTTCACATTGACGGACTGATGGACACAAGCGACGCTATATTCTCGCACCGCGACCGCGAAACGAAACTCAAAATCCTCAGCGATACACACGCCGGTTCATTTGCGGTTATGGCATGTGTGATTCTCATCATGGCCAAGACGCTTTTATTCTCCGAACTTTTCACGCTCAACGCTGATTATTTCGCGCTGTCATCAATTCCCTTGTTCTCCCGTCTCGGAATGGGAATACTTCTGACAAACCTTCCTTTCGCGAAGAATGATGGTCTTGCCGTAATGCTGGGTACTGCCCGAAAACGCTCGGACAATTTCGGATTTGCTGTAATTTTTCTTCTGCTGTCGTTAATGAATCTTAATGCTGTTCCAGTAGCGTTCATTTTGAGCCTGATAATCCACGTGATAATATGCCGGAGGATTTTCGGGGGAATAACCGGCGATTTGCTTGGAGCATTCGTTGAGGCCTCCGAAGTTATTATGCTTACGGGAACGGTGATTGAAACTTGCATTTGATACTCGGCGGACGGTACATGGGAAAAAGAACTTACGCATTGAAACTTTACGGCAGCTTCCCTAATGAAATGAGCCTTTCTGATTATGAGCCTGAGGAAATCCGAGAGGGGCTTATAACTGACTTGCACATCGGCGCAAAAAAATTGTTACTACAGAACATTAACCCTCTTGAATTTTTTTCTGAACGTCTCGGAATACTCAGGCATTCGGTTATTACTGGCGATGAAATCGGCGGAGGAGTTGTGCCTGCTGACCCGTTCGGGCGGAAATGGCGTGATGAGACTGGGAGGCTGTATCAATTTTTAGCGGACAAGGCTGAAATTGTTGACCGAGTTTTCGCCGGCCTGCCGATGAGACTGAAAGGCTAATTAAACATGTATATATTCTTCGACATCGACAACACATTAGTGAGCCACAAGGGAAAGCCTCATATCCCTCCAGAGACGATGAAAGCTGTTGAACTTCTCAGGCTTAATGGCCATGTCCCTGCAATCGCAACGGGACGGGCTGCATTCCTTACTATGACGACAGCGAGGGAGTTCGGAATAAATTACCTTGTTTGTGCAGGAGGTTCAGAGGTCATAGCCGGAGGGGTATCAATTCATACCGCATACATTCCTGACGAGAATATCAATAAATTCCTTGAAGTCTCGGCGAATTTTCCTGATGTAACTGCGGCTGTTGACAATGAATATCTTTATGCTGACACGCCGTTTGACTCATTCAGGGAATACTTCAACGGTCAGGCAGGTTACGACTGCTTCCGGCCTCTGAGCGGTCTTAAACGCGCGACAATGTGCTACATCATGAGGCCGTACAGTATGCTTTCGCACGAACACGGAATATTCTTTACGCCTCCTGAGGGATTAAGACTTGAGAAAATGCACGGTTTCACGGAGATTCGCCACGAGTCGTCAACGAAGTGGGGCGGAATCGAAATGATGATGAGACATTTTGGAGCCGGAACTGAAGATGTCATAACGTTCGGGGACGGGCCTAATGACGCGGATATGCTGAGGCGTGCCGGTACAGGCGTGGCAGTCGGCAGATGTTCTGACGAGGCGAGGGAAGCTGCTGACTATGTGTGCGGAGATATTGACGAGGGCGGAATACTGAAAGCCTGTGAACATTTAGGGCTGATATGAGGTACGGTGAAGGGCTTTAACTACATTCCCCCTGCGTCTTTAAGAATGCTGATGATTTCGTCTAAGTATCGGAGTTTTACGAAATAAATGCAAGACGGTCTCAATTTTTCATAATATGATTAAAAAAACTAAATAAGGGAAGCAGATTCTGCCACGTTATGCCATACCTCTTAATCAAAAAGAAGTTGGGAGAACACCTCCCTCTCTTCGCAGAGTAGCACTTAGAGATGAAAATCTCCGGACTGGGTAAACTATGACTAGTTCTATGAGAAAAGGTGTAAAAAAAAGTAATGTTGTGTCCCTTTTGGGACTATACAGTAGGGGCGGACTGGCTACGCCTTTAAGAATAAGGATTGCTAAACAATCAAACTTCTTAAGAACTCCTGCTTTGGGGCATGGGGAAGCTCAGAGCATAACGCCCTTATTTTTTTATTTGCATTCCACAACTCTGACTCAATTTCTCCTGAAAATGTTATTATAAGAATTTCTTTCTGTACGGCTGGAATATAATGCTGAAGATATTAATAATGCCTCCGCAGAAACCGTGTAGTGAGTGTTCTGACCCGTCCCTAAGTACGACATGTAGTTGTCTTTGGCATCAGCCTGAATAGAAGCGAGTGTTGGCTCAGAACGTAATCATTATCACGTGAACCCGCAGGGGCATTATTTAGATTATAACATGTTCTGGTATTATATCAGAAAATTTTGATTGCGAGGTTTAAGATTAAATGTCAAAAAATTTTTTCCGTTCCTGCATAATCATGCTGACAATTCTGCTCACCGCAGGAACTTCACCGGCTGCCACCAAATATGAATTTCTCACCGGCATTCTGACAGTCAGAGGAATCGACTGGAGCAATTCTCCTGAAGCTGCTTATGACGATGCCGCCGGATTTCTTCTGAGAACCGGCTATGTTTCCGACACTGTGGGCAAACTTGATGCCCCCGTAACGAGGCGTGATGCCCTGAGATGGTGCATTGAGTGTCTCGGAATGACGTTTGAGGCCGGACTGCTTACGGATTACCCGACAGGCTTCGAGGACGAAAACACTCTCACTGAATTTGAACGGGGCTGTCTGGTGATAGCGTCTCACATGAACCCTCAGATTTTTACGCTTTCAGATTTCGGGGACAGGAAATTTTCAGGGAACACTAAACTTGATATTGACGAGGCAAGAAAGATTCTTCAGAGGCTTGCAGGAGCATCAAGGAATTTCACGCTCGACATAATACGAAATCCGCTGAGAGGGCTGAGAGTTCATATCCACCGCGAGGGAGTGCCTACAGGAATCCCTGAATGGCGTTTCTTCGCCGACGGCATAAAGACGAGGGCAGCTGCTGATTACTTCAAGGCCTCACTGAGTAATGAAGGTGTCGAAGTCAGCATAGCCAATGTGAACGGAACATACAGTGTCAGGAGTCAGAAGCTCGATGATTATGACACTGTCCGCCGTCTTGAGACAATCGCTAGGGCAAGAGGTCTTACAACCCGTGTTCTCCCGTCAATGAGCAACCCCAATACAAGAATACTCCCCAGATTTTGGGTAATGCTTGAGATAGATCCGAGCTACTTCAGGATTTCGCCTATAGCCTCGTATTTAGGGCCTACGGAACTTAGTACGCTCTCGTCAATTTACTCTGAGAACAACGTTCAGGCCGCTATAAACGCCGGTTACTTCGGGATAATAAAGGGCGGAAAGGGCTACCCTATCGGAGCATTGAGGGTGAACGGGAGGAATTTCAGCCTGCCTTATGACATGAGAGGCTGCCTTGCGTGGAACGACAACGACGAGGCTTTATTTGCCGTAGCGAATGCAACTGAAGAGGCTGATTACTGGCCGGAAATGACGAATATAATTCAGGCCGGGCCGCTGATAATTAATGAAGGTGCGTCAGCCGGAGAGGACGAAAATTTTTCAGGGGGATTAATTTCGGCGAGACACCCACGTTCGGCGGTGGGATTAAACGCTCAAGGGTCATGGGTATTCATAGCTGTTGACGGGCGCAACGGTATGCACTCATCGGGTGCTACGATTTCGGAAATGGCTGAGATTCTGAGAGGTCAGGGAATGATGTACGCATTGAATCTCGACGGAGGAGGCTCAACGGAAATCATGATTGACGGGAAAATCTGGAACATACCGTCTGACGGTTTCGAGCGGAGAATAAGTTATGCTTTAGGGGCAGTGCCGAGATAAAAATGATAAAAAATTCCCTCCTGACCAGTGAATGAATCAGGAGGGATAATTATATCCGCACTGCTTTTCGGGGCAGAGCCTCAGCCTCCGTAATAAATGATGTTGAACATCAAAACTTCCCTGTCAGTCCTGTTCACGTAAGTATGCTTCCTGTTCGCAAGGAAACGTATAGCTTCGCCCTTACCTATCTCGTAAGCGTCTTCCTCATCGAGAATAAGCGTGAACGTCCCGTCAATCACCATAAGGTACTCCCAGATACTTTCGCCGTGAGCTGCCGCCTGAATCTCAGAGTTCGGGGCAATTCTCAGCTTCTGAATCTCAATCGACGAGTTCGTATCGTACTGGAATAAATCCTGAACCTCAAAGCCTCCGCGCTGAACAAGCTCCTTATTGTGAACGACCTCCACGAATTTCTCAGGCTCTCTCAGAAGCGAAGGGAGCGCAACGTGAATACCGTCGCAGATCTTGTGAAGGACGGCAACAGTCGGGCATTTTCTTCCGCGCTCAATATCACTGAGCATACTTTTGCTGACAGTGCTTCGTGTTGAGACTTCATCAAGCGATAAGCCCCTCCGCAGACGCGCACGTTTGAGATTTGTCCCGATGATTCGGGTCATGTCCTCAGTGCTTGTAAAGTTCTCGTTCGTAAAAAATTCATCAGGAATATAAATATTCTTCATTGATTAACACCTCTAAAGAGTATTATACCCGTAAAACGCAAGAAAGTTACCAGTTCTCGAATCTTTTTTGAAGGTCAAGTGCCGAAATTTTTTTCATTTCATCATTTGTGAGCGAAAAATCAAAGATATTAATATTCTCCCTGATGTGTGATTTATTCTTCGAGCCCGGAATAGTTACATAACCTGCCTGAACATGCCATCTTAATATTACCTGTGCAGGAGTTTTACCGTGAGCATTCGCAATGTTCCTGATTACTTCATTATCGAAAAGCGTATGAGTATTTCCTCTTCCGCCTAAAGGATACCATGACTCGATAATTGTTCCGTAACGTTCGAGATATTTCTGAAGGTCATTATTCTGGAAGTAAGGGTGATTTTCATTCTGAACGACTGCCGGAATTATTGAGGCATTCTCAGCGATACGCTCAAATTCCGAAGGGGTGTAGTAGTTGGAGATTCCAATGCTCCGGATTTTACCGGCCTTAACTCCGCGTTCTAGTGCAGCGTAAACTCCTTCATCGTTATAGCCCGGCTGATGTATCAGCATTAAGTCGATGTACCCGAGTCCTAATGCGTTATTTGAGGCATCAACAGCCAAGTCGGGGTCTGAATAATTTCCGGGCATTACCTTCGTAGTAATGAATACGTCCTCTCGGTTAATCAGACCTTCATTTATGGCGCGCCGTACGCCTTTTCCGACTCCTGACTCGTTGCCATAATATCTGGCCGTGTCAATGAGCCTGTAACCCTCTTTTATTGCAGTATAGACAGATTCTTCAGCAGTTGAGTCGTCCTGAGTCCATGTACCGAGTCCGAGCATGGGCATTTTGTAACCGCTGTTGAGCGTAACGTAAGGCACTCCGTCAGTACCGGCATTACTTCCGCCCGAACCTCCCGATGAACAGCCTGCTGTCAACGCCGACATTATCACCGCAAAAATCATTAACTTCTTCATCACTCAGCCTCCTATAAAATCACCCCATAGGTTATGCGGCCTACGGGGTGAAAGTTTCCTTACAGTTCGGAATTACTTGAGGTATTCGGCGAAGAACGCTTTGATTTCCTCAAAGGGTATCTTCTCCATGTTGTCGTATAAATCGCAGTGAGACGCGCCGGGAACGATAATCAGTTTTTTGTTGTCGCCCTTGAGCCTCTTGAATGCGTCCTCGCCGAGATAACGTGAGTGAGCTTTCTCGCCGTGAACGATTAACACCGCGCTCCTGATGTCGTGAATGTCCGTGAGCATGGGCATGTTAATCATGGGCAATGAGCCTGTAACAGTCCAGCCCTCGTTGGAGTTGAGCGAGCGTTTGTGATAGCCTCTGGGAGTCTTGTAGTAAGCGTAGTAGTCCTTCACGAACTGGGGAGCGTCTTCGGGCAGAGGGTCAACGACTCCGCCGGCTCTGGCGTAAGTTCCTGACTTGTAGTCCTTAGTGCGCTGATCGTTCATGGCCTTCTTCATGCTGTAGCGGACATCGTCCGAGTCGTTAGCGTCGAAGTATCCGTTTCTTGCAACGCGGCTCATGTCGTACATTGTGGAGATGACTGAGGCTTTAATCCTTGTGTCGGCGGCGACAGCATTGAGGCCGATTCCGCCCCAGCCGCAGACACCGATTATGCCGATTTTTTCGGGGTCAACGTAATCCTGAACGCTCAGGAAATCTACCGCTGCAGAAAAATCCTCAGTGTTAATTTCGGGCGATGGGACGTAACGGGCAACACCGCCGCTTTCGCCGGTGAATGAGGGGTCGAACGCCACAGCAACATAACCGGCCTTAGCCATTTCCTGAGCATAGAGTCCCGAAACCTGTTCTTTAACCGCGCCGAACGGGCCGCAGACAGCGATACCGGCGTATTTTTTTGAGGTGTCGAAGTTTTTGGGAAGGTATAAATCGCCGGTGAGGTCGATTCCGTAACGGTTATGGAAGTGAACTTTCTCGGCTTTGATGTCGGGGTCAATCTTGAACACACGGGTGTCATTCTCAAGCGCAAACGCTGACGAGGCTAGGCCGAGAATTAACGCTGAAAGTAATACTGTTCTTAACATGAATAAAATCCTCCTGTTGAACTTTAATTTTGAACGGGTAAATTATCGCAGTCATGCCGTTAAATGTCTAATGCCTGTGATATAATTTTTGTCATTCATAAAAAATATAACAAGGTGGAAAATATCATGCAGAGAGTCAGGAATAACATTCACAGGGCAAGGAAGCATACTCAGAAGGCTAGGAAAGATATTCGCAGACTCAGAGTCAGGCGGTACAGGGAAGAACTTGAATTAGTCCCAAACCCTGCAACATTGAGGGCAATGAAGGAAGCTGACGAAATAGTTGCAGAATGGAAAAAATATTGGGAGTCTCAATCAAATGACTAAAAAGAAAAAATCCTCAGGAACAAGGCGTGTCAAATACTTCAGGGACGTACGGCAAACAAAAGACTTCCTTTCAGACTGGGATAGGCTCGAAGATTCTGGTCAGCATGACTTAAACCGCGTGAAAGAAGCTATGGCAATACTTGCAGTAAATAACGGCTCAATGCCGCCGGAATGGAAAGATCATGAGCTTAACGGAAAACTCAGCAAATACAGAGAATGCCACATTAAGGGCGATTTACTGCTAATTTATGAAGTGCAGGAAGGTTCAAAAGTAGATGTTCTTGTGCTTGTGCGTTTAGGAACTCACTCTGAGATTTTCGGTTAAACAAAATGGAACTGAGACTACTGAAATATTTTATCGAAGCAGCAAACGAACTCAGCATTACCAGAGCAGCACAGCGGCTTCACATTACACAGCCATCACTTTCAAGGCAGTTAGGCACTCTCGAACGCGAAATCGGCAGAAAACTATACGTCCGTGAAAGCTACGGCATTAGACTCACTCAGGACGGAATACTTTTCAGAAAACGCGCTCAAGAAATCATTGACCTTGAGGCTAAAACACTTCAGGAATTTTCGCAGACCGACAAGCAGATTATCACCGGCACTGTCTACATAGGCGCAGGCGAAACCGCAGGCGTTAAACACATCGGAAAAATACTCAGGGAATTACGCTCTGAATATCCGGCCATTAACTACAGAATGATTAGCGGCGATTTCGAGGACATTGCCGAAAAATTAGGAAAAGGATTAATTGATTTCGGCCTCTTCGTCGGTAAAGTTAGCCTTAGAGATTACAATATCATCACCCTCCCTTACACTGACACTTGGGGCGTTATCGTCAAGAATGATGACCCTCTCACTGAGCTTGAGTACATCACTCCCGACAACCTCAGAGACAAAGAATTATTGTTCTCCCATCAGGCTCAGACTCAGGGCGAATTTTCAGAATGGCTCGGCTTTCGTTCAGACGAGTTGAACATCACCGGCACTCACAATCTCGCTTACAACGCTTCCGTTATGGTTCGTGAGGGGCTGGGAGTATTAATCACGATTGACGGGATAATCAGTACGGGAAGTGAGAGCGGACTCAAATTCATTCCCTTAATGCCCGAAATGAAAGCCGAACTAATACTCGCTTGGAAAAAAGAAGCTATCCTCTCCAAAGCCGCTCAGAAATTCCTTCAAGACCTCAGGAAGTCTTTACAGCCCTCACAGGAAGCATAGCCCTAGCGGAATTAATCACAGCTATCACCATCACTCCGACATCGGCGAATACCGCCAGCCTCATTCCGGCAAGCCCCATCGCTCCGAGAAGAAGACATGCCAGCTTCACAGCTATTGAACCGTAAACATTCTCATTAACGATTCTCATGCACCTTCTTGAAATTTTGACGGCTTCGGGAATCTTCATCAAATCATCGTCCATTATCACCACGTCCGCCGCCTCAATCGCCGCGTCGCTCCCTAACGCTCCCATCGCTATCCCGACATCGGCACACGTTAAGACAGGCGCGTCATTAATCCCGTCCCCTGCAAATGCCTTAATGCCCTCTATGCTCTCAACCTTCCTGACTTTATCCGCTGGAAGCAGGCCGCTGTAATACTCATCAATTCCGGCTGACGTTGCCGCTTCCCTCGCTGACGATTCAGAATCGCCCGTGAGCATTACGACACGTTTAATCCCTTGCGACCTCAGTGAGGCGACGGCTGATTTAGCGTTTTCCTTGAGGCTGTCTGAAATCACGGCATGGCCGGCGTAATTCTTATCGACAGAGACATGAACGATTGTTCCTGAGTCATTGCATGGCTTAACGTCCGCTCCGACTTCGGCCATGAACCCTAAATTTCCGGCGCAGACCTCCGAACCGTTGACGATTGCGCGGACACCGTAACCGGCTATCTCCTCAACGCCCTCGACAGCGCATGAGTCGTTCTCGTCAGGGTATGCACGTCTCAACGCCTCAGCCACTGGGTGCGATGAGTAACGCTCAGCATGTGCGGCCATGTGAAGAATCTCCCCGTCCGTCATTGACTCAGGATACACCCCTGAAACCTCAAATACTCCTTTCGTTAATGTCCCTGTTTTGTCGAAGATTACTGACGAGATTTTAGCGAGCCTCTCAATGAATATGCCGCCCTTCACGAGAATGCCACGTCTCCCTGCCCCTCCTGTCGCCGCGAAGAACGCTAAAGGAACGCTTACTACTAAAGCGCAGGGGCAGCTCACCACAAGGAATGTCAAAGCCCTGTATACCCAAACCCTGAAGTTTCCTGCAAACATCGGAGGGATTAGGGCGATTGCGAGAGCAGAGAGACATACGGCAGGCGTATAGATCTTAGCGAAACGAGTGATGAATTTTTCTGAATATGATTTATTAGAGCCTGAGTTTTCGATGAGGGCTAATATTTTCGAGGCGGTCGAGTCCGTGAATGTCTTAGTCGTTCTCACCCTCAGAACTCCCGAAAGATTAACGCTTCCGCTCAGTACCTCATCGCCGGTCTTGACGCTTCTCGGAACGCTCTCGCCCGTCAACGCGCTCGTGTCAATCCCCGAATGTCCGTCAATTATTACTCCGTCAAGAGGGATTTTCTCGCCTACCCTGACGATTATCACGCTGCCCTCAGTTACTTCCGAAGGGTCAACACGTTCCGAAGTTCCGTCAGGCTGTTCGAGATTAGCGTAGTCAGGCCTTAATCCCGTTAATGACGTAATACTCTCCCTCGTTCTGTCGGAGGCGTAATCCGAGAAAAGTTCGCCTACCTGATAGAACATCATTACTGCACTAGCCTCAGTGTAATCGCCGAGAATTAACGCCCCGATTGTCGCAACGCCCATCAGAAAATGCTCGTCAAATACCTCGCCTTCCCTTACGCCGTTGAACGCCTCAACAAGAACATCATAACCGGCAATCAAATAGGGCACCAAGTAAAACCATACGCTCTCAACTCCTGAGAACTTCAGCACAGCGATAATAACCGCTGAGCCGGAAATCCTCAGAATAATCTTTAACCGCTCACTCATTCGTCAGACACCTCGATAATCAAATAGTTGTTTGAATGTTTATCTGTCGGACGAATTATACAGCGTTAATTTTCAGGGTCAATATTTGGCGAAGGGCATGTAATCTTGAACATGGCCTCGATAGTTTTGTGAAGGAGTTTAGCTTCCTGAGTGTCGCTCAGCGAGTAATGTATTTCCTGACCTGCCCGTGTTCCCGTAACAAGGCCGCTCATCTTCAATAACTGAAGGTGATGGGAGACTACTGCTTTGCTTACGCCGAGAGCCGCCGCGATGTCAGAGACACATTCCCTGCTGTGGCACAACAGCCAGAGAATCTTAAGCCGTGTTCCGTCGCCAAGCTGCGAAAACACTGAGGCCGCCTCAAGGAATTTCTCACCCTCCGGCATTCTCTCAAGCACTGACTCTAAATTCTTGTCGTGATTATGAGGAAGTTTCATTTTTGATGTCCTTTCCCTAGCCGCTTCCATGAAAAAAGGAAAGCCCCCAGTTTTTTCTGAGGCTCTCCAGTTCCTTCCGTCAATTATTCAGCGATTATCCCCGAAAATGTATTGACCTTCCTGACTATCCTCAATACATTTCCTTTTGAAGGAATATCCCTCGAAAGGTAATACTCAGGATCGTTCTCAATGAAACTGGGATAATTACCCCTTCCCATTGAAAATGTCGTTGTGCCTCTGTCGGTCGTGAACTCCGCGTAAACTTCAGCGTCATAAGGCTTCTTAGCCCCGTCAAATTCCGGTTCACTTTCAGCGTACTCAATCAGTTCCGTGTCCTCAAGGCTCAAAGTCCTGTACCTTAATTTCTGGCCGCCGCTGAAAGATACGCTTCCGCCCAGAAGAGGATCATCAGTTATTCCCGAAGGGTCGTAGGCGAATACCACAAGCCCTCTGTGCGAAGTATCTTCGGGGGTATCGTTGACGACTACGAAGGCTTCATCAGGCGATATTAGTTCATTGAAGCCGAGATTGAGCGTTGACTGAACGGCCTCGCTTCCTGTGTTGGCGGCATAGAACCGCGCTCCTGACATTCCTGAAAGCCTTACGCCTTTGTGAATCGTGTAACGCTTGTTGCGTTCTATTGCCGGTGAATTGAGGGTGATTGCCTGAATTACCTCAGTGCTGATTTGTTTTCTCCTGTCAACCGATGAACCTGATGAGCCGCCTCCGCAGCCGCTCAGAAAAAATAACGACACAAAAAGCAAAATTGATGTTACAGCAAAATTTACTCTCTTCATTGAAAAATCCTCCTGTTGAAATTAACGTGCCTATTCTACACTCAAATTACCCTAAAAAAGAGAGTACCTCTCAAATTGAGAGATACCCTCTTCCCAACACCAAGGAGTTTTAAGCTATTTCACTTTGAGGCCGCCGAAGTCGTTTACCCTGTGAACTGTTCTGAACACATCACCGGTTGTAGGAATGTCCCTGTCGCCCTCTGTGTCAACCTCAATCGAATCATCATCAGGGAACAGCGTGAACTCTGAGTCGCCTGCTAGTTTCTGAGTTGTCTCAGTTACAGGAAGAATCGAGCCGGTTTTCGATGTTCCGCCATTGTCAGTCTGGTTCGTCTGGCTCTGGCTCTGGTTCTGGTTCTGATTGTCTGGCGCGTTTCCGCCTCCGCTTGCAGCTATCCAGTTGTAAGTTGCGTTGGAGGAAATATTCACACCGTTTTCAGCGTCTAATCCAGCTTCTCCGGCTGAGTTCTGCTTCTGATTTCCGGCTGTGATATTGATAGTACCGCCGTTCAATGAAATCCAGCCGTTCGAGTCGATACCGTCTCCGCCGGTCGAGCTAACCGTTAAAGTACCGCTGTCCATCTGGAAGACTGACACATTATCCTCATTGACGTTGATTCCGTCATCGGGAGCTGTAACATTGATATTTCCGCCGTTAATGAGCATGTGCATTTCGGAGTCGAGTCCCTCGCAGGTCGTTGATGTAATGTTGAGAACGCCTGTGCCGTTTTCTCCTCCGCCGATTACCATTGTGCGCCTCGAATGGAATGCCCCGTCAAGTTTGTACATTTTGTCCTGATGGCCGATGTCATTTCCGATATTTGTCTTTTCGGCTGAATACTTCAGTGTGTACGGTGTTGTTGAATCATCACTGACCTTCGGATAGAGTTTCAATAGCCTGTAGACGTTCGCGCCGGTGAAGTTGTTAGTTGTTCCGTCAGCTATCTCAACGATTGCCCCGTTTACGTAATAATCATCACTGAGCATTTTACTGCCGATGTTTTTCCAAAGGTCATTGGCCTTAAGGGTATTCTGATTATCGTATCCATTGTCTTCAGCCCACTTGTAGACCTTGTAGAAAACAAGTGCAGGCGCAACATCACAGCTAACTTCAACGCCGTTGAGGATTAAGCCCACAGTGTGCTTCGCTTTTTTCCCAACTTCAATCCATATCTGGCCGTGCCATTTTCCTGAAAGCCTGTAAGTTCCTGGCTCTGTGATGTGAAGTACGGGGTTTTTGTAAGCGTCTGAGGCCGAGTGCGTCATTGTCGAGAACGCTGGAATACTGCTGGTGTCGGTTGCTGCTGCGCTGAACGACTGACTCATTTTGGGAGGATTGCCGCCGCCAGGAGGTGTAGTGCCACCGCCAGGAGGTGTAGTGCCGCCACCAGGAGGTGTAGTGCCGCCACCGGGCATACCGCCGCCCATTCCTGCCACCTGCATTGGGAGAGTTGCGAGAATGTACTTGTCAGTGCTGTAGGCCGAGCCGTAAGTCTTAACTATATCAGCCAATGCCTCTTTTACCGCATCGGAATCAAAGTCGTAATAGACTACATACTCTTTCTCTCCGTCTTTTTCCGCTGTCTCACCTGTGAAATTAAGAGTATTAGGCGTGTAGCGTACATCATGAGCGATATAGATTCCGTTGTTCGTGCTTGTGATTGCGTCCTCGTAATCGTCCTCGTAAAGTACTGTGCTGTCGCCGCTGAGTGTCCAGTACTGCTCTGGGTGCTGTGGGTCAACATGCCAAACGTAATCATACGAAGGCACAGCCGTTCCATCTGCTGTCGCAGTTCCGTCCGACTTGAGAACGATGTCAATAATTCCCTCGCTCTCCTCAAGGTCAACTGCTGAACCTGTCAGCGTCAGATTGGTGTACTCAAGTTTCTGAGTTGCGCCTCCTGTCCTGATAACGCTCTTGTACGGCGTGGCAGTGTCGTAGCTGGTAGTACCGTCAGGGTTGTACGAGAACAGAACGAACGAGTCATCTGAGTCGGTAATCACGAACGGGAGATCCTCGCTCACCGCCGAAGCGTACTCAAGGTTGAATGTTATCGTCTCGCTGCCTCTTTCCACCGGCGCAAGGTAATATTTTGCGCTTGTCCCTGAGACTGCTACTTTATCGCCCCTGAAGATACTGTAAGTTCCGTCCCTCTTGAACGCAGGCGACTTGATTATCATTCTCCTGCTCTGTGCCGACTTGGCAGTAGTGTCGCTGTCGGGGTTGTAGCCCATCTGGGTACCTCCGCCGCTTCCGCCGCAGCCCGAAAGCGATAACACCATCAATGCCGCCGCAATAAAATAAATTATGGTGCAAAACTTCTTCATTAGATATTTGTACCTCCTGTTTTGAAAATTATTTTAGCTATTATAACATTGCTTTGAAAAATTCTTCTGAAAATTAAAAATTTCAGGTGCGTTATAATATACCAAGTTTTTCGGCAGTCGGGGGAGCTGACTTTTGCTGAGAGGGTGCAGTAATTTTGCACCGACCCTTTGAACCTGAAACGGGTAAATCCGGCGCAGGAAGAAAAATTCAGAACTGCCTCCGCAAATTAAAACACGTCTGGAGGAATATTCATGCCGTCAAAACACAGCACCACCATCATAATGACAGAAGGAGCTTTATGCCTCGCGCTGTCATACGTACTCACAAAGATTAATCTTTTCTCAATGCCGCAGGGAGGCTCGGTAGATTTTGAGCTTGTCCCGTTAATCCTTTTCACTTACCGAAGGGGCTGGAAATGGGGTATGCAGGTCGGAGCCCTCGCCGGTGTAATGAGAATAATTCTCGGCGGATACTTCTACACTGTTGTTCAGGTAATACTTGATTACCCTCTGGCTTATGCGTTCGTAGGGCTGGCGGATCTTCACCCTTTCTGGCTCGGACTGATAGCGGCTTGGGCAGGTCAGACAGCATCGAGCGTTATTTCGGGAGTAATATTCTTTGCCGAATATGCTCCTGAAGGTCAAAGCCCTCTGGTCTATTCGCTCCTTTACAATGCGCCTGTTCTCGGAATGAAATACCTTCTCTCAGGAATTGCGGCATTAATTCTCTGGAAGATACTTGAGCGCGATTTAGCTGTTTGAGAAGAATAGTTATTGCAGGAGCGTCAAGCCGTTCCGGCAAAACAACGATAACCTGCGGAATCCTCTCGGCTTTAAGGCAGAGGGGTATTAGTGTCAGTGCATTCAAGACCGGCCCTGATTACATTGACACTGAATATCTTAGGCGTTCGGGAAAGTGTGAGGCATATAACCTCGACACATGGCTGATGAACGAGTCGGGGGCATTGAGTCTTTTCGCGAGGGCTTCAAAGGCTGACGGTATATCAATAGTCGAGGGTGCAATGGGATTATTTGACGGGGGCATTAACGGTACATCAGGTATCGCAAAATTAATCAATGCTCCCGTTGTTCTTGTCATTAACGCCCGCTCAATGGGAGAAAGTGCTGCTGCCGTTGCGTTAGGTTTCAGGGAATTTGACCATGATTTGAACATTGCAGGAGTGATTTTGAACTTCACCGGCTCGGATTACCATGAGGAAATTATTGCGGAGGCATTGAAGTCGAAGGGCATAAAATTTCTCGGAGCATTAAGGCGCGATGAGGCTCTTGAGATTCCAGAGAGGCACTTGGGATTACTTTCAGCGAATGAGAATGAACACTGCGATTTTGACCGGCTCGGCGCGAAAATCAATCAACAAATCAATATTGATGAGATTATCAGAATTTCAGACAGTGCCGGAGAGCTGAGGCCGTTCGGCAGTTCGATTCAGTCAGGAAAAAAATACAATGTCCGTGTAGCTGTTGCGAGAGATGAGGCGTTCACGTTCATTTACCCTGAGAGCGTTAAGGCACTTGAGGATTTCGGAGCGGAGGTAATTTATTTCAGCCCTCTGAATGATGAGAGACTTCCAGACGCTGACGGCTATATATTCTCAGGAGGATACCCCGAAATTTTCGCGGACAGGCTTGCGGCTAACGCCCCTATGCTTGACAATGTCAGGAGAGTTTCGGCGAAGGGCAGGCCGCTTCTTGCCGAGTGCGGAGGAATGATGTACCTTTGCCGGACGCTCAGGGACATTAACGGGCGGACGTTCGCAATGCCGGGAGTGATACCCTTCGATTCATACATGGCCGGCCGGTCAGTGATGGGTTACATGACGGGGAGGGCGTTAAGGGATAACCTTCTCTGCCGGAAAGGCGAGGCGGTCAGAGGTCATGAGTATCATTACGGAAGAATTGAGCCTGAATATCAGGAGGGTTCGGAGGCTTTCGCGCTTTCCAGAAGGAACAGGAGCGAATCGAAAATCAGCGGTTATTCCTGCGGAAATGTATTAGCGTCATGGCTTCATGTAAATCTCTGGGGCAATCCCGAAATCACCGAACATTTTTTGAACGTATTGACTTCGAGTCGGCTTTAATGATTTATACTTTGTTCATAAAATCATGAAGGGAGAATTTATTCTCATGCGTTTAATCATTATCACAGCATTAATCATCGCGGCACTTTCAGGAGTTTCAGCGGCTGAGGCAAAAAGCCTCGTTGTAGTTTTCTCTCACACCGGCGAGAATTACACCGTCGGAAACATCACAACAGGCAACACAATGAAACTTGCCCAGATTATTTCCGAGAAGACCGGCGCGGAAATCTTCGAGGTCAAACCCTCAAAGCCTTACCCAAAGAGCTATGACGAATGCACAGACGTTGCCAAGCGCGAGCAGAATCAGAATGCCCGTCCTGCTATCGCTGAGGACAAGGACATCTCCGGCTATGACACGATATACTTCGGTTATCCGATCTGGTGGGGAGATATTCCGATGTGCATGTACACATTCATCGAGGCTCATGACTGGTCAGGGAAGACAGTAATTCCTTTCTGCACCCACGAAGGTTCAGGAGCAGGACGCACCGACAGAACGCTCAAATCATCAATGAAGGGTGCTGACGTTAAGAGCGTTACCGCCGTCAGAGGTTCCACCGCTCAGAACAACAGAGCCGCTTCAGAAAAAGCACTCGCAGGAATTTTGAAGTAACTCAGAAAAAATTATCCCCCTCAGTACTGAACTGAAGGGGGAATTTTTTATGCCTTAGTTTCGGGATTAAAGTTCGTTGACGGTGATTGAAGAAATGGAGTTGTTCCTGTCGAGCTGTATTGATAATCCTGTCTTGCCGCCCTCGTTGTAATTCATGGTTCTGTTGTTAATGCTTGAGGGGTATCCCATTATCTGATACAGAGCAGTCTGACTCATTCCGACTTTGAGGCCGTTCTGAAGTTCGCGTGCGCTGCCTGTGAGCCTTACCCTTGTGATGTCCTCGCCCTTGAATGTAACAGTCAGTCCCGGCCATTCAGCACTTGAACTGGTACTGCTTGTAGGTCTTCCGAGAGCGTCAATAATCTGGCTCTTGCTGTTCCCGAAAGTCTTGAGGAGTGCCGACGAGTAGCCTGCCGGTAATCCCGAACCTGTCGGCCTGAGATACTGGCCGTACACCCAGCCTTCATTACCGCCCGTCCTTATGTTGTACCAGATACCCTGATGCTGTCCCGAAGTTACGTTGAACGTTCCGAGAATATCGACTCTTGTGCCTGATTTCAGACGTGTTACGCGCTGGGAGCTTGTAGTGTGGTCTGAACGGACGTTGACAGCATTGCCGGAGATAATGCCGATTTTAGGTTCGCGGTCAGGAACGAAATTAGGCAGTACGTTCTCGGCGACAGCAATTCCGATATTCTCTGCAAGTTCTTCATTCTGTGTCTTCTGCGGATTCTGAGCTTCAACTTCCTGAACGTTGTCAACTTGAATCACAGGATCTTCCTTTACTACCTCAGTGCGCGCAATGGGCGGAAGATCTCCGGGCGGAAGTTTTCTGAGGCCGAGAAGGAAATACAACGCTCCCCCTACTGCCGAAATGAGAAGAATCATACTTAATACTTTTCTTCCTGCCGAACGGTTACGCACCTTTCCCTTGTTAGCGACCTTCGAGAACTCGCGGTATGACGAGGCCGCCTCTAATCCTGACGAACGCCTTGTATTCCTCATTTCTGAATCATCACTTACCCTTCTTGGATTTTCCATCGCCATTAAATCAGGCGCGTTTTTATTTTCATCTGCATTATCATAAACGCTGCTGCCGTTCAGATTATCACTAAGCAGCGCAGTATTTTCATCGGCGGTTATTTCTTCATGAACACCGCTGTCATTCGCAGGAGTAAGAAGCTGGTCGTTAAGTTTCTCGACATCAATATCGTCATCGCGCTCCGAAATTATAAAACTGTCATCGGGCATGACATGAAGTCTTGCTCCGCATGTCGGGCAGAAACGAGCTTCCCTTGAGACGACCGCCCCGCATTCATGGCAGGACTTCGACATTCTGTGCCGCCGGAGTTTCAGAGGTTCGGGGTTAAGCTGTAATGCCTCATTCTCAGAAAGCTCGGCGTTATTGAGTGGGTCTTCCGGGAAAATCGGCGATGGAATATTGAATGTCTCCTGCCCTAATTCTTCTGGGGACGGAGCAGGAATATCAGGGTCATAATAGAAGTCAGCGTCTTCCTGCTGGTCATCGTAGTCATAATAGTAGTCCAGACTGTCCCTTGATTTCAGGAAGAAACACAGAAGAGCAGCAAAAAAATACAGTCCTCCGTAAAGCCATGTATCTCTTGCAGGAACACATAACCCGACCGCTATGAAAAGGAATAATGCTCCCCATTTGCTTTGGTTGAAAGCAGTTATGCCGCCGATTAAGGCAATGGCTGCCGATATTACGGGAAGACATGCGAGCATTGTTGACGGGAGGCCGAATATATCCCCTCCGCTGACCGATAATGAGCCGAAGAGCATAAACACTCCGTGAATCATTGACGTTATTGACGCGCCTAACGTCAGTGCCAGAATTATCCAGCTCATTGTTGTTTCATCACTCCTTTGATTTTTGATTAAAATTCTTTCTGAGCATTATTATACATACAGACCTGCTGAAAACAGCAAGAGTTTAACATTTTTTGCAAGAAGTCTCCCATTTCTGTAAGCGGAAGATGAATTGCATTTTTTATTATTATATCTACATGATAAAATTTTTACATCATGAATAGGGCATATAAATTCCGTATATATCCTAATAAAGAACAAAGAATAATGTTTGCCAAAACTTTCGGCTGCGTAAGATTTATCTACAACCGAATGCTTGCGGACAAAATTGCTCACTATAAGAAAACAGGCCAGACACTTCAGACAACTCTGGCACAGTATAAAACAGAATTTGAATGGCTTAAGGAAGTTGATAGTTTGGCTCTTGCAAATGCCCAGTTAAATCTCCAATCAGCGTACAAAAATTTCTTCAGTAAAAGACATAAAGGGTTTCCGAAGTTCAAAAGCAAGAAGAAAAGCCGAATGCGTTACACAACTAACAATCAAAACGGCAGCGTGAGAATAGAGAACGGAAAGCTGAAGTTACCAAAAGTAGGCTTCGTAAAGATAGTACAGCACCGCCCTATGATAGGAAAAATTAAGAGTGTAACGATTGAGAAGACTCCTACGAATAAATATTATGCGAGCATACTTGTGGAGTATGAAAACCAAGTACCCGAAGTAGAATTGCGGAAATTTATCGGACTGGATTTCTCAATGCACGATTTATATGTAACGTCAGAGGGAGAGACAACGAACTATCCAAGATTTTTACGAAAGAGCGAAAAGAAATTAGCGAGGTTATGCCGCCGGCATTCAAAGCGAAAAACAGGAAGTCAGAACCGTGAACGAATGAGGCTGAAAGTATGCCTTATGTACGAAAAAATTACGAATCAACGGCTTGATTTTCTGCACAAGAAGTCATATTGCTTAGCTGAAAACTATGATGCAGTGTGCATTGAGACACTGAACATGCAGACAATGAGCAGGACGCTGAAGTTTGGTAAGTTACGCCTATGGAGAAGATGTAAGACACTATGACTCTTTGCGAGTTGCAGCGCAGTCTTCGCTGAAGTAGGAAGCCGCCGCTTCTATAAGCGACGGTAGTTCACCGGCCTAAATAATACCTGCCGCCCTCGAAATTCTGTCCCTCAACCCCTCCGACAGCCCTGAAGAATCTTCCGGCCATTCAACGAAAATGCAATCTACCTCATGATTATCATTCTCAAACTTCCTGAACCCTGCGAATAATCCGTGTGCATAATCTTCAGTCGACGCGAATAAAATCGAAGGAGTATCGCCGAGATTGTCAGGCCGGTTTATCCCCATGTATGCGGAATTTTCAGGGAGAAGATCGCCTTTATGCCAGATTTTCACGGGCAGTGAGGGCGCGTAATGCCTGTAATGAGTTCCCGGCGAGCGTTTTCGTTTCACATCGTCGGGAAATCCCAGCTTAACACCCAAAGTATTCTCGATTTCTTCGCGCGGCAATCCTCCGGGTCTGAGCATTAAGGGCGAATCTGGGTCAGTGAGGTCAATAACGGTTGATTCGATTCCGAACTTTACGCTTCCCCCGTCAATAATCATGTCGATTCGTCCGTTCATGTCGCGTAGTACCGCCTCTGCGTCTGTAGGGCTAGGCTTTCCGCTCAAGTTTGCGCTCGGAGCCGCTATGGGTGTTTTAGCCTTGTGAATCAATGCAAGTGCTATGGGGTTATTTGGAACTCTGACTGCTGCCGTATCAAGTCCTCCTCTCGTCTCCGAAGGGACTATATTTTTCGAGGGCAGTACGAAAGTCAAAGGGCCGGGCCAGAATTTAGCGGCAAGTTTTGAGGCGGCTTGATTAAATTCAACAAGTTCAGCGGCCTGTTTAGCGTCCTCTGCGTGAAGAATTAACGGGTTATCGGACGGTCTTCCCTTAGCGGCGTAAATCCTCTTCACTGCTTCGGGATTAAGAGCGTCAGCACCAAGACCATAGACTGTTTCGGTAGGGAATGCCACTAACCCTCCGGCTCTGATAATTCTTCCGGCTTTAGCGATTACGTGGGGATTAGGCTCCCACCTGTCAACTGTTGCTGCTATCGTCATGAAATTTAGCCTCGAAGTCCTCGATGAATTTCGGGAATGTCCCTGAGATTATAGCTTCTCTTGCCTGTTCAGCGATTCTGATTGTGAATCTGAGATTGTGCCATGTGAATAATCTTGCGCCCAAGATTTCACCGCACATCGCTAAGTGTCTGAGGTATGAGCGCGTGAAGTTCCTGCAAGTATAGCAGTCGCATTCGGGGTCTAATGGGCTGAAGTCCTCCGCGTAAGATTTTCCGCGCATGTTTAGCCTTCCCGATGATACGAAGACTGTAGCATTCCTTCCGTTCCGTGTCGGCAGAACGCAGTCGAACATGTCGATACCTCTTGCGATTCCCTCAACGATATTAAGAGGGTAGCCCACGCCCATTAAATATCTCGGCTTTTCCTTCGGCATAATCTCATTGAGAACGTCTAGCGAATGATACATTGCCTCGTGTGATTCTCCGACCGATAAACCGCCGACAGCGTAGCCGTTGAAATCCATTCCGCAGATTTCCTCAACGCTCCTGCGCCTCAAATCATCATAGACTGAGCCTTGAACTATTCCGAAAAGTGCCTGATGTTCCGTGTCATTGTTAGCCCTGAAATACTTGAGTGAGCGTTCAGCCCATAATGTTGTACGTTTCACGGCCTCTTCAGCTTTCTCGTGAGCTGCCGGAAACTCGCAGCACTGATCGAAAGCCATAGCTATATCAGAACCTAAGACACCCTGCATTTTCATCGACCATTCGGGGGACATAATGAGCTGTGAACCGTCAATGTGTGAACGGCACAATACATGTTCGTCCGTAATCTTCTGTAGTCTTGCGAGCGAGAAGACTTGAAATCCTCCGCTGTCGGTGAGTATTGGCTTCTTCCAGTTCATGAAGCTGTGAAGCCCTCCTGCCTTAGCCAGGACATCACTGCCCGGCCTCAAGTAAAGATGATAAGTGTTGCCCAATATAATCTGAGAGTTAATCTCCTCAAGTTCGGAAGGGGACATGGCTTTTACTGTAGCGAGAGTTCCTACGGGCATGAAGACGGGGGTCTTGATTATTCCGTGAGGGGTGGTTAATTCACCGGCTCTTGCGCCCGTAACTGGGCATTGCGCGATAACTTTGAACTCGAACATTTGTCTAGTCCCACCCGAAAAATCTTTTTGCGTTGTCCTCAACAGTTCTGGACAATTCAGCGACAGTAATACCGCGTTCCTTTGCGATTTCCTCGTAAACATAGCGGACATAAGCCGGTTCATTCCGTTTTCCCCTGAAAGGCGACGGGGTCATGTAAGGCGAGTCGGTTTCGCAGAGGATATTTTCAGCCGGAATAGTCCTGACCACTTCGCGGAGTTCGTCAGATGCTTTACCGCTCCAAGTAACGGCACCGCCGAACGCGCACATACCGCCCATTCCCAAGACCTCATTGAGGTATTCGAGTCCTCCGCTGTAGCAGTGAAAGAGCATTTTCAAATTCCTGTGAAGCGTCAGAATCTCCATAGCGTCATTCATTGCGTCCCTTATGTGAAGGATAACGGGCATGTCAAATTCTTCAGCGAACTGGAGCTGAAGCTCGAACATTTTTTTCTGAACGTCTCTGGGCGAATGGTCATAATGATAATCAAGGCCGATTTCACCGACGGCAACAACTCTTTTGTTCTTCACGATTCGCCGGAACGCGTCAGGGATTTTATCGTAGCGTTTAGCCTCGTGGGGGTGAATGCCTATTGAGGCGTAAAGCCCGAACTGCGAGAAGTCCTCAGCCATAGCGGCGGCCTCGCATGAGTCCTCGTAATCACAGCCGACTATGAGCATTTTCCGAACGTCCGCGTCAATAGCGCGTGTGATAACGGCTCTAGCCTCAAGCCTTAAATCTTCCGAGTTAATATGACAGTGTGAGTCTATAAGCATGTTTAAGTCATCTCTGTATATGTTAGATTTAATATTTCCGTTAATAAGTTTTTCTGTGAACAATAAATTTCTTCTGCACTCTGTAAAAATTTCTTTGTATCCCCGTTCATTGAGCCGTAAATTTTTCTGCATTCGTCCGTGTCATGAGCGATCTGCTTCATTAAAGCCTCTTTGCCATCAAACGTTATGATTCCTCTGAGCCTCTCAAGAATCATAATCATAACTTCGTTTCCGTAAATATCACCGTCAAAATCCATGATATAAACTTCAGCCCTTGTCTCGTGAACGTCATGGAACGTAGGGTTATTTCCGATTGATAATGCGCCGCAGTACCATGAGTTATTGACGAGGACAGCCGAAGCGTAAACGCCGTAGGAAGGAATGATTTTACCGCTCTTAATTTCAAGGTTGGCGGTCGGGAAATGAATAGTTCTTCCGCGCTCATTGCCGTGAATTATCCGGCTTATCATGAAGAACGGGTAGCCTAAAATTTTAGAGGCTGTCCTGACATTGCCGGAGGTGATATTCTCGCGGATACATGAGCTTGAATACTCAGGTTTCTTCAGGAGATCGGCAATAACGATTCGATTCACACCGTCAGACAATGCCATTTCGCGGATGGACTCTGCATTTCCTGAACGCCCGAAGCCGAAATGAAAATCACTTCCCATTACGAGTCCGTCAACGTTGAATTTTCTGCGGAGCAATGACCAGAATTTTCGGGGCGGCAATCTCATCATCTCATCATCGAATCTCAGGACATACATTTTCGGAATGCCAAGCACACGGCGGATCAGTTCTTTTTCCTGAAGGGTGAACAGCGTGCGTTTAATGCTCCCGATAAATTCCGAAGGGTGCGGATAAAACGTAACTACCCCCCAGTCATCGCCGATGGAATTTTCGCGGCATAATCTCAGGAGTTCCGAGTGTCCTTTGTGAAAACCGTCAAACGCTCCGACAGTGATTAACATAGCGAGTCTTTCGGGACGATTACATCAGGCTTGACGTAGTCGTACCCTGCGTAGCTTCCGAACCCCAAAAACGAATCGCCCTCAACGCATAACGAACCGTTCACGGAGATTCCGCGAGAGATTTTTACGGCCTGACGTATAAGAATGCTCATACCGTTGGTGAAGCTCTTAGCGTCCTTCGCGGAGACATAAATTCTTGTGAAGTTCTCTGCGAGTCTGCTCAAAGGCACTGGGGAAAATTCATCATCATCTGGCGAGTTGGCTTCATCAAGACTGAAAAGCCCTGTAGAGATTCTCACGAGTGATTTAACGTATGCACCGCAGCCCGAAATCTTCCCTAAATCGTGCGCCAGTGTCCTGATGTATGTACCGCGTCCGCAGTGAACCTCAATCGTCATCGTACCGTCATCAGGATTGTAAGGGCTGATGATTTTCACACGCCGGAAAAATACAGGACGTTCCTTCATCTCAACGTCCTGCCCCGAACGCGCTAACTTGTACGCAGGCTGACCGTCAATTTTTATTGCTGAAACTGCCGGAGGCCTCTGCATTCTGTACCCTGAGAACCTGTAGAACGCCCCGTCAAGAATCTTCCCGTCAAAATCTTTATAGCCCTTCTCCGATACAAATTCACCCGAATAATCATAAGTGTTAGTCTCAGCACCGAACTGTATCACTGCCCTGTAGACCTTCGGCAATGACATGACGTACTCGCAGAATCTGGCTGCATTCCCCGTGAGGAGGACGAGAAGCCCCGAAGCTGTCGAGTCTAATGTACCGGCATGGCCGACTTTAACGCCGAGTTTTTTGCGGACGATTGAGACGCATTTAGTTGACCTGTAATCTACCGGCTTATTGATGAGTATTAAGGCATTCATGATATTTTCTGAGTATTGAAGATTCTAATTCGGCCATGACGCTTTTTGCAGGGTAATCGAAATTACAGCCGGCAGCTTTCTGATGTCCTCCGCCCCCGAACTCCCTTGCGAACTCGCCAGCTCCGAAGGGCGCGCCGTCCCTTGAACGAATGCTCAGGCGTACAGCACCGTCAGGGTATTCAGTGGCGACAGCGATGAACTTCACCCCTCTGACTGACATGAACATCTGCGAGAGCCCTTCAGTTCCAGTAGTATCGGCACCAGTTTCGCGGAAGTCGTCCGCATAGATCATTGAGACTGCAAAAATACCGCCCTCCCCGAAAACTTTTACCCTTGACAGCGCACGCGCCCAAATCTGTAAATCGGCCTGATTTTTATTCTGGCTTATCCTGTCGGTCATTAACGCCGGTTCGACTCCCAATTTGATTAACTCTGCGGCTATGTTGTGGGTAAGGGGCGAGGTGTTCGAGAAGGAAAAGCCCCCTGTGTCGGTGAATATGCCAGTGTAAAGGCTCTCGGCTATCCTCTGAGTAATCACCCAGTTGTCAGCGTCAAAGATTCTGTAGAGCATTTCGCAGGTTGACGAGGCTGAACCGTCAACGCAGTTCACACGGGCATAAAGCGAATTATCCTCATGATGGTCGATGTTGAGGGAGTTAATTCCCTTGCCGGCCTCGTAGCCTGAGACACTTCTAGTTTCGCTCGCGCAGTCGAGAAATACATAGAGTGTTCCTTGGCATACTCCCCACGACTGAAGTCGGGGGATTCTGGTATCTTCAAACTTGCCTGATTCCTCAGGTCTTACTAGTTCTCCTCCAATAGTTGATGCCCCAACTATTTTTTTATTATAGCATACTAACGGCTTATCCCAATGTCTAAAGACAGGGGCTTGCGCCGAAGAATTTCGGTCATCAATGAAGCTGAAATCCTCGCATGTCCTGAAGTCCCCGAAGTGCGGTAAGTATCTGTAGCCTTCGGGCAATTTCTCGTCAGGGCTGAACCATGAGACATTTTTGCCGAGATTAGTTCCTGCCTCAAAGAGTGCTGCTGCCGAACCCATAGCATCACCGTCAGATTTTCTGTGGGTGAAGATTGCCCAGCTTTTATTTTCTCTGAGGGTTTTTGAGGCAGCGAGTAGGTCAGAGGGATTAAAGTTCCTGTTCATCATCATCGTAATTATTCCCCTGTCTGTAATCACTGCTGAACCCTAACTTGTCGAGAATGGCATCAATCTTCGCACCGTAAGCACTGCTTGTGTCAATCACGAACTCAAGCGCAGGAATCCTTCTCAGCTTCACCGCCTGCCCAAGCAGTCCGCGCACAGCTCCTTTAATCTCGTTGAGATCCTTCAGTATTCCGGGACATTTACGGGCTTCAAGGGCTGTGAAATATACTTTAGCTTTCTCCAAATCCTTTGAGCATTCAACGCCGGTGATAATGATAGTCTTGACGCTTTCCTTCTTTATGCGGCTCTCGAAAATCAATGCAAGTTCGCGCTGAAGCTCTTTGTTTATTCTGGACATTCTGAGATTACTGCTCATTGAAGTGTGCGTTTCTCCTCTATGACATCATAGACTTCGAGAACGTCGCCCTCTTTGAAGTCTTGGAAGCCCTCAAGCGAAATTCCGCAGTCCATTCCGGCCTTAAGCTCTCTAGCCTCGTCCTTCTCATGACGTAGCGAAGCGATTTTGCCGTCCCAGATAACAATACCGTCCCTTATGACTCTGACTTTAGCGGTGCGCCTGACCAGTCCGCGTGTAACGTGTGAACCTGCAATAGTGCCGACCTTCGGAACACGGAATAATTTTCTGACCTCGACTTCACCGAGTGTGTCCTCGCGAAGTACGGGCTTCAGCAATCCGGCCATAGCGGCTTTTACATCATCAATAACGTCATAGATTACGTTATAGATTCGTATTTCCACCCCGTTGAGTTCGGCGACTCGTTTAGCGTTTCCGTCAGGTCTGACATTGAAACCGACTATTACGGCGTTTGACGCGGACGCTAACATTACATCACTTTCAGCGATTCTTCCGACACCCCTGTGAACGATTGAAACTCCCACCTCATTAGTGGCGAGTTTCTCAAGAACCGCGCAGAGTGCCTCCAATGAGCCTTGAACATCGCACTTCACAACGAGATTCAAATGAGGCAACTGACCTTCCTCAAGGTTGGAATACAAATCCTCAAATGACGCTTTCTTGACTTCAGCGGCGGTATCACGCTCGTTAATTTTCGCGGCGGCTATAGCGTCTCTTGCCTCTCTCTCAGTTTTAACTACCCTGAAGGATTCGCCGGGATTAGGAACGCCGTCAAGCCCTAAAATTTCAACTGGTGTGCTTGGGCCTGCTTTCTTGAGTCCCTTGCCTGCCCAGTCGAAAAGCGCACGGGTCTTTCCCCAAGTCGAATTGAAGAGGACTATATCACCGGCCTTTAATGTACCGTTCTTCACGATTACGGTAGCTACGGGGCCTTTGCCTTTGTCGAGTCTTGCCTCGATTACGACACCTTCGGGGCTTGCGTTGGGATCGGCTTTAAGCTCCTGCATTTCGGCCTCAAGAAGGACTCTTTCTAGGAGGTCAGCGACACCGATTCCCTGTTTTGCCGAAATCTCAACCGCTCCGACCTCGCCGCCCCAGCCTTCAACAAAAATTCCAAGTTCGCTCAACTGCTGGCGTACTCTGTCAGGCTTTGCGCCCTGCTTGTCGATTTTGTTTATTGCGACTACCAATGGGACACCGGCGGCTTTAATGTGGTCGATTGCTTCCTTTGTCTGGGGCATAACTCCGTCATCAGCACCCACAACAAGAATTACAATGTCCGTAACCCCTGCGCCTCTTGCACGCATGGCCGTGAATGCCTCGTGTCCCGGCGTGTCAAGAAAGACTATCGGCTTTCCGTCCTGCATGACTACATATGCGCCTATGTGCTGAGTGATACCTCCGGCTTCGTGGGCGGCAATGCTTGAGTGCCTTATGTTGTCGAGCAGAGTAGTCTTTCCGTGATCAACGTGTCCCATTACTGTGATGATGGGAGGGCGTTCGGGTAGTTTCGGCTGTGAAGGGGGATTAGTCTTAGGCATGTTTGAAGCAGGCTGGTTCTGAGGCTTCGGCTGAGGCTGAGTCTGAATCTGCTGAGGCTTTACGCTCTGAGGCTGAGGGTTATTATGCCCCTGATTCTTTGAGGGTTTGAACTCTCTTTCGGGCGGAAGTTTATCATCTTCGAGCCTTGAATTTTTCTCGTGCTTTTCATTTCGTTCAGGGCTGAATGAAGATTTATCTTTTGACGGTTCGGCGGAGTGCTGTTTCTTTTCCTGAGATTTAGCTTCGCTTGCCTCAGTGATTATGTTTTCGACTATACGGGCGGTATCCTCGTCAATCGAACTTGAATGCGACTTCACCGGTATATCAAGTTCCTGAAGGACTGCCAGTAATTCCTTATTGCTCTTGTTAAGTTTTCTGGCTAAATCGTAGATTCTTATCTTGTTATTCAAACGGCATTTTCCCCTTTCACAATGTTCAGGCCGGTTAATTTTTTCGCAAAGCCTGAAGCGAGGGGCAGTCCCACAATTTGCACGCTGCCCCTTGAACCTATAACTGAACTTAATTCTTCAATGTTCATGTCAAGCGCAATATTTTCGTATGATTCAGCGAACTTCCTGACGCTCTCCGAACAGTCTGAAGCCGTCATCACCAAAACTTTCCTGCTCTCGCGTTCAATATTATCAGTCCCGATGATTAACGCTCCCGATTTTCTCGAAAGCCCCAAAACCGAACGCACCTTCAGCCCAATGTTAATCCCGAAAGATTTTGCGTGTTCAAGAAGTTCGAGCCTGAAATCGTCATTAACGGAAGTTCCCAGAAAATGAGCGAGGCTTCCCGACTTCACGCCTTTTTCGATGCACTCGGGGTCAGGGCAGATGTAAGCACCCCTTCCGGGAAGTTTCTTTGACGTGTCGATAACGGGGCGGCCGTCAGGACTCTTCACGATACGAATGAGGCTTGATTTCCCGGATTTTGCCCTGCATACCGTGCAGCTTCTCAGCGGAATGTGCTTTTCGTGATTACTGCTCTTCGTCTTCGTCGAATACGTCATGGAATATGTCTTTCAATGTCGGCATTCTGTCGGGCTCAATCGTTGAGATATTGACCTTCCAGCCTGTCAGCTTGGCGGCAAGTCTGACGTTCTGCCCTGCCTTGCCGATTGCAAGAGACAACTGGTCGGGGTAAACGTAGGCTATTGCTTCGCGCTCATGGTCTAAGACCGGCTCAATTCTGGCGACCTGAGCTGGCGATAAGGCATTCTTGATGTAGGTTAAGGGGTCTGAACTGTAGAGTATCACATCAATTTTCTCGTTCCTCAATGCCGAACTGACCGCCTTGATTCTGACACCGCCGTTTCCTACGCAGGCACCTACTGGATCGACATCAGGATCTAACGTAACCAGCGAAACTTTAGCGCGCATACCTCCGTCCCTTACGACTCCTTTAATCTCGATGATACCCTGCTGAATTTCGGGTATTTCGAGTTCCATTAGCCTTTTCAGGAGTCCGGGGTGAGTCCGCGAGACGGTGATTCGTGGGCCTCTGAAGTTGTTTTTAACGTCGAGGACGTAGAACTTCATCACTGCGCCGGTAAAATACTTCTCGCCGAGAATCCTCTCGCGCTTCGGGAGAATAGCGTCGGTTTTGTCATTGAGGTGAATAACGACCTGATCCCCATCGACCTTATAGACCATTCCGTTGACCATATCGCCCACTCTGTCGGCGAATGCGCTGTAGACGATTTTGCGTTCCTCGTCTCTAAGCCTCTGTGTGATAACCTGACGGGCTGTCTGTGCCGCAATCCTACCGAAATCAGCAGGGCTTCTCTCTATTCTGATAATCTTCCCGACTTCGGCATCTTTGTCTATATCGAGAGCATCGTCAATAGTAATTTCGTGTTCAGGGTCTTTGACGTAATCAACGACTCTTCGGAGTTCATTGACGGTGATTTCGCCGGTGTCGTGATCGACTTTCACTTCGGATAATTTCTCGCCCATTACGGAAGATGTACCGCCGGGGTGATACTTTCTGTTGTAGGCCGATGACAGTGCAGCCTCTAATGTTGAGATTATGACTTTGACATCAAGACCGCGTTCTTCAGCCAGCATGTCAAGGGCTTCAATAAATTCACGTCCGAGACGCATTATTTTTTCCCCTTTCTGTTTCTTTTAGCTTTTTCATTTTCATCATTTCCGAACCTGTATATTAAATTTCCTCCTCTTATTGATGAGAACGGTATAATTTTTTCAGTTCCCTCGCAGTTCATCAATACTGAATCGCCGCTTACACCCTGAATTTTTCCGGTGAATGTTTTTCTGCCCTCAAGGAGCTTTGAGAGTCTGACTCTTGCCTCGCGGCCCTGAAATCTTTTGTAGTCATCAAGACGGTATAACGGTCTTTCGATTCCGGGCGAACTGACTTCGAGATAGTAGCGTCCGTCCTCAAGTCCCGGAATTTCATCGGAGCTGTCGAGGTAGCTGTTGATGTGTCCCGAAACTAATTCGCAGTCGCCTGCGTTAATCCCTCCGAGCGTGTCGATTAGGACTTGGAGCTTGAGCCTCCCGAACTCGGAGCGTATTCCGGCATGTACGCATTCATAGCCGAGTGATGTAACTATGTCTTCAATTTTATGCAAAAAATCTTCATTCATTTTTCTGCTTCTCTCTTAAACCTGTATGACTCGAATAACAAAAAAGGAGCGGGATTTTCCCAACTCCTTTCACGCTTAATTGTCATGAAATTATGAGGATTATAACGCAAATTTTTTTTGTGGCAAGTGGCAGATTAATCTAAAGGGTAAGCGTGATACGGGAAAATCGTAAATCCCGGACTTGCTGTCTGCTTATAATAAACGGTTTCGCCGGGATAGAAAGCTACTCCAGCTCCTCGTTTGTCTGCCGGTCTTTTGCCTTTTGTGTCAACTTTCGATGGGTCACAGTGAAGCTCACAGCCTTCGGGGACAACAAGCTGAGTACCCTGCTCAACCCCTCTGTTGAAAACAAATCCTCTGTCTTTTACTGAAGTTAGCGTAATCGGGCCGTCAATTTTCCTGCCGCTCTTGCTTACGAGTTCGACTGTGGTTTTGTTCGGTGAGAATGTCCAGTTGGTGAATTGATACTTCGCGTTCTCGCGCCACATTCCCTTGACATCGCTCCAATACTGCCACTGGCGGCCTTCAGGCTTTGAAGGTGTTACATTATCCGGTGTGTCAGGCTCAGGCTTGTACTGCGTCGTATCATCAATCTTGTCTTCTCTGTCCGCTATGAAAGGAGAGTGAATTCCTGTCTCATCGTCAATCTTGCCTATGGGTAAAACTTCTGTAGTGCCGTCGTCAATATTCTTCAGTTGATTCTCCGCAAGCATAGCGTATTTAACGCCGTTTTCAGCTCCGAAATTTTCATTGACGTTAATCTTTCTGGTTTCATCAATGCCGTCCTCTTCGAGGAGAAGCTGTCCGGCACTGTTGTAATGCCTTGCGTATATCTCGAAGAAATGTTTTCCGTCTTCCGTGTACTCATAGCCGTATTCGGTGAAGTAGAGGTTATTGTCTCTGCCGTCTTTAGCTTTTTTGCCGAGCCTGTCTCTCAAAGCGCGCCTGTACCTTGCCGAATTGCCTGTGTAGTACCGCCTGACGATGACGTAGGGAATACCGTTAATCTTTCCGTAATTACCGAGCCACCATTTCATAGCTTCCCCGTCATGGCCAAGTTCCTGTCGCTTCGCCTCGTCCCAGTTCTGTTTTTCCGCGTCAATGACTGTAGCTGATACTGAGGAAATCCGTGTGACGCTAAAAAACATAAACATGAGCATTGAAACACAAATACTCTTCTTCATGTTAATTTTCCTCCCGCGTGTGATTTGAATATTTATTTTATGTGTCAGAGAAACAACGCGCAAGGGGGCATTTACTTAGGCTTAAAGGCTGGAGGGATTTTGCTATAATAGCCGCATTCAGAGAAGGAGGGTATAAAGTCATGATAAATTTGTTCAAAGGCCAGAAAGTTGACCTCACTAAAGGCAATCCGGGACTGTCAAAAATTCTTGTCGGTCTAGGCTGGGATACTAAGAAATATGACGGCGGTTTCGATTTCGACCTTGACGCGGCGGCATTCATACTCGGCTCAAACGGAAAAGTCCTGAGCGATTCTGATTTCGTTTTCTATAACAACCTGAAGCACTCATCTGGAGCAGTTCAGCACATGGGAGATAATTTGACCGGCGCAGGAGAGGGCGATGACGAACAGATAAAAATCGACCTCAGCAAAATTCCGGCCAACGTTGACAAAATAGCTTTCACCGTAACAATTCATGAGGCTGACGCAAGAAAACAGAATTTCGGGCAGGTCTCGAACGCATACATACACATTTACGATGAGACAAATAACAAGGAATTAATCCGTTACGATTTGGGCGAGGACTTTTCGATTGAGACTGCTGTAGTAGTCGGCGAAATTTACCGTCAGGGAAGCGAATGGAAATTCAACGCGGTAGGCTCCGGCTTCAAGGGCGGACTCCGCGCATTATGCCAGAATTTCGGCGTGAACGTTTAGAGGTGAGAATACCACATGAAATTCTACGATTTGGAATGGCTCGCAGGTAAATGCGGAACTGACAACAAATACGAAATCACCGCCAAAGTAGCGGCGGAAGCTAGGCGCGAAAGTGAAGAGGCTTCACACGACAAAACTAATCCGGCTAATGAACGCTACATCTCAAACGTACTCCTTGAAATCGAGGAGGACAGAAGCCATCTTAATGCTAAGTCAGACGATACACAGACGCAGGCTGAAACAGCAGAAATTGAACCGGCAGTAACAGAAACAGCAGTAAATGAATAACTTTAAGGAAGGCCGCAAAATTCTCTTGGGAGTCACAGGAGGAATAGCGGCCTATAAAATTCCCTCACTGGTACGCCTCATTAAGAAATCAAATTGTGAGACAGAAATCATATTGACGGGTTCAGCGGAAAATTTCGTTACGCGAATGACCCTTGAAACTCTCTCAGGGAAAAAAGTCTGGACTGATGATGATTTTGGCTCCTCAATTCCTCACATTAAATTATCTCAATGGGCTGATGTCCTCGTTATTGCCCCGTGTACCGCAAACACTCTCGCTAAAATTTCTCATGGAATAGCTGATAACTTACTCACTTCCGCAATGATAGCTTCAGACTGTCCGGTGTTAATCTTTCCGGCCATGAACGAGAAAATGTACGGCAATCCTGCGACTCAGGAGAATATCAACATTCTGAAGTCTCGCGGTGTGAAAATCGTTGAGCCTTCTGACGGCGAGTTAGCCTGCGGTGATTCAGGCAAGGGAAGAATGCCCGAACCTCATGACATTATGCACGAAATCTTCAGGGCATTATGTGTTCATGACATGGCCGGAAAAAATGTTCTCGTTACCGCAGGGCCTACACATGAATACATTGACCCCGTGAGATTCATCTCCAACCCCTCAACCGGCAAGATGGGCTCGTCAATGGCTCGTTCAGCATGGTACAGGGGCGCGAATGTCAAAGTCATTGCCGGGCCTGTTGAGATTGACGGCTGGGGAATGGAGTTCATTCACGTTAAGTCAGCCGTTGAAATGCTGAACGCCGTGAAAAATAATCTCTCATGGGCTGATTATGTCGTCAAAGCCGCCGCTGTCGGTGATTATAAAGCGAAGGAATTCTCACCCGTCAAGCTCAAGCGCGAAGGTAAAGACTCAATTACCATTGAGCTTGTCCAAAATCCTGACATTGCTGCCGAAATTGGAAGAGTAAAACGCGAGGGGCAAATCTTAATCGGGTTCGCCGCTGAAACTGACAACGTTTCGGAAAATGCACGTTCAAAAATTATCCGAAAGAACCTCGATTACATTCTCGCCAATGACGTTTCAGCTGAAGGTTCGGGCTTCGCTTATGATACCAATACTCTAAGGCTTATCCCAAGAAACGAGTCTGAAACTGAGCAGGTCTTCACGGGCTTGAAGGAAGATATTTCGTTTGATGTCTGGAGCAGAATAATTGCTGGTTGAAGTTGCTCTCCCCGAAATCTCTATGGACTCTCTGACCTACGAGAGCAGTATTGACCTCAAAGAGGGCGTAAGAGTCATTATCGAGGTAGGCAGAACAAAACGTACAGGCTTCATTCTCGGAGAATCAAAGAAGGAAATCCCCCTCAACGTTAAGATTAAACCCGTTGAGGGGATAATTGACGAAGTGCCGGTTATTGACGCTGATGTCTGGGACTTGGCCTTGTGGTCAGCGAGGGTGAGCATGTGCGGCAACGCCTCAGCCCTTAAAGCCGCGCTGCCTGTTCAGGTTTACACCGGCAGCAAGGTTAATCCTCCTCCTGAGATTGAGTCAGCGTCCTCAAAATTTATTGAGCGGAACTGTTTTAACCCGTTAGATTCAGAACGGGTTAATTTTTTTCTGACCGAACTGGAATCGAATCAGCGAATCTTAATTCTTTTTCCGAAAAAAGATGAGGCAAAAGCGTTTTACTCGATTCTCCCCGAAAACCTCAAATCCGAAGCTGCCCTCTGGATTTCCGGCAGTCCCAAACTCTGGGAAACATGGACGATGATTCAATCGCGCAAAGCCCGAATCGTTGTCGCAGGTTCGGGAGGGGTATTCGCGCCCTTAATGCCTCAAAAAATCATCGTTGAGGACGAGGCTAACCCTTCATATGTTATTCCATACAGCCTTAATCTTTCGGCAAGGAGTCTCGCAGGACACAGGGCGGCATTCCTCAAGGCCGAGTTCATTACGGCAGGGCGTATTCCGTCATTGAAGACTTACAGGCGCACGAAGCCCCGTGAAATTCTCAGGCCGGAACGAAAAAATATTATCCTTGCTGATATTCACCGTTCCAGAAAAGAGGAGATTAACGGCATAAAGGGCAGTATTCCGTTGACATACGCGCTGACGAACAGGACACATCAGGACTTAGCGAAGGGGCGTAACGTAATCTGGATTCTCAACAGGTCGGGCGAATCATCGGAGGTATTCTGCGAGAACTGCGGCGAATCCGTAAGGTGTCCCAAGTGCGGAAGGTTAATGCAGGCGCGGAATGACGGTGAAATTCTGAAGTGCCGACGCTGCGGAATGTTACTCAATCTCCCTCCGAAGTGCGTGGAATGCGGCTGTCCGTTCCTCGCCGGAAAGAGGCCGGGAATTGAGGCACTCGCTAAAATCGCAGGGAAATATTTTCCAGAGGTTCACGTTTTCGTTGAGGGCATGAGTACATCGGGACTTCACGGGCTTATATTATCGGGACACAGGGGGCTTGAACTCTGCGGAAAAATTAACCCTTCACTTGTCGCATGGCTGGACTTGGATTCGGAACTGTGGCAGACGAATCACAATAACCGTTTCAATGTCTTCAGTATGCTTCTTGAGTCCTACTGGCGGGGCCGTGAGAATGATTCCGAACGGAAGCTGTTAATTCAGGCGCGGCGTTCAGGAATGAGACTGGCTGAAATGATTTCGAGGGGCTGGGGGAAATTCATACCTGACGAGCTGAAAATGAGATATGAATTTATGCTTCCGCCTTACGGATATATTATCGAGGTTGAATGCAGTAGTAAAATATTGCGCGGAGAAATATTAAATCTTTTCATGAAGGCTGGTATTTTCGTGATGGATCCGGGAAATGAATCGAATACTTTGTTCATTAACACCGAATCGCTTGATGATGTCAGAAAAATACTTGAGCCAAAAATTTTTCTCAGGAACACTAAAACTAATTACATCAATATCACAGTAAGGAGCGAATAAAAATTAACATCAACACAAAAATCATCGCAAGAGGCGCATTGATTGCCGCTGTTTACGCTGCCTTAACGGTTGCGCTCGCGCCGATTTCCTACGGGCCTTTACAGTTCCGAGTCTCTGAGGCATTGACGCTTCTGCCGTTTTATCTTCCAGAGGCAATTCCCGGATTGTTCATCGGGTGCGTCTTCGCTAATTTCTACGGCGGCTTTGGACTTGCCGACATGGTCTTCGGAGGTCTTGCGACTCTGATTGCCGCAGTGCTGACGCGAAAATCTCCGAACCTATACATTTCCGCGTTATGGCCGGTCGTCTCGAACATGATTATAATTGGAATAATGCTTCACGTTTTGATTAATGTGCCGTTAATCGAGACGTGTATTTATATCGGTCTAGGCGAGGCCGGAGCATGTTACATCGTGGGAGTGCCGCTGATGAAGATTCTTGAGAAACAGAATCTTATATGCAGAAGTTAATTAGTCATTTCTACGTTATTGCGCTTAAAGTTTGAATGTTAGAATGCAACGCGGATTTTTAAGGCGTTACAAAGATACAGGAGGAATTTATTTATAATGTTTTCAAAGAAAGTCATCTTGCTTGCAGTTGCAGTTTCAATTCTCGTAATGAGCTTCGCAGTTTCAGCCTCAGCCGCTAAGAAATCTTCATCATCAGCCCCTGCCCCTATAGCTTCCGAGAGCGTCGGTATCGTTGACAGAGGGTTAATCCTCGACAACCACCCGGGACTCAATCAGGCGCGCCAGCAGCTCGCAAACATCGCCAGACAGAAAGAGAACGAGGCTAAAGCAGCCGCCGACAAAGAAACTGATACCGCCAAAAAAGCTCAGGCAGTTCAGGCGAAGAGAATGGAACTTGCTCAGGAAGAACAGAAACTCATGGCACCCATTTACAGGGATTGCGAGCAGGCCGTCCGCGAAGTTGCCGTGAAAAGAAAACTCACGCTTGTTCTTGACAAGTTCGTTGTCTTAATCGGCGGAGTTGACATCACTCAGGACGTTATTCAGCAGTTATCCAGAAAGAAATAAGACCCTCACAAATTTATGCGTAAAATTTTTGCGTTACTCGTAATCATTTTATGCCTTGACGCATCTTCAAAAGGGGCGTTCCCTCTTCAGCCGCCGGACGAAAGAGTCCATGACTGGGTGTGGAACGTCCTTGCCGTACCTCCTCAAGGCGGCTGGAACAATGAACCCGGTAAATCAATCAAGACCGCTCTAACATGGTGCGAGCGCGAAATCTCCGAGAGCAGCAACGGTATCGGCGGCCATGACGTTAAATTTGTATTTCTATCCGAGAGCGGCGATATTCTTCCGAGAACCTCGCTTAACGATCCCCATACCGCCGCAGTAATGAGCTTTGCGCTCTCTCAGGAATTGGACAGCAGTTTAGTTTCCCGTCTTGCCGGAAGCAGTATGCCGTTGATGATTGCAGGAGGCGAGAACGTTCTGATTGACAGCGGAGGCCGACCGGCGAGTAATATTTTTGCGCTGGACATGTACAGGGATTACAGGTGTCCGGCGTTCACGGAATACGCAAAGAGAATTTTCCCCCGTGAAAAAAGAATCGCTTTAGCCGCGAGCCGTTTCACAGTAAATCAGGAAAGAGAAGCCAAAATCTGCTATTCCCTTCTCGACAACGAGGGATTTATGCCGATGCCCTACTGGACGGACGCTTCAGCACGGGACAGCTATTACATGATGTCGGAGGAAATCGAGAGTTTTGAGGGCGAGGAAGCCGGAGTCGTAATATCGTTCATGGGGAGCATGGGAGCGCGTGAAATATGGCGGAACTTCATGAGGCTCCGAACAAGCTGGAGGCTCTGGAACGCCGCCGAACCTGATGAATTATATCTGTCATGCAGGGGAATGGTGTTCGCTGACCAGAATGTATTACTTTCAACTCTCGGAGGTTTCATTGAGACAAGAAGAATGCTCTGGAGAACAAGAGCCATGCAGGTAAGCGATTCGGTCGCCGCCGGAAGGGCTGTCGCGCTCTATGAATGGTTCAAGAGGGCGGTTGACGTTATGCCACAGCCCGTTGACGACATGCCGAGAGGTGTACTTCTCAGGAATCTGGCAGTAGTTAAGGCCATACCTTTCGGGAATCAGGTGTTGAATATTTCGCCGGTACTTCACAGGCCGTCAGCAAGAAATGTATTCATAGTTGAGGTTAGAGACAGAGAGTATTCGGAACTTGATACGGTGAACACAAGGGCATTGGTTTATGTGCCGGAATACTAGCTCAGTGTTGTGAAGGGCAGTTTTAACGCTTGAATTTTTAGAACGTTAATTTCTGCCCGAAGTAAATCTAAATGAAGCAGAAAATAAAAAGGGATACACACTAGCTCACAAAGAATATTCAGCGCAGATGTTTATAGATGTCCCCTCTTGAACCTGCCATAACAACGCTGACTATAATAATTTCCCCGTCTTCCATTCTGAATATTACCCTGTAGCCGTCAATGGCAATTCTTGAATACCCTTTGAGTTTTCCCTTCAGGTTCTTGAAATTCACCTGCTCGCGATGGTCATCGTTTATCAGCTTCGATATGCTGTCTATAAATTCTTCCCGTATGTCCTCATGACGGACAAAGAATTTTTCTGCAACCTTGCTGTAAATTATTCTTACCGGACGCATCAGACAAATATTATTTCGCTTCTGGCAATCTTCAAATCATCTTCCGTCAGATTCTCAATAGCCCGTAAAATTTCATCATTTTCTTCGTCAGATACTTCATCACTCTCTGTATCGCTAAATTCCATATAGCTGCGTTCCGCTAACTCTTCCATGTGCAAAACATCTCCTTTTTTCAAATTATAGCAAGGGGAAAATCACATCTCCCCCTGCAAAATTTATTCTTCTTCCTCATCTTCCGGACTCTGAACGTTATACGCTATCGCCGTAAGCACAGGAATAACCAGCAGCGTCAGTACCGTACTCACCGTAAGCCCTGCCATAATCGTAACTGCCATAGGCCCGAACATTACGTCCCAGATTAACGGTGTCATTCCCAGAACTGTAGTCAATGCCGACATCGCTACCGGCCTGAGTCTCGATATTCCGTCCTCCACGATTGCCTCGTACTTGTCCCGTCCTGCCGCAAAATCCGCACTCACCTGATCAAGCAGCACTATCGAATTTTTCGCAAGCATTCCTACAAGACTCAGCACTCCTACTATAGCCAAGAAGCTCACGTCCATACCGGCTGCCCACAATCCAAGCACAACTCCTATCAAAATTAACGGCAAGCATATGAAAATTATCGTAGTCTGACGGAAACCATTAAACAGGAATATCATTATCACAAACATCGCAAGTATCGCCGCAGGAAATGCTACTGCCATTCCCTCAATCGACTCGTCCGAAAGTTCATGCTCTCCTCCCCATTCAAGCGAATATCCAAGAGGCAGTCTTATCGCTTCTATCTGGGGCGTAATCCTTGCAAGCATTTCGTCAGCGTTCGCGCCGTTCTTAACTTCGCTCATTGCCGTGATTATTCTGCTCCTGTCCCTTCGGATTATAATACCGTCCTCGAATGCCGTATCAATCCTTGAAAACACTGTCCCTAAAGGCACAGCCCTGTTAGCCGTCGGCGACCACACAAGAAGCGAGCTGAGAAGGTCAACGTTATTCCGTTCCTCTGGGGTGAACGCCGCATATATTGCAAGCGACTTGTCGCCCTCCCGAAATGCCCCGACCGCAAAACCTGTTGTGGCTGTCTGCATGGCCATGTTGATTAACGGACGGCCTAATCCTAAATTCTGCATCTGGTCTTTCAGTATTACGGGGCGTATGACTTCGATTGGTTCGCGCCAGTCAGTACGTGTGAACTCAGATGAAGGGTCTTTCTCCATAATTCTCCGTGCCTGTTCCGCAAGCCTCCTCAGTGTTGCAGGGTCTTCACCGTAGAAACGGACTCCGATTTTCTCGCTCATTCCGCTTCCCCTCGCGAAAAGTCTGCAATACCCTGAAACTTCCGGCATACTGTCATTGATATATGCCTGAGTTTTTCTGAGCATGTCTCTTGTGTCCTCTGCATTCTTCATTTCTATCATGAGCTGCGAAAACGCCGTATTGTTGTCGGGAGGCGAGTACGTCAGCATGAATCGCAGACCGCCTCCGCCTATGAACTGCGAGACATTACGGACTTCTTCATTTGAGGCTATGTAGTCGGCAAGTTCCTGAGTCCTTTTCTCCTGAGCCTCAAGCGATGTCCCTTCCTGAGAGTATAAATCAATGTTGAAATATACCGTCTCAGCGTCAGGGAAGAATGATGTCGCCATCGTTGAGAAAATATACATTGAGACAGCGAACATTCCTGCCGTAACCGTAACTGTAACTGCCCTGTGCCTCAGACAGCCTTCAAGAATTGACCTGTAAGCCCTGAATAAAAAACTGTCATAAGGATCTCCTTCAGTTTTCTGAGGCTTAAGGAGTGCTTTACCGAGAACCGGCGCGGCTATTAACGCGGCAGCCCAGCTCAGCATCATTGATATTCCGACAACCTGAAACAGACTCCGAAGAAACTCGCCTGCCTGCATTTTCGACAGCCCTACGGGAGCGAATGCCATTACAGCTATGAACGTTCCGCCGAGCATTGCCCACTTTGAACCCTCAACCGATTCGGAGGCCGCGTCTTCGATTGACATTCCGCGCTCAACGCCGACTAACATACCTTCGGCAACAACAATACCGTTATCGACAAGCGACCCCAGCGCGATAATCAACGCCGAAAGCGAAACAATCTGCAAAGTTATTCCCATGTAGTTCATGATTACGAACGTCCCTGCAACTGTAATCAAAAGCACAAGACCTATTATCAGTCCCGAACGGAACCCCATGAATATCAGAAGGACTCCGACTACTATGGCCAGAGATTCGAGAAGGTTAATAATGAAGTCGTTGACGGATTTAGTTACCTGCTCCGACTGCATGTATATCGGCGTTAGCTCAATGCCTACAGGCCGGAAAGCCTCAAGTTCCCTGAGACGTTTAGAGACAGCCTGACCCATCTGAACGACATTGCCCCCATCAACCGTTGATATACCGATTGCGAGAGCAGGACGGCTGTTGAATTTCAGCTTGAAGCTCTGAGGGTCAGCATAATCGCGCCTGACGTTAGCTATTTCGCGGAGCCTCGTTAAGTTTCCGCCCGAACTGCCGATTACGAGGTCGCCGATGTCTTCGACTGTAAGGATTCCGCTTGTCGGTGATATTCGTATGAACCTTTCGCCGAGAGTGATGTTGCCGGTAGATGTGAGAGTGTTCTGCTGAGTCAGAGCCGCGAAGACCGCTAGGGGTGAAATCCCGAATGCTGACATTCTGCTTGCAGAGAACTCAACGTAAACAGCTTCAGTCTGTTCGCCGAGTATCTTAACGCTCGCAACACCGTCAACAAGAACAAGATTTTTCTTCAGGAAGTCCGCGTAATCGTAAAGCTCCTTCATCGTGTAGCCGTCCCCGATTAGCGCGTAATACTGTCCGTAGACCTCGCCGAAATCGTTATTGATTAACACGGTCGTACCCGAAGGCATATAGACCTGTGAATCGTTTACTTTCTGGCGGAGTTTGTCCCAGATTTGAGGGAGTTCAGCGGAAGTGTATTCGTCCTTAATGTCAACATAGATTACCGAAAGTCCGGGCGTTGATCGCGAACGTATATGCTTGATTTCGCCCATCGTCTGAATTGCGTCCTCAAGCCGTGCGGTAACTTCCGTTTCGACTTCATAGGCACTCGCGCCGGAATATACTGCGCTTACTACAGCAGTTTTGATTGTGAATGAAGGGTCTTCGAGTTTTCCTATCTCGAAATAGGCCATGACACCGCCGATTAACGTCAACAGGCAGAGGAACACTACTACCCTGAAACGCTTAATGCTCGCTCTTGCAATGTCCATAAATTTAATCCTCCATTATTCTTACTTTCTGACCCTCGTGAAGGAAATAAACCCCTGCCGTAACGATTACATCACCGCCGTTAAGAGTACCGCCCTCAACATCAACATATCCGCCGTCATGTATCTGTCCGACATTAACAGGGACTTTCGACACCTGACCAGCTGCGAAACGCCAGACGTAATTACTGCCGCCCTCGTTCAGAATTGCCGTTGAAGGTACGGAATAGACTCCCTGAGTTTCGGACTTCTCGCCGTCCCCCAAGTAATCAAGTTCAACGCTGACCGACATTCCCGGAAGAATGCGTATGTCTCTTTGACCGGGCATAGCTGCGGTAACGGGATAAGTGTTAGCGGCGGTGGCCTGAGCAGCAACTTCCTTTATTGACAGAGGGAACTTCTTATCGGGCAGAGCGTCAAAACGTGCTGTGATGTCAAAGAGTTCGGCATTGTTCTTGAGGTCTTGAAGATTTCTGACGTTATGGACTGGCGCAATAAGAATGTCATTGTCGGGAATGTTGAAGACGATTTCGAGAGTGTTCAAGTCCTGAAGACTGAATATAGTCTGCTTTGCGGTAACGTCCTGAAAATTCTCAACGGTTCTGCCAGTGATAACACCGTCAAAAGGCGCGCGGAGTTCAGTATCCCTTAGAGCGTCGCGGGCTGATTTGAGGCTGGCCTGAGCGGAATTGACTGCTGATTTAGCGACATCGACCTGAGTTTTGTATGTGTCATATTGAGCGCGTGCGATAACTTTCTGTTTGTAGAGGTTTTCGTAACGCTTGAAATCGGCCAGAGTATTGTTGTATTGAGCTTGAGCCTGAGAGACTGCGCTTTGAGCCTGAGAGATTCGGGTATTGAAGTCTCTGGGGTCTAAGACTGCTAGGAGAGTGCCTTTTTTGACGCTTGAGCCTTTTTCGGCGTTAATTTTCTGGAGTGTGCCAGAGACTCTGAATGAGAGGTCAGCCCGTTTACTGCCCTGAACAGTTCCGAAGTAACGCCTTGAGAATGATTCGTTACCGCCGTGAAGCCTTATAGTTCTGACGGGTCTGACGATTTCCTGCTGAGAGGGGGGAGTTTTAGATTTCCGGAGTTCGTTCAGGCCGTAGCATACGGCTGCGATAATTATGATGCCGGAAAGGATTTTGATTACGTATTTCATTAAGTCAGCTCCTTATGCGTAATTTTTAATGAATGTAATTATAGTTTTACGGAGCTGATTTGTACTGCACTGTATTACCGTAGATTTTTAATGCGTTTCATGGCCTCGTATAAAAAATTGAGCCTCACAGTTTTTCGTGAAGCCCGTTATGTTAGAGCGTTATTGTTCACATTCCGAAAATATCCGAGTGAGTCCCCGTGCGCGTAAGAGCCAAAATCAGTCTGTCCCCGTCAATCCTGTACACAAGCACCCAATCCGGCGTAATATGGCATTCTCTCATTCCCTCAAACTTTCCGTGAAGCTGGTGGTCTTTGTAACGCTGAGGCAAAATTTTCCCTGAAGCAAGAATATCAATGGCATCAATTATTTTTCTCTCGTCAGCTCCTCTTTGTATCATCTTTTTCAATTCCTTCCTGTAACGCGAGGACATTTCAATTTTGTACTTGTAATTATTCATCATCGTCATCGTCAGCAAGTACTGCTTTCATCATTTCCTCCGCGCTGTAGTAAGGCCCTAAAAGGTTTCTGTTGTTCATCACATCGTCAATAGCCTCTTGTGTCTCTTTATTGAAAACAAGAAGGTTATCAAGATAAATCAGAGCTTCACTTAATTTATCATCAGGCACAAAATCAATCGTCAGTTTCAGTTCATCTCGTAATTCTTCCGGCGTGTTGAGTCCGCCTCTGCATTCTGCCATAACCGCTATACCTCCTCAAAATTCACCCCCCTCGAAAATTCAAAGGGGGGCGTTGAAATTCCAGATGATTATTCCTGTTCGTTCTTCGTGCTGAAGTGGAACATCACTATTCCTAACGGCGGAAGCGTCAGCGGCATTGAGTAGGGCAGATTATTCCACCCCGTCATCTCGGCCTCCATTCCTCCGCAGTTGCCGAGTCCAGAACCGCCGTACTTTGTCGAGTCGCTGTTCAGTATTTCCTTCCAGAACCCCGAACGAGGTACACCCACCCTGTAGCCGTAGCGCGGTACAGGCGTGAAGTTCGCGGCGCAGAGTATGTACTCGTCATCGCTCTTTCCTTTTCTGAGCCAAACGATTACGCTCTGCTGCCAGTCAGAACAGTCTACCCACTTGAAGCCCTCAGGGCTGAAATCAAGTTCATGAAGCGGCTTATACTTCTTCAGCGCATGATTGAGATCCCTTACCCAGTCCTGAATCCCCCTGAAGTCGTCCTTCTGGAGCAAGTGCCATTCACACGCCGAGTCGTGATTCCATTCAAGACCCTGTGCAAATTCACCGCCCATGAATAATAACTTCTTGCCGGGGTGCGCCCACATGTACCCGTAAAGTAAACGCAGGTTCGCTCTCTTCTGCCACCAGTCGCCCGACATCTTGTTGATTAATGAACCCTTCCCGTGAACAACTTCATCATGCGATAACGGAAGCATGAAGTTCTCGCTGAACGCATACCAGATTGAGAAGGTCAGCTGATTCTGGTGCCAGCTCCTGTGAACAGGCTCATGGCTCATGTAGTCGAGTGTGTCGTGCATCCAGCCCATGTTCCACTTCATTCCGAAGCCCAAGCCTCCCAAGAATACCGGCCTCGTTACCATAGGCCAGTCGGTCGACTCCTCTGCGATGGTCTGAATGTTCCCGAAACGCCCGAATAACTCGCTGTTCATGTCGCGTAACAATGAGATTGCCTCAAGGTTCTCGCGTCCGCCGTAAATGTTCGGAATCCATTCGCCGTTTTTACGCGAGTAATCGAGGTAAAGCATTGAGGCAACCGCGTCAATCCTCAGTCCGTCAGCGTGGTACTGGTCAATCCAGAACGCCGCCGATGAAATAAGATAGCTTCTTACCTCGTTGCGCCCGTAGTTGAAAATGTAGCTTCCCCAGTCGGGGTGATAGCCTTTTCGGGGGTCTTCATGCTCGTAAAGCGCAGTCCCGTCATAGCGTGCAAGGCCGAAATCGTCCGTAGGGAAGTGGCTCGGTACAAAGTCGAGAATTACCGCGATGTTCTTCTTGTGAAGCGAGTCGATGAGGTACATCAAGTCCTCCGGCGTTCCGTAACGCGCAGTCGGAGCAAAGTAGCCGAGTGTCTGGTAGCCCCATGAGCCGTAGAACGGGTGTTCCATTATCGGGAGGAACTCAACAGCATTGAAGCCCATGTCCTCGCAGTAAGCCGGTAATTCTTCAGCCATTTCGCGGTAGGAGAGCGATAATCCGTCGTCCCAGTGCCTGCGCCATGAACCCATGTGAACTTCATAGACGCTGAGGGGAGCGGAGAGGTTCATTTTGTCGCCTCTGTTTGCGAGCCATTCCGAGTCGCCCCATTCGTATTCCGGCCAGTGGGTTATTGATGATGTTCTCGGAGGAAGCTCAAACGCACGGCAGAAAGGATCCATTTTCTCTTTGACTTCGCCGTGAGAGTTCCTTATGCAGAACTTGTAAAGCTCCCATTTCTGGAGGCCGGGTACGAATCCCTCCCAAATTCCTGAACCGTCCCATCTTGCCGCTAACGGGTGCGATTCAGTGTTCCAGTCATTGAAGTTTCCGACGACGCTGACTGACTGGGCATTGGGAGCCCAAACGCTGAAAGCTACGCCCTCAGTATTGTCAGAAGGGTCAACGAATTTCTGCGCGCCCATCTTCTCGTAAAGATGGTAATGCGTTCCCTGCTTGAACAGGAATATATCGTAGTCGGTTATTGGCGATACACCGTGTCTTATAGTGCCTGCCATAAAGAAATTACCCCCTTGTATAAAATTGTATTGGTGAAAATTTTGTCGTGCTTAAATTTTATCAAACCATACAGAAAACTCCCAATCCTATAAATTTGGACTCTACCGAAGTGCTGCAGCTTAACAAAAAAAACAGCTCCTCCCGTAAAATTGCTCAAGGGGGGAGCCGTAAACTTCTAAAATCTTTGTCTTCTTGCTCTTTCGGCTTCAGCTTCCTTGTCCTCAGGAGGATACCAGCCGGGCGAAACAATCTCAATTCCGCACTGTTCGCCGGGAGCAAACACTACGCGGTGAGGCGTTTGAATCTTCACAAGCTGACTGCCTACCGAAACAAGATATTCCGTCTTGTCCGTCAGGAATATTCGTTTCTCAATGCGCGTGATGAATCCAGAATCCTTCGTCAGCTTTATGGCATTGGGTCTTGTGGCAATGACCATTTCGCTTTCGGCGTTTTCAGGAATCTGAAGGTCAATCGGCTGAGTCTCATCGCCTTTCGGGAAGACCTTTCCGTCTTTCAGAACGACATTGATGAACGTTGATTCGCCGAGAAAATTATGAACAAAGCGCGAGTTCGGTTTCCTGTAGAGGTTTTCGGGCGTGTCAATCTGCATAATCTTCCCCATGTCGCAGACCATCATTCTGTCGGAAATCGCCATCGCTTCGGACTGGTCGTGCGTTACGAAAATTATCGTGAAACCGAACTGCCTCTGAAGCTCCTTTATCTCAAAGCGCATTGTCTCCCTTAACTTTGGGTCGAGGTTCGATAAAGGCTCATCGAGAAGCATGACTTTGGGATTCGTAACGATTGCGCGCGCTAATGCGATTCTCTGCTGCTGGCCTCCCGAAAGTTCCGAAGGGTACAGCTTCTCAAGACCGTCAAGCGAACAATGCTTCAATGCCTCTTTAACACGTGCTTCAATTTCCTTCTTCGGTGTCTTCCTGATTTTCAGAGGGAACGCTACATTGTCAAAAATGTTCATGTGAGGCCACACTGCAAAAGCCTGAAAGACCATTCCCAAATCTCTTTCCTCAGGAGGAACATAAAGGTTCTTTGCCTTTATTGAGACCGGCTTTCCGCAAAGCTCAATTTCGCCCTCCGACAAGTCCTCGAAACCTGCAATCATTCGCAGAGTTGTTGTCTTTCCGCAGCCTGACGGCCCTAAGAACGAGAAGCATTCGCCCTCTTTAATTTCGAGGTTGAAATCGTCAACGGCTGTTACAGTTCCCATAGTGCGAGTCGTGAATCTCTTTGTAACGTGGCGGAGTACTACCTGATTTTTATCCGGCATTGTTTAAGCCCCCTTCCTGTCTTTCGTTATCCATGTAACAATCGAGTTGCAGATTATTATCAGCACAATCGCTATAGACGCTAGAGCCGCTGCCTGCGGAATCATTCCAGCGTCCCGAAGGGCGAATATCTGCACTCCGAGCGTCCTGCTGTAAGGCCCGTAGAGAAGTATTGATGTCGTCAGCTCCCTCATGGCCGGAAGGAATATCAGGAAGAAGCCTGAAACCATCGCCGGTTTAATCAGCGGAAGCGTTATGTCCCTCAATGACTCTGTGTGAGTCGCTCCGCACGCTCTGGAGGCTTCCTCAAGGGACGAATTGACCTGCTGTAATGAGGCTGAGGCACTCTTCATCGAGAACGAAAGGTAACGCGCCATGTATGCCACAAGAATTATCCATACGGTGTTATACAGGGTAATTTTGAAGATTGCGCCCGACCACGAAAGTATCACTCCTATTGCAAGGACTGTGCCGGGTATCGAGTAGGGAAGTATCGAGAGGATTTCGAGAACGTTCTTTCCGCGAGGCTTAATCCTGTTGATGACGTAGGCAATCATCACTCCCAAGAACATACAAACGATACCGGCAGTTACGGACAGGAACAGCGAGTTCTTTATCGAGTCCATCGTAGCGGTTGAGGCGAAAACTTTTTCGTAGTTGCTGAATGAAAAGTTCTTCCAGACCAGCGGCAGACCGTAAGCCCTCACCAGTGCGACAAGGAATATCATCACCAGCGGAACTACAACGATTACCAGAAGCGTCAGGCAAGCCAGCAGAAGAAGAGGATATTTCGCGCCTCTGAGCTTTATGAGCGTGGGGCGCATTGACTTTCCTTTGATGATGTCATAGCTGCCGGAACTTAGAACCTTCTTTTGAATCACAAGGGCAATCGCCACGACGGCCACAAGTAGAATTGAGAGGGCAGTTCCCTGCCTGATACCGTCAAAACTTCCGCCCGACTTGTTGATTAAGGCATATATCATCGTCGGAAGGGTGTAGATATTCTTCGAGAAGCCCAAAATTGACGGCACTCCGAAATGAGCGAGCGATGAAATCAGAATCAATAATGCTCCTGCCGATATTGCAGGTTTCACGAGCGGAAGGGTTATCTTCCAGATTACTTGGGACTGCCTTGCGCCTGCTATTCTCGCTGACTCCTCAAGCGTAGGATCCATTCTCTCCAATGCGCTGACTACCTGCATGAAAACAAACGGGAAGTAATACGAGCATTCGACGAAAATAATTCCGCCTATGCTGTTGATGTTCACGGGAGCGGTGCGGAGGTGGAAAGTTGACATCAGCCAGCGGTTAATATAACCTGCTCTCCCTGAGAAAAGCAAATCCCATGCCATAGCCCCGAAGAACGGCGGGAACATGTAAGGAATCGTGAACAACGCACGCATGAAGCCTTTTGCAGGAATATCGCTCCTTCCGAGAAGCCAAGCGTAGAAAAGCCCCATTATAGTTCCGAAAATCGTTACGGCTACGGCAATGATGATTGTGTTTCCCATAGCTTTCAAATTTTCCTTGTCGAAGATGACTGACGTGAAAAGCGTTAAATCAAATTTCCCCTGATAGAAGAAAGCGTTATAGATTATCATGAAGATCGGTATCACTACGATTATAAAGAGCAGAACAAAACTGAGTCCCGTCATGATACCGTCAAGCCCGATTTTCTTACCTTCCATAGCGGCGAGGTCTGACGTTGATTTTCTTCTCATTGCTTACGCCTCCTTTGCGTGATAAAAAACAGGATTGAGGAATCTAAGCCCGACTTCCGAACCTTCTTTGACCGCCTCAGCCCCGTCATCGAACGTGCTTCGCTGGACTCTTACTTCCTGACCGTTGAAGTCAATGAACATGTTGTACTCGCTTCCGAGAAAGACTGAGCGTCTTACCCTGCCCCTGATTTCTGACGAATCGTCAAACACAATGTCATTCGGCCTCACGCCTAAATCAACCTGTGTTTTGTATTCGTCAGGGACAGCACCGTCATACTTCATCGCGCTACTGCCATTGAAGAACCATGAGCCTGATTTTTCGGAGAGCCTGAAGAAATTTGACACCCCTATAAATTCAAAGACGAAACGGCTTGCAGGTCTTAATATTATGTCCTCGTCAGTGCCTATCTGGGATAATCTGCCCTCCGAGTCCATGATGGCCATTTTGTCGCAGAGCTGAAGGGACGCTTCCTGATCGTGAGTGATGTAAAGAATCGTTGTGCCGATGTTCTTCTGAATCTGCCGTATCTCTATGAGCATTTCCTCCCTGAGTTTAGCGTCAAGGTTCGTAATAGGCTCGTCCATAACGATGACTTCATCGGAGCTGACCAATGCCCTAGCGATTGCGACTCTTTGCTGCTGTCCTCCCGATAACTGGCTCGGAAGGTAGGCGGCGTAATCGGTCATTCTAACCTGCTCAAGGGCGTAACGGGCTTTTCTGTCCATTTCATCTTTGGGTATCTTGTGCTTCTTCATGGGGTAGCAGACGTTCTCAAGCACTGTCATGTGAGGCCATACCGCATAATCCTGAAACACTACGCCGATTCCCCGACGTTCTGGGGGAATGTTGATTCGTTTTTCTTTCGAGAAGACGCACCTTTCACCGACATAAATTTCGCCGGAAGCCGGTTTGTTGAGGCCGAGAAGACAGCGCATTAAGGTAGTTTTTCCGCAGCCTGAGGGGCCTAGAAGACACATTATCTGCGAATCCTCGACATCGAGCGAGAAGTCTTCAAGAATCTTCTTGTCGCCGTATGAAAAGGAAATGTTACTGAATTTTATTCCTGCCATAAATTTTGCCTCCTTTCAGCATTAAAAAACGGAAGCCTCAAAAAACTTCAAAGCCTCCGTATTTGTTTTTCACATTGTTGATTACTTCTTGAAGATGTTGTCGAATGTGCTGAGTATCTTGTCAGAGTTAGCGGCGAGCGACTCAAGGTCTACGGTCATCGCTGACTTGGCGATAGCCTCGACATCAACGTCCTTCTGCTCTACGTCATCACGAACCGAAAGCAGGTTATTAGCGATGAGAATCTTCTGGCCGTCCTTCGAGAGAATGAAATCGTAGAGGAGTTTTCCGTTCTCATTGTTCGCGCTGCCTTTAACGAGTCCGATTGGCGAGAAAATTGAGATTAAGTCCTCCGGCAGATACGTGAAACCTATCGGCGAACCCTGAGCCATGAGGTTATGGGACACGTAGTCGAGCATTATTCCGACCTGATAGGCACTGGCGGCAACCTGATTATGAGTCGCAGTAGTTCCCGACTCAAGCTCACAGCCGTTAGCCCTGAGTTTCTTGAAGTATTCCTCGCCGTACTTAGGGCTTGCGAGCAATGCGGCAACAAAATACTTTGTTGTTCCGGCTGACGCAGGGTCGGTCATTACGATCTGGCCTTCCCATTTCGGGTCGAGTAAATCGTTCCATGACTTCGGAGCGTCCTCAGGGGTTACGAGCGCGGAATTGTAGCCTATGCCCATATTCATCATTCTTGCGCCGGTGTAAAAACCGTCAGGGTCAATGAACTTCGCGGCGATGGCTGACGCTTCGGGGGACGAATACTTCTCAAGGATTCCTTCCTTCTTGAACGAAAGGTAGTCCGAAGGATCCCCGACCCATATTACATCAGCGGCGACCTGACCAGCCTGATGTTCAGTGGCGATTTTCGTGATGACTCTTCCTGTTCCGGCGAAGTAGTAATCCATCACTATGTCAGGATACTTCGCCTCAAATCCCTTCTTGATGGCAACGAGCTGATCTTCCTGCATTGAGGAGTAGAGCATGACTTTGCCTGACGGAGCGGCCATTGCGGAGGAGACCGCGAGAACCATAAACATAACAGCGAGTAAGATACGTTTCATGGAAATTACCTGCCTTTTAGATTAAAATTTATTTACTTGGAATATTACTGTGTTTTTATATATTATAGCGCATACACTACGAAAATTTATCATCAGGAGGCATTAGGGAATGAAATACGCACTCGGAATAGATACAGGCACTACATCAATAAGCATTGCCGCACTCAATGAGGCTCATGAACTCTTAACCAGCCGAACGGTAAACCATAACGCTTTCATTAAAGGCAAGTTCCCGGAATCACGCATACAGAACCCCGAACTAATCCGCGAAATTGTTATGTCCAATCTCGAATCTATCGTCTCAGAATACGGAAAGCCCTCAGCTATCGGCTTCACCGGCCAAATGCACGGGATACTCTACATTAACGCTAAGGGCGAGGCAGTGAGTCCTCTTTACACGTGGCAGGATCCAAGCGCAAATATTCCAGTCAACGGCGAGTCGTCTCTTCAGATTCTTCATGGTCATGGCCTCAAATGCTCGTCGGGTTACGGAATAGCAACTCATCTTTACCTCCAGAGAACTGGCAAAATACCCTCCGATGCCGTGAAACTCTCAACTGTCAGCGACTACATTGCTATGAGACTGTGCGGTAATTCAACGCCCGTTTTTTCGGCGGAAATGGCAGCAGGCTTAGGGGCGTTCAATCTCCGTGAAAGGCAGTTCGAGATTGACGCGCTCGAATCAGCAGGGGTTAATGTCTCATTCCTTCCGACGGTTCAGAAACGCTGTCAGATTATCGGAACAAGCAGTTACGGAGTGCCTGTCGTCAGTTCAATGGGGGACAATCAGGCCAGCTTCAAAGGCTCGGTAACTGATCCCGATAAAACCCTCCTGCTTAATGTCGGAACAGGCTCTCAGGTTTCATTCATGACGCGCGGATTTGCGGAGGTTGAGGGCGATATTGAGCTTCGGCCTTACGGTGATGATTATTTGCTTGCAGGTTCTGCACTCTGCGGAGGAAGGGCTTACGCAATGCTTGAGGGTTTCTACAGGGAACTAGCCGGCAAGGAATGCTACAGCCTTATGAGCGGACATGCCGAAAAATTCCTGAAGTCTAACGGCCTTGATGAGGCTTGGGAAGTCGATACGAGGTTCAACGGCACGAGGTCTGACCCGTCAATTACGGGTAGCATTAAGGGAATAACAGCGGATAACTTCACGCCCGGCGCAATGACTGTCGGGGTGATTCGCGGAATACTTGAGGAGCTTCGCGGAATGTACACGGTCATGAAGAAACTCACAGGCAGGAGCGCAAGCGTTATTGTCGGTTCTGGGAACGGACTCAGGAAAAATGAAATCATGCGGAGAATAGCCGGTGAATTGTTCGGGCTTGAGGTGAATATCCCTGAATATCAGGAGGAGGCCGCCAGAGGGTGCGCGTTGTTGGCAATGGAACAGCTCATGTAAAGTCTGAAGCAGTCCCCCCTCCGTCAAGTCATGCGAAGGGGGGGCAATATTAATCTTTCACGAAAGCATTATAGATAGCATTAACGGCCTGTTCAAAATCATCATTGAGGACTCCAACAATAATATTCAGTTCACTCGCGCCCTGATCTATCATTCGCACATTGATCCTCGCGTCCGCCAACGCCTGAAATATTCTTGCTGCTGTGCCGGTCTGGGACTTCATGCTCCGCCCTACAACCGCTATCAGCGCAATACCTGCTTCAACCTCAACCGACTCAGGCTCAACGAACTTCATGATTCTGCTCAATACACCCTGCTCATGCTCAATAAATTTTGACTCATGAACTATAACCGTCATAGTATCTATTCCAGACGGAAGATGTTCAAGCGGTATGTCATTCTCCTCGAAGCACTGCACTACCTTCCTGTAGAAGTCAGGTTCAGAGTGCATAAGGTCTTTAGCGATTATTATCGAGCAGAAATTCTTTCGTCCTGCTATTCCTGTAATGGCGTACTTTGAACGTCTGGCAGTGTTCCCGACAATCCATGTTCCAGAATCTTCTGGGCGGTTAGTGTTCCTTATATTTATGGGAATGCCTGCGCTCTTGACGGGGAATATGGCATCTTCGTGCATTACGCTTGCGCCCATGTAGGAGAGTTCGCGGAGTTCCTTGTAAGTTATGCTTTCGATACGCGCAGGATTATTCACGACATGAGGATCTGACATCAATAATCCCGAAACGTCAGTCCAGTTCTCATAGACCGCAGCCCTGCAGGCCCTCGCAACGATTGAGCCTGTAATATCGCTTCCGCCCCTCGAAAATGTTTTAATCTTTCCGTCAGGCATTGAGCCGTAAAATCCCGGCACTACTGCTCCCGATAATCCCTCAAGCCTCGCTCCCAATGCCGGATAAGTTTTATCGCCGTCAAAATTCCCATGAGCGTCAAAAAATATTACGTCAGCAGCGTCAATAAATTCATATCCCAGAAATTCGGACATTATCAGACCGTTAAGATATTCACCGCGTGAGGCTGTGTAATCTTTTTCGGGGGCATTCCGTAATTTGTCCTCAATCCCGTCGAATGCCTCAGAAAGCGAGAGGCTGAGTCCTAATTCTGAGATTATTTCGCTGTACCTGTCCTTCACCGACTGGAAGGGAACGCTAAAATCTTCCCCCTTAACGGCGAGTTCATAGCATTCGTAGAGTAAATCAGTAATTTTTGTATCGCCGTCAAATCTCTTTCCCGGTGCGGAAGGCACTACATAGACTCTTGCCTCGTCAGCTCTGATGATGTCGCCTGCTTTTCGGAACTGTCCTGCGTCAGCTAATGAACTTCCTCCGAACTTAACGACTTTTTTCATTTATTCACCCAGCACTCTGAATTTATGTCCCTGAGGTTTCGAGGGGGCATTAACGGACGCAACAGGCTGAAGGTCGGCGAAGCCGGTGTGAATATTCCTGCCGATATTCTTCGCGCATTCGATAACGTCTGAGACTACCGCGCTTGCTGTCGGTAATTTCCCTGCGCCCCTTCCGTAGAACATAACGTTATCAATCATGTTGCCCGTAACCATTACGCCGTTGAAGACATCATTGACACCGTAAAGCGGATTAGACTTCGGCACAAGGTAAGGAGCTACGACAACTGAATCATTTTCAGCCTCATACACTCCCAGAAGTTTCAATGACATTCCGTCAGCCTCAGCGTTTGAAATATCCTCCTGAGTTATTCCCGTAATGCCCTCGCATGAAACCTGCTCATACGAAAATTTACGCCCTGATACTAACGAGGCCAATATAGCGATTTTACGTGCGGTGTCGTGTCCCTCAACGTCAGCAGCCGGATTGCGTTCGGCGAAACCTTTGGCCTGTGCCTCGCTGAGTGCCGACGCGAAATCCTTACCGGCTTTCATGTTGGTTAGTATGTAGTTGCATGTGCCGTTGAGGATTCCGGCGATTCGTGAGACTTTTTCATGGCCGAACGCTTCCCTGATAGTTCTGAGCAAGGGTATACCTCCCCCGACGCTTGCCTCGAAAAGGTATGAACAGTTATGTTCGCGGGCTATTGCGCTGAGTTCGACACCGTGAGCGTCAACGAGTTCCTTGTTTGAAGTGCAGACGGATATACCGCGTTCGAGTGCAAGATGAGTGTAGGTGTAGGCAGGTTCTTTACCGCCCATTGTCTCGCAGACTACTTTGATGTCGGGGTCATTAACGATGATGTTGATGTCGTTGACAACGCCCGGAATGTCTCTGATGTCGAGAATGTATTTAACATGAATGCTGTCGCCGAGAGTTTTTCTGATTTCGTTCTGGTTCTTCTCGATTACTTCGGCTACTCCTCCGCCGACTGTCCCCAGTCCAAGTATTGCAATGTTAATCATCTTCCTACCCCTACTTAGCCTCAATATACTTCTGGCTCACTAAGAGTTCAGCGCATTCAACCGCACCGCCCGCCGCGCCTCTGAGAGTGTTATGAGAGAGGCCGATGAATTTCCAGTCGTAAATCGTGTCAGGTCTTAACCTTCCGATAGTAACGCCCATTCCGCCCTCGTAATTGACATCGAGTGCGACCTGCGGCCTGTTATCTTCCTCCATGTACCTAATGAACTGTGCCGGAGCTGTCGGTAATTTCTCTTTCTGAGGAACTCCTGCGAAATTATTGAGGAGGCTGATTAACTGCTCTTTGCTGTCGGGCTTCTTCCTGAACTTAACGAAAGCTGCCGCCGTGTGTCCGTAAAGCACTGGAATCCTTACGCACTGTGCTGAGATTGAGGGTTCATTTGCCGGAACAATCTGACCGTTCTCAATGTGTCCGAAGATTCGGAGGGGTTCTTTCTCTGATTTTTCTTCCTCGCCGCCGATGTAGGGTATTACGTTGCCGACCATTTCCGGCCATGTGCTGAAATTTTTTCCTGCGCCAGAGATTGCCTGATAAGTCGTAACGATTGCCTCGTAAGGCTCGAACTCGCGCCACGCCGCAAACGCCGGAGCATATGACTGTATTGAGCAGTTCGGTTTAACGGCGATGAAGCCTCTTGAAGTTCCGAGACGTTTTTTCTGGAAGGGGATAACGTCCGAATGTTCGGGGTTAATTTCGGGGATAATCATCGGGACATCAGGTGTCCATCTGTGGGCTGAGTTGTTCGAGACTACGGGTGTTTCGGTGCGTGCGTAATCCTCTTCGATTTTTTTGATTTCGTCCTTAGTGAGGTTGACCGCGCTGAAAACAAAATCTACTTCATCAGCGACCGACTTCACATCATTGACATCACGAAGCACTAAGCCTTTGACATTTTCGGGGATAGGCTCATCGAGAAGCCATCTTCCGTTCATGGCTTCAGCATAAGTTTTGCCCTTGCTGTTCGGTGAAGCCGCTATGACCTTAACGCCAAACCATTCGTGATTGTGAAGTATCTGTATGAATCTCTGTCCTACCATGCCTGTTGCGCCGAGTACGCCGACGCTTAATTTTCTCTGCAAAGCTGATTCACTCCCTGCTAAGTTGTCAAAAATTTCTGCATAGTATATCACTGACACGGACACATTTTCGGGATATACTATTAAACTATCCGATTTACCTGCCAATTTTTGAACGTAAGGAGTAATTATTCATGCCATTATTCACGAAGAAAACACCTGCGCCCGTAGTTTTCCCTGCCGAGTTAAGCTCGCCTGTTGACGGAAACTTTGTGCCTATGTCCGAACTGAAGGACGAGGCTTTCGCCGGAGGAGCGTTGGGACAGTGCATCGGTGTCAAGCCCGAAAACGGAAACATCTGCGCACCCATTGACGGAGTCATCTCAGAGGTTACGGAGACGGCACATGCGGCAGTCGTCAAGGCCGGCGAAATCGAGGTACTGCTTCACGCCGGTATTCACACGGTGAACATGAAGGGCGAGGGCTTCAAGAACCACGTCAAACTCGATCAGGTAGTCCGGCGCGGCGAGCCTGTACTCACGATGGACTTGTGGAAGGTCAGGAACGCAGGCTATGACGATACCGTTATCATGGCCGTGTCGAACACTAAGGACTTTGCGAAAGTCGAAGCCATTGTATCAGGCGGAAAGGTCAAAACAGGAGACGGCCTCATGAAGGTCAGCAAGTAAAAAATTCAGGGGGCATTGTGGAAGTCTGCAATGCTCCTTAACTTATCACCGGAGGCGCTTAGATAGTGTCAATAGTTTTCAAGTGCAAGATGTGCGGCGGCGACTTAGACATTCAAGAGGGAGCAACTATCGTTAAATGTCTCTACTGCGGAAGCAAGCAGACACTTCCCAAAATTGATGACGACAAACGAAGAAGCCTTTACAGCCGTGCAAATTATTTCCGTCAGAACGGCGATTTCGATAAGGCCGTTAAAATTTATGAGCAGATTTTGAGCGAGGACAACACTGACGCTGAAACTTACTGGTCGTTAGTTTTGTGCCGCTACGGTGTCGAATATGTCGAAGACCCTGCAACACATACTAGAGTCCCGACAGTCAACAGAACTCAGGCCATACCCGTAACCTCAGACGCTGATTACAAAATGGCATTGAAGTATGCTGACGTTTCACAGTTTGCGGTATATCAGGCCGAAGCGAAAGCGATCGATAAAATTCAGCATGACATGCTCGAAATTTCAAGGCGCGAAAAACCTTTTGACGTTTTCATTTCGTACAAGGACAGCGACAGTAACGGCCAGCGTACTTTGGATTCGGTCTTGGCCGTTGACCTTTACGAAAAACTCACTCAGGAGGGCTTCAAGGTCTTTTGTTCAAGAATTACCCTTGAGGACAAGATAGGACAGAAGTACGAGCCTTATATCTTCGCGGCACTCAATTCCGCTCCCGTAATGATAGCTCTGGGAACACGCCCCGAATATTTCAACGCCGTTTGGGTTCGCAACGAATGGAGCAGGTATTTGAATATGATTCACAACGGCGCTAAGAAAACGTTAATACCTGCTTTCAGGGACATGTCGCCCTACGAACTGCCCGAAGAATTTTCACACCTTCAGGCGCAGGACATGAGCAAGATCGGGTTCATGCAGGATTTGATTCGCGGTGTGAGGAAGTTAATCCGCCCCGAAACTCCCAAAGCCGAAACCGTCATAGTGAACGGCGGAACATCGAACGCTGCCCCCTTGCTCAAACGTGCGTCTATGTTCATAGCAGAGGGAGATTTTGAGAATGCAGAGGCTTACTGCGAGAGAGTGCTTGACATTGATCCCGAAAACGGAACGGCCTATCTCGGCAAGTTAATGGCTAAAAAACGCTTGAAGCGTCGCAGGGATTTCGCGAATTTACCGGAGCCTTTTGACAAAGATAATGACTACCAAAGGTTCGTGCGTTATGGGAATGCTCAAATTATCGCGGAACTTAAGGGGTATGTCGCGGCCATTAAAGACAGAATCAAGGAACAGGCTCGCATTGAGGCACAGCGTGAAGCAGAGCAAGCAGAACAAGCAAAAAAGAGAAGAAAACGTAACATCATACTTTCCGCCGCCGTTGCCGCCGTTATCATAATCCCTTTGCTCTGGATTGGGCATATTCGCTCCTCATTCATTGACATTTGCAGAAATGGAACTGAACAAGAAATCATCAATGCCATTAGTGGAATGGTAAATACTAATGAGGCACTGAGAATTACCGCAGGTCGCGGCAAAACAGAGGCTATGAAAGCACTGATTAAGGCCGGGGCTGAGGTCAACGCTAAGAACTATTACGGCATTACTGCGCTGATGAGGGCTGCAGAGAACGGCAACGCGGAAGCCGTAAAGGTGTTGCTTAACGCCGGGGCTGATGTAAACGCTAAGGACAATAACGTCGAGACTGCGCTGATAAAGGCTGTATGGAGAGGCAACGCGGAAGCCATAAAGGTACTGCTTAACGCTGGGGCTGATGTCAACATCAGGGATAAATACGGCAAAAGGGCAGTCGATTACGCACGAGATAATTATTTGTTCCAAGGCACAAACGTTCTGAAACGACTCGAGCAGTTAAGCAAGTAAAAAATATTAGGGGCATTGTGCGAGTCGGCAATGCTCCTTTTATTCTTCAGGTTTAGAGCGTGGCTTCTTAGGTTTTTTCCGTCTTGGTTTCGGAATAGTTCCGCCCTCTGAGGCTTTCTGAATTTTAGGCTTAACTTTTTTATCGCCCTTCGCCTTAACACCCCGTACTGACTTCACTCCCTGAGACTTTAATTTTTCCGCACGCGCCTTTATCGCCGCAATCCTTTCGGCAGCCTTGCGCTTCTTTTCCGCGAGTTCTTTATCCTCGCCCCATTCCTCGCCCTTTAGAACGGTGTCCTTGAAGTCAGGGAACTCGCTTATCGCTACAGGCACAAGCCTACCTGTCGGAAATCTTATATTAACTCGCTCATTCCCTACATCAATGCTCTCAAGAACATATACTCCGCGCTCAGTCTTAATTTTTGCGCCCGGGCCGGGAAGTTTCGACCATACTTCGGAATACAGTTCCTTCTCGTATGACATACAGCACATTAACCGTCCGCATAACCCTGAAATCTTCGTGGGGTTTAAGGCTGACCTCTGCTCCTTAACTATTCTTATGCTTATCGGGCTGAAACCCCTGAGCCAGTAACCGCAGCAGCAAGGCCGTCCGCATGAGGATATTCCCTGAACTATTCTTGCCTCGTCGCGAATACCAATCTGCCTCATCTCTATCCTCGTCCGAAATTCATACGCTAAATCCCGAACGTACTCCCTGAAATCCACACGCTGTCCGGCCGTAAAATAAAAATACAATCTCCGACGGTCTAACATGTATTCGACATCAACAAGTTTCATGCTCAGACGGTGTTCGGAAAGTATGTCCCTTCCGACAAGAAGGGCTTCTTCCTCCTCGCGGCGGCACATGTAATAATTCTCTATGTCATCAGAGTCGGCCTCCCTCACAAATTCAACGTCCTGCAATACCGCCTCTGAAGCGTCCTCGAACTTCGATGTGTTACGCTTGTATTTCTCCTGCTGTTCAGGCGTTAGGACACCGCCGGGCAGTCCCATTTCATAACCCCTCGATGTCCTTAATACCGCCCAGCGCGGACGCTCAAGGTTAAAATTCATTCTTTCATCTATCTTCGCAAGCCCCAAATATCTGGGCTTACCAAATATCGTCAAGTATACGCTCATAATTCCCCTTTTCCTCTCTTAGTGTCAGGATTATCACATCACATAACATCGGTACTGATAAATTTTTCCGTGATGATATTATTTTCAGGCATTCAATACGTTCCGAAAGTGCCACATTGCCGGAACGGAGAGCATTCTCGCACCAGCCCTCCAAATCTCCCGTTACTGATTCCGAATCGTTATTTTTCCGCGCAGTCCTTAACCATTCAAGCCACTCAGCAGAATTTTCAGGCATTCTCTTTGGATTAACGCGCTCGTCCGAAATCAATACGCTGTAATGCGAACGGCTCTTCAGCGTCGGAAGAAATAATCTCCCGTCCTCCATCAAAAAAAGAATCACTCCATGATTCGGAGGTTCTTCAGCGAGTTTCAAGAGGCTGTTAGCCGCCTGAACGTTAAGTTTATCCGCGCACCTCACTACAGCTAAACGCCTCTTTGATTCCATAGGCATCAACGCGAAATTCTCGATTAACCAGCGGCATGACCCCTCGTAATTTGCTTTTGCAGGGTCGCCGATTACAGGAGGCTTATCGCCAGTTCCGATTATGATTAAGTCAGGGTGCGACAGCCTGTAACTTCCAAGTATAAGGCGCGATAACGACTCTATGATTTCATCATGCCACTTCAACGGCGCACATATCGCGCGGCATTGAGGAACGTTACCGGCCTCAGTCTCCTTCAGAATTTCGCGCCACGTTACATTAGCAGTGAGATCAGACAACCTTTTATCTCCTCCATTAATGCAAGTGCCTTAGTCCTGTTTCCCTCGTAAAGAAATGCCTCCTCTAATTCCTCCATTGCCTTTCCTGCCCGTTCAATCGTTACGTACATTTTTCGGTCGGTCTTGCGCCACCGCATATCACGTTTTATGCGTAGACCTTTGGCAGCTCTCTTCAGAAGTTCATGGAGAACATTCCTGTATTCCTCGATTAACCTTCCGCCCGGAAACACTGACAATTTGTCCGACAGGTCGTAGAGACGGTCTAACAGTTCTTCAAGCTCAGCTGCCTCCATAGCAGAGTCAAACGAAAACGATGATGACGCTATCGAGTTTGCAGGGCTTGCATGATTTCCGCTGTTAGAGCCGTATTCGATTCTGGGCTGTGATGAGGCGGCAGGTTCATTTCCGCGCCGCTTTATCTGAATCGCGCTCACGTTACGGCCTCCAGACGCGACAGAATTTCCGCGCAGACTTCATCTTCATTGAGTTCACCGCACGGCACTCGTATGAATCTCTCCGGCTCATCGTCCGCAATCCTCCTGTACGTTTCCGAAACATGCTTCAGTAACGGCAGACCTTCCTCCTCGAATTTATCGCTCTTATTTCCGCGCGATTTTATCCGCTCAACAGCAATCTCCGGCGGAATGTCGAGAAAAATCTTTATGTCAGGTTCAGGGAAATTGCAGGCTCTTATGATTCGTTTGACCTGCGAGAAGTTCAGCTTATGCCCACCCGACTGATAAGCAAGCGTTGACTCGTTATAGCGTTCGCAGATTACATTGAAGCCCTGACGAAGTGAAGGAAGTATCACCCTGTTCACATGCTCCGACCTGTCTGCAAGAAATAAAAGCAATTCCGACATGGCCGAGTAACTTTTGCTGTCAAGTATAAAATCCCTGAGCGTTTTACCGTCCGGCCACCCTCCGGGCTCAAACGTCCTGACCGTTTTGCAGCCTGTACGTTCCTCAAGCCACTCCGCAATTCTCAATGACTGCGTACTCTTTCCGCAGCCGTCTATTCCTTCTATGGTGATGAATTTCACTGACATTTTATTTCTCCGTGTGGATTATACGCCTCATCAGCCCGTCTACAACATATTCAGTGCTGTAGACTTTCAATGTTCCCTCTTTAATCCGGCGTTCTTTAGTCTCGCTGAGGTATTCTTCCTCTTCGGGAAGAAGATCTGATTCTTTGCTTTGTTTTGACTTTGCGCCCGATTTCTTTTTCCTGAGAATTTCGCCGAGAAGTCCGCCGGTTTTATCAGCGTTGAGTTCGGCAATCAGCTGGTTGTTGGAGTCGGCAGCACGAAATTCAGTCATAAGACGTTCGAGACTGCCTATTGATTTCCAGCCCCCTTCAATTCCTGCCTGACCGAATGACTGAGTGCCTCCTCCCCTCACTATAAGCTCGATAACCCCGTCAGCGTCCTCAGGAATTTTCATCTTGAATTTTTCCGTTACTGTCTCGGAACGCCAGCCTCTCATCTTCACCGAGACTTCTATTTCATCGCCGGGCTTTGCCTCCTCAACAGTTTCGACTTCCTCTATCATAAGGACTTTCGGATTCTGAGTGGCCTCTATCGTAATTCTGAAGCCGGAGGGGAAAACGTCATTAAAAGGCTGGGTAAGGTAAGCGTTTATGATTGTCTTAACCTGCTTGAACGCCTCTGGAATTATATTGTCCTCAGAGAAAAATATATCCTTTCTCGTCCAGCCGTTAGGGAGATTCTTGCCGTCAATCCTAAGCGTAACGCTCATAGTTCCCTGACCCTTCCGCCCCCACAGCTCCTCCGCCAATGCTGTGCAGACCGCCGAAACAAGTTCATCAGTAAGAAACTCATCGGCCACAGTCCTGAAGCGGCATTTATTCTCAGTGTTCCTGTCCAAGTCCCTGAAGACGAACTCGCCCGAAACCGATGGAGCATAATACCCCGTCCGACCTAGAAGCCCCGTCTCCCTGTCCTGAGTAACAGTTCCGTTAATGCCCGTGATTGACGCTATCTTGAACGGAAATGACGAACTGTTCACAAGGTCATGAACGTACACTCCTGCCGAAGGGTAATTGACCGCGCCCCTCTTGAGGAAGTCATGACCCATTGCGAGGAAGCCTCCGTTCTTAGCGGTAGCCGTAACTGTTCCTACCGCTGAGAGTTCGACATCGCCCCATACAAGAAGAACTCCTATAGCATCGCCCGGCCTGAATTTCTGAGGGGTTTCAGGATTTGCCACAGCACCGCCGGAATTTATACCTGCTCCCTGAGTGATATTAACTCCGAGTTTCCGCGATAATTCTGAGAGTGCCGGAGTGTTCGCGCTCAATCCCGAAATTGATACGTCAGTCAATGCGGGACTATTACGCCCTGTTTCGTACCGGCTCAATGAACACATTGTCTCAATCGGAATCATCAATGCAAGTGTCTGGTCTGAATTTTCCCAGCCGCTTCGGATTGCTCCGGCGAGCTTCCCTTCAATGAAGACCGGCGATCCGCTCATACCCTGAGCAAGTTTGACACCGCCCGTTAATTTCACGAGGACTAAATCTTTAACGTTATGATTCGGAATCTGAGGGATTACGCTTATGATTTTAACGGGAACTTTTGAAGGCTCAGTTCCTTTCAGGACGGTCAGAAAGTAACCTGTCATTCCGGATTTAAGACTGCTTACGGGAATTATTTTCTGTTCGGGAACAAAGTCAGCACCGTATGAACAGCACGAAAACCCAAGCAATACCGCAAAAATTAAGAGCCTCTTAAACATCGCCCCTTGCCTTCTGCCTCAGATATTCCATTATGAAGCCGTTAATGTCGCCGTCCAAGACTGACTGAATATTGCCCTTCTCGTAATTAGTCCTGTGGTCTTTTACCATAGTATAAGGGTGAAGAACATAACTTCGGATTTGACTGCCCCAAGTTGATTCTTTCTTCTCACCGACGACTGATGATAATTCTTCCTGACGTTCCTGTTCGGCTAACTCGTACAGTCTGCTTTTAAGAACGTGCATGGCTGTCTGACGGTTCATGTGCTGGGAGCGTTCGTTCTGGCAGGTTACGACTATGCCGGTCGGGAGGTGAGTGATTCTTACCGCGCTGTCAGTCCTGTTGACGTACTGCCCTCCTGCGCCCGATGCCCTGAAAGTGTCAATCTTCAAATCCTCCGGCTTTATCTCAATGTCAACATCATCGCTGAACTCCGGCGATACTAAAACGCTCGCAAAACTCGTGTGTCTCCTGTGCGCCGAATCGAACGGCGATATTCTCACGAGCCTGTGAACTCCTCTTTCAGCTTTCAGGAAACCGTAAGCATATTCGCCCTCAACAAGTATCGTTGCGCTCTTAATGCCCTCGCCCTCGTCGGCAGTAGCTTCGATGACTTTTGCTTTAAGCCCCGAACGTTCGCAGTATCTGAGGTACATTCGCATTAACATTCCGGCCCAGTCCTGAGAGTCGAGTCCTCCCGAACCTGCGTGAATCATTAAAATCGCGCTGGCGTTGTCGTAAGGCTCATTGAGGAGAAGGAGGAGGCTTTCGCGTTCTAGCCTTGAACGTAAATCGGAGGCTCGCCGGAAAAATTCGGCCTCAAGTTCATGGTCATCATCTTCCTGAAGAAGAGTCTCTAACGTGATTAAGTCCTCGTATTCTGAACGTATGAATTTCCAGCTTTCTAATCGTGAATTAATCTGCGATAACTCTTTGAGAATTTCCTCATGACCTTCGGAGTTCCAGAAGTCTGCGCTTGAGGACTGCTGAGTGAGTTTCACCGACTGCGATTCTAATGCGTCAAGGTCAAAGGCTGTCCTGCATATTCTGAATCAGCGTATGCAGTTCTTCCAGTTCTGTTTTAATATTGGGGTTCATCATTCTAAACCTTTCGTGAATAATTTTGTGAATTATCATAGCACAGCCATCAAAAAAAATGCCCCGTCCCAAAATGAACGGAGCATTAATTTTTTTCAAATCAGCGTTTTCGTTTCAGAACCGCGAGGCCGAGAAGCATTACTGCTCCTGAGAACGTCAGCCCTGCGCTGCAACCTCCGCTCGTTGAGGAGCCTACGCCTACGCTTTCGCCTTCGCCGGAACTGCTGCTTGTCGTAATAACCGGTGAATAAGTGTAGCCGGGTTCGAGGTATGCCGCGACGTTGACGTGCTTGTTAGCCGGAACTGTGTAGACTTCAGTACCGCTGTCGTCAAGGAAAGTATAGTCTTCCGAGTAAGTTTCCGCCGCAGAAACATTCGCCTGATTCGTCATCGTCATGTCAAGGAAAATCGGCGAACCTACGGGAAGATTATCGAGGCTCACTCCGAAGATGTATATAGCCGCCTTGTCAACGCTGACCACAGGGAGTATTACCTCAACTTTCCGCCCCTGCGCAACGATACCGGCAAGCTGTCCTGACGGAATATCAGCCGAAGTTCTCAGCTCTCTGAACGAACTTACGTCCATCGAAAGAACAGGAGCATTACTGCGTCCAAGAGACGTTCTGAGAGTATCTGAAACTTCTTCAAGGTTCACGCGCGGTGCATGTCCTCTTACTGATACAGCGGTGCCGTCAGTCTTTGTCTCTGTCTCCGCAGTGTCAGGAACTTTGTTCTCATCGTCAGGCTTTGTCTCTTCGGCGGGCTTTTCTTCGGCAGGCTTTTCCTCAGAAGGTTTCAGACCCTTGACGATTGCCACGTCATTGGAAGTTGCCTCAGCCGTGATAATCATCTTGTAACGCCCGTGAATGAGGTACGCCGCAACGTTGATGTAAGAATTTCCGTCAACAGCTCCCGAAACGTTGCCGCTGTCGTCAATGAACATCTGACGAGTCTTATCTTCGCGTTCATCTTCATCGTAGTAGCGGTATCTGTATATGTCGCTCGACACCACAATGTCCTTTGACCTTGAAGGCTCGAAGAATATTTCTTTGACACCGCCCTTGATGTTGTCAACAGGCACGCGGAACATGTAGAAGCCCGAAGAGTTGATCTGCATTTCAGGGAGTACGACGGCAAGGAGCTGGGGAGTTTCCTTGTTAATCAAATCGTCCTTGAGTTCGTTGAAGACTTTTGTGGCATCTCTTGAGGCGATAACTTTCATTGTCCAGTCATCAAACACGTCCACGCCGTAAGGAAGGTTGAGTCCGTCAACAAAATCCCAGACCGCGTTATAAGCGTCGGGCGACGGGTCTTTGGGCATAGCGAATCTCGGAAGCACTGAGAGTCCCTGAAGTCCTACGTTTTTAGGTGTCTCGTCATAGACCGGCTCTGGTGAGACAGGAGTTGTGCCGCCTGATGAACTTTCAGGATAAGTTGTCCAGCCTGAAAGCCTTGATGTATTTCCGTCAGCCTCAAGGGTCTTCATGAGTGCTTCAGCGTCATCGGTGAGACCTGGAATCTCGTATTTCCCTGTCGAGGCGTTCTTAGAGGCTACCCAGATCTCGCGCGGCAATGACACGTATCTTCCTTCTCCGTTGCTCATCTGATACGTCATCGACAATGTTGTCATTCCGGCCGATTTTCCGGTGAGCTTTACGGTTATCGTTTTGTCAGTGCTTGAGACCGTCTCGATTCCGGCAATGTCCGAGTTTCCGATTAAGGCCGTAATGTTCTCGGCGGGATTGTTCGGAACGGATAACGTAACTGTCTTGCTATCGCCGACATAAAGCATGAGAGGAAGCTGTGTTTTGCCAGCGTCCCAGTCCAACGGAATGAAGTCGTTGGGGTTTGAAAAGTCAACAGGGTTGAATATCCATCTGTACAGGAATCCGTCCTCCATGAAGCTAATCTCCGCTGGACGCAGGAACAGTTCAGGCATATTCACAGGAACAGATCCGCTCTTGCTGTCATAATGAAGTGTCTCTTCACTGTTTCCCGTGTAGAAACGGACATCAACACTCATAGCCGTGATACCTGACGGAACATCGATTTTATTGTCCTTGCTGTCAACGAAGTACCATTCAACGCTTTCAACATTGATACCCTTGCGGTTGAATTTCACGTATGGTCTTCGTGTCTCAGGACTGACCGCCTTAATGCCGTCAGGAATCGTGTAACTTCCGTTCTTGAGGTATGGGGAATAAAATTCCCATATCACTGTTTCACCCGGCATACATGAAAAATCCACAATATACCGAAGTGTTACGTACTCAATGCCGTTTTCAACGTAAGGATCGCTGTAATAAGGGGACAACATTGTTGAGGTAGTAGGCGGCAAAGGAGCATCGGGCGGCAAGTCCGCAGGAATATCCACAGATAAATATGCAATACCATCTGCGTTTCCAAAGTCTTCACCGTAGAGAGTTGCTGTTCTCAGTTTCCGTTCAAGGAAAATGGATACCCCTTCAGGGAAGGACTGATTTTCATCATAATAGGATTTACCCTCAATAAGCGGTAAATACACAGTGGGCGCAGCAAAGCTCACTTTGAACTCGCCGTCATCTTCTCCGCTGTCTGAGGTTTTCTCCCTAACTGTAACTGTCTGAGACAGCCGCAAGTATCTTGGATAGTATGGCTCGATGTTTTTGCGCACAAAGCTGATAGTTGTCGTTCCGTTTTTCAGACCTCGAACATCAAACGATATTTTGCCGTCATTGATGTCCTTTGACGTGAATTTTGAGGGAGTTATTGTGAGAATGTCAGCGTCCCAGAGTAATGCCTCAACAGAAGCTACATTTTCAGAATCCTCGAAGAACATCACAGTACCTTTAGCGGTCTGTCCTGCGGAAACTGAAGGGATATTCATGCCACTGCTGTAGTCCGTTTCCATCGGGTTAAATTCCCAGCTGTAGTCAACGCCGTTGTACGTATAGGATACACTGAAGTCGGAATAGTTCGCGTCAACATACCACGCAAAGTCTATTGTGCCCTCCGTGCCCTCAACGCGTTCTCCGTCGATGTAGAGGTCAGTTATTCCCGAAGGCTTCACTTTCTGGGTTGTCCCGTCAGCGTTGACCTTCACGAACGACCATTCGCAGGAAACAACGCGGTCAATATCCAGAGATGAGCGTTTGAGCTGTAAATACGGTACGAACTGCTCAAGCTGCTGTTCTACGGTCAGTATCTTGTCGAGTGAAACTATCGAGGGAACAGGGGCTGATGTGAGATTGAGAGCCGGCCTATCTGGAAATTCCAACCAGATCTTTACGTTTTCAAGTTCCTGAACGTTCCCGAATGACGGAGTACTAGCGTATTCTGAGTTATCATAAATATCTTGTGTGTTGAATCTCGAACCGCGACTGAAATAAAAGTCAGTTCCGACACCGGCATCAAGCGGGTAAGTAATCAGGCTGATTCCATTCACTTGGTGCAACGAACCATTGACAAACCCGAAGTGTCCTCGTAAATCCGCATATTCTTCTTCCTCATGCCTGTCGCCGTTGATGTCATAGAACACTCTTTTTTCTTTTGACGCTCCTGTCATTCCGGCAATCGAGGTGATATACACTCCGCCTTCATCAGCTGAAGGATAGTACGGCCTCCCCTCAACTAACGCTACCCTTGATACTTTCCTAAAAACAGGGTAAAGACTGCTTTTCCCTTCGGGAATATCAAGTTTCCCGTTCTCGTCAGTTACGTTAATTTCACGGAAATAACGGCCTTCTCTCGGAATGTAGATTTCAAGAACAGTTCTTCCGGGTACTCCAGCATTGAGCGTGAATGACAATACCGATTTATCCTCGACCGAGTCATTCTCCCAGCCCTTTCCTTGAGTGAATTTCACGGAGCTGTAGTCAACTTCAATCACTGAGGTATTACCGGCGGCTATCATTTCGCGGACGGCTTCAGAATCAGCGAAGTCGTCAGAGAGCTTCAAGGCTGACGGCAGTTTAATGGTGATGCTCTTCTTGTCTCCTGTCTTCAGCGTCAAAGGCTGTTTCGCGAGCTCCAAGTCCCTCCACTCTATCGAAGAAGAAGAACGGTACTCAGGCACTTTGAACTTCCATGTGTAGAGCGCGTTGCCCCTCTCGTAAGAGACCTCCAATTCATCTCCATAAAGATAAGAGTCTTCGAGTGTTATACGAGCCGGCACGCTTTTGGTGAAATCATTGTAGCTGCCCCCAGAGTAGTTGCCTCTGACTGTTACGACCGGAATATTTACGGCTACAGGAACTCCCCAGTCTCCAGACTTCACGAAATAGAGTTCTCCCGTGTAGCGTGAATTGTTGGGAGTGAGTTTGATGAACGGTACGATGTCATTCTTCCCAATGCTGACGCTCTTGAGTTCCTCGATTTTAGGAACAATTGCGCTTCCCGTGATAATGTCGGGAGATGTGTAGAGATTCCACATTACCTTACCGCCAATAAATTCCTCAATGCCGCTTGAGTACATTATCCGGTAATCAATAAACCTTCCGCTGTAGTCCGGCATGTATTCACTGTTGACCACATCACTGTAAGTGCTTTCCAATGGATATTTTCGACCCTGATACGGGCTGTCCGAACTTACCACAGTCAGAGTGCCGCGAGGAAATTGAATATTTCCCTTCCAGTTATCCCTGAACTTTCCGCCGAACCTGAGAGAGTCAGCCTTTAAGACTTTCACTCCCGAATAGTCCGGCAATCCACTTGAACTGAGGGTTATGCTTCCGCTTGTAACGTAGCTGGTGTAGATTCCGAAACCGCTGAACGGGTTAGGCGGTACTGAGTCAGCAGCTCCGGCTATACCGGCCGTACACAACATAACGGCAAGCATTGCCCAAAAACAAAACCTACGCATAAATATTACCCTCCTACTTATTAAGATTGTGATGATTATTTGGAAAAATATGCGTGAAAATAATAATATTTCTGAGATGAATCGTCAAGCCCTAATCTGCTATACTCTGTAAAATATAAATGAGGAGGAATTACGTTTGAACATAACCACATTCTTCACTATCGCCGGAGGAGTCGCTCTCTTCCTTTACGGCATCAAGCTGCTCTCATCGTCCCTTCAGAATCTTGCTGGCGACAAGCTCCGCCAGCTTCTCGGAGAACTCACAAAAACTCCCCTTCGCGGAATACTCGTCGGAATTATCGTAACCGTACTGATACAGTCCTCAGCAGGCACTACCGTCATGACTGTATCATTCGTCAATACTGGGCTTCTCTCCCTCAAACAGGCTCTCGGCCTCATAATGGGCGCGAACATCGGTACAACTGTAACCGCTCAGCTCATCGCCTTCAACATTGACACCCTCGCTTTGCCTCTGCTTTTCTTCGGAGTGTTCGCTTCAATGATATTCAGCAAGAAACATCTCAGTTATCTCGCGAGCGGATTAATCGGTTTAGGACTGGTCTTCATGGGAATGCAGACGATGAAGACCGCCTCTCACATAATCGCACAGCACAGGGAACTTTTACTCATACTCAGCCGGAATCCTATTACGGGAGTTTTTGCCGGAATGATTCTTACTGCCCTCATTCAGTCTTCAGCGGCCACAATCGGTCTTACAATCGCCGTTGCCTCTCAGGGGTTAATCACTCTTGACGCTGCAATACCCATAATACTCGGCGACAACATCGGCACTACCCTAACCGCAATAGTTGCCTCGCTTAACGCTTCACGCCCCGCAAAACAGGCAGCATTAGGACACGTGTTATTCAATCTCATAGGAACAATAATATTCATGCTTGCGCTTCCGCTCTACAGGAGTGTGATAATCTCGACAAGCCCCGACATAGGCCGCCAGATTGCGAACGCTCACACAATTTTCAACGTCCTCAACACGATAATATTCTTCCCGTTCGTCTCGCTGCTCGCTAAACTTATCTCAACGATTATCCCGTTACGCCCCGAAGATAAACCCGAAGATGTCATGTACCTTGATCCGAACTTAATCAGCATTTCCAGCGCGAGCGCGGTTGAGGCGGTAAAAGATGAGCTTCTTCACATGGGCAATATCGTTCAGCGAATGTTCGATTTAATCCGCGAGACGTTCTTTGATTTCGACGAGGCTAAACTTGAGGAAAGACGCAAGAAATTCGACAGCCTTGAGGACTCCGTCAACAAAATCACCCGTGCAATCTCAGCTTATGCCTCAGAGATATGGCAGAGGGGAGTCAGCGATTCGGTTTCGACAGTTCTCGGGTGCTACGTGAACGCCTCACTTGACCTCGAAAGAATCGGAGACAGGGCAGAGAATTTAATTGAACGCGCTGACGTTATGAATCATTACCTTTCTGATGAGGCAGTCGGGGAGTTCCGCGACATGTACGACACGACATGCCTTGCGATTGACACATCGCTTGCCTCGTTAAAGCATGAGAACAGCGCGCAGGCTTGGCAGGTAATCAGGGAAATCGAAAAGAAAATCGACTCTCAGGAAAAGAAATATAGAAAGAAACATATCGACCGTCTCAACCGCGGCGAATGCGACCCCGAAAAAGGCGTGAACTTCATCACCCTCCTAAGTAATCTCGAACGTATCGGCGACCACAGCAATAACATAGCCGGTTACACTCTTGATATTCTCGCAATGAGCAGTAAAGCATGAGGAAATACTTTGCTGTAATCTCTACCATATTAATTACTGTCTTAACGGGGATATTTTCGTGGCTTTACCTCACGATTGACATTAACCCTGACAGAGTTACAACGATTTTTTCATCGCCGGCACTTTATGACGTTAAGGGGAGACTGTTTCACGTAAGGCTCTCCCCTTCGTCAGAATGGCAGATACCCATACCGCTCGATGAAATGGGTAAATGGCTTCCGCTTGTCGCGGTCAACGCAGAGGACGGAAGATTCTACAGTCATTTCGGAATTGATGTTCTGGCGATGATGAGGGCAATAGCTCTGGACATCTCACGGGGGAAAATCGTCTCAGGCGCGTCAACAATAACCAGTCAGGTAGTAAGATTAGCAGTCTCAGAACGCGAAGGGCGAAAGCGTACCCCTTCAACAAAAATCCGAGAGTTCATAATGGCGTTGAAGCTCGAACGGAAACTCCCGAAGTCTAAAATTCTCGAATGCTATCTAAATTTAGCACCCTTCGGAGGAAATATCAGAGGCGTTCAGGCAGCGTCATTGATATATTTCGGGAAGACCGCCTCACAGATTTCACCCGGCGAAGCCTGCCTTTTGATTGGAATGCTCAAAGGCCCGACGCTTTACCGCCCCGACACAAAGCCGAAATCGGCCTTTAAGAGACGCAACGAAATAATATCCCTCATGGAACGTAAAGGAGTCTTCACTCATGATGACGCGAGGAGGGCTTACCTTGAGGATCTGCCGAGACGGAAATTTGAACTTCCCTCAAGGGCGTGGCATTACTCAGAGCTGCTTCTCTCACAGAATCCAGAGCATTCACCAAGATATGACACTGAACTTGATATTGAGGTTCAGACGAAACTTGAGGCAATACTCCGCCAGTCGCTCAATGAATTTCCTTCTGACGTAACTTTGTCGGCCGGTATCGCTGACAATAAGACAGGTGGATTAACCGCTTGGGTAGGGAACGCACGCTTCAGCTACAGGAAGGACAGCCATTCAGCCTCATGGGTTGACTGCGGACGCTCACCGCGCTCGCCCGGCTCAACCCTCAAGCCCTTCGCATACCTTGACGCAATCGAACAGGGCATACTCACACCGTCAACGCTCCTCGCGGACACGTCAGCGGCATTTTCGGGACGCGCACCGCGTAATTTCGACCTCACTTACAGGGGAGCGGTTACGGCGAGGACTGCGCTTCATGAATCACTGAATGCTCCGGCGGTAAGGGTCTTGCGTTCGGCAGGGAGCGGGAGGGTTTTATCGTTCATGAGGAACGCAGGGTTAAGACATCTCACTCAGTCATCGGAATATTACGGCGACTCGTTAATACTCGGAGGGTGCGACGTTACACTGCTTGAAGAGCTTGAGGCTTACACGATGATTGCTTCATTAGGGCTTCACCGCCCGTTGAAATTTCTCAGGGAGAGTCCTGACACAGGCGGAAGACTTGCGAGTGAGGCAGGGTGCTGGATAGTCAGCGATATTCTGAAGTACAACGGTGAACTTTCGCTTTTCGCGCGAGGAACACTTGGCGGAAAATGGCAGATTGCCCTCAAGACAGGAACATCATACGGGCTTCGGGACGCTTGGGCGTGTGCGTGGACACCTGATTACACTGTCTGCGTATGGGCAGGGAGGCCGGACGGTTCATCATGGGAGGGGTTGATCGGCGCGAGGGCTTCAGCACCTTCGGCGGTCAAAATTCTTCGTGCAGTCTCGCCTAAATCAACATGGTATGAGCGTCCGGAGGGATTAATTGCGCGTAAGGTCTGCACGCTTTCGGGGAAGCCTCCGTTAGCGTTATGTCCTTCAACGAAACTTGAATGGGCTGTCGAGGGCGTAACACGTACAACTCCGTGCGATCTTCATTCAATGAAAGAGGGCAAAGCTGTTGTTAATATGCCGGCCGGTTTCAGTGCTGAGGGCGGAAAGAACTCGCGCTTGAACATAATATCGCCCATTCCGGGAGCCTCGTACTTTAACGCGCCTTTGGACACCGAAAGGAAAATCCCCTTCAAGGCAGAAGGCTCAAAGGGGCGGATATGGTGGTATCTTGACGGCAGGTACATCGGGGCGTCAAGGATAGGCGAGACGTTGTTCCGTGAGATCCCTGACGGTGAACATGTTGTAAGTGTTGCGGACGGTGATGGGAGGAGTTCGGCGGTTAATGTAAAAGTTTTCACGCCCGGTAAAAAAACGCCTGCTGAAAAGCTGTTCTAAGCCTCAATGTTGTAGCGGACTAACATATAATATAATACTGCTGTAAATTGTTTAACGAATTTTCACCCGTAAGGAACGGGATAAATATATATATACAAAAATATACAGGATAAGGAAGGCGTAGTAATAGTTATCAAAAATTTATAATGTGTTGTAAATAGTGTGTTATTTAGCAAGTTTTCTTACAGCCTTATAATATAAAAAAGGAGGTGGGAAGAGTGCTAAAGACGTTGCGTGTTATGTTAGTAGCGAATAAAAATCAGAACACACGGTTATTTCAGTTCGCCGGGACAGCAAGATTCGCTTATAACTGGGCATTAGAGCAGGAAAAGAAAAACTATGAAGCAGGCGGAAAATTCATAAATGATTATGAGCTTCGCAAACGTTTCACAGTGTTCAAACAGGAGGCGGATAACAGGTGGCTTTACACGGTAAGTAACAACGTATGCAAGCAGGCCGTCAAAGATGCAGCAGATGCGTATAAAAAGTTTTTCAAAGGATTAGCGGAACACCCGAAGTACAAGAGCCGCAAACGCAGCAAGCCGAGTTTCTATGTTGACCCGATAAAAATAAAGTTTACGGAAACACATGTGAAACTTGAGAACATCGTACTGAGCAAAAAGAAAAACCGTAAGACTGCAAACTGGTTCAGGCTTGCCGAACATGAGCGAATACCGATAGACTCAAAATATTTTAATCCTCGTGTTTCATTCGATGGGCTTAACTGGTTTCTGACCGTAGGGATTGAAATTGAAGAGCCAGCGTCCATAACAAGCGGTAATGACGGCATAGGAATTGACTTAGGCGTGAAAGACTTAGCGATATGTAGTTCAGGTCGCGTCTACAAGAATATTAACAAGACCAGCCGTGTGAGACGGCTGAAGAAAAAACAGCGAAAGTTGCAGCGTAAAATCTCACGGAAATACGAAAGAAACAAGAAAGGAGCAAGTTATCAGAAGACACGCAACATTATAAAAAGTGAAAAGCAGCTTTTACGACTAACCCATAGGCTAACGGACATCAGAACGAATTATATTCAGCAGGTAACGGCCGAGATAGTGAAGCGAGAACCAAGTTTCATAGTCATGGAAGATTTGAATGTAAGCGGAATGATGAAAAATAGACATCTGGCACGTGCCGTACAGGAGCAGAAGTTAGCGGAGTTCTATAGGATAATGCAGTACAAATGCGACTGGAATGGCATAACGTTAATCACGGCGAACAGGTTTTACGCAAGTTCAAAGACATGTTCAGTGTGCGGAAATATCAAGAAAGACTTGAAACTATCTGACAGGACATATCATTGTGAACATTGCGGAGCTGTAATTAACAGGGATTTTAACGCCAGTGTGAATTTGTACAAATATGGCAAATCAGTAATTAACCAATGACACGGAATTATTGATATGTACCGATACGTTAGTCGGGAATTGAAGCCTCTGGAGCGTCATAGCAAACGTAAATAGCAGACCACCGCGAAAGCGGACGCTGAAGGAGGAAAGAAACATAAAAGTTAGCTCTATAACTTTTTATAAGTTTTCTGTAACGGTATTATATGGCACGAAACAATTTTCACAGGCACAGGAATTTTGAGCCAGACCATGAAAGACTAAGTTTTATACCATTAGGCGGACTTGGCGAAATCGGGAAGAACATGTACATTCTCGAATACAATGATGAAATTATCGTCATCGACTCTGGATTGAAATTCCCTGACAGCGAACTGCCCGGCGTTGACTACATAGTCCCCGACATCTCCTACCTCGAAGCTAACCGCGATAAAATTCTCGCCATCATTATCACTCACGGACATGAAGACCACACCGGCGGACTGCCTTACGTTCTGCCGCGTCTTAACGCGCCCCTTTATGGAACTCAGCTTACACTCGGATTAATCCGCAACAAGTTACAGGACGACCTGCCGATGTTCCGTCCAGACATGCACGAAATCAGAGCAGGAGACGTAATCAAAATAGGCTCGTTCACAATAAGATTCATAGCGGTGGCACACTCAATCCCTGACTGTATCGCGCTGAGTATCGAGACACCTTTGGGGAGAGTCGTTCACACTGGGGACTTCAAGCTCGACAGTACGCCGGTTGACGGCCGTGTTACCGATTACGGAGCTTTCGCGGAGGAGGGCGACAAGGGGATAATGCTTCTTTGTTCCGACTCGACAAACGCCGAGCGTAAAGGCTTCACTCCCTCAGAAAGAATAATCTCCGGCACTCTCGATACACTCTTCAGGACTTACAGGACGAAACGCATAATCATCTCGTCATTCGCCAGCAACGTTCACAGGATTCAGCAGGTCGCTGATGTTTCAGCGCGTTTCAACAGGAAGATAGCTTTCTTGGGACGAAGCATGATACGGAATGTTGAACTCGCAAGGGATACAGGCTACTTGAAGATTGACAGCAAGATGATTATTCAGATAGAAGAAATCTGGAAGTATTCGGATAATCAGCTCGTTGTCATAACGACAGGAAGTCAGGGCGAACCTTTCAGCGGCCTCGTAACTATGAGCAGGGGCGAGAACAAAGCTATCGAACTCGGCGAACATGATGTAGTTTTCCTCTTAGCGTCCGTTATTCCGGGCAATGAAAAACTCGTGAACAATACGATTAACAGGCTGTTTGCTCAAGGCTGCGAGGTAGTTTACGAGAAGGACAGACAGATTCATGTTTCCGGCCATGCCTCAAGCGAGGAACTCAAAATCATGCTGAACCTCACGCGCCCTCAGTATTTTGTTCCTGTTCACGGCGAGTATAAACACATGGTTAGGCATTCGCAGTTAGCGCAGGAAGTCGGAATCTCTCCCAGAAATATTTTCCTGATGAGCAACGGCGACATTCTCACCTTCACAAGGAACAATCCCCCAAAAAAGCACGGCCATGTCCAGTCGGGAGCGGTAATCGTTGACGGCAACGCCGCAGGAAGCATTAAGAGCGAAGTCCTCAAGGAACGCCGCGAAATTGCTGAAGACGGTGTAATGGCTGTAGCTGTAGCAGTTGATGACAGGGGTAATCTAGCCGCGCCGGTAGCGATTGAGACACAGGGGGTATTCATTCCTGAGGACAGCAGAGACATCTTCAAGGAGCTTTACGCCGTGAGCGAGCAGGCCGTTCAGGAATTGGCCGGAAGACGCGCAAACCCTGACGCTCTCAGAAGGACTATTAAAACACGGGTGAGGGACGTTCTGAGGAAACGTAACTCATCATTTGCAGTTGTTCTTCCGATTGTGTCGGTAAAGAGCAGGGACAATAATAACGTATTTGAGAAGGAATTTTTCTAGGAGGATTGAATTTCAATCATGCTTCATTCATTGATATTGGGAGCGGTTCAAGGATTATGCGAGTTTCTGCCCGTTAGCAGTTCGGGACATCTGGCATTGTTTCAGATATTCATGGGCTTTGACGAGAATATGCTGACGTTCGATATACTTCTTCATTTCGCGACGCTTCTGGCTGTTGTGCTTTACTTTTGGAGGGACATACTTCAGATTTTGTCTGACTGGTTCGGCGGCTGGTTCAGCAGTAAAAGGCGTTCGGGCTGGTCTTACGGCTGGGCGGTAATAATCGCCTCAATCATTACTGCCGTAATAGGTCTTGCCCTGAAGTCAACCGCTGAGAAATTCTCGGAAAGCCTCACTCTTGTCGGAGCAGGTGAAATCTTCACCGGCCTCGTGCTGATTCTAATCCCTATACTTTCATCATCACGCGGAAATTCATCGCTCCTCAAAATCGCTATCGCTGTCGGAATCGCTCAGGGTATCGCGGTGCTTCCGGGAGTTTCGCGTTCCGGAATGTCAATAGCTATGGGGCTTTTCATGGGGTTGGGAATAACTGAGGCATTCAGATTTTCATTTCTGATTTCGATACCTGCAATTCTCGGCGCAACATTGCTTGAATGCGTTAAGTTCATGAAATCCGGCGAGGCCGTATTCCTTCCTGAAGGTTACATGGCCGGTGCAGTCATAGCGTTTGTACTTGGGCTGGGAGCGTTAATCTTCATGCGTAGACTCGTGAACGCTAAGAACTGGGCATACTTCGGAATTTACTGCCTCATTGTCGGAGTAATTGCCGTACTTTTCGGAGCAGGTTTAATATGAGAAAAATAATTCTTGCGTCAGGAAGCCCGAGACGTAAATCACTCCTTGAGAGTCTCGGACTTGAATTTGAAGTTTACCGTCCAGATGTTGACGAGACAAAAAGAAGAGGCGAGTCCCCTTCTGAATTATGCAGGAGGCTTTCAGCTTCTAAGGCTCAGGCAGGGGCAAAGGCATTTCCTGACTCTGTGATTATTGCGGCTGATACTATCGTTGTTATTGACGGCGAAATTCTAGGGAAGCCCTCTGACCGTCAGGAAGCCGCCCGAATGCTCAGGCATTTATCGGGAAGGGAACATGAAGTTATTACCGGCGTTGCTGTCAGCTTAAAGGGTAAAACGCTCGTGAACGATGAACATACGCTCGTGAGGTTCAGGGAATTAACGGACGCTGAAATCTCGGAATACGTATCTTCCGGCGAAGGAGACGACAAAGCAGGAGCATACGCGGTTCAGGGCAAAGGCGCGCTGATGATAGAGGGCATAACGGGAGATTACTTTAATGTTGTAGGTCTTCCGCTTTGCAGACTGGGTATTATGCTGAGGGCTGAAGGGGTAAACCTTTAAGACCGGCATAAACCCTTTCCCTGAATTTCCAGCCTAATACCTCACTGGTGTACCTCACAATATCATCACATGCTCCGGCATTCCCCATTCTTTTTCTGCCCGTCATGCTCATGAACTCATAGAGGCTCTTATCCTCAAGTACCCTCAAGGCACATTCAGCCATAGCCCGTGAAGTTCCTGACGTTAGAATTTCGGAATCGCCGAGCAGTTTTTTCTGAACTCTTTTGCCTTTGTTGTCGGGCGCGATTACTGGTATTCCCAATCCTGCGCATAACTGGTTAGCTGTTCCGCCCATTCCCAGAAGTATTCCTGCACCGTCTGAGGCTTCAGCGATTTCGTCAGAGGTCAGGGAAATTTTTATTCCGTTTTTGACGAGGGTATCGCCCGAATGAGTCCAGCCCTCCTCAGAACATGACCCGAAGAACGATTCATAATCCAGCGTCGGAGCAAGTACCATTCTGAATGCCTCATGCCCCTTACCGTTCATAATCTCAACCGCTCCGAGTAAAATCTTAACGTCCCTTCCTGCACTCTTACGGCTTCCGGGCAGAAGAAGAATTACATTGCCCCTTCTGACTTTAACATCGCCCAGTAAATCCATGATGGGACTGCCGGAGTATGAAGCATTGCCGCCGATCTGCATTGCTGTAGGCTCGTCCCTTGTCCAAGTTCGGAGGGTGAACGCGCGTATCAATGCCCTCTCCGTCCTCCAATGTCCTGAAATATATACAGTCTTTGCCGTTGCCGCAAACATCGGACGTTTTCCTGAACCCCACAGGGTATTTAGCAAGAGATAAACATCTCCGACACATACGGGAGTAAGAATCCTCCGCGAGATTTTCCGCCAGTCATTAAGCTGTTCGCCGACCTGATGAAGAAGTCCGGCTCTCAAATCACCCCAAAGCTCCCTCAAGGAATACTTGAATACCCCTGCCGAAGGCGTTACTGATTTCGCTGACATTACTTCAACTCCTGCGCGGCGGTATGACTCGCCCTTCCCCACAAGCGGGAACGCAGATATATCAGCGTAAGGGTAAGCAGCTTTCATCTTCACCGCAAGCACTGAGGCTATAGCGTCCTCGCCGTAACCGTTCGAGGCTATGACGATTTCGGGCTTCATAATCTGAGCCAGCTTCGCCGAAAATCTCCTGAAGTCCTTGATTTTCACCTTCACTTTCGGAACAGCAAGAGGCAGTGAAAATTCATCGGGCGATATTCCTGACATGTTCGCTAAATCCTTCTCGGTGCAGGCCATGTACTGAGCCTCAGTTCCGGCGGCCAGTCCGTTAATCATCTCAACGTCCTTATGAGTGTACCTGTGATGATCCCTGAATGCCGCACTTCCTTCGACCTTGCAGCCTCTTTCCTCAAGCGAACGTGTGAATGTCTCAGGGCTTCCTGTTGCCGAAAACGCGAAAACCCCTGAACCTTCAGGAGGCTCGTTCATTATCCAGCCGTCTGAAACTATATCGGACATGAAAATATTTTCGGGGCTTGTGAATTTCCTGACAGTCTCGTAAATTTCACGGAGCGATTTTGAGTCGGCCATTGATGATTTAGTGATTACGGTTATGTCCGCGCGTTTCAGGGCTGAAACCTTCTCGCGCATTATGCCGGAGGGTATTAAACTTCCGTTCCCGAACGGGCAGAGAGCGTCAACAAGAACTATATCGCAGTCCCTTGACATTGCCTTATGCTGGAAAGCGTCATCAGCTATCACAAGTTCAATGCCAAGTTCGCGGAGGGCATTAATCCCTTCGGTTCTTTTCTTCGAGACAGCCACAGGGACATCAGGCAGCTTCCCCGAAATCATTAACGCCTCGTCGCCCGTAATATCCCTTTCGCCATGACCGTTGATGATTATGGTTACGTCTTTGGCTTTCCCTTTGTATCCGCGAGTAACAATTCCGGCCTTAATTCCTTTTGAGCGCGCGTACTCGGCAAGCATTATCGTGAACGGAGTTTTATTCGTACCGCCGTAAGTGAGATTCCCAACGCTTATGACTGGCAGTGAAGGTTCCTCGTTAAAGAGAAGCCCGTGCGAGTGAAGGAAATCCGAGACTGACATGAAAATTCCCATAACCCATGAGAATGGAGTCAGTAACGCCCCGAAAAAGGGACTGTATTTTTTACCTTTGGCATGATTCATGTAGCGTTCAGATATTTCCGTAAAGTTCAGCATAAAGACCTCCCCTTGAGATTAACTGTTCATGAGTGCCGGACTCTATGAACTGCCCGTTCTTTAACACAAAAATTTTGTCAGCGTTCTTAATCGTGCTGAGACGGTGGGCGATTATTATTGATGTCCGCCCCTTCATGGCCTGATTCAATGCTTTCTGAACCGCCTGTTCCGAAGCCGTGTCCAATGAGCTTGTGGCCTCGTCAAGAATCAATATTCTCGGATCTCTGATTACCGCTCTTGCAATAGCTATTCTCTGACGCTGACCGCCTGAAAGAGTTACGCCGCGTTCTCCGACAAGAGAGTCATATTTTTCGGGAAGACTCTCAATGAACTCGCTTATGTCCGCAATCGCGGCAGCCTCCCTTACTCTGGCCATGTCGATTCCGCCCAGACCGTAAGCAATATTGAAAGCTATACTTCCGCGCATTAAGATACATTCCTGAGGAACGATTCCAATCTGCCGCCTCAAATCCTTCAGCGAGAACTCCGAAATATCAACACCATCAATCAAGATTCTTCCTTTTGAAGGCTCATAGAATCTCGGAATTAAATCGGCAATCGTTGACTTCCCCGAACCTGTAGGCCCTACGATTGCGATTTTCCCTCCGGCCTCAACTTCGATGTCAATGCCGTGAAGTATCTCCTGCTTGTCATAACTGAACGAGACATTCTCGAATTTCACGTTACCTTTAACGGCGATGTGTTGTTTGGGCGATGATGTGTCCTCCTCGACGGGGACGCTGAGAATCTCGCAGATTCTTTCGGCACTGGCTATACCAGTCTGAATGTAGCCCATCTGATTCATAACGCTCCTTATCGGCTGAACCATGAACGCTATGTACCCCGTGAAGGAAATCAGTTCGCCGGGCGTTAATTCACCGTTAATGACGCTCCGCCCCCCTACCCAGAAGACTACTGCCAGCGCAACAATCAGGAAAACCTCAATCACTCCCGACAGTATCCCCTGAACGCTCACCGCCTGAAGAAGTGCTGCATAATTTCCGCGCCCTGCCTCCCTGAAGCGTTCGAGTTCCTCGTCTTCATTGGCAAACGATCGAACTACCCTCACCGCTGAGAATGCCTCCTGAGCCGTAGCGGTTATGTCGGCTAAATGCTCCTGAACGTTATGGCCTGCAATCCGCAATTTCTTCCCTGCGAACGACAAAAGCATTCCTACAAACGGCAGAACAATAACGATAAGGCAGGTTAATTTCCAGTTGATGTATATGATGAACGCGAACATTCCGAGAAAGGTTATGAAGTTGAACAGTAAATCAATGAATGTTGTTGTTACGATGTTCTGAAGCGTAGCAGCGTCCCCCGTAATCCTGCTCATTAGTTCGCCGGTGCGCGAGGCGTAAATTGTTCCGAGTCTCATTCTCATCATGTGGTTGTAGAGGGCATTCCTTATGTCCATTACGACTCCCTGACCGGCCTCGTTCATGAAGTAACGCTGAAGGTACATAGTGATTGCTTTCAGCCCGAAGATGACGATTACGGCGAGACACATTACATTGAGCATGAAGGTATTTTTCGAGATTAACACATCATCGACTACCGACTTGAACAGATACGGGGGCATGACATTGAGTCCTGATGACGCGAGCATGAAAACGACCGCCAAGAATATTTTGAGGCGGTATTTTCTCGTGTAAGTCCAGAGCATTAAGAGCGGTTCGGATTTTATTGTCATATTGAGTCTCCTGTGCCTGTTGCAATATCGCAGAGCCTCTCAGAAGCTCCGCTCGTTCCCGAACGGCTGAGAAGGTCATTGCGGAGGGCATTGAGTCTGTCCTCATCATCGAGTTCGGCGCGTAATTTTTCGGCAATCATCAGCGGTGTAATATTGCCCCACATCTCGACAAGAATATTCTGCCTGAACGTTCTGTTAGGGAGGGAGATATAACCGTTCCAATTCCTGACGGTACGGAGTAATGCCTGCCGTCTTATTGCCTGCCCGATTACAGGAAGCCTCGTTAAGAAACCTGCCGCCCCTGAAACGGGAATATAATTCAGGAATTTTTCTGGAGCCGCGACGATACCGCCTAGTCCGCAGTGCATCATCTCGAAATTGTTAGTACCCGGCTGAGTGATAGCGTAATCGGAGTTCCGCATGGCCACTCCTGCACCGGCTCTCACGGGATTGAGTCCGGCTTTCTGCCATTGCTTGAGTTCAATTTCGGGCATGAACTGAGGGAATAACGAGCGAATTCTCGCGGAGGGTATTAAGCGTTTGATTTCGTCTCGAAGTTCACAGAGCCAGCTCATTACAGCCGAACGAATCGAAGGTCTGCTTCCGGGAAGAAATAATATTCTTGGCGAATTGCTGTCTTTTTCCCAGTTCCACCGCGATAATTCCGAAGGAGATAAATCGGAATTTACGGAGTCTTTAACGAGGTCGCCTATCGGAACAACTGAGGGGAAATTCACCTGCTGAGGGAATGCCGTGAGGAGATTAACGCCTTTAATATCTTTTCTGTGCCTGTAACTGTAAACGGTCAACGGGGCATTTGAGAACTTGGACATTCTCAGCCCGAATGATAAATCGCCTCCCATTTGAATAATCCTGTCGGTACGTTCATTAGCGGCCTCGTGCCATATCACTGAAAATGACGAAGGGCCTTCAAGTTTATCAACGCCTAAGAGCGAAGCGGCTTCCCTTTCATGGCCGGAGGAGAACGGGCAGGGTAAGAGCCATAATGATATTGAATGTCCGCGTTTTCTAAGTTCGGAGGCAACGGGGCGAACCCAGCCCCATAATTCGCCCGGGCCGTTAGTGAGAATAGTAATACGCAATTAAATCACCTTCCGTAAAAAATTAAGATAAAGCGTACTGAAAGATTTATTATAATATTTCAATGATACAAAATCTCCATACAAGTTAATTAACATGAACAAAGATTTTCATGAAAGGAGAACTGAAAATTATGAAGAAGGTTATTGCAGTTTCGTTTTTCATGTTAATGCTGGGCGTTAATTCTGCATATTCTTTCGGCTGGGACGATGTGAGCAGATACGCCGGCGACACATGGGACAGTATTACGGGTTACGTAACCGGCTGGTTCACATCTGAGGAAACGTCCGGCACTCCTCAGAACTCCGACGCTCTCCCCGAAAATATCGCAGGAAAATGGGACAAGCTGAGCAAAAATCTTAATGACGCTCTCGAACTCAGGGATAAGCAGGAGACATTACCCGACTCGTCATGGCTTCCGTTCACTGAGGACAAGCAGAGCAACAGCCGGAAGATTAACGAGATTCTTGACAGGGCACTTGATATTTTGTCGGGCGGCGACGCAGGGAATACACGTTCGGAGGCTGTGAGGCTCAGAACGAAAATATCATCGCTGAGGGTTGAACTTGATGACCTCAGGAACAAAAGAATCACTGCTCCCGAAAGCACATATTTATTCTGGCAGATGACAAAGACAAAAATCGACTCCAGAATCAAAGAGGTCGATAAGGAAATTGAGAGAACCGAGTCTGACTTAAGGGACATAAACTCGAAATTGACCGCCGAACTTCAGAACATCGGACTCGAACTTACTGAGTCCCAGACTGATATACTTCTCAATTCCGTAACGGGCGAGGATATTTTGCAGAACACCGTGATATTCGACAATGTGAAAGCTGTCGTTGAAAAACTTGAGGAGCTTTCGCAGAATGACAGCAACACCCTCGAAATCACGAAGCGTTACACGGGAATGTATCTTGTACTGAATGACCTCTTAATTCACACGCAGGAGGAACTAATCAGGAAGATGGACGGCGAATATAAGCCCCGACTCCGCGAAATTATGACAGAGGCCGAATCGCTCAGAAGGGACGCTGAAGCTAAAAGCAAAAATAAGTCCTACACTCCCGAACAGAGAAATTCATTCTCGCAGAACGCCAAGTCAAATTCTGTTACCGTTCAGGCCGCTAAACTTTACGGCGAACTTCTTGACAGTCAGAGAGGGGCGTTGATGTCGAGCCTGAGAAGCCTCAGATTAAACCGTGATTTAGCGGAGAACACTTACAGAACGGTGAGGAGTTCGGGCGAATTGAGAGGGCTTATACATTCGGGGCTCAATGTCTTTGACGCAATCGGAAAGCTGTCAATGCCGGAACTGAAAATATTTGAGAGCGGTATAATGAGGGCTGAATTTGATGAAATTAACAGGAGGCTCAAAAGATAAATGATGAAAAAGATTACCCTGTTCATTCTCGTGTTAGCCTTATGTTCTCAGGCGGCTGCAAGCGATGTTGAAGTCTGGCAGGATCCTTCGGTAGATTTCGGCGGACTCAAGAAGATTTTTGTAATGCCGCCGGATTTCAGTTTGAAGGCTGGTACTCAGTTAATGCCTCAGAAACAGCTGAGAGCAGATTTCTTCAACTGGACTGCTGACGGAATACGCTCGGCGTTCGGAAAGAAAAGCAAGCTCCTCGTCAAAACTCTCGATTCTGTTCTTGATGATATGAGTTTCATTAAGGGCGGTAATGTTTCCGTCAATGACCCCGATTTCTTCAGGAACGCCAGTGAAATGGGCTACACCGCGTTCATCGTTGCCGGTATAAGTCAGGAATTTGTGAGTGAACATGTACCCGAAACCACACGGACTTACACCGAGTACCGCGAGATTGAGAAGCGTGATTACAAAGGCCGTATCATTGAGACTATAAGGATACCTGAAGAGAGAACCGAGATTATTCCGGCTCATGATGTTACGTACCTTCATACCGTCTGCGAACCGAAGCTCTACAGCACTAAAGACCCTCACGGAGATTACATAGGGGCAGTGAACTATAGGATTTACAGGGAGTATCAGGGAGGCCCTGTAATGAAAGTTGTCGAGAACATCACTAAGGCTTCAATGAAAAATCTCTTTGCAGGGAAGAAATAAATCAGGAGGCTTAAAAACTAATGATGAAAAAAATTTCCGCGCTTCTTCTCCTCTTAACGCTCAGTGTTCCGGCGTTCTCTGAGGAACTGAGAGTGATACCTTACCCCGACGGTATAGACACTCAGACCGAAGGGGCTTCGTCCGCACCGAAAAGCATCAATCATTTGCCGTCAAAATATTTTGACACGGACAATGACTTCTTCACAATGAAGTCCAATGACACAAGGATAATCCTTACGAATTACCCGACTTACCAGCAGACTAAAGAAAATACCTGCGGGCCTGCTGCCGGATTAACGGTGCTTTATTACTTCGGAGTTAAGGATTACGATGAGGCAAAACTCACCGATGAAATGAAGACCAAGCCTTACCCCATCGGCACGAACCCGAAGGATATGCTTGCGTTCTTTGAGCGTTTGGGCTGGGAGACTGAGAGCAGTTTAACTCACCCGAAATTCAATGATGAAGATGAGTTCATCGAGTACGTTCAGGCAAAACTCAGGGAAGGTACTCCGATAATGGTCGAGAATATCGACTGGGGCGGTCATTGGAGGGTAATAATAGGCTATGACTCAGTCGGAACTGACACGATACTTGATGACGTTCTGATTCTGACGGACTCGTATGACACATGCGACCATAAACAGGACGGCTATGTCGTCAATAATGCCGTGAAGTTTTTTGCGATGTGGTTCGACCATTCAATGTTCCCTGATGATATGAAGGAACAGCCGTTTATTACTGCAAGGCCGAAGAAATAACAGAACTGAAAATCCCTCTGCCGAAATGACAGGGGGATTTTTTTTATCAGGCGGCAAAGACAATCTGAACCAGCACCATATACAGAACAGTACCGGCTGTTATGCTTATGAGGGTGTTGCGTTTCCAGACATGGAGAAGCACAACGGCGGCGCATGATAGAGCTTCAGGTATTCCGTGAGTGCCTGAGAGAATGTTCACCCCTCTGAGGCAGTACACAACGAGCATTGACATTACAGCAGGAGGCAGAACGCGCCCAAGATAAATTATGAATGAGGGACGTTTTTTCCCGAAAGCTATGAACGGCAGAACCCTCAGAAGAATCGTTACAGCCCCCGAAATTATTACGATGTAACCGGCGTGAACATCAAACATCAATTCGCCCCCTCAATACGAACAGCATTACAGTGATTGCCGTCATTGCGGGAATCAGGAATCCTTCAGCACCGAACATCAGCAGACACACAGCACTCGCAGTCAAGCCCGTAACCGCAGGATAATGACACTCAGTGTTAAGCCACTGTTCAACGCATATACTCACGAACAGTGCAGTTAGCGCGAAATCTATTCCCCTTGAGTCGAATGGCAGTACCTTTCCCAGTAATGCGCCGATTGTTCCGCCTGTTACCCAGTATGACTGGTCGAGCAATGACACCCAGAAGCAGTAATCCTCATCGTCATTCTCACAGACAAGCGAGTAAGTTTCATCGGTGAGGGCGTAAATCATGTATGCTTTTCTGAGGCCGTGAATATTTTTCCAGCGTTCCGACATTGATATTCCATAGAATAAATGCCTTGCGCTGACCATTAAGGCTGTTCCTGCCGCTGAAGCAAGACCAGTTCCGCCCGTGAACATGTCGATACAGATGAACTGCATAGTACCGGAGTAAATCATCACTCCCATCGAAAACGCCCATAACGCTCCGAAACCCTTAGTGCTGAGGAGGATTCCGAACCCAATCCCCAGCACTAAATAACCTGTCATTACCGGTATAGTGTCGTGAATTGCCCTGCGTATCACACCAGTTCGCATGTAAGTTCCTTGTCTTTGATGTTGACGCTTATTGTAGAGTCGCCCTCAGGAAGTTTCCCCGAAAGCATGAAGTCAGATAATTTGTCCTCAAGTATCGACTGTATTGCCCTCCTCAAAGGACGCGCACCGTATTTAGGCTTGTAACCCTTCTCAAGTATTTGCTCTTTCACGTCATCGGCCACGTTAATTTTTACGCCCTTAGTGTCGAGCCTCGACGATAAATCATCAAGCATAGTGTCGATAATCTTCATCAGGTTATCGCGCGATAACGGTTTGAACACTGCCGTTTCGTCAATGCGGTTCAGAAATTCAGGTCTGAATGTCCTGTTAGCCTCCTCAAGAATTATTGACTTTGTTCGCTCCCAATCGCGTTCGCTAACCGAGTCGGCACTCATTCCGAAGCCAAGCGAGTTGCCTTTCTGAGCCTCTTTAGCTCCTACATTGCTCGTCATTATTATTACTGTGTTCCTGAAATCGACCTTCCTCCCTTGACCGTCCGTCAATTTCCCGTCATCAAGAACCTGCAACAGAACATTAAAGACATCAGGGTGAGCCTTCTCAATTTCATCGAACAATACAACGCTGTAGGGCTTGCGTCTTACCATCTCGGTTAATTTTCCGCCCGACTCGTGTCCTACATAACCGGGAGGCGCGCCGACAAGTTTCGAGACTTCATGGCGTTCCATAAATTCGCTCATGTCTATCCGAATCATCGCGTCGTCCTTGCCGAACAAGAATCTCGCAAGACATCTCGCAAGTTCAGTCTTCCCTACGCCCGTAGGCCCCATGAAAAGAAAACTCCCTATCGGCCTTCTTGGATCTCTTAATCCTGTCCGTGCTCGTCTTATTGCTCTCGCCACCGCGCTGACGGCCTCGTCCTGACCGATTAGACGCTTCGAGATTTCCTCCTCCATCTTTAGAAGTCGTGTAGTCTCGGCTTCAGTGAGCTGCTTAACGGGAATGCCTGTCTGTTCAGCCACTACTGTTGCGATGTCCTCAGCGGTAATTTTATGTTTCTCATTGCTTCGGTTATTGAGCCATTCTTTTTTTGCAGCGTCTAATTCATCTGAAATTTTACGTTCCCTGTCCCTCAGTTCCGTAGCAAGCTCGTACTGTTCGGACAATACAGCTTCTTCCTTCTGGTGCTGAACAGTCTCAAGCCTCAGTTCAATTTCATGAACATACTCTGGAGGTTCAAGCCCTAAAAGCCTTGTCCTTGCTCCTGCCTCGTCAATTAAATCTATACCCTTGTCAGGTAAAAATCTGTCCTGAATGTAGCGTGATGAGAGCATTGCGGCCGCGCTGATAGCGTCGTCAGTGTAAGTAACGTTATGATGACTCTCGTACCTGTCCTTCAACCCTCTGAGTATCTGAACAGCGTCATCGACAGCAGGCTCATCAACCTGAACGGGCTGGAATCTTCTTTCGAGAGCCGCGTCCCGTTCAACATACTTTCTGTACTCGTCCTGAGTCGTTGCGCCTATGAGCTGGAATGCTCCGCGTGATAACTCAGGCTTGAGGATATTTGCTGCGTCGGTTGAACCTTCAGCGTTTCCAGCACCGATTATCGTGTGAACCTCGTCAACAAAAAGTATCACATCGCCTTTACTGTCGGTTAATTCCTTGACGATTCTGCGGAGACGCTCCTCAAATTCGCCTCTGTACTTTGTTCCGGCGACAAGCGTACCCATATTGAGCTGAACGATTCTTTTCTCGCGCAGCGGGTCGGGGACTGTCCCTAATGCTATCTGTCTTGCTAAACCTTCAACGACTGCGGTTTTTCCGACTCCGGGATCGCCGATTAGTACGGGATTGCTCTTTGTTCTTCGGCATAAGACCTGCATTAAACGCCTTATTTCTTTTTCACGGCCTATAACGGGGTCGAGTTCACCGTTTCTTGCACGCTCGGTCAAATCCGTTCCCAAGTTGTCAAGAGTCGGGGTCTTCATTTTGATTTTGCTCTTTGAGTTTGAACTATTGCTGTTCTGAGCTTTCTGAGTCCCTGAACTGTTGGCAAGAATCTCATTGACCTTCTTCAGGACGGTTGAGGGAGTAAGCCCCATAGTTCTGAACTGCTGGATTGCCAGTCCTGAATCATCAGCGAGTATTCCGAGAAGTATATGTTCGGTGTCAACATAATTCACTCTCATCTCGCGCGCCTTAACCATTGCGAGGTCTAACGCTTTTTTCATTCTCGGACTCATCGGGAGGTCAGCAGGTTTAGCGAGAATGTCTTGAGACTTCCCGACTAAATCGCGTATATGGTCGGCGAGATTTTCGGGGTCAACTCCAAGTTCCTCAAGTGCCTGACATGCAGTGCCTCCGCCCTCGTCAAGGAGTCCGATTAAGAGGTGTTCAGGCTCAACCATTGTATGACCCATGCCGGTAGCTTCCTGATGTGCTAACTGTATTACTCTTTTGGCTCTCTCAGTGTAGAACTGCCACATGCTTATATTTATCCTTCCTTCCGTTTACTAAACTGTCATTATTGAACCGAGCATACTTTTCAGGAGGTCAGCCATTTCCTCAGTCTCAACGTTTCCGGCACCTTCGGCGAGATGTCTGAGAGCTATCTCAATGAGGAGTCTTTCTCTTCCTGTAATGAGTTCCCGTTCCTGTAATGCCTCTAATAGTCTTCGGGCTTCCTTGAGTGAAATTTCATCGCCCACGAGGCCGGCAATGTGGTTCAGTTTTTCGTCAGGGGTCTCGCATGTAACCCTGAGAATCTTAATGTAGCCGTGTTCGCCGCGCCTGCTGTCGATTAAGAACCCGTGTTCAGGTCTGAAACGGCTTCTCAGAACATAATTAATCTGGCTCGGAACGCATGAGAACATTTCAGCGAGTTCCTTGCGCCTGAGACTGATTATGTTGTCCCCTTCGTCCTCAAGGAGATTCAAAATATACTTCTCGATGTCATGAGCTAAACTTTGCAGCTTTTCCAAAAAAATCACCTTCCTGAAAATTAATTAGCAGCCGCCGGAAAAGAATTATATTTTTTAGGTCAGGGATAATCAATCACATAAATTGACGAATCGCAGTGAACGTACAAAAAAAAATCCTCCCATCAATCTCACGGAAGGATTCAAAAAATTATTATCATCATCAGGATTTTTACGCCGCAGGAATCAAACTCATAAGCTGTAATTCTTTTACTGACGCTAAGACCGACATTACTCCGTTTTTCTCAGCGTCCTGCTGTTCATCATCTCTGCTTATCTGCCTGATAATCGGAGTTCCTTTAGCGACTGTCTCAGTATGGCTGTCAGAACTGTCTCCGAGTTCAGCGTGTTCGGCAACGATTTCGCCGCGAACCCTTGACGCAATGGCCGCCGCTTTAGCAGCAACCTGCCTGTCCTGTCCTGAAGGATCTGCCGGAGCGCTGGCCGCCGCCTGAACCCTCTGCATATTCCTGAGAGTCTCTTCAGGAGTTGCGCCCTCCTTGAATCTTATGGGGACTTCTCCGCCGGTAATGTATTTATGACCGTCGGGGCCTTCAGTGTAAGTGTAGCTTACCGCTCCGCCGAACTCCCCTGCCGCCGCCTGATGAGCCGCCTCATGAGCAATGACTTCATTTTCAATCTGTTTAAGTTCGCGAACTTGAGCATCTTTTTCATCTTCGGCCTTATCCTCTTTTGCTTCGGCTTTTCGTTTATCGGCTTCGGCCTTAATGATGCTCTGATTTTTCTCTGACCTCTCCGAATCTTTCTTGAGGGCTTCTGCGGATTCTTCTCTCCGGCTCTGAATGTCCTCAGTTGCGAGTCCTCCGCCGACGCGGTTGAGGTCTTCCTCGCTTCCCTTCATGGTTACGGACGCGCCGGTGATGTAACGCCGTCCGTCAGTACCCATAGTGTAATGATAGACCGTATGAACCTGAGCAGAGTCGCCGAGCTTGGCTTTAAGAGCCTGTTCCTCCGCTAAAATTTCCTGTTCCTTGAGCTGTTTAGACTGGTCAACATCTTTCTGGTTCTCCGCGACTTTCTGAACCTTCTGGATATTCTGCATAGGTTCCAGATACCCGGCTGATAACATTGATGTAACCTGCATAATTTCTTCACCTCCATGTTCTGATTTAATATATTATACCCTCATTTATCATTCTACGAGCGCGGGACTGTCAATAATGAGGCTTGCGGAATTATCAGCATTAGCCCTCATTCTCGCGTGAACTCCCATAGGAAGAAAGAAATTATATTTCCCGTGCCCTGACGGCATACCTTTAATCACAGGCTTTCGGGACAAGACCGCGTAATGCAGAAGAACATCGTCAAGTTTGACGGCATCGCCAGAGTCATTGTCCTCACAGCCGATAAAATCACCGTAGATTATCCCGTTCACACGGCTGAGAAGACCGTTCTGGTAAAGCTGGTTCATCATTCGGTCAATCTTGTAGGGTTTCTCGCCGACCTCCTCAAGAAGAAGCAATGCCCCCTTACCGTCAAGTTCATAGGGTGTTCCGGCAAGCGATGAAAGAACTGAGAGATTACCGCCCATGATTATGCCCTCAGCCTTGCCGATAATGACTGTCTCAAGTTTACGGCCTTCAGGCATTGGGATTTCGCCGGCCGGAAGAGTTGAGGCCAGTCCGGCGAAGAATTTTTCACGCGAGTAGGGCGAGTCAAGATTCGCCTTCGTGAAGGACATGGCCATAGGCCCGTGAATCGTAACAAGTCCGGCTTTCTCTCCGAGTGCCGTGTGAAGCGCAGTGATGTCGCTGAAGCCGATTAAGGGCTTCGGGTGTTTTGAAATCATGTTATAGTCCAGCTTGTCGAGTACCCTTGCAGAGCCGTAGCCTCCCCGTATGCAGAGTATCGCTTTCACCGAGTTGTCCCTGAAGAAGTTATTGATGTCATCAGCGCGTTTCCTGTCAGTTCCGGCAAAATATTCGTATCTTGCTGTGGCTGAGGGTGCGAGTTTGACCTTGTAGCCGTGAGAACGAAGAAGCTCAACTGCCGGTTCGTAATCCCTGCTCAAAACGTATGTTGCCGGCGCAAGAAGCCCTATGCAGTCGCCGGGTTTTAGCGCATGTCCCGGAAGCCTCGTTGTTCCGGCTGCAAATGACGTTCCGCACATTATAATTGCAAGAAACGCCGAGATAATTGCCTTTCTCATTGTGAATCCTCCTGTTTAAGTGTTTGCCGATTTAATCATCAGCTCCCAGATTATAAGCTCAAATCCCTGCCAGCCCTCAGCGCGTGAGGTCTTCTCAAGGAACGAGAGCCTTGCCGCTTCGGCCATGAACGATTTAATTTTATCAGCTCCGAAAAATTTTAATGCTGACCTTGCTTTAGTAACGGCATAATTTTTCTTTGCCGGATCAACGTCAACCGCTTTCAATGCCTCATCAGAATTTCCGGCGAAACATGAGAGCATCATAGCCGGTCTGAGCCTGTTGGCTAAAGCTGTGAGGACTGGTAGAACCGGCTCATCTCTGAGGTGATTAACGGCGCGAGCAACATTAAGGGGTTTATTGTCGCACACACCGTCAAGCAATGTCATTAAAGCCCTTCCGCCCTCATCGAACGATAAATTCTCAGCGTCCTCACGGGTGATTTTCTTTCCGCCGGAATATATTGAGAGCTTAGTGATTTCGCCTCTGAGTTCTTCCTGAGACTCGATATTGTCAGCGAGGAGCTGAGCCGCGTCGGGAGCGATTGAGAATCCCTGTTCCTCAGCGAGAGCGAGTAGCCATGCCTGACGCTTCCACGGGGGGATTTGAGGTTCGGGCTTAATGAGGGTGATTGATTGGTAGACGGGCTTGAGGGATTTAGTGTCTGTGCTGAAGACGAGAATAATCATAACGTCAGCGTCATCAGGTTCAAGGAGGGGTGCTAATTTTTCGGGGAAGACACCTAAAGTTTCAGCGTTTTCAACGGCTATTAATTCACGCGAAACAAAGAGGCCGGGAGTTATTGCGTTCTCGAAAAGTTTATCCCATGAGCCGAAATTCTGAGCGTCATATTTTCCTGAAAGGTTCCAGCCGTTTTTAGAGAGGGCTGTAATTTTCTCGCTGAGCTGTCTTCGCTGGGCTTCTGAGTATTCGATTGCTATTAAGTGCGGCATTGCGTGTCCTCCTGTGATGAGGATAGTATACCGCAAAGAACTGTCAAGCTGTTACTTCAAATCAAGCACTTTAATCCATACCTGATTTTCAACACCATCATAATATTCACCATATTCACCATTTGCATTTTTTAGAAGTCCTAATGATTTCGCACGTCCGGCAATCTTCTGCTTCAGTTTCGTATTATTGCCCATATGGTAACCAACGAACCAGAGATTTGCTTTTTTATCTGTCTTATTTATGTTATTGGCACTAGCATCAAACACCCTATAGTGTCCTTCTTTCCAGTTATCGTCATCAACATTAAGTTCTATATTATCATTATTCAGGTATCGCAGTATGTCTTTTCTGGCAGCGTCTGAGTAACGAGCAAAATTTCCGATGGTTTTGTGGTCGTAGTATGATTTTCCAGTAGCCGATTTTGTTTTCCCATGAAAGTAATAATCTTCGCCTATTTCAAGTAGCTCCATATGGTCAAAATACCATGCTGTTACTGCTATCTTGAGATTGTGCAGGTTGCTTATGATATTGCTTGCTTTAGCTGTCGTTACAGCCTCAGTGCTGGACAACATCATCATGGCCGAAAGAATCCCAATCACCACAATGACAATCAGAAGCTCAACTAATGTAAAGCCCCCCCCCCCTCGTCAAGAATCTATGCGATTTTCCACTGCTCATAATTTTTATGCCTCCCTGTGATATTTTTTGAAACGCGATTTATTATAGCACCATACAAAAAAATCTCCTGCCCTCATCAAGCAGGAGACATCTTCAAAATTTCCTAGCCCTTAACGACAATATTTACCAGCTTGTCGGGAACAGCGATAACCTTCACGATTTCTTTTCCCTCAAGTCTTCCGGCTATGAACTCTTCGGACATTACGCTCTTTGCCAAATCGTCCTTCGACATTCCTGCCGGACGCTCGAATTTCCCTCTGAGTTTCCCGTTAATCTGAACCACAACCGTAACGCTGTCCTGAACAAGTGCCGACTCGTCAGCCACAGGCCACGCCTCAAGGCATAACATCTTTTCATGGCCGAGCATTTCCCAGAGTTCCTCAGTGATGTGAGGGCAGAAAGGCGATAAACAGTTAAGCAATGTGTCAACAGCCTCGCGCTTCAACTCCCAAGCCTCAGCCGAGTCATCATTGAGCGAGTATATTGCGTTCGTGAGTTCCATCAGTCTGGCTATGGCTGTGTTGAACTGCTTTTCGCCGGTTATGTCGGCTGTTACGCTTGCCACAGTGCTGTGAATCCTCCGCTTGAAGTCCCTTAACGCCGAGCCTTTAACCTCGCTCATCGGGATAATCTTCGTGCCGTACTTCCTGAGATTCCCAGCGTTCTCCTCGACGTAACGCCATACCCTGTTCAAGAACCTGTGCGCTCCCTCGACGTTCCTGTCCGACCACTCCAAATCGTTATTGGGCGGAGCGGCGAACAGTATGAACAGCCTGATTGTGTCAGCCCCGTACTTCTTGACCATTTCGGTTGGGTCAACGGTGTTTCCGAGAGACTTGGACATTTTTGCGCCGTCCTTTATGACCATTCCCTGAGTCAATAAGTTCATGAACGGTTCACGGGATTCAGTGAGTCCTAAATCGGTGAGGAACTTAGCGAAGAATCTAGCGTATATCAAATGTAAGCAGGCATGTTCGATTCCGCCTATGTACTGGTCAACCGGCATCCAGTAATCAACGTCTTCCTTCTTGAACGGAGCGTCCTCGCAGCCGGGCGAGCAGTAGCGGTCAAAGTACCATGACGAGCAGAAGAATGTGTCCATTGTGTCAGCCTCACGCCTTGCCGGGCCTCCGCAGTGGGGGCATGTGGTGTTGAGGAAGTCTGGAAGGTCAAGGAGCGGTGAGTGTCCGACTTCTTTGACTTCGACATCTTCGGGAAGTCTGACGGGGAGCTGGTCTTCTGGAACGGGAACGACTCCGCATTTGTCGCAGTATACGAACGGTATCGGTGTCCCCCAGTAACGCTGACGGGAGATTAACCAGTCGCGGAGTTTGAAGTTGACTTCGCGTTTGCAGATACCTTCCTTTTCGCCCCAGTCAATCATTGCCGGAATAGCCTCAGAAGTTTTCATGCCGTCAAATTTTCCTGAGTTGCATACGATTCCGTCCTCCTCGAAAGCATGAGCCATTTTTTCACCGTCAAGGGGTTCGCTGTCTTCGGGATTAATGACTGGGATTATTGGAATGCCGTACTTCCTGCAAAAATCAAAGTCCCTCTGGTCATGCGCCGGAACTCCCATTATCGCACCTGTTCCGTAGTCAATGAGTATGTAGTTAGCGACCCAGATTGGAATTTTTTTGCCGTTGACGGGATTGATTCCGAAGAACGGAGTCTTGAATCCTAATTTTTCCGCCCCAGCGTCAGAACGTTCGATTGACGACTGAGAGGCAACCTGCTTGACGAAGTCATCAAGTTTCTGAGCCTCGTCAGGAGTCATAGCAGCTCTCATTTTTTTGACGAGTTCATGCTCAGGAGCTAAGGCTATGAACGTAACGCCGTAAATCGTGTCGAATCTCGTAGTGAATGCCTCAAGCTCATAATCGAGTTCAGGAATCTTGAATGATAATCTTGCGCCTTCGGAACGGCCTATCCAGTTAGTCTGCATTATGCGGACTCTTCTCGGCCAGCCCTCGCCTAAATCCTTTTCAATGTCATCGAGTAATTCCTGAGCGTAATCGGTGATTTTGATGAACCACTGCTTGAGATTTTTCTTGTGAACAGGGTTTCCGCACCTCCAGCAGCCTCCGTCAACGACCTGTTCGTTAGCGAGGACAGTTCCGCAAGTGTCGCACCAGTTCACGGGGGCTTCCTTCTGGTAAACGATGCCCTTCTTGTACATCTGAAGGAATATCCATTGATTCCACCTGTAATATTCGGGAAGGCAGGTTATAGCTTCGCGCCTCCAGTCGTAACTGTAGCCCATGCGTTTTAACTGCTGTGTCATGTAAGCGATATTAGAGAGCGTCCAGTCATGGGGTTTAGTTTTGTATTTAATGGCGGCGTTTTCGGCGGGCATACCGAAGGAGTCGAAGCCGATAGTATAGAGGACATTTTCGCCGTTCTTCCGGTGAAAACGGGCTAAAACATCGCCGATTGAGTAGTTGCGGATATGACCCATGTGAAGTGCGCCGGAGGGGTATGGGAACATTTCGAGGCAGAAGAATTTTTTTCGTGAAGTATCTGTATGGGACTCGAAGCAGTGCGAGTCATTCCATCGGGACTGCCATTTTGATTCTATGTCTGTGAAATTGTAGGGCATGAATGAGTTTTTACCTCCAGTTAAGATTTGTGATTTTACGGAGGAATTATACAGCAAAAAAAATTCCTGTTTGACAAGTTTTTATCCGCGTTATATTATATTCGCTGTTTTGCGTAAATGGTGGGTTGGCCGAGTAGGTCGAAGGCGCTCGCCTGCTAAGTGAGTATAGGAGCTAAAACTTCTATCGTGAGTTCGAATCTCACACCCACCGCCATTTTGATGATTAAGCAAACTTCTGACGCGGTAGTAGCTCAGCTGGATAGAGCGAAGGCCTACGGAGCCTTAGGTCGTGGGTTCGAATCCTGCCTGCCGCGCCAACATCGTAAACAATAGAGGCGGTTGCTGAGTTATTCCCAAGCAGACCGCTTTTTTGTATACTTGTTAGACCCTAATCCGGAGAGTTTCATGTGTGGCCGTAAAAGAAATTCTCAGGTTCAGGATAAATACTCAAGCAAGGAGAGATTTACACGATGAAGAAAGTATTAGTCTGTTCGTTACTTGTCCTCGCAATGTCAGCAAGCGCGTTCGGCGCGGCGTTCAAAATCGGAGGCACAGGCCCTCTCACAGGCGGAGCGGCTATCTATGGTAATGCCGCCAAAAACGGTGCCGAAATCGCTGTAGCCGAAATCAACGCTATGGGCGGAGATATTCAGTTCGACCTCCGTTACGAGGACGACACCCATGACGCAGAGAAGGCCGTAAACGCCTACAACGCCCTCAAGGACTGGGGTATGCAGATCTCGCTCGGCTCAGTAACATCAAAGCCCGCCGAAGCTACAGCAGCTGAGAATTTCTCGGACAGGATTTTCGCCCTCACCCCCTCAGCCTCATCAGCGGCAGTAACCGAAGGCAAGGATAACGTTTTCCAGATGTGCTTCGTTGACCCCAATCAGGGAACAGCTTCAGCCCAGTACATCGGCGAGAAAGGCTTCGCTAAGAAAGTCGCCGTTATCTGGAAGAATGACGATGTCTACTCGAAGGGCGTTCGTGATACGTTCGTAGCCAACGCAGGAAAGTACGGCCTCGAAATCGTAAGCGAAACAGCTTTCGCGGACGGCAACGACACTGATTTCTCAGTCCAGCTCACTGACGCTAAGGAAAAAGGCGCGGAACTTGTTTTCCTCCCGATGTATTACCAGCCCGCCTCGCTCATTCTCGCTCAGGCTCAGGCTATGGGCTACGCTCCCAAGTGGTTCGGAATTGACGGCATGGACGGAATCCTCACAATGGAAGGTTTCGACAAGTCCCTCGCTGAGGGCGTAATGCTCCTCACACCGTTCAACGCTGACGCTAAAGACGATAAGACTCAGAAATTCGTCAAGACGTATCAGGAGAAATTCGGCGAGATTCCCAACCAGTTCGCCGCTGACGGTTACGACTGCGTTTATGCCTACTGTCAGGCACTCGCTCAGGCCAAAGCCACGCCGGATATGAGCGCGGAGGATCTCTGCGGAAAAATGATCGAGCAGTTCACGACAATGACATTCAACGGCCTTACAGGCGAGAATGTTAAATGGTCGAAGAACGGCGAAGTTACCAAAGACCCCAAAGGCATGGTCATTAAGAACGGTGCGTATGTCGGTCTTGACTAACGGCCAAAGAACAGGAAACAGGACAGCTTAAGCCTGATTTCTGAATTTTCGCGGGCAGTCGGAAATATCGGCCACTGAAAATTATCCGGCTGCTCTTTTCGTATAAGGAGACACTAAAATTTCATGACATTTCTGAATTTCTTTATCAGCGGTATCAGTCTGGGCAGTATCTACGCGATAATCGCTCTGGGCTATACAATGGTCTACGGCATCGCCAAAATGCTTAACTTCGCTCACGGCGATGTCATCATGGTAGGTGCTTACGTCTGTTTCTACGCTACATCAAGGTACGGGCTTAATCCCTTTCTCGGAATCGTAATAGCAATGATAATCTGCACCCTTCTAGGAATTATCGTTGAACGCCTCGCCTATAAGCCCCTCCGTCAAGCCCCCTCACTGGCGGTCTTAATCACGGCGATAGGCATGAGCTATTTCCTTCAGAACACGGCGTTGCTATTGTGGTCGTCAAACCCTAAGGTATTCCCGTCTATCATAGGCAGAGGAGCTTTCAAACTCTTTGACGGCGAACTTTCTATCTCTCACATCACCGCCCTCACAATCGGAGCGTGTCTCGTAATTATGGCGGTACTCACGCTCTTCATCAGCAAAACTAAAATGGGCAAGGCAATGAGAGCATGTTCGGAGGACAAGGGAGCCGCTCAGTTAATGGGTATCAACGTCAACGCTACTATATCCATGACGTTCGCTATCGGTTCGGGATTAGCCGCTGTCGCCGGTGCGCTGCTGTGCTCCGCCTACCCAACGCTGATGCCGACTACGGGGTCGCTTCCAGGCATAAAGGCTTTCACGGCGGCGGTATTCGGGGGAATAGGGTCAATACCCGGAGCGTTCTTGGGCGGCTTAATGCTGGGAGTTATTGAGATTTTCGCTAAGGCTTATATTTCGAGCCAGTTATCGGACGCTGTTGTCTTCGGAGTGCTTATAGTGGTGCTTCTGGTCAAGCCTGCCGGACTGCTCGGAAAAATGACGCAGGAGAAGGTGTGATTATCATGACAATGCGGAGACTCATAAACTTAAAGCGTGTCGAGGCAAGAAGAATTTACCTGACCTATGCAATAGTTATAGCAGCTTACATAATATGTCAGGTCATGAGTTCAACTAAATTTCTCAGCTCGTCAATGCGCGGTATGCTCGTTCCTATCTGCGCGTATATGGTCATGGCCGTATCACTGAATCTAGTCGTCGGCATTCTCGGAGAATTGTCGCTGGGTCATGCCGGTTTCATGTCGGTCGGGGCTTTTTCGGGGGTAGCGGCGGCTGTGCTTATGCAGAGCGTTATACCGTTCGCTCCCGTGAGACTGGCTATTGCTATGATTATAGCGGCAGTTTTCGCGGCGGCGGCAGGGTTCATCATCGGTATTCCAGTTCTGAGGCTGAAGGGGGATTACCTCGCTATCGTTACGCTTGCATTCGGCGAAATCATAAAGAGCATTCTCAATAATTTTTACTTCGGTATCGACTCTCAGGGGCTTCAATTCAGTATGCTTACTGACACTACAAGACTCCTTCCGGGCGGAAAATTAATCATCAAAGGCCCTATGGGCATCGGCGGTATTCAAAAAATCGCAACGTTTCCGGCCGGTTTCATTCTTCTGATGATTTCATTGATGATCGTGTTCAATCTGGTCAACTCGCGTTCCGGCAGGGCGTTCATGGCCATAAGGGACGACAGAATCGCAGCCGAAAGTATCGGCCTCGACATCACTAAATACAAAATGACGGCGTTCGTAATGTCAGCGGCTCTCGCCGGAGCGGCTGGAGCGTTGTTCGCCATGAACTACTCAACGATTGTCGCTAACAAATTCGACTTCAATACGTCAATACTGATACTGGTGTTCGTGGTTCTCGGCGGTCAGGGGAATATGCTGGGCGGAATTATCGCGGCGGCAGTCCTTACGATACTTCCCGAAAAACTGCGGAGCTTCTCCGAATACAGAATGCTCCTCTATGCCATCGTACTAATCGTTATGATGCTTGCCACCAACAACGCCGAGATTAAAGAATTTATTTCGCGCTTCAACCCGTTCAGGCATAAGGAGGCTGAATAACCCATGAAACCAAAAACTAAATATGTTCCCGTCCCCTCAATGTCAATTCTTCCCGAAAGAGACGCTGAAAGAGCACCAGTCCTCGAGTGCATAAAGCTGGGTATCACTCTCGGAGGAATTAAGGCTGTCGAGGATTTCAACCTCACTATAGGACGAACTGAGATTGTCGGGTTAATAGGCCCTAACGGCGCAGGCAAAACTACAGTATTCAACCTCCTGACGAAAGTTTATCAGCCCACTACAGGAACTATTCTTCTTAACGGTCAGGACACTCACGGAATGTCAACAATGCAGGTCAACAAAGCCGGAATCGCCCGAACGTTCCAGAACATTAGGCTCTTCCGAAATCTCAGCGTCATCGACAACGTTAAGACCGCAATGAACAACGATATGCGCTACAACATGGTCAGCGCGATTCTTAGGCTTCCGAATTACAGGCGCGAAGAAGTTGCCGCCCACAGGAGAGCGTTGAAACTTCTCTCGATTTTCGACATGCAGAACATGGCTGACGTTCCGGCCGGTTCACTGCCTTACGGCGCGCAGAGAAGACTCGAAATCGTAAGGGCTTTGGCGACTAACCCTTCGCTTCTTTTGCTCGATGAGCCTGCCGCCGGTATGAACCCTTCGGAGACTGCCGACCTGATGGACAATATACGAAAAGTTCATGAGATGTTCCAGATTGCAATAATCCTGATTGAGCATGATATGAGCCTCGTCATGAATATCTGCGAGGGAATATGCGTTCTCAATTTCGGCCATGTAATAGCTAAAGGCACTCCCGATGAAATTCAGAGCAATCCGGCGGTAATTGAGGCCTATCTCGGAAGAAAGAAGGAGGCTTAAACAATGAGCGAGCCTGTATTGAAAGTAGAGAACATTAATGTTTATTACGGCAGCATTCACGCGATTAAGGGAATATCGTTCGAGGTTTACGAGGGCGAGATAGTAACGTTAATCGGCGCAAACGGCGCAGGAAAATCGACAACTCTCAACACCGTCTCAGGCCTCCTTCACCCCGCAACAGGAAGTGTCTCATTCTTGGGCGAATCACTGGCGAAAATCCCTCCTGATAAGATTGTCGAGAGGGGATTGGCTCAAGTTCCCGAAGGCCGAAGAGTTTTCGCTCAAATGACGGTTCAGGAAAATTTAGAGATGGGAGCTTACACACAGGGCGATGATATTGAGGGCGATTTGGAGAAGGTTTACGGGCTTTTCCCAAGACTGAAGGAGAGAATGCGCCAGACCGCCGGAACGTTATCGGGCGGTGAACAGCAGATGTTAGCGATGGGCAGAGCACTGATGAGCCGTCCCAAGCTGTTAATGCTCGATGAACCGTCAATGGGGTTAGCTCCGATTCTTGTCGAACAGATTTTCGATATTATCGCCGACCTGCACAGGACTGGGGCAACAATACTTCTTGTCGAACAGAACGCCCAGATGGCCTTGAGCATTGCCAGCAGAGGCTACGTAATGGAGACTGGAAGAATTGTTACGACAGGCACGGGGCAGGAGCTTTTAGCGTCTGAGGAGGTCAGGAGGGCTTACTTGGGCGGATAGCGTTGATGTTTTACCAAAACGCGCAAGAAGACTCCCACCTCTTTAGGTGGGAGATGAATTGCGCTAAGTTAAGTTGAGTTTGATATAAATCTTTTTTAGGATATTATTTTCTCAGAAAGTGAATTTCAAATTCATTCCTGCAAAGACGAGCCGATGAAGTGTCCGTAGAAAGTTTCTTTGCCGTGAATGGATTTTTTATATTTCGTTTTCCATTTAAGTTTGAAAAATCGTGTGTCTTTTTTTATATCGTTAAAAATTTTTTCGTCCCATTCTTTATTCATTAAAAAATCGTGAAGCGTGAAAATTTCGAGATTATTCATTGGTATAGCATCGTAATCTCTTTTACATTCCGGAAATTCTTCCATTGCGATGTGAAGTAAGTAATC
>JAFUYQ010000018.1 GCA_017470485.1 Synergistaceae bacterium
ATGTTCGAAAGATACCGAAAACAAAAATTGAGGAGCTAGAAAAGGCAGTGGGAGAAAGTCTGAGTAAGCTAAAACGATTGGATGCAGTGGGCTGGTTCAGACATTGTGGTTATTCTTCATAATTATGGAATTTGCTATAGGACTAGTCAAAAGCAAACTGATGAAAAATGAGCGCGTAACTGTTCTTTCAGCAAGTCAGCCGATCACAAAATATTGTCCTGTGTGCAAAAAGCTCAAGAAAGATATAACGTTAGCTGACCGTGTGTATGAATGTGAATGCGGATATAGTGAAGACCGCGATATACACGCGGCTCGTAATATGATACTTCTGTCGAAGAAAAATACCTGTGGGACGCAGGGAATAAACGCCTTTGGAGAGGACGTAAGACAACATGAGTCGCAAGATTTGTGTTGCAGCCTCGTTGAATTAGGAAGCCCCCGCTTCTATCAGCGGGGGTAGTTCACTGCCTTAACGTTCTGATTTCCTCACGAATACCATCAATGACGCAAGCGCGAAAGCAGCAAGTGAAAATCCTGCACTGCAGCCGCCGCTTGTACCGTCTCCGACCTTAATGCCGCCTGAGTAACCGTCTGAAGTGCTGTCTCCGAGATCCTTCACCGTGTCGGCCTCAAAGGTTACGGGCTTTACGATGAATTTTATGCTGACGGTCTGGCTTAAAGCAGTGGCCGTTATCGTTGCGGTGCCTTCCTTGAGAGCCTTCACTTTTCCTGAGTTAGTGATTTCGGCAATGCTTGGGTCTGACACTGTATATTCCGCAAGCCCCAGAGACGGTGCGGAAATGTCATAATTCCCGTATTTTCCCTGAACCATCAAGCCAATCGGCAGTTCATCGCCAACGTGGGCGTAAATCGTGCCGGCGTGATAAAGTACGGGGCTTTCACTGCTGCTGAACAGCGGAGGATATGCGACTGTCTGAGTCGGGGAAATCTTCAGCTTTCCGTCCTGTACCGTGAAATACGAGACTTTATAGACCCCCCTGTTGTAAGAGTCTGCCCAGAGTTCTACGTCAAATGACTGCATGTTGTTGGCCGCAATATTGAAGAATTTTGCTGAACCTTCATCGTCTTCAATTACAACGCCAATATCATCGCTGAAGACTGCACCCGACTTGCCGGAAAGCGTTATGCTCTGTATAACTGCCTCGTCCTCATCATCGCCCATGTACTGAGGAACAATCTCTGATGTGTCAAGCGTCATGCTTTCGTCAAGATACTCGCTCAAATCATCTTCCGCGCTGGCTCTGAGATATGCTCCGAATGAGTCGGCAGCAGCGTCAAACGCCGCGTCATATTCAGACGTTGAAGCAGTGTTAATCATGAAATTCTCTGTTCCGCCCCTGAGAAGCTCAAGCACCCTGTCGCCTACGTCGTCCTGCTGTCCTATCGTAACATGGCTGTGATTACCAAGACCATAGAACGCCGTTACTGCGTTTGACGGGAAAATATCCTTCGCGCTTGGTTCAGACACTACTAAATCATGGTCATTATCACCGTGCAACGCCCCCAGAATTTCCTTGAAGCGCATATCGTCAGACATGGTTCGAACAACTCCGCTGATGAGAGCGAGTTTCTCTGAAGTGAGTATGTTCACAAGCTGCTGGGGAAGCCAGTCAATTTGACTCAGGCTCACTATGTTCTGATTCACGACATCGTCAAAGAGCTGGCTGATTTTAGCGTCGTCAGACTTCACTTTTCCGTAAATCGAATGGAACGGTACTCCGGGATACCCAAGACCGGCAAGATACGAGCTTCCCAAAGCCACATCTTCCATAGCCTCGTCAGCTCCCCTCATCGCAAGAGTTCTTAAAAGCGGATAGCCTTTACTTTCCCACCAAGTTTTACCGGCCCAGTTCTGCCACGATGACGGTAAAGTATCGAATTTCCCCGTAAGGAATGAACCTATAGGAGTTCCCTTATTCGGCGAGGCCAGCGTTACGACTCTGCGGACAGTTCCGAGACCGTAAGAGTTAGCGGTTTTGTTGCCGGTGTCAATGTCATTGCGGAGGTACTGACGAGCCATTATTCCGCCGGAGCTGTGAGTAACGAGGTCAACTCGTGTCGCTTCAAAACCCTGAGCGTTAAGAGCATTAAGAGTGCTATCAATGGTACTTGCGAGGCCGTTTGAGTTGCTGGTTATGACTGATTTCGGTGATTTTGTGTTGTCATAGTTCCAGCCTGCCACTTTAAGACCGGCGTTTTCGAGCTTGTGCCATACTCCTGTTTTCGAGCCTGTAGCGTAACCGAACATTTTCTCGTTATTGCTGAACGCCCCGTGAATCAGAACTACAGGCGCGGCCTGAAGCGTTAGCGTAAGAGTTTCAGATGAAGCGGCTTCGCCGTTTGAGGGTGTGAATGACGCTGTTACGGTGAAATCGCCTTTGGGGTACGCGATTCCTGACGGCCATGCCTCCGGTGCGACAAGTACCGCCGAAACCTGATAGCCGTTTGACGTGCTGACGGTGTTCAAAGCTGATGTAACCTGCTGCCTGCCGGTGAAAGTTTCGAGCCTTGAGCCGGGAATTGCAGGCGATACGCTGAATGTTACACTGCCCTGCTGAGACGACCTGTAACGGAGAATGAGCCTTGAATTTCCGTCGGCAACAAGCCCCGTCCTTCCGTAATCTGCGGAACTGAGGCCGGAAATCATTTCCTCAGTTATTGCTGAACCGGCTTTGGTGAGGTAGGCGGTGTCCGAAACGCTGTGAATAATTCGTCCTGCAGAAGATCCGCGTCCGAGAGCTGAAAAATCATTTGCCCCTGCCGGTATGACCATCAATGACAGAATGAACGCTGTGATTAAGATTGAAATCTTGCGCGATGAAAATTTCATTAAAGAGTAACCCTTCTTTCGATTATTTTTTGTAATTTTAGCACCTATGTTCAAATTATTCTTTTTGGTTTTTGAGCTGACCACATGATTTTACCTTTGACGCTGAAATTCCCGTTAAGGCAGTCGTCTTTAGAGAACCTGTAGACTTTGAGGTAAGCCGGATTTGCTGAATGAAGCTCGACAGTTCCGTCCGAATGCCAGTAGACTAATTTAATCGCCGTGTGATTGCTTTCCCAGCAGACTAAGGCGGCCTCACCGTCATTGACTCTCTCTGCCGGATTTACCACAGCGATAGCACCGCAGTATATGCCGGCTTCCTCCATGCTGTTGTCCTCAACGCGGATTATGAACGGCGGGTGCTTAGGATCAAATATTCCGTAGACTTCGGGCGGAAAAATATGACATTCTGAGATGTCGTTATTTCCGTTCTCGGAGTCAAGCCGGTTCAATACTGGTAATCTCTTTAAGCCTTTGATGTCGGGGCTTGTCAGGCTCATATTGAAGCCAGATAAGTCGAAAGGCGTGAAGCCTTGTATAGCAGATTCGATGATGTACTTTGACGGCGTGTTCTCAGGCTGCGAGGCTGAGGGGTTATTAGTTTCCTCAAGAAGGAAAGAAGCTGAAGTTCCCAGAGCTTTAGCAAACCTGAGGACGTATTCTTTTCTCATTCCCAGTTTATCGAGTTCCCATCTTGAAACAGTATTAGCTTCCGAGCCTACCATTTCGGCAAGTTGAGATTGTGTCAGTCCTTTTACTCTTCTAAGTTCGCGTATTCTGTCTCCAAGACTCAAAGTTTACGCCTCCTTTCTGTATGAGGTAAAAATACTTAAACGCCTAGTTAAAAACAAGAAATCAAAATAATATAAGTTTACGAAGATAATTCACGTTGATTTTTCTAATTTTGAAGATATAATATAGGCGTAAAAGTAGATAAAACTTATACTAGGGTAAATGATAAAAATGATAATGTACGCTGTGTTTTTAGTGATACCGTTTTTGCTGTATATAAAGATCAAAAGCATAAATAAGAAGTCTGTATTATTTTTTTCGATGTTCTTGTTGTGGCTTTTTTCTAGTTTGAGAGATGGGACAATAGGGGCTGATTATCCGGTATATATTTATTATTTTAAGCAGATTGCCGTTTACAAGACGGCATATTTTCGAGAAAAAGGCTACGTACTATTTAATTATCTTATTTCACTTATAAGCACACATTATATCGTGTTGGCTGGATTCATAAATGCGATGTTTTTTGTGCCGTTGTATTACTATATTCACAAAAATGTTGATAAGAAATATTGGGGGCTTGCCTTATTTTTATTTGTAGCAAATCCTTATATGTATGTTCAGACATCATTTAACATTTTGAGACAGTGCTGCGCGTCAGGAATTTTGCTTTTTGCTGCTGAAAGTCTAAAGAAGAATAAGAAAATACTTTTTGTTATATGGGTATTGCTTGCTTCTCAGTTTCATAGATCTGCTCTTGGAGCTTTTACACTACTTTTAATAACTCATGTACACTGGACACGAAAGAAATGGTTTATCGTTGCGATAGTTTCATTTCTGCTGAGTATTCTTCCTATTCAAATGATTATAAATTATGTTGCACTTTTCTTTGGTTACGGTGGTTATACTACATTTGAGGCTTCATTATTGAATAATCCGGCTTATATTCTTTTAATTTCATTCTATGTTTTCGTATTGTGCAGGCACTATAATGCCCTTTTTACGTCTAGCAGTGAGAAGTTTTTTATTGATATATTTATGTTTACATCTTGCTTCCTTCTATTCGCAATCAGGAATGATGCCTTTTATAGAGTCAGAATTATTTTTTCCCTTATTGCACTACCGGCAGTCCCCATAATTTTCAATAACAGAAAAAAATATAAATCGTTTGGCATTTATGGATTGATATATTCTCAACTTTATTTACTCTACAATGTTGGCTTTTATTGCTCATACATTCTATATTTGTTTTTTACCAACAAAACTAATTATGTGCCATTCAGATTTTTCTTCTAAGTTAAGAAAAAATTTTCACAAGTGTTAAAATTTTAGCGTAATTACAAAAAGACAAATAACTACAGATTAAAATTGGTGGCTTTGAATAGGTTACAAAAGTCAGTAATGTACTGTAGCGTTGTTTTTTTTATGGCTTGAGATTAACCCGTATGCTGAAAATTGGCGAGATAAGATATTTCTGCTAATATAACTCACGCAAAGAGAGATGATAAACTTTTGGACTGTCATAATCACGAACACGAAATCATTATCACTAAGAACAAATACAAGCGCGTTGAAAAAAAATTAACCGTCCCAATCCCGACACAATGGGGAGTTTTTCAGGTCAGCGCATACAGAAGCATCACTCAGGACGATGACCCCCATACCCATTTAGCCCTCGTCATGGGTGATATTACGACTCCTGACCCCGTACTCGTCCGCGTTCACAGCGAATGTTTCACCGGCGATGTCTTAGGCTCGCTCCGCTGCGACTGCGGCCCCCAGCTCCATACCGCCCTCAAGATGATTGCTGATGAAGGGCGCGGAGCTTTGCTCTACATGCGTCAGGAAGGTCGCGGAATCGGCCTCCTAAACAAACTCAGAGCCTACAAGTTACAGGACGAGGGACTCGATACTGTTGACGCTAATGTAGCTTTAGGCTTTCCGCCCGACATGAGAGAATACGGAACAGGCGCGGAGATTCTCAAGGACTTGGGACTAAAGCGCATTCGCCTCATGACCAATAATCCCGGCAAAATCTCCGGCCTCGAAGAATACGGAATCGAAATTACCGAGCGCGTCCCTATCGTAATTACTCCCAACGATTACAATGTAAAATATCTCGATACTAAGGCTCAGCGTATGGGTCATATTTTCGGGATTAACTAGAAGGAGGATTTATTCAAAGTGAAAATCACAGAAGGTAAATTAATCGGTACTGGCCTCAATATCGCCATAATCGCCTCGCGTTTCAATGACATCGTTACTACCCGTCTCATTGACGGCGCAAAAGATACCCTCATGCGTCATGACGTTTCGGCAAGCGCAATCGACATCTTCTGGGTGCCGGGTGCTTGGGAGCTTCCGTTAATAGCTGAGGAAGTCGTGCTGACAGGAAAGTATGACGCTGTCATAGCGTTAGGGGCGGTAATTCGCGGCGACACGCCCCATTTCGATTACGTTGCTGCGGAATGCTCGAAGGGTTTAGCGTCAGTGGGACTTAAACACAGAGTGCCGGTGCTTTTCGGGGTCTTAACATGTGATACACTCGAACAGGCTTTAATCCGCGCAGGAAGCAAGGCAGGCAATAAAGGCTCTGACTGCGCGTTAGGAGCAATAGAGATGGCGAACCTCTTGAGGAACGTCAGACACATCGACAACAACACTACATCAACAGGAGAGAAGATCTACAATGCTTGACATTAAGTACATACTCACGAACATGGACGAATACGCAGGAATGCTCAAAAACAGAAAGCATGATTTCGATTTGAGCGTCCTTGCTGAACTTGACGCACGCCGCCGCAAAATCATCGGCGAAACTGAAGACCTCAAAGCCAAACGCAATGAAGGTTCAAAACGTATCGGCATGGCCAAGAATGACCCCTCGCTTGACGTGAACGCCCTCAAAGCCGAAATTAAGGCAATGGGCGGCAAAATCAGCGAACTTGACACCGAGCTTGCAGAAGTCGAGGAGAAACTTCACACTCACTTGATGACCCTTCCCAACAAGTTAAGCCCAACGACACCGATAGGCAATGATGAGAACGATAACCCCGTTGTCCGTACATGGGGCGAGCCTAAGAAGTTCACGTTTGAGCCTAAACCTCACTGGGACATCGCTGAAGCACTTGGAATTATGGACTTCGAGAAAGGAGTCATGTTAGCCCAGAGCAGATTCACCGTTCTTCAGGGACTAGGCGCAAGAATGGAACGCGCACTCGTCAACTTCATGCTTGACCTTCACACTAAACAGCACGGTTACTTAGAGGTTGAGCCTCCTTTCATGGTTCGTTCGGCGATTCTTGAGGGTACTGGACAGCTTCCGAAGTTCGCGGAGGATTTGTACCGTTTGCAGAATGACGACTTATGGCTCATTCCTACTGCTGAAGTACCCCTCACTAACCTCAACCGCGAGAGCATTCTCGAAGAAAAAGACCTCCCGAAATACTACACCGCTTACACACCCTGCTTCAGGCGCGAGGCAGGAAGCGCGGGGCGTGATGTCAGGGGATTGATGAGGCAGCACCAGTTCGACAAGGTTGAGATGGTCAAAATCTGCACCCCTGAGACAAGCTATGACGAACTCGAAAAACTCACCAGCAACGCCGAAGATGTCCTCAAGATTCTCGAACTCCCCTATCATGTCGTTAATCTCTGCTCCGGCGATATTGGCTTCGGCTCATGCAAGACCTACGACCTCGAAGTCTGGCTTCCCTCTCAGAACAAGTACAGGGAAATCAGCTCATGTTCAAACTGCGAGGACTTCCAAGCCAGAAGAATGAATCTCCGTTACAGGCCGTCTGACGGAAGCAAGCCCAGATTCGCTCACACCCTTAACGGTTCGGGTATTGCTGTCGGAAGAACTCTGATTGCCATAATCGAGAACTACCAGAACGAGGACGGCAGCATTACAGTTCCTGAAGCCCTTGTGCCTTACATGGACGGATTGAAGCGCATTGATATACGTTGACATACTCAGTTTCACTCATACTAATGCCGGTGCGCTGATAGGCTGTTCAGTTGCGGCAGGAGTCTGCGTAGGAGTGCAGAGGTACATAAAGACGCTTCTTGACGCGAGACAGTACGGTTATTTCAGGGATATAGTTCTTGCCGGAGCATTGATGATTTTAGCTTTATGGTTCGGGGATCATGACGCTAAAATCGTTGTTGCCGGCGCAATGTTAGCCGCTTTCGCCGGAATCTCTGAGAATATTTACCATGACGCTAGATGGCGGCTTCTTTACCCGTTAATCGGACTGCTCTGCACTTACTTCGGCCCTGCGGTTCACTTTATTCGTTTCCCTGACGGCGAATATATTTACCTTACGCCCTCATTCGCATTGATTGGCGGAACATTATGGTTTACGTTTTTCCCGTTCATCTTCAGGTACATTGACGAGATTCCCGGATTAACCGGCCATGTCTTAGCTGTAACGTTTGTTCTGATGATGTCGGCATGTGTTGCGACGGGGGCAGGAACATTCTTCATGTCCTTCGCCGGAATGATGATGATCGCGGCGTTCTGGTCGCGTTTCGGGAACATGTACCGTCAGGCCGGCAAGGCTCTCGCCTCAATGTGGGGTTTTCTCGTTGCCGGAATATCAATAATGGGAAGCACTAAAGGCATTGTATTAAGCACTGTGCTTTTTCTGTCGCTGGGATTATTCGCGATACCGGCGGCTGAAATATTAATCTCGTTCGTGAAGAACATCATGACCGATTCAGACTCTCAGGAAGCCGGAAAGATTTACGGCGGAATGCTCAGCGACGGCGTAGAACACCCTGAGGCCGTTCAGTCTGTTGCAGGATTATGCGCTTTGACGAGCATTGCAACGGCTTGGGAGAAATGGACAATCACAGCCCTTATAGTTCTCGCGTTCTTAATCTACCGGCACACTAAGCGCAAAAAATCAGCGGCCTCGCCCTCATTATGGGGCGTAACGTTCGATAACGTCTCGATGAATTACGCCGTCTCGAAAGCCAGAGGCTTAATCCAAAATCCTGAGAGCGGTTCGGCTCAGTTAATCGTAACCCTCAACGCAATCGGAATGGAGACAGTCATTGACGATGAAGAATTTGCTGAGACAGTGAAGTGGTCGTCAATGAGGCTTGCTGACGGAGCTGGATTATGCTTGGGAATGAGTATGCTAGGAAAGCCCGTTCAGGAAAGAGTAGCCGGTATTGATTTCGCCGAACAGCTATGCAGGACTGCGGCGGCTGAAGGGTGGCCGGTGTATTTTGCCGGAGCAGCAGGCGATACGGCTAAACACTGCGCGAAAATTCTGAGCGATAGGTTTCCGGGACTGGTAGTTGCAGGCGCAAGGGACGGATATTTTGACGTGAGGGACGAGAGCATTCCCGAAGAGATTGCGAAGTCGGGCGCGAAGATTCTACTTGCCGCTATGGGACAGCCTAGACAGGAAAAATGGATTTACCGCCACCGCGAGAGGCTCAAGGGAATTTTATGTGTCGGAGTCGGAGGGGCATTTGACGTTTTCAGCGGTAATCTTCTCAGAGCACCTCTATGGGTTCAGAAAATTGGATTTGAATGGCTCTACAGAATGCTTCAGGAGCCGGGACGCTGGAAGAATAATCTGCGGCTCATAACATTCATGTTTAGAATACTGGCTTCAAGAATCGGACTTCACAGGAAATAATTAATACCCCTCATGCTCGAAAAGGCAGAGGGGATTTTTTTGCTTTAATAGCCTCTGCGTTTTGCCTGCCAGTGTTTGTAACCTTCCGTCTGCGTTACGAAAAGAACAACCAGCAGCACAAACAGCGCGATTGAAATGTAACTCGTGAATATGCTCCCGAGCATTCCCATTACCGAGCCGCCCTGAAGCATTACGCCTCTTCGGTAATTCTCCTCGCAAAGCCGCGTAAGGATTACTCCCAGAACGATGGGGGCGATAGGATAATTGAACCTCTTGAGGAAATAACCAATCACTCCGAAACCGAACATCCACAGAATATCATAGACACTGTTCCTGATAGCGTAAGCTCCGATGACAGACAGAATCAAAATCGTCGGCATTAAAATTCCTTTCGGAACCTCAACGATTTTCGTGAAGGCTTTGATTCCAGTGAGGCCGAATACCAGAAGGAAGAATGACGCGACAAGCAGACTCGCCACAATCAGCCAGAAAAGGTCAGGGGTCTGCGAAATCAGGTTCGGGCCCGGCCTCAATCCCTGAATGGTCAGCGCGCTTATGAGTACAGCCGTAACAGCGTCGCCGGGTATTCCAAGCGTCAGCATTGGGATAAACGCTCCGCCTATAGCGGCGTTGTTAGCGGATTCGGGGGCGATTATTCCCTCGACCGCTCCTTTCCCGAAAGGCGCGGAAGGGTTTTTGACGCTTCGTTTGGCCTGATCATAGCTCAGAAGCGCGGCAATGTCTCCTCCTGCTCCAGGCAATGCTCCGACTAAAACGCCGATGATTGAGGATTTTATGGTCAGTCCGAGATACTTCAGAGACTCCGCCCATGAAGGCAAAATCTTATCGACCTTCTGTTTTACGGGAGTGGCTTTCATGTCGGTAATCTGGCTCAACGCCTCAGACGCTCCGAACAATCCTATCATTGCGACAACGTAATCGACTCCGCTGTTCAGGTACACAATGTTGAATGTGAAACGCTTAACAGCCGTCTGTCCGTCAACTCCGACACAGCCCAGAAATATTCCTATACAGCCGGCTATCAATCCGAAACGCACCGAACGTCCGCTCAATGAACCGACCATCATCAGTCCCATCAGCGATAACATAAGGTAGTCTATCGAGTGGAAGTTACGCGCAATGCCTGCCACTAACGGGGCGCATGTAGCGAGCGCAAGAACTCCAAGCAATGTTCCGATGACCGACTGTGAGGTAGCGAGTCCCATAGCTTCTCCGGCGCGTCCTTTTTTAGCGAGGGCGTAACCGTCAAGAGCCGTCGCGACCGCCGCCGGTGCGCCTGGAATATTCAGAAGTATTGCCGAACGTGAGCCGCCGAAAACTGAGCCGACATACACTCCGACCATTACCGCTAAAGCGCAGTGCTGTTCCCAGCCGAACGTGAACGACACAAGAAGAGAGACTGCCATTGTTCCCGAAAGTCCCGGAATTGCCCCGACATAAACCCCTGCGCATGTTCCTGCCGCTACCAGAGCGATAAGCCATGGCTCACGCAGCATTACGGACATATAAGACAAAGATTCAAGCATGATTTTTCACCCTCCTTCTTACGGAAACACTACGCTGAACAGCATTCTGAAAACAAGCACTATGAACGCCATTACAAGAGCTGTCCAGAGAATATTCTTGACGTAATCCTTGCGCATTAAATAGCACATCGAGAAATACAGGAATAACGGCGTGGCGATGTAGAAGCTGACTCCCTCAACGAGTGCCGCGCAGTAAGCCGCTATAGCCGCGAGCATTATCAGAACGTTCAATGGGAAAGCGTAAGCGAGAGCCTTGATGATTTTCTCGCCGGTACTCTGAATTTTTGACAGGGGGGTAGTCAGCTTGAAGTTCTCTATGACTGTCCATAATGCCATCAAAACCCACAGTGCGCTCACGAAAACAGGGACAGCCGCCGCCGAAGCGATTCTTGGGCCTCGCCTCAATGAGATACTGAACCATAAATCAACGGAGAGTTTCAGGGCGATTACCCCGAAAATCAGAATGATGAACGAGAAAAATTTTTCTCCGGCCTCCAACGGGTGTTCTTTTACAACGACCATATCATCGGTATCAACTTCCAAGTCGGGGCTGATGTCGGGATACTCCAGTTTAGTTCTTTCTTCAGTTGTCATGTTCTCTAAATCAGGCATAAAACTTTTTCACTCCTTTCGTAATAAAAGAGGAGCTGGAACTCAGGCATATGAGAGTGAGAGCCAGCCCCAGATTGCGAATTAATCTAACGCTCCGCTGTTCTTGAGGGCGTTGATTGTGTTCTCGCGCCACGCTGAGATGTATTTCGCCGCTTCATCACCGCTGTAGCCTAAGAAGTTGATGTTGAAGTTCTTGAGTACCGCCTGATAGCTTTCGGCAGGGCCGGCGGCAGTGAAAGCCTTGCTCAGAGTCGCCTGTATTCCAGCGTCAGTGCCTTTCTTGACGAATACTCCGTAGAACGGCCCCCAAGGGAGATATTTAGCGAAGTCGGGGTATTCAGCGGTGATTAAAGGAACATCGGGCATAACGTCAACTTTCTTTGTTGACAACATGCAGAGGAACTTGAGGTCTCCAGCTTTCCAGTCCTCGACTCCCGACTGTACCTTGCAGACGGTGAAATCACACTCGCCGTTCATTACGGCAGTCTTCGCGCTCGCGTCGCTGTCGTAGGGAATCTGGTTGAACATCGCTCCCGTAATGTCGGTTATGAACGCTCCGACTTCCCACGGAAGACCGCCTGTGCCTGTCGTTGAGAGCTTGAGAGTCCACGGGGCTTTCTTGGCGGCCTCGATAATTTCGGTGAACGATTTGTACGGGGAGTTTTTGCCGACGACTATTCCGACGACCTCATCACCGATTAAGTAAACGCAGTCGAAGTTGTTGTAGGTAAGCTCGCTGATTTCGAGAATGTCATAGAGAGCCGGATTCTCCGCGCCCATCAGTAGCGTGTAGCCGTCTGACGGAGCGTCAAAGACGTACTGAGTAGCGATTGAGCCAGTCGCGCCGGTCATGTTCTGAATGATGATTGACTTTCCGAGCGTCTGCTCTGCGATTGCTGAGAGGGGGCGCATGAGTGAGTCAGTGCCGCCGCCGGCTCCCCACTGAACAACGCCGGTAACGTTCTGTGCCGGATAATCAGCCGCGAAAACCGGCAACGCTAATGAAAGGACGAGAAACAACGCGAAAAACTTTTTCATGGTAATACCTCCTGAGAATAATAATAATTAGCCCTGCTGTGCAGTGTGAATCATGCTGAGGGCATCTTTCAGATCCTTAACCTGAATCTGACCCGGTGCGCTTGCCTGTCCGGCTGCTCCGAACGTCATGCACGAGCCGGAAAGTTCACAGGCCATTCTGCTGACCATTCCGCGAGGCCCCATTGAGATTGTTAGGAAGGGGCGGTCTGTCTCGCTCTTGAAGTCAACTGAAGCGGCGATGAGGGTTACAACGTCTTTATCGCTTTTGGGCATGACAGCGACTTTCGGAATGTCAGCTCCGGCTTTTTTCTGTTCCTGCAATGTGCGGAGAATTTCGCCCTGAGCCGGAGTGTGCGCGAAGCTGTGGCGTGAGCCTACGACAAGACACTTTGCCTTATGAATCTCATCAACGAGTTTCGAGGAAACCTCTGAGACTTTGCCGTTCCAGTCCGTATTACCCCAGAACATTTCGACATCAACCAAATCAGCGTCGCCGCTCTGAGCTATAGCGAGGTTGACTTTCGAGTAGTCCTCGAATGACGGGGCGACCTCTCCGCCTTCCGGCTTTGTGCGGACAGTAAAGAGTATCGGGGTATTGCCCAGCGTCTTCCGAAGTTCCTTGAGAGTGCCGAGAAGCTCAGGAATGTTGAACAGGCCGTCGTAGAAATCCGCGCGCCATTCGACTAAATCCACTGGAAGTTTCGTGATTTCAGTGGCTTTTTCGAGGATTGCCCCGCGAGTTTTAGCGACAATCGGGACAATCGTTTTGGGTACACCTGCGCCAAGTTCTGTACTGCGAATCTTGAGCGTATTCATGAGAAAATACCTCCCTCAAAAAAAATATTGTATTGAAAGCTGAAATGTAGAATATGCGCTTAATATTAGCATAGAAATTTTTGAATGAAAAATACAAATATCTCCGCTTATTGATAGTTTTATGTTATCATTGACCGAAAGGAAGTGAAAAATAAAATGACATTGCAGCAGCTTGAGTATTTCTGCGAGATTTCAAGACATAAAAGTTTTCACAAGGCCGCCGATTTCCTGCATGTTTCACAGCCGTCATTAAGCAGCGCGATTTCGAGGCTTGAGAGTGAGCTTGGCTTTCTTCTTTTTGACCGGAGGAAACGGAACATAGAACTGACGAAGTACGGGAATTATTTTCACAGGCAGATTGAGCCGTTACTGTTGCAGCTGAAATTCATAACCGAAAAGACTCAGACGATGGCGAAAAGCGACACAGGGTTCATTGACCTTGCATATAACGCCCCGTTCGGGAAGAGGCTCATTCCGAAACTTGCGAGGGGATTTCTTGAGCAGCCTGAAAACAAAAACTGCGCTTTTCATTTTCATCAAGCGTCTTCGTCAAAAATAGTCGAGGGGCTTTTACTGGGAAAATTTGACGTTGGTATATGCTCAATGGAGCCTGTCGATCCTAAAATAAAATATATCCCTCTGCTGAATCAGAACTTAATCGCCATAGTGCCGAGAGGCCATGAGCTTTCGGGCTTGGGAACGGTAGACCTGAAAGACTTGCTGAGATTTCCATATGTTGACTACACGGACGAAGTTGGAATTTACCGCCAGATTCATAAATTTTTTGATGATGAAAAACTCCTGCCGAAAACTGTCGCTAAAGCTCCCGATGAAGAGTCAATAGCGGCTCTTGTCTCTGAAGGTTTCGGGGTGTCATTCATCGCCGAGATTGACGCGCTGAAAAATTTTGATGTTGTTCAGCTCTCAGTTGAAAAGGAAAACTGCTTCAAGGTGATTTACGTGGCTTACGATGAGAATAATTACCTGACCCCTGCCGCTAAACGTTTCTTGGAATACTGTTTAAGCGGCAAGCCGGTCATAAAAATTGAAGGGTGCAGCGTCTAAAGTCCTGTCCTTATCAGCGGTATAACATTAATCACAGGCTCTTCATAGGGGTGTATCTTCTTTACCGCCTCTATCACCCCGTCAGCCTCCTCAATCCTGCATGTTACCTCCGTTTTGATTTCCTCCGCCGTGCAGACCTCGCCTATTTCCCCGTTGAACGGCCTCGCGCCCTCAAGCGGTCTCCATGTCCCTGTAACTCTGCTGTAGGACATGCAGGAGTCATACTTCCCGATGTGTCCGGCACCGCAATTCCTGAGTGCCTCCTGCAAAATCTCAAGGTGCGACTCAGGAATGAATATCTCAATCTTGCAGTACCCCATCAAAGAAGCTCCGAGTAAACCGCCCCTGAAGGCTCAAGGCTGCTCTTCATTAGAAAAAGCTCGCCGCATGTCCATGAAATTTTCGGGACAGTTCCGAGCTTCCTTATGAGATTTTCGGGAAGGTACGAGTCTTTAAGCCTTGCCAGCGTCAAATGTGCCTGAAATTTTTTCCTCTCGCGCTCAAGTCCGGCTTTCTCGAAAAGAACATCATTAACTTTCTTCGACAGCCTTCCGAGTTCGTCAGCTCCCTTATCCCCTGAGAGCCATAAGACTTTCGGAGCGTTAAGGTTCGGGAACGCCCCTATGTACGATAATTCAACCGTGAAAGGCTCAAATCGCTTCAGCGGTGTCAGAGCGTCTATCACTTCGTCAGTTACCTCGCGTGTGTTCTCGCCGAGAAACTTCAGCGTTATGTGAAACTGCGAACGCCTTACCCATCTTATTTTCGAGAGCGGCCTTACCTCCGAGAGAAAATTCTCAAGCTCATCGGCGGCTTGCCCTGACATTTTCACGGCCACAAATGAGCGTATTAATTCCTGCATACTAAAGGTAACTCACCATTTCGGCCATGCTCTTCCTGATAAAATGACGTTCGGAGGGTTCAGCGTCATCGGCAGGATAACCAATCGGGAAAAGCGCAATCAAATCGTAATCCTTCATCTCAGGGAATAACTCCTTGACCTTCGGCTCATCGAAAAATCCAACCCATGTCGTCCCCAATCCTTCAGCCTCGACCGCTAACATCATGTGAGTTGCGACAATGCAGGCGTCAACGTCCTCGAAGTTCCTTCCGTCAGACGGCCTTACGAATGCTCCTTCAGTTGTTCCGCCGACAGCCAGAATCACGGGTGCATTGAAGTGGCAGGGAGTAGCTGTTCTGATTTTTGCGAGGGCTTCGGGCGACTTAATCACCCAGATTTTGACGGGCTGAACGTTCTTCGCTGTGGGCGCAAGGATACCGGCCTCAAGAATTTTATTGAGCTTTTCTTCATCGACTGCTTTGGCCGAAAATTTACGGCATGAGTAACGCGACTTCACTAATTCCGAAAATGTCATGTTGTGATTATCTCCTTTCTTTTATAATTAAATTCTAGCATGGGTTTTTTTTTGCGTTTTTGGGTTTTTTTTACCGTTTTTTGGGTTTTTTCGGGCATTTTTTTAGTTTTTTCGGGACATCATTTTCAAGCGATAAACCTAGTGTTCATCGAAAAATACAGAGATTTGCTCTTGATTTTTCCGCTCAAAATGTGTTAGAATTGGCCTCGCCTTTCGAGAGGCGTAGGCACTAATTCTAACACGGTTTATGGATTTTTTAATTTTCAAAACCCCAAACGCAAATTCATTCATGAACAGAAACAGAACTTATACGCAAAACAACACTCAAAGCAGCAAAACAAATTATCGCATTATTATTTGACTTAGATTAACACGGATTTGCTATAATTCTTGAACCATGTATACAGTTAAAAAAACAGCCTCTCCATTTCGGGGAGGCCGTTAATTTTTTCAGCGGTTTATTCTTTGCCCCATTCCGCGCCCTTGAAGGCTTCAGCAAACGGGTTGTATGCGAGTTCCTCGCCGTCATCTTCATAGCCGCTCGAATCTCTGACAGTTCTTCCGCGTCCTTTGCCTCTGCGTTCTCTGCGCTCGCCGCGTTCGGAACGTTCCGGCTTGGCTTCGGGTCTTCCGGCCTCGCGCTCCTCGCGTTCGGGAACAGCCTCCGGCTCTGGTTCAGGCTCAAGCGCACTGAGGGACAGCCTCATTCTGCGCTGTTCGGGATTGACCTCAAGCACTCTCGCCGTAACCTCCTGACCTTCCTGAAGAACATCGGCAGGCTTCTCGACTCTCTTTCTGCTGAGCTGCGAAATGTGAATGAGTGCCTCGACTCCCTCTTCAACCTCAACAAATGCTCCGAAGTCCGCAAGACGTACAACTTTAACCTGAATATCCTGACCGGGCAGGTAGCGTTTGTCGATGTCGTTCCACGGGTCGTTGAGCTGTTTGCAGCCAAGACTGATTCTGCGTTTCTCAAGGTCAACGTCAAGCACAAGCACTTCAAGCTCCTGACCTCTCTTGAGAACATCACGCGGCTTCTTGATTCTTGCCCATGAAATGTCCCCGACATGAACGAGTCCCTCAATGCCCGGTTCAAGTTCAACGAATGCGCCGAAATCGGTCAGGTTCGTTACCGGCCCTCTCATTACATCGCCTTTATGTATTCTTTCGCCCACTGTATCCCACGGGTTGCCCGCGACCTGCTTAATGCTGAGGGAAATTCTGTCCTTCTCGTGGTCAATTCCGATTACCTTGACGGTAACTTTGTCGCCCTTCTTGAACATGTCTTTAATCTTGAATGAGCGTTTCCATGTAATTTCCGTGAGATGAACGAGGCCGTCCATTTCGCCGATGTTCACGAACACTCCGAAGTCGGTGAGGCTTGAGACTTCGCCCTCGACGATATCGCCCTCGTGAACGCGCTCGTAGAACTTTGCTTTCTTCTCGTTCTCAGCGTCCTCAAGCATAGCTCTGCGCGAGAAGACGAGTCTGTGTTTTCTCTTGTCGTGGTCTAATACTTTGACGGTGAGCGTCTGGCCGACAAAATTCTGAGGGTTCGCGCCTCTTCCGGCTAACGTGAGCTGTGAAATCGGTATGAATCCTTCGAGACCGAACGCGTTGACCATGAGGCCGCCTTTAACCCTGCTTACTCCCTTGACTTCCATGACCGGATTTTCTTTGGCAGCAGCGTCAAGAGCTTCCCACCTCTTGTCAAACTCATGTCTCCATCTTGAGAGGAGCAGCTGAGCGTCATCGCCGTCTCTTACGCTGACGATTTCGACCTCGATGGGGTCGCCGGGCTTCGGCTCAGAAGTTTCGTCCTCGATGAGCGAGTGATTGGTGTATTCCTTCATCGGGAGTACGCCCTCGCACTTGAAACCGACATCAATGAGGAATCCGTTTTCATTCCTGCTGATGACTGTGCCGGTTCTGACTTCGCCGCGTCTTAAATGGACGTTGTCGCCGTACTGGTCGAGTGCTTCCTGCATTGTCTCAGGTTCATGGCCGTTAGCCTGAGCCTGAGAAGTTTCCTGTGTTGCTTCATTGACTTCCTGTGTTACTTCGTTAGTAACTTCCTGATGATTCTCCATTAGTGAATCAATACCCCCTGTAAATCCTGCTTTGCCGCAATAATATTTTTGATTTTATGGATAAGCCATTCAGGTGTGCTTGCACCTGCAGCAATACCAACAATAATTTTACCGTTGAACCAGTGTTGATTCTCAAGTGTTTCGTTTTCGTCCTCCACCCAGAGAACATCAACGCCTTCAGCCTGAAGAATGTCCCTGAGTTTTGATGTATTTGCGCTTGACTTGCCGCCGATGAGAACGACTCCGTCAAGATTATTCTGCCTCACTAAGTTTCTGACGGCCTCCTGACGCTGTGCAGTGGCCTTGCAAATCGTATTGCAGACTCTGAGTTCCGATGATTTTCCGACGAGAATGGCAGCAGCTTTTTCGAGTCTTTCCTCGCGCTGAGTGGTCTGAGAGATTAAGGCGGTCTTTGCGTGGAACTGAACGCCTGACGCTTCTTTTTCATCAGCGATGACTTCGGCATTCTCAGGGTTATCAACGTGTCCCATTATGCCTTTAATCTCAGGGTGATTCTTGTCGCCGAGAAGGACAACGTAATAACCTTCCTGAGACAATGAGCTGGCTTTTTCCTGAGCTTTCTTGACGAACGGGCATGTCATGTCCTCAACGTCAATGCCTCTTTTAATGAGCCTGTCAATGACATCGAGGGGTTCGCCGTGAGCGCGTATGAGGACTTTCGCGCCCTCTGGAATTTCAGAGTCATTCTGAGCGACTCTGAGGCCGAGAGATTCGAGCCTTGAGACTTCCTGAGGATTATGAATGGGAAGCCCTATTGTCCATACTTCGGGATTGTCCTTCAGCGATTCTGAAATGGCATCAACTGCGCGTTTCACACCGAAACAAAATCCGGCATGTTCAGCCATTATTATCATTATGGCGCGTCCTCTTTGTGTAAATGTTTATTGATTGCGTTTATGATTTCGTCCTCATGACTGGACTCGGACATGTCAAACCACAGTGCCGGCTCAAATTTTTTGAACCATGTCTGCTGCCGTCTGCAGAATGCCTTAGTCCTTGAAATAGAAATTTCGAGTGCTTCATCAAATTTAACTTTGCCCCTGTGAAAGTCTATCAGCTCTTTGTAGCCCAGACCTTTGAGGGGATTATATCTGTCATCGAAGCCGTGATTCATGAGCCATTTCACTTCATCGGGGAAATCGGACGAGTATTCCTGCTCTAAGCGAATCTCAATCCTCCTGAATAATTCTTCCCTTGAGCGCGACAATCCTATGTAAAGAATATCGAAGCCGTAATCTCTTTTTGCACCCTCGCTGTAAACCTGTGAAGGAGCTTTGCCGGTCAAGTCCCAAATCTCCAAAGCCCTCGTAACCCTCTGAATGTCATTTTTGTGGAGCTTCTCAGCCGTCAAAGGGTCAACCTCAGCGAGCCTCATGTGAAGGAGTTCAGCCCCCTGAGAATTAGCGAGAGCCTCATATTTTCCTCTGACATCAGAATCAGAGGGCAGGTCTTCATTGAGTGAGGCGTGGAACAAAGCGTTGTAATAAAACGGTGTTCCTCCGACAAAAAGAGGGATTCTTTTTCGGGCTAAGATTCTTGAGGCAGCTTTGGAGGCATTTTCGGCGAAATCCGAGACTGTGAATTTCTCGTCAGGGTCGGCAATATCTATCATGTGGTGCGGAATTTCACGCCGCAATGATACAGACACTTTGTCAGTACCAACGTCCATATAGCGGTAGACTTGACGCGAGTCTACAGAGATTATTTCAGCGTTTAATTTTTCTGCTACGGATAAGCTGAGGGCGGTTTTCCCTACGGCTGTAGCTCCGATTAAAGCAACCACAGGCTGCCGGTTCATGAAAATAGTAAGACCTCGTTAATACAGCATGATTAAATACAAAGTGCATGAATTATAACACAAAGTTTAATTTAGCAAGGGTATAATATCAAAAAATTAATACTAGGAAAGGCAGAACAGTATGGTAAAAAAACATTTGCCCCTTGAGATTGCAGCACCGCTTATGTTCGCATTCATCTTCATCGTAACTATGATATTCACGCTGTTTGAACCTCATGTTGAAGATGTTGACACTGCTTACGTAAAGGAACATATGAATGAGCCGGACTATGTTCTTGTTGACGCAAGGCCGGAAGCGCATTACTTTGGGAAATCGCCGCGTCCGGGAGTTCCGGGAGGGCATATTCCGGGAGCGGTCAGCTTTCCTCTGGAGGATATGAAAATGAGGCTTCAGCTTGCCGCCGCGCTCCTAGCCAAAGAAGGAATCACTAAGGACAAGACCGTCATAATCTACTGCAATACCGGCGTACTCTCAGGAAGATTAGCCGACCAGTTAGTGAGACGTTTCAATTTCCCGGCCTCAAGGATAAAAAATTACAGGGGCGGCATTGTCGAATGGAGCAAAGACCCCCGAAACATACTGCTCCCCGAAGACCATGAAACCGGCTTCCCTGACTGACATTTTCAGGACGAAAGAATATCAAGCGTCCTTTTGATTCCCGATTTGATGTCATAATGAGCCGACCAGCCGAGCGATTTCAGACGTGATGAAGCCATTATTGCCTTCATTGCCGGACTGTAACCTCTCTGCTCTTTCTCGTCAGGAAGTTCAAAGATTACCTTTGTCCCCGAATACTCAGCGATTATTCCGGCCAGTTCCTTCAGCGAAATATCCGATTCGGAATCAGCAACGTTATAGGCTTTCCCGTTCTCTCCGGCTAAAAGCACCGTCATCAATCCCGACACCGCGTCCGAAACGTAGCTGTAAGAGTAAAGCTGATTGCCTTCGCTTTTCAGCACAATGTCCTCGCGGGCTGCCCCCTTTCTGATGAACTGTGAAATTGCTTTCGAGTCATTCATTTTCATTGTGGAGCCGTAAGTTCTTGAGAATCTAGGGATAACGACATCAATACCGTACTGCTGAATATATGACTGGCATAATGTCTCGCCGCACCTCTTCGCCTCGCAGTAGCCGGAACGAGCCTTAGAGATGTCTATATTTCCGCAGTAGTCCTCGCTGAAATACTCAGTGTCTCCCCTGTTGCCGCCGTAAACTTCAACGGAGGACGCGAAGATGAAGCGTTCAGTGCCGTTTGAGCGCGAGAAATCCAGAAGGTTATTGAGGCCGATTATGTTGGCGGTGATAGTTCCCACAGGGTCGGAGGAATAAGCAAGAGGGTGGGTGTTGCTCGCAAGGTGAATTATGAAATCGCATTTGCTCCCGAAATCCTCAAGAGGCTCATTTATGTCGAAGGGTATAAACTTGAAACTGTCATTTCCGGCGTAATCATGAAATCTTTTCATTGCCGACTCGATGTTCCTGCCTAATGCGCGAATCTTTATGCCCTGATTATGAATTTCATTCCTTAACATGAGGACATCAATAAGAAAGCTCCCGATTAATCCCGACGCGCCCGAAATCAGAAACGTTTTGCAGTTGAGCTTCTCCCATTCGAGTTTCAGCGAGGCCGTCCGCCTGACATCATCAATATACAGCGGATTACTGAATACCATAGAGAGAGCCGCCCTCTTTCTTCACGAATGACTTGAAGAGTTCAAGGTCGTCAGGAGTTGTGAGCTTTATATTCTTGTCCGACCCTGCCGCAAAATATAATCTCACTCCCAAATCGGCCATCATTGTATTCGTGTATGACGAGCCGTGAATGCCTATGCCCTTCTCGTAAGCCTCGTGATATTTTTCAGAGAGAAGCGAGAATTTATATGCCTGCGGAGTCGATACCCTTCTGAGAGTCTCACGGGGAATGTATTTTGTCGTCGAAATCTCATCGTCAATGATGAAAATCTGCTCATTGTACGGAAGTGATGTTACAGCGTTTCCGTACTGCCTGCACTTCACGATAACGTCCGACAGTACAGCCTCGTCAACAAGCGGCCTTATTCCGTCATGAATTATCACTATGTCATCGGGTTCGCATTTACCTTCGAGATTGAAGACACCGTTACGAATTGATTCCTGAGCCGATGAACCGCCGTTAATGACCCACTTCAATTTAGTAATGCCGAACTGTTTAGCGTATGCCCTCAGAATATCATGCCACCCCTCAAGGCATACTACCTCAATAGCGTCAATGTCGGGGTGTTTCTGGAATGCCGCGAGGGTGTAAATAATGACTGGTTTGTCGTTGACGTTGACGAACTGCTTTGGAATGTCGTAACGCATTCTTGAGCCTACACCGCCGGCAATGATTATCGCCGTGTTAGCCATTCTGAAAATACCTCCTTAAATTTTCCTTTAATGCTATATTAACATGTATGCAGTTCTAAGGGCGTGAAGTGTGATAATTTCTGTAGGAGATGAAAAAATTGACAGTACCGATTCTTGATTTATCGCGCTCATTCAGGGAAATTAAACCTGAAGTGTTCAGCGCGCTCGAAAGAATTTTTGACGCTCAGAGCTTCATTCTCGGAAACGAAGTAAAAACCTTTGAGGCTCATTGCGATTCGTACCTCGAAACCCCCGAAGGCTCATGCGTAGGCTGTGCCTCTGGAACTGACGCTCTGCTTCTCGCCTTAATGGCCTGCGATATTCACGAGGGCGATGAGGTCATAACAACACCGTTCACGTTCTTCGCCACTTCGGGAACAATCGCCCGTCTCGGAGCTAAACCCGTTTTCGCGGACGTTGACCCTTCAACCTATAACATTGACATCGAACAGGCCATGTCAAAAATTACCCCTAAGACAAAGGCTTTCCTGCCCGTTCATTTGTTCGGGCAGATGTGTCCGATTGAGAAGGTTATTCCGGAACTTAACGAACGGGGGATCATGACGATTGAGGACACGGCTCAGGCGTTCGGAGCGACTCGAATCTCTGACGGCAAATTACTAAGGGCAGGTACTCTCGGCGAAGTCGGGTGCTTCTCGTTCTTCCCGACAAAGAATCTCGGAGGCTGCGGAGACGGCGGAATGGTAACAACCCGTAACCCCGAACGTGCCGAAAGACTCAGACGTTTGCGTGTTCACGGCTCAGGGACGACTTACTATCATGACGAAATCGGCATTAACTCAAGGCTTGACGCTATTCAGGCGGCAATACTCGACATAAAACTTCAGCACCTCGAAGCATGGAACGAGGAACGCCGGAAGATTGCCGAATATTACAAGCTGCTTTTCAAGGCAAACGGCCTCAATGAATTTATCACGCCTCCTTCGGAGCTTGAGGGGAACTATCACATTTATCATCAGTATGTCGTCCGAGTGAAGTCAAAGCGTGATGAGCTGATGGAGTATTTGAACTCTGAGGGCTTCGCGGTGAGAGTGTATTATCCTCTGCCGCTGCACCTTCAGCCGTGTTTCAGGTACTTGGGCCATAAGGAGGGCGATTTCCCAGTCAGCGAGAAGTTAGCTCATGAGGTTCTCGCGCTTCCTGTGTTTCCAGGCCTGAAAGCTGAAGAACAGGAAGCCCTCGTTGAGAAGACAGCGGCATTCTTCAAGAAGTAAGATGAGCGCGAACTCCCGACGTCATGATATGATGTCGGGAGTTAATTTCAATCTTCTGACTTGAGAATGAAGAGAGTAATTTCCGAAGGGTCAAAGACTCTTATCGGGAAGCCGTCCCATTGCGAAGTTCCCGGACTGACATACAGCTTCATTCCGTCAACGTCATACCACCCTCGCACAAAGCCCTTGTTGAAACGCTTGATTAATTCCGAGATTACGGGCATTTGACCGCCGTGAGTGTGTCCCGAAACCTGAAGGGCAACTCCGAGTTGAGCGTTTTCGCGCGAAAATCTCGGCTGATGATCCATCAATATTACTGGGACATTGGCCGGTGAGTTTTCGAGGGCTTTGGGAGTGTTACGGCTGCCGCCTGTGGGGTCTGGCACTCCTGCGATAACGAGGCGAGAATCTCCCGAAGTGATTACTACACGTTCATTCTCAAGGAAATTTATTCCGAACTTCGAAAGCGTCTTCAGCCAGCCTTGAAGGTCATAATAATATTCGTGGTTGCCTGTTACGGCGTAAACTCCTAAATTTGCGCGGAGCTGTGAGAGGGGTTCGAGGTCATTTTTTCTGTCCTTCACATGGCCGTCAACAAAGTCGCCGGGAATTAATATGATGTCGGGATTGAGGGCGTTAGTTTTATCAACGACTTCCTGAACGAACGGCCTTCTGTTCACCGAGCCAACATGAATATCAACGAGCATCGCTATTTTGAGGCCGTCAAGATTTTTCCCCAAGCCCGAAATTCTCACCTCATGACGAACCACATCGGGGACTCTTGTTCCGCCGTACACGCCGCAAACCGTAGTTACTGCCGCCAGAATTAACACGCATAGTGAGGCGTAATGAGCCGGAAATTTTGAGCGCGCAAATATTTTCCAAAGGACGAACGCCGCGTCTTTGATGACGCAGATTATCGCGGCAGCTATCATGAAACTGAACATCGACGACAAAAGAAGCGCGATGTTTCGAGGAAGCTCGTAGATGTCGAACCCTGAAGGTGTCATTCTGAGGAGGAATAATTTTGCAATGCCTGAGAGAGTGAGAAGCGCGAGCAGTAATTTTGCCGCTGCCGGAACACGAAGGGGAATAATCATGCTGAGGACGGTATAGAGGCATATCAGGCAGGGTACTAACATGAACGGATTGAACATAGATTTTTGCTCCTGTTAATTATGATTTTTGCGGAAATTATACAGGCTTGATTCAGATTTAAGCAAAGAAAAACCCCGTCCGGAAATTTTCAGGGACGGGGCTAATTTTATATTCAGATTATTACGCTGACTTCTCAAGCACTGTAACTTTTTCGCCGGTATTGATACATTTCGCCGGACAGACCTTCGCGCAGATACCGCACTTGACGCACTTGTCCTGATTGATTACGGCCAAATCGTTAATGATGTCAATAGCCTGCTTCGGGCATTTCTTAGCGCAAAGCGTACAGCCTATGCACCCTGCACTGCAAACGCTCTTAACCATCGGGCCTTTCCAGTGGGAGTTACACGCAACGATTACGTCAGCGGTAGCAGGAACGAGAGTGAAAACGCCTTTCGGGCAGTTCTCGACACACGCTCCGCACCCTACGCACTTCGACACGTCAACCTTCGGAAGACCGTCCTCACCCATTGACAACGCCCCGAACTGGCAGACGCTCACGCAGGTTCCCAGTCCTATGCACCCGAACGGGCATGAGTTCGGCGAACCGCCGGGAATTACTGACGCGCTCTTGCAGTCATGTATTCCCTCGTAAGTGAGCTGTCTCGGCGAGGCCTCGCAAGTTCCCTTGCACTTCAGGAACGCCCTCATCGGTATGCTTGCTCCTGCCTCAACTCCCATAATCTCAGCGATTCTCTCAGCGACAGGCGCACCGCCTACGCTGCATTTGTTGACCGGCGCACCGTCATTAACGACTCCTGAGGCGTAACCATCGCAGCCGGGATAGCCGCAGCCTCCGCAGTTCGCACCGGGCAGGGCGGCTCGTATCAGTCCGATTCTCTCGTCCTGATGTACCCTGAAAACTATTGACGCTATCGCCAAGAGTACACCGAAAACTCCCCCCATCACTCCCATTAAGGCAAGCGGTGTTATCATAACGTGCATTATGTCCATGTTCTAAGCCTCCTTACTTTATGATTCCAGTGAAGCCCATGAAGGCTATCGACATTAAACCGGCTGTTATTAACGCCATTGGAAGCCCCTGAAGGCTGTCAGGTATGCCCTCGTTACCCTCAATGCGTTCACGGATACCGGCCATGAGCGATATAGCGAGAAGGAAGCCCAATGAAGAACCCAATGCGTTTACAAGGGCAGGGATTAAGCCGTAACCTTCGTTCATGTTGAGGACTGCAACGCCCAGAACAGCACAGTTTGTCGTGATTAACGGCAGGAAGATTCCCAACGACTTATAGAGAACGGGATTAAGTTTCTTCAGCGCAAGCTCAACGAACTGAACCAGTGCCGCTATAACCAGTATGAACGAGAGCGTGTAAAGATACTCAAGATGTAACGGCACAAGGAGGTAATTATATGTCAGCCACGTCATCAATGAGGCTAGTACAATGACGAAGACGACAGCAGCTCCCATTCCCTGAGCGGTCTTGAGTTTCGAGCTTACGCCCATGAACGGGCAGCACCCCAAGAATCGTGAAAGCAGTATGTTGTGAACGAATATCGAGCTAACGAAAAGCAGGAATAATTCTGTCATAGTCATCAGGATTTCGCCTCCTCGCAGTCTGAAGCGTCTTTCTTGCAGAACTTAGCCATTACGCACGAACCGCACCCCATCGGACGCGCTTCAGCAGGGGTGGCGGCAAGCCCTCTCATTTTAGCGGCTCTTGCCTGAATCGCTCTGAACGCTCCCATGCAGCACCCAAGAATGATAAATCCTCCGGGAGCAAGCACTATAAGCATTGCCGGCTCAAAGCTCACGACAGGATTCCCGAACCAAGTTCCTGCGCCGAAAATCTCACGGATTGAACCCAAGAACATTAACGCGATCGTGAAACCCAAGCCCATTCCCACACCGTCAAGAGCGGAGGCAATGACACCGTTCTTTGACGCGAATGCCTCAGCCCTCGCGAGAATGATACAGTTGACGACAATCAACGGAATGAATATACCAAGCGATTTATTGAGTTCGGGAGCAAATCCCTTCATCATGAACTCAATGACCGTTACGAAACCGGCTATTACCACTATGAATATAGGAATACGCACCTCATCAGGCACCATCTTCCGGAGAAGCGAGATGACAGCGTTCGACGCTATTAAAACGAAAGTTGCCGCTATTCCCATTCCGAGACCGTTAGCGACACTCGTTGTAACGGCGAGAGTCGGGCATAGTCCAATGCACTGAACGAACGTCGGGTTTTCGGCAAGTATTCCGTTAGTGATGATTCTGAAATTACTACGGCTCAATTCTATTCAGCCCCCTTCAAATTCCTGCTCCAGTAATCAACAGCTCCGTTTACGCCGCTGACTACTGCATTTGATGTTATTGTCGCTCCCGAAATCGCTGAAATTTCATCAGGATTTGATGCGCCGCCCTTAACGACCTTCAACGGCAGTGATGACTTGTCGTTGAACTGCCCGTAAAATTCCGGCTCAGTCGATTTCGCGCCGAGTCCCGGCGTTTCGGAATGACTCAAAATGTTAATGCCCTTCACGTTTCCGTCTTTAGTTACGCCGACAACGAATCCGATTTGGCCGCCGTAACCTTTGGAGCTTACCGAGACGCACCAGCCCACTACGCCCGATTCATCACTGGCCTTTACTACACCGGTAACGAAATCATCGGGCTTAACTTCCGTATCCTCAAAAGTTTTTCCGGCAGGCATTACGATTCTGAACGCCTCATTCCGAGCTTCTATCTCAGCCTGTAAAATTGCCTTGCTTGTTACGTTCTCAACGAGGCCGAGAATTATTCCTGTTACAGCCGTTACGGCGAAGAGCGTTCCCCCAAGATGAAGAGCCTTTCTCAAAGCGTCCTTGAACGATACTGAATCATTTACTGCTTCTGACATCATGATTTTGCCCCCATTCTCTTGAAGAAATTACTTTTCGGTGCGCCGAGCGTTCGAGGCTCAGTGTACTTGTCGATTAACGGAACAGCTACATTCATTATCAGAATCGAGAACGATACGCCTTCAGGATAACCGCCCCATGTCCTGATTAACGCGGTAAGAAGCCCGCACCCGAAAGCATAGATGAACTGTCCTTTTTCGGTCATAGGCGATGTGGTGTAGTCGGTGGCCATGAAGATTGCTCCGAGAAGCAAGCCTCCCGTCAGAATCTCATGAACAGGGAACATTCCGCCGCCGTGTCCGAACAACGCTGACAAAATCGCTGTCGTAAGAATATATGTCAGAGGTATACGGGCGTTTATTACTCCCTCCCAGACGAGGTAAGCCCCTCCGAGTATGAGGAGTATTGCGCTTGTCTCGCCGATACAGCCCCCCATGTCTCCGGCAATAAGACTCCACCATGAGAGATTCGCCGGCAATGTTCCGGCTTTCATCGCCGCCAGAGGAGTCGCCCCTGAGATTCCCTGAACCGTCCATGTAGTCATAGCTGTCGGCCATGAAATCAACATCATTGCTCTAGCCGCTAAAGCAGGGTTGACGATGTTACAGCCGATACCGCCGTAGAACTGCTTGACGATTATGATAGCGAAGACGCTTCCGCAGATTGCCATCCATAAAGGAATCGTGGGCGGAAGGTTGTAAGCCAGAAGCAAGCCGGTAACAACAGCAGATAAATCGCCTGTAGTGTCTTTCCGGTGCATTACGAATTTCTGCCAGCACCATTCACTTAATACACACGCCGCAATACACGCTATTATCACGAGAAGTGAACGCAGTCCGAGAAGGTAGACTCCCATAATTCCGGCAGGCAGAAGCGAATATATCACCATGCCCATAATTTTCCGGGTGCTGAACTCGGAGTGTACATGCGGTGATGAAGATACTACTAATTTTGATGACATGATAATTACTTCGCCTCCTGTTTAGCTTTTGCCTGAGCTGCCTTGCGTCTAGCGAGATTAACCTGTGCTTTACCTTCCTTGCAGGTCTGTGTCAAATGTCTTGACGCAGGACATGAATACGAACAGCAGCCGCACTCGATACAGTTCATGCCGTTGAAAGCCTCGAACGACTCATAATCCCTGCGCCTCACAAACTGGTCTAACTGTGTAGGGTTAAGGTGCATAGGGCAAGCCTCGATACATTTACCGCACCTTATGCAGGCAGACTCTTCGGCAATATAGGCAAGGTTCTTAGTGAGGGCTAAGATTCCTGACGTACCCTTGACGACAGGAACATCAATCGACCTCATGGCAATACCCATCATCGGGCCTCCGGCGAGAATCTTCACCGGCTCATCTTTGAAGCCTCCGCAGAAATGCACAAGCTCACGCACCGAAATCCCAAGAGGCACTTGAACATTCTTAGGCTCGGCCACAGCATCGCCGGTTACGGAGATTATGCGTTCGGTTACGGGCTCGCCGTTCTCGATTGCCTTGCAGATGTGCCAAGCTGTACGGGTGTTGAGGATTATGCAGCCGACATCAGCTGGAAGTGCCGGAACGACTGGAATTTCCTGACCAGTTACCGACCAGATAAGCATTTTTTCAGCACCCTGAGGGTATTTGACGGTGTGGGGCATGATTCTGATTCTTGGGTTATTGTTGTGAGCGGTCATAGTTGCGATAGCTTCGGGCTTGTTGTTCTCGATTGCAATGACTCCCTCAGCCTCCGGGAAAATCTCAAGGGCGTAGCCTAATCCCCTGATAATCTCGTCAGGACTCTCAATCATCAATCTGTTGTCGCATGACAAGTACGGCTCACATTCGGCGGCGTTAATGATTACCCATTTGATGACGCGGTCTTTAGGCGGCGAGAGTTTGACGTGTGTCGGGAAACAAGCTCCGCCCATTCCGACGATACCGGCTGAACGAATCAATTTGACGTACTCGGAAGGCTGTGGCTTATGTCCGAGTTCATCAAGGAGCGAAGGAGCTTTTTCATATTTCCCGTCGCTCTCAATGATGATACAGGGGTCAATGCTTCCGGGTATGGTCATTCTTGAGGCAACGTCTTTGACTGTGCCTGATACCCCTGAGAATATAGGGGCTGAAACGAATGCGTCAGTATCGGCAATTTTCTGTCCTGCAAGAACATGATCTCCCTTTTTCACCAGAGGCGAACAGGGCGCGCCGATATGCTGGGACAACGGATAAACGAACTCGCACGGCTCAGAAGGCTTGAGGATTTCAACGGCCTTGTTTTCCGTAAGAGCTTTGCCCTCAGGAGGATGTACTCCCCCTATGAATGTAGGCAGGTTCATCGTAATATAAACACTCCCCTCAATAGATTAACTTGAATGACTGTATTATAACGTAATTAGAGAGAAAATTTTTACGGTCATGCAAAACATGAAAGCACCATGATATTTTTGAGTAGATGGTATAATAAAATAAAATCATTAAAAAGAGGGTTGACAAATTGAAAAATGACATAATCATAATGGAAGCAGACAGCAGACAGCAGACAGCAGACAG
>JAFUYQ010000003.1 GCA_017470485.1 Synergistaceae bacterium
AATGTTCGAAAGATACCGAAAACAAAAATTGAGGAGCTAGAAAAGGCAGTGGGAGAAAGTCTGAGTAAGCTAAAACGATTGGATGCAGTGGGCTGGTTCAGACATTGTGGTTATTCTTCATAATTATGGAATTTGCTATATACAAAGGCGAGCGGCCAGATGATATTTCAGAGATGGGAGCGTCGTTCATTTACGGAAGGAAGCAAAGATTTCTAGTGCTGTCGAAAAAATATTACAGCAACACCGAGCCTGAGTTTGTCGGATTACCGCCGGGAGAGTGGCGCGAAAAGTCAATGATATTGCGCCGCGAACATGAAGTAACGCATTATTACACTAAAAAGTTTTACGGCTCGGCTTCAAATAACTTACATGATGAATTAATAGCGGACTTTGTGGGAATATATGAGGCGTTCGGATATTACGAGGCAAGACTCTTCAAGCACTTCTTGGGGATTGACGGGACTGGCGGTGGGCGATTATCGCTTTACACGGACGGGCTTTCTCATAACGTCCGGGAGGCGGTCGCAGAAATTGCCGGAAGGTGCGCTGACACGTTAGAGACATGGACAAAAACAGCGAGGTTCATGAATATGAACAAGACAGAGAGAATAAACTACCTTTGTGAAACAAGCATTAAAGACTTAGCGAATATACTTTGATAGCTTCAAACAGCGGCAATAATTCATTCAGACGTGAGACTATGCGGTGTTGTTCATGTTCCTAATGATTATCTTAGGCTGTTCAAGATGAGCAAGAGTAGCAAGATACGTTTCCTCCAATGAGCCTGTTTTTATGGCTTCAACTATCCTGTAATGTTCCTCAACAGTCTGCCGCATACGTCCTTCAGCATGGAGAGATATATACATCTGGCTTTTAATCTGGTAAAGATAATTTCCGAACACCGCGATAAGTGATGAGTTCTCGCTGTAGTGTACTATCTGTTCATGAAATCTCTGGTCAAACGGTGCAAATTCTTCAACTGTTCCGCCCCTGTCTATAATATTCCGCTGGTTAATCACAAGATTTTCGAGCTGTTGAATCACTTTTTGAGCTTTGCCGGTATCATTGTTCCTTGCAAGCTGAACAGTGCAGAACCCCTCCAATGCACCTCTTATCTGATACGTCTCTATTAAATCCTGCTCTGATATTTCGTGAATGCGGAAACCTTTGCTCGGAATCACATCGACATATTTTTCCTGAGCTAATCTTTGAACAGCGTCTCGGATTGGTGTCCGCGAAATTCCAAGCTCTTTTGAAGTTTTAGTCTCAGAATAAAATTCACCCTTCTTGAAATGTCCTTCAAGTATCATCGCTTTCAGAGTGTCATACGCTTTCATTTGCAGCGGTTTTATATAGTCCAAAATTTATGCCTCCATTATTTTATTTTGCTTGTATATCAGTATACCGCTTATTTCTATTTCACTTGACCTGTATACCGGTATGCTATATAATTTTCACATCACTTAAAAATTCTACAAATTATTATTTATAGGGAGGTTCACCTCTGAAATGGGCAAGACAGGTTTTATAGGTCTGGGCATTATGGGTAAACCAATGGCCAAAAATTTGATTAAGGCCGGTTTGAAACTCATGGTGGCAGACTTGAACGAAGAAGCTGTATCGGAAGTCGTTTCATGCGGCGCAGAACGCGGAACTTATGCTGAAATCGGCAGTCAGTGTGATGTCGTTATCACAATGGTTCCCAACGGAGCAATAGTTCAATCGATTCTTTTCGGTGAAAACGGAGTCGCTTCAACTATCAAAAAAGGCTCGCTGGTCTGCGATATGAGTTCAGTAACTCCAGTTGAGTCAAAACAGTGCTACGACAAACTCAAGGAATACGGAGTCGGTTTCGTTGACGCTCCCGTCTCAGGCGGAGAACCCGGAGCAATCAATGCAACTCTCGCCATAATGTGCGGAGGAGATGAAAAAGACTTCGACAGAATGAAGCCTTACTTCGAGATTCTTGGCAGCTCATCAATCCTCATAGGCCCAAGCGGAAGCGGTTCATCGGCAAAGCTCGCGAATCAAATGATAGTCAACAACACCATAGCCGTTGTGTCTGAAGCGTTCGTGTTCGCAGTGAAAGCAGGTGCCGACCCTGAGAAAGTCTATCAGGCAATCAGAGGAGGACTCGCAGGAAGCGCGGTGCTTGACGCTAAGATACCTATGATTGTTGAGCGGAACTTCAAGCCCGGCGGCCCAATCAGAATCAATCACAAGGACATCAAAAACTGCGTTGCTACAGCTCATGCAATCGACGTTCCAATACCCTACACGGCTCAGTTGTATGAAATTCTCCAGACAATGAAGATTCACGGACACATGAATGACGATCACGGCGGTATCGTTCAGTACTTCGAGAAGCTGGCTGATGTCGAAGTAAAAAGGAAGTAACCCGTCATGAAACTTGATACATCAATACTGACTTCATTCAAGAAAATAGACGAGGCTTCCGTAGACGCTCTGTTGAGTAAGGAAATTTCAGCCAACACGAAAAAAATCGTTGTCCTTGATGATGACCCCACAGGCGTTCAGACCGTACATGACATTTCAGTCTATACTGACTGGACTCATGACAGCGTTCTCGCAGGGTTCAAAGAGGCCAATAACCTGTTCTACATACTGACGAACTCACGGGGCTTCACTGAGGAGCAGACTACAAAAGCTCATAATGAGATTTCCTCAGTTGTTGATGAAGTCGCGCGCGAAACCGGACGAGAATACATCTTCGTCAGCAGGAGCGACTCAACTCTTCGCGGTCATTACCCCCTTGAAACTAAAATCCTCAAGGCCAATTACGAGAAGAACACCGGCAAGAAAATAGACGGCGAGATTCTCTGCCCCTTCTTCAAAGAGGGAGGACGCTTCACAATCGGCAACGTCCATTACGTTAAGTATGGCAATGAACTTATACCGGCTAATGAAACAGAGTTCGCAAAAGATCCTACGTTCGGTTACAAAGCCGCCACTCTTCCCGAATATGTTGAAGAGAAAACACACGGAGAGTACAAGGCCGCTGATGTAACGTGCATAAGTCTTGAGGACATTCACAACATGGACTATGACCGCATAGAGTCGCAGTTGATGGCCGTTAAAGACTTCAACAAAATCATAGTGAACGCTGTCGATTATGTTGATGTAAAAGTCTTCTGCGTTGCCCTGTATCGAGCCATGAGAAAAGGTAAAGTCTTCATGTTCAGGACAGCAGCAGCCATCGTTAAGGTTATGGGAGGCGTTACGGATCAGCCGCTCCTTACCCGTGAAAAAATGGTCGTCAATGAGACTTCAAACGGAGGCATAATCGTTGTAGGCTCTCACACTGACAAGACTACCAAGCAGGTTGAAGCCCTCAAAGCCTTGAAGGATATCGAGTTCATCGAGCTTGACGCTACTCTGGTAAAAGATGACGAGGCTTTCTCGCGCGAAGTTCAACGCTGTCTCGACAAAGAAGAAGCCTGCATTAAAGCCGGAAAGACTGTCTGCTGTTACACCACACGCGCATTAATCAGGGCTGATACAGGCAACAAGGAAGATGAATTACGCCTATCAGTGAAAATCTCTGACGCTGTTCAGTCGCTAGTCGGCAAACTCTCAGTTACTCCGGCATTCGTTATCGCTAAGGGCGGAATAACATCAAGCGATGTCGGCACTAAGGCATTAGCCGTTAAGCACGCGAATGTTTTAGGGCAGATTCGTCCGGGCATACCTGTATGGCAGACAGGCGCGGAAAGCAAATTCCCGATGACACCTTATGTAATATTTCCGGGCAACGTCGGCGAGGCTGAGACTTTGAGGGAAGCTGTAGAGATACTTACGGCGAAATAGCAGGGCAACGGGGCAGAAACATGGTTCAATGTGCAGTAGTGGCAGATGATCTCACAGGCGGAAACGCTACAGGCGTTCTCTTGGCCAAAATGGGTTATAAAGCCTACACAATTCTCAACGGTCAGAAGGTTTCGGCTAATGTAAGGGATAATTGCGACTGCCTGATTTATTCGACCGACAGCAGGGCAGTATCTCCTGAAGAAGCCTACAGCAGGGTAATGAACATCACAACGGGTCTGGCTGATGAAGTCCGCAATATAAAAGTCTGGTCAAAGCGGATAGATTCAACTCTCAGGGGTAATTTAGGGAGCGAGACTGACGCAATGATTGACGCTGTTTCATCAATGACCGGCGAAAATGTCATAGCTGTTTCCGCGCCCTGCTTCCCGTCATCAGGCCGTACACTAGTGGGAGGTTATCTTCTTGTTGACGGCCTGCCCCTTCATAAAACAAACATAGCCATTGACCCGAAAACTCCTGTAAAAACTTCGGACATGGCCAGCCTTTTCAATAGCAAATACAAAGTTGCCTCGATAGGTTTGAACGGGTTAATGAACGGCAAGCACAAACTGGCCGCTGAGATAAATTCACTGGCTGAAAAGGGAAATCAAATAATAGTGATTGACTGCGTAACTCAGGAGGATTTAGACCTTATTGCCGACGCAGTTATCACAAGCGGAAGAAAGATTATCAGCGTAGATCCCGGAGGATTCACAGCCGCTCTTTCAAGAAAGCTGATTACCCCCAACTCTAAACATGAACGCCGTAAAATTCTCGCCGTAGTCGGGAGCGTTAATCCAAACACAACCGCTCAGATGGAAGAACTATGGCTTTCACAGCACCCGATAGCAAACATATTCGCTGAGACAAGACGCTTTCTTGAATCTGATGAGGAACGCGAGCAGGAAATATCACGCATAACCTCAGAAGTTCTCGCTAAATCACCGTTCAACACGGTGGTAAGCGTTACGGGAGACGGAATATATCCCGAAAAACGCATTGACTTCACGCCTTACATCAGGAACGGAAGCTCACTCGATGAGATAACGGACAAAATAAATTCGTCATTAGCCGAGATTGCATTCAGGATTCTGAAGTCCGAACCGTTATTCAGGGGGCTTTACGCGAGCGGCGGTGATGTTACTCAGGCTGTATGTCAGCGTTTCGGGGCTTCCGGCCTTGAACTTAAAGATGAGGTACTGCCTTTAGCGGCTTACGGACTGTTCAGCGACGGAGAGTTCAGCGGGCTTCATGTTGTAACAAAGGGAGGAAGTCAGGGAAATTCAGACGCAATAAACCGCTGTGTGAATTACCTGAAAGAAAAGTTATTTATTTAACCAGAAAGGAGAATCACAATGGCAAAACCAGTAATCGCAATTCCAATCGGAGATCCGGCAGGGGTAGGGCCTGAAATAGTCGTTAAGGCTCTGGCCAGCGATACAGTCAATAAGACTGCTGACTGTATCGTAATCGGCGACAGAAAAATCATCGACAAGGCTATAGCTTTGACCGGAGCAAAATTGAACGTTCATGTCTGCAATGATTCAAAGAGTGCGGATTTCAGCGGAGGCATAATCAACCTTATCGACCTCGACAATATTGACATGTCCTCGTTCAGCTACGGCAAGGTTCAGGCCATGTGCGGAAAAGCTGCCTATGATTACATCGAGCGCAGTATAAAACTCGCGATGTCCGGCGAAGCTGACGCGGTAGCTACAACGCCAATCAATAAGGAAGCACTCCACGCGGCTGAAGTTCCTTTCATCGGACATACTGAAATATTCGGAGCATTAACGGGAACAAAAGACCCTCTGACGATGTTCGAGACTAACGGGCTTAGAGTCTTCTTCCTGACGAGGCACTTATCGCTCCTTCAAATGCTTGGGCAGATAAAGAAGGATAAGATTGTCGAGTGCGCAAAAGAGTGCATCGCCGCCCTTGAACGTCTCGGAGTAACCGGCGGTACTATGGCAGTAGCAGGATTAAATCCTCATTGCGGTGAACACGGGCTTTTCGGCTGGGAGGAAGTCAATGAGATTACCCCTGCTGTCGAACAGCTGAAAGCAGAAGGCTATAACGTTGCAGGGCCTATAGGGGCAGACTCTGTGTTCCATCAGGCGGCACAGGGACGTTACAGCAGTGTTCTGTCGCTCTATCACGATCAGGGACACATTGCCACGAAGACGCTTGACTTTGAGCGGACGATTTCTATAACCAACGGTATGCCGATTTTACGTACCAGCGTGGATCACGGAACGGCGTTCGACATTGCAGGCAAAAACATGGTGAGCGAGGTTAGTATGGTTGAGGCAATCAGACTGGCTGCCAAATACGCGCCATATTTTGTAAAACACTAAGAAAGGGGAAGTAGTTTCATGGAACATATCGTAAACGGTAACCAGATGTTAATAGGTCTTCTTGCCGGAATAGTAATCCTGATATGCCTTGTGCTTATGACAAAGGTACAGGCATTCCTCGCGTTAATTCTTGCTACTGTTATTGTCGGAGTAATAGGAGGTATGCCTCTGCTCAATACGTCCTATATTGGTGCTGACGGTTTGTCTCACAGCGGCAGCATAATATCCTCAATCTCAAACGGCTTCGGCGGAACTTTGGGCAGCATAGGAATCATAATCGGCTTCGGTGTCATGATGGGACAATTATTCGAGGCTACTGGTGCTGCAAAGAGAATGGCTTATACGTTCCTTCATCTTTTCGGGAAGGGACGTGAGGAGGAGGCATTAGCTTTTACAGGCTTCCTTGTCTCAATCCCGATATTCTGCGACTCAGGGTTCGTGGTTCTTGCCCCCATCGCAAAAGCATTATCACGTGTAACGAAGAAATCACTAATTGCGCTTGGTGTATCTCTTGCGGCAGGACTGGTCATCACTCACTCACTCGTTCCCCCGACGCCCGGCCCTCTTGGCGTATGCGGAATTTTCGGTGTTGACGTAGGGCTGTACATTCTCGCAAGCATAGTATTGGCTCTTCCTATGGCCATCGGCTGTATCATGTATGCAAGAATCTCGCTCGCAAAGAGATATTACTGGCTTCTCAACGACAATGATGAAGTAGTAAAGAGCGAATACCAGAAACCGGATTATGATGCGGCACTCAGCATGGATATGACCGGAGTACCCGGAGCGTTTGAGGCGTTCATGCCCTTGATACTCCCGATAATTCTGATTCTCATCAACACTGTGGCATCAGCTCTCAAGATGACAACAGGATTTATGGAACCTGTGATTTTCTTGGGACAGCCTATAGTTGCTGTAGGGCTTGGACTTCTGGTAGCTATCTTCACGCTTGCGAGGAAGCTCACTCGTGAACAGGCACTTGCTGAGATGGAAAAAGGTATGGCCAGCGCAGGCATAATTCTCCTCGTAACAGGAGGCGGCGGAGCATTAGGCCGAATAATTCAGGATTCAGGACTGGGCACATACATGGCTAAGTACCTTCTGGACACGTCAATACCTTTGGTAATTCTGCCTCTGGTTATCTCTACCGCAATGCGTTTCGTTCAGGGTTCAGGAACAGTAGCTATGGTAACTGCGGCAAGTATTACCGCACCTATCCTCAACAATGCCGGTGTTAATCCGCTGCTTGGTGTCATTGCCTGCTGTGTAGGGTCATTATTCTTCGGGTACTTCAACGACAGCTACTTCTGGGTTGTGAACCGCACGCTCGGAGTGAGCGAAGCTAAAGACCAGATTCGTATATGGTCATTCTCCAGTACAATAGCTTGGGCTGTTGGTGTTGTTGAGATTCTCGTTCTGAGCCAGTTCATGTAGAGATTGAATTTCAGGGCGGAGCTGCCGGGAGTTTTTGGCGACTCCGCTTTTTTGTGCGAATATAAGAAATGAGTCGTTCTGCGGAAAACGGTTCCATAAGGTATAAGGAAGCATTATTCCTTAAGTCATTATAACCTTCAGAATCACATACCAGAGGCTTTTAGCTCATCAATCCGGTACAACGATTTAACATCAATTAAAACTTTCTCCTTAATCTTTAATCCCAGCTCTGAATAAATTCCTTTATCTGCATTACAAGGAGCAGGCTTTCCTGCCTCTGATTGAACCACCAAAACCTCGTGCCATATCTTCAAGAACAGCTATAGCAAATTCCATAATTATGAAGAATAACCACAATGTCTGAACCAGCCCACTGCATCCAATCGTTTTAGCTTACTCAGACTTTCTCCCACTGCCTTTTCTAGCTCCTCAATTTTTGTTTTCGGTATCTTTCGAACA
>JAFUYQ010000019.1 GCA_017470485.1 Synergistaceae bacterium
CTTCTCATATTTTACTCACCAGTCCGCTGCTCCGTGAAGTCATTCCCATCGCTGGTTCAAACTTCCGTCGCTCAACTTGCATGTGTTACGCACGCCGCCAGCGTTTATCCTGAGCCAGGATCAAACTCTCAGTAAAAATTTGTGAGATTTGATTTGGCTTTTTGTACTATCGCTCGTTCATTACACGCTGTATTCGCTTGTCAATTAACCTTTTGCTTCATCGCTGCTGTCTATCTCGCAACGACAAGAGAGAATTATACACGCCTTTTTTTTTTTTGCAAGCCCCCAAAGAAATTTCTTTTTTCTTTTTCTTAACAGCTCTGTATTATTTAATGGTAGAATGTGCGTTACAAATTTCATCGGAGGGCCTCAGAATTGGACAACGCAGAAATTTTTTACCGGAAATGGGACGGCAAAGGCAACGAGATTAGCGACACGGCAACTTTCTGGCTCGAACTTCTCCATGACGTTCTCGGAGCAGAAAACCCCGGCGAGCTAATTCAGTTCGAGAAAAGAGTTAAACTTGAACACAAAAGTTTCATCGACGCTTATATACCCTCGACAAAAGCCATAATCGAACAGAAAAGCTACGGGATAGATCTGGGCAGGGAAATTCACCAGTCGGACGGCGAAATATTAACCCCCTACCAGCAGGCTAAACGGTATTCCGATAATCTGTCTTACTCCGAGCGCGCACGGTGGATAGTAGCCTGCAACTTCGAGGCGTTCCATGTATATGACATGGAATATCCCGGCAATAAACCAGAAGTAATCTATCTGAAAAATCTGGCTCATGATTATCACAAGCTGAAGTTCCTCATTGATGTCAACGCTCCAAGCCCCAGAGACATTCGCGAAGTTGAAGTCTCGGTCAAGGCAGGCGAACTCATCGGAAAACTCTATGACGCTATACTCGAACGCTACGATAACCCTGACGATAAAAATTCACAGAACGCTTTGAACGTCTTTTGCGTGAGGCTGGTATTCATTCTTTATGCTGAGGACTCAGGGCTTTTTGAGAAAGGACAGTTCACTAATTATTTGAACGCCCGTCAGTCAATGGCGCGTGAGGCTATACGCCAGCTTTTCACTGTACTGAGCCAGAAGCCTGAAGAACGCGACAGATATTTAGACAGCGAACTGAAAGCGTTTCCCTACGTCAACGGAGGATTATTTGACGGAAAAGACATTGAGTTCCCTCAGATTAACGGCGAGCCTCTGCGCTTAATCCTTCAGGACATGGCCGAAGGGTTCGACTGGTCGGGTATATCTCCGACAATTTTCGGGGCAATCTTCGAGTCAACGCTCCACCCCGAAACAAGACATTCAGGCGGAATGCACTACACTTCGACAGAGAACATTCACAAGGTAATCGACCCTCTTTTTCTTGACGGACTCAATGACGAACTAAACACGCTGATTTCAGCACCACAATCGCCCGAAAGAACAAAGAATCTCAGAGCTTTGCAGAAGAAAATTGCCTCGCTGAAATTTTTAGACCCTGCCTGCGGTTCAGGGAACTTCCTGACTGAATCATTCCTTTCATTACGGAGAATTGAGAACAGAATACTCAGCGAACTGTCCAGACAGATAACCTTCACCGAGTCTGAAGCCGAGACAGCAATACAGGTATCAATCTCACAGTTCTACGGAATAGAGGTAAACGATTTCGCCGTGTCAGTGGCAAAGGCAGCATTATGGATAGCGGAAACTCAAATGAGGAACGAGACACGGAGCATAATAAAATTTTTCGGCGACTTCCTGCCGCTGAAGCCGTACAACAACATTGCAGAAAGCAACGCGCTCCGCATGGACTGGAAAACTCTCGTTCCTTCGGGCGGAAAACTCTATATCATGGGTAATCCGCCGTTTCTGGGGTACTCGGTTCAGAACGATGAACAGAAAAAAGATATACGGGAAATTTTCGGGAACGGGAAAATTGATTACGTTTCAGGCTGGTACTGGAAGGCTTCCGAGATGGTGCAGAATAAAAACGTTAAGGCCGCATTCGTTTCGACAAACTCAATAACTCAGGGCGAACAGGTCAGCTATATATTCAAGCCTCTGCATGAGAAGTTCGGAATCGGGATAGACTTCGCGCACCAGTCTTTCGTCTGGGACAGCGAGAGTCTTATGGGTAAAGCTCATGTTCATGTTGTTGTTATCGGCTTTAGCACTAATCCGCCAAAATTGAGGAGGCTTTACACGGCTGAAGGGCTGAAAATGGTGAATGAGATAAATTTTTACCTCATGCCCTTTCAAAATGTCTTTGTTGACCCAAGAGACAAGCCGGTAAGCGAGGGTGTTCCGGCCATGCTGTTAGGCAATCTTCCGAGAGACGGGGGGCATCTCATCATTGAGGACAGGGATTACGCTGGGTTCATAAAGAAAGAACCAGAAGCGGAAAAATTCATACGCCGTTATGTCGGTGCTTATGAGTTCATCAATAATGTATCACGCTGGTGTCTGTGGCTTGTCGGTGTCAGCCCTGACAAAATCATGAGTATGCCTCTGGTCTATAAGAGGATAAAGGCAGTTCAAAGTTTCAGACAGAAAAGCAAGAGAGGAGCTACAAGGAAACTCGCAAATATTTCATGGCTTTTTGCGGAGATAAGACAGCCTAAAAGCAACTATATTGTTGTACCGCGTGTATCATCAGAGAAACGCAGCTATATCCCTATGGGTTTTATGCCGCCTGACGTAATAGCAAGCGACGCAGCAAGCATTATCCCTGACGCAACACTCTACGATTTCGGAGTCCTTACCTCACGTGTGCATATGGTATGGGCAAGACGGGTCTGCGGACGATTGAAAAGCGATTACAGATACTCAAGCGATATGGTATACAACACGTTCGCATGGCCTGAGCCTTCCCCGAAACAGCGCGCTAAAATCGAAGAGACTGCAAAAGGAATACTTAATGCCCGTGCGCTTTACCCTGACAGCTCATTCGCGGCTCTGTATGACGATTCACTTATGCCCCCTGAACTCCGCCGCGCCCATCAGAAGAATGATGAGGCTGTCTGCAATGCTTACGGCTGGGACAGGAACATCAGCGAGGACGGTATCGCCGCCGGATTGTTCAGACTTTACAGGGAACTCGCTGGAAAGTAACACAAACATACGGGACTGAGAGGGGAATTCCTGCTTTCAGTCCCTTGATTTCCTTCAGGCAAAAAGTTTCCGCCTCACCGCGTAATACGCAATCATCGTAGCCGTTCCCGTTACCGCCCATGAAACAGGGTAAACGTCCATCAGTAACGCAAAATCATTCTCCCATGCAAACGCTGTGTATACCCATACTATTCTCAGAACGCAGCACCCCAGAAGTATAATCACCGTCGGAAGCATTGAGTAACCCATTCCGCGAAGACAGCCTCCGCTGACCTCGTAGATATTGCACAGCCAAAGGAACGCTACAGCATGAATCATTCTGATTTCGGCATACCTGAGAACTTCGGGATTGACCGTGTAGAGGCTAAGTATCTCAGTGTCCCACACCGCGCAGATTAAGCACGCTGCCCCTGTGAAGATTAACCCCGACATCATAGTCAATGAGAATACACGCCTGCACCTCGCGTAATCGCCGGCCCCGTAATTCTGTGAAGTGAAAGTTACGGCAGCCTGAGTGAACGCCGCTACAACATAGTAAGTGAGGAAGTCAAAGTTCAATGCCGCCGCGCTTCCTGCACTTGCGTAAGAGCCTAATGAATTTATTGCGGTCTGAATCGTTATGTTTGAGATTGAGAATAATGACCCCTGAAGTCCGGCCGGTAGTCCTATTTTCAATATCTGTGTGAAATATTCGCGCCCCATCATTAAATCGCGCCACTTGAAAGCGAAAGGCTCCTCCTCATTCATGAGGTAGTACAAGATGATGAATGAGCTTACTGCGTTTGATATAACGGTCGCTAAGGCAACGCCGACAACGCTTAACCTAAAGCCTACTACAAATATAAGATTGAGTATGACGTTGACGACACCGCCTATTCCCAATGCCCATAAAGGACGCTTGCTGTCCCCTTTGCTTCTGAGGACGGCTGAGCCGAAATTGTAGAACATTATGAAAGGCATTCCCAAGAAATAGACACGGAAATATACTACGGCTAAATCAATAATATCTTCCGGAGTATTCATCAAAGTAAGAAGAGGTTTAGCGACGGCCATGCCCCATATAAGGAGAAGGACGCCGCTGATTAGAGCGAGCATTATTGAAGTGTGAACAGCGTCATGAATTTTATCAGTTTCGTTACGGCCTATACATCTGGCCACAACGACATTAGCACCGATAGAGAGGCCGACAAAGAGGTTGACCATGAGGTTTATTGCCGCACCGTTGCTTCCGACAGCGGCCATAGCCTGAGGGGAGTCGAAGCGTCCGACTACTGCGACATCTGCCGAATTGAATAGCTGCTGGAGCATCATGCTTGCCGCAAGTGGCAGAGAGAAGATAAGAATCTTTCCGAGAAGGGGGCCGTGTAACATGTCGATACGAGTGCTTTGATGATGAAGGCGTAATTGTGCCATTTGTATATTTCTCCTGAATTATTATGCTGACGGGATTATAGCACTGTGTAAAAAAAGACCCGTTCTTCAACGAGTCTTTACTGTTCTGAATGGGAATACTGACATAGAATAGAAATCGCTTATTCGACATATGACAACTATTTACCAATATTTTTGAACTATTTTTTCTACGGTTTTTTATACGGTCAATAGTAAAACACAATTAGCAAAATTTGAAAAGCCTTCTTTAATCAGTACCCTGCCTTTTGCGCTCCATATTCAGCCTGCTCACTCGTGAACCCAGCTAAAGTTAGCTGTTTTATCAGCCCTTTGCGCGAAAATCCGGCTAATTCCAAATACGTTTTTGCTGTCTTTTCTGCCTGCTCATTCCAATCCGCTCCACAATTATCTGCCGCGTAAACCGCTTCTTCATGAGAAAATTCAGCAAGTTCAAGCTGCCTGATTAACCCAGAATACGAAAAGCCTGTTAGTTCAAGATACTGCTTCGCCGCTCTAAGGGCATTTTTCTCACCCATCGTTTCACCGAAAACAGCAGTGCAGAACACTAGAAAAATTACTACAGACATAATAGTTTTTCTCAAAATCTCCGCATCCTTTCTTTGTATTGTTCCTATCAATAAGTTTTAGATAATTTTCAGACAATAATAAACAATGCTGTTATTACTTATACACGTTACTACGATGACCGATTTCAAGCACAAGAACAACAAAAATATCGCCATGTATCTCACATATCACTCGAAAATCTCCCACACGATAACGCCATTGCCCAACATGAGAACTTGTCAGCCCCTTGCCTTTAATCTTAGGATCAGGCATTTCACAAAGTTCATTCCTGTATTTCTCTATTCTGTCCTTTATCGTACGGTCTAATTTATTCAGCGTCTTACGCGCCTGTGCCGTATATTTAATCTGCCATAGTGCCATATAATTCCATTTGTCCGGCTTTCACTGCCGCTGAAATTTCTGCTCCGGTATCACTGTCATCAAAATACTCTCTTAGTAAACCTACGGCCAAACTTTCCGCTGGTTCATTAAATTCAATGCTCCATGCTTTCAGTCTTTTTTCAAGTTCAGGTGATAATTCTATGTGCATTGTCATGTGTCTACTGTCTCCTTCGCGAAACTTGCAAGCTTGCTAAAATTTTCTGGTCATCACTATGCCACTTTAAGATATAATAATTTTTCTCAAAATCTCTGTGTCCTTTCTTCTGCTTCTGTATTAATTCCTATCAACATTTTTACAAAATCCATCTGTGTTATCGTTCTTATTGCGTTTGATTCAAAATCTCTGTAGATCACCTCACCAGAATAATATCCATCAAAAAACTCATTCCCTATATTTTCATTAACAGTTTCAGCTTGTTCATCGAGGCCAGTATTCAAGTTTTCCACTTTCGTGCCTTGCGCTTTTTTAGCAGAAATAACTTGCAGAGCCGGAGTTCCTTTTTATGTGCATCTTTATCTCTATAAAGCATATCTCCAGTGTCGAAAGCAAAATTAATTCCCTGTGTCCAAGCCGCATACTCGACTAAATTTTTTGTCCTTGTTACAAGTCTTATATCAAGAGCATCATTAAAATATCTAGGCACAAAAAATGCCCAATCTGGAGTGTCAAGTGTGTCATAAGAACGTAAAATTTGCTCAGAACGTTTCTTTGAAACAAGAATTTGAGACAGAACGTCTGAAGGATTTTTAGCTATGCTCTGGGTAAAAAGCGGAATACTTTCGCCATATATTTCCAAAATTTTCAAAACATCATCTAAGGTTATATTGCTCGCCAGTCTTACAGTTACAGTCATGCCTTTTTCTATGGTTTCAATCAGTCTCATATTAATAAGCTGCTGTAAAAGTTCATCACTTTCACCTTTAAGTTTATATTGCTTTATCTCTCTGGCTTCATCTTGGAAGTCATAATATGCATATAGTTTTTTAACTAAACTATTACGTTTCTTGTCGGTGATGTTACTGGTTAAATCTTCTTCCAATTTTTTGATGTACTTTTTGCGTCCCTTGACGATAAAACGGAGTATCATTAAATATTTATCAATGAGTTCATTACTTGCAGTACGTAATGCTTCCGGCAAAATTTTTAATTTCGGAGTAAGACAATCAAAACTATAATCGTCCTCATTTTGTTCAAATTTTTCGCTATGAAAAAGGTCAAGTTCTTCTGCAAGTCTGAATATGTGTTTGCATGGACGCTTACCATGACCAAGTAAAAAATCTCTACATGTACAATTTGTCAAAGTCGTAACATACACATTATCTTTAAGGCTGGTATATCTATTGCCGGACTGAAACTCAGCCATAATTTTTTCCTTATCCAACGAAATCATTATCAGGTTATGAGAACGCTTACGGCGGCTTGCAAGAACTGGGTCATTCAAGACTTCATCAGACCATTTCTTATGTCATAAGTGGGAATAAAATTCTTCCAAGCTATATTCACTCAAAAGTACCGCACTCCTTCTATAACTCTAGGCCATTACCAATTCTTTCTCGTTAATTGAACCGTCTTGTCCCTGCTCAATTACAGATAATGTTTCATCTTTTGAAACACCTGATTTCATTCCTTCAATTATTTGTTCAAATAAACCGTAAAAATCTCGCGTTGCAGGTATCTCGATTTCCTGCCCATTAGCCTTATATACAACCATACCCCTGTTTTCTTCTAGTGAATGTTCTCTCTTCATGCGAAGCATGGAAGATTTCTGTCCTTTAGTCATATTTTCCTGTCCCACCTCAGATGACACGTCCTCACCTTCCAGCAAATAGGAACTAGTGGTATTAAGAGATCTGGCAAGTTTTGCTATAGATGTACCTCTAGGTAAAAGCTCATCACGCTCCCACCGTGCTATAGTATTAGCGTGCATACCAATAGAATGAGCCAATTCCTCCTGAGATTGCCTTAGTTCTTCCCTTAATGATTTTATTCGCGCTCCTATCATTTGCTTTCACCTCTTTTAAAAACTATACGATTAAGGTTGCAAACGTTCAAGAACGTAAAAGGATAGCATTTAAGCATTACACGGATATTTTAGGTATTAACCTTACAATCCGTTCAGGTATAGAATGCCATTACGGATAAAAACGGATAGGAGGGTTGCGTATGAAGGGTATGGGCGAGCTTAGACGAAAGTTAAGGCTAACCAAAGCCGCATTAGCAGAAAAAGTTGGGGGCGGTGTTAATACGATTGCTCGCTATGAGCGCGGAGAGATGGAGCCATCATTAAAAATAGCTCACGTTATCTCGGAAGTTTTAGGCTGTACAGAAGCCGAATTGCTCAACGGAGCGGCAAAACAGGAATTTGAAGTAAAAATCGTTATGGGGGTGAAAAGTTTGTCAAATGCAACAGGAATTGAGATTAAAGATGATTCTCTGGTCTATGGTATTGATGACGAAAAATCACGAATCTGTCTAGGTAACGGCATGATAGATGTTAGCACACTGGAACAGCGCAAAGACGCGCTGAGGAAAATTATCTCGAAATTTCAAAAGGCTTGCTGGATGCTCGACCATAAGGACGAGACTGAAGCAAAAGTGCCGGATTTTGACGCAATTTTTGACACGCTTCAGTTGACGTAAGAAAGCGCAACAATGTCAAGCTACTCAGGTATTAAAGAAGTAAAAGTCCTCAGTAACACCGATAAAGTCAACACATTGCTTGATGACTGGTGGGAACTGCTTGAATTCTACAAAGGTGAGTACGGGATTCTATTCGTTCTCGGACGCAGTTTTGTGGAGTCGTCATTCGCGGAATTTGAGGACGATTACCCATACGAAGGAACGGAGTGATTCCCATGACACACAACAAGACCGTTTTACTGACACGAATTAACTCACTCAGGAAAGGACTTGACGAACTTGTCGATCTTGTCATTGCAATTGAAGAACCTCAGCCGGAACAAACAACATCGCTTTTACCGCCTGAGTCCGATGCTTGGCTGACACCTAGACAGGTTTGCAAACACTTGAATATCGCTTACGCGACATTCTTTGAGTGGGTACGTACAGGCAAACTGCCGCTCGGACGTGAGTTTTCGTCAAAGTCAAAACGCTGGAGAATGTCTGACATCAGGCTATGGCAGGAGGAGAGGCAAAACAGCATTCTCCCAGTCAAAATCGTTGTATCGGAAGTTGCGAAGCGCAGAGGCCGTCCGCCAAAGGTTCGCAGAAAGGAGGATTTTTACAGTGTCTAAAGCAAGGATTTTGAGCCATGAAGAACGACTTGCGATGACATGGAGAAATTCAAAGTTGTTGCAGGAGGTACGGGAAGGGAAAAATCTACCGCCTCCTGTATCGGGATCAGAAGAATTCAACGAGAAGAATCTCAATGATGAAAAGCACTGCCCGTATTGCGGAACTGAACTTAGGCATGTTGGAGGCTGTCTCGAATGTCCCAACAAGTGTTGGAGCAAGTGCGGTTAATCCGCTAGAAAATGAAAGGAGAAAAAATATGTCCAGAAAAATTAAACGCCCCTCCCTGTTCAGGAGAGGCACAAACGTTCACAGACGGTATCACTTTGCGAGTAAGTCCGTCAGTGAACGTATGTATTCTACCAGAAACGGGGAGCAGAGCGCAACTCGTTACCCCTCCCCGTCTTACCTAACCGTCTCAAAAAGGCACGTATTGTAGGGGGTGTCAGCATGAACAAAATCATGAATACAGCATGGGAATACCGCAGGAACAGTGAAGGAACATTCTCTGTTTTTCCGGCTGACTCCCTCACTGATGAAAGTTACGTGAAAACACTCATTGCTGAAGTTCTGACCGAAGGAATTGACGACCCTGAAGCAAACGCAAGACTAATTTCAGCAGCCCCCGAAATGTATAGGGCTCTTGAATGCATTATTCCAACAGTTACAGCCAATGAAGCATTAATGCTCACTCAGGGGCTGGACATTAAGGAAATCAACGAGATTATCAGCACTGTTGAGGCTCTCCTCGACAGGATTAGCGGAGAATTGGAGGCTTAACTATGAGGACTTGGCAGGGACTCTCTTTATTCTCTGGAATCGGCGGTCTGGATTTAGCTTTTGAATGGGCCGGCGGAATAGTCTCTGCTATGTGCGAAATTGAGCCGTACTGCAGGAACGTCTTGCGCAAACACTGGCCGGACGTTCCCTTATTTAATGATATTAGGAGGCTTAATGGTTCAGATGTCGGAGCAGTTGACATTATTTACGGAGGATTCCCATGTCAGCCCTTCAGCGTGGCTGGAGTTCAAAGGGGGAAAGACGACAGCCGTTACCTCTGGCCGGAGTTTTCGCGTATGGTCGCAGAGATTAAACCTCGTTGGATTGTCGCTGAAAACGTATCTGGCATTTTGCGTATCGCGGCTGACGATGTTTGCTCCGATCTGGAGCGTCAGGGCTACTCGGTCGGGATATGGGATTTTGAAGCTGCGGCTGTCGGCGCGAAACACAGAAGGGAAAGAGTATTCTTTGTGGCGCACTCCAATAGCTCACGATTCAAAATCTCGAATGAACGTAGAGAAATCACAGCAACGCTATCAGAAAGGGCAGTTTCTCGGCTTGAGCGATCAGGTTGCCTGCCTAATGCCGACTCCTTTTGGGGCGGTGGCTGGTGGGAGTCTGAACCCGGAGTGGATAGAGTGGCTTATGGGCTTCCCCATCGGGTGGACAGACTTAGAGCCTTAGGAAATGCGGTTGTGCCTCAGCAGGCTTACCCGATTTTCAAGGCAATTATTGACGCTGATGAATCAGAAGTTTAACCGCCGGTTTAATTCAAGGCGGAAATCTATAGAACGCTGGTACGCCATTGTTAGCAAATTCGCAGAGTTCGAGAGCATCGTTACTTTTTATGACGGGGCTTCGCCAGATGAAATCAGAACTCTCAGGGCAATTCATAAAAAACTCTACGACTGCTGTATCACTGCAAAAAAATTTTTGAAGGAGGCTGAAGATATTGCAGGGATTTTTCGCTAAACAAACAAAAACTGAAAGGCTTAGAGCCGCTGCGCCGGAGATGTACAAAGCGATAAGACTATTGCTGACATATGCCTATATAACAAAACACGAGCATGAAGAAGTTTCATATGGCCTCCTTGTCCAGAAGGAAATTGATTTCGCTGAGGCTCTATTAGCTCAAATTGACGGAAAGGGAGAATATTATGACCGATAGGCAAATTTTCGACTCTTGGTACACGATAGCAGACAATATATCTCTTGCTCTTAATTCTGTGAATGTGTTGAGCATGAACACTCAAGAGCAAAAACGTTGCCAGCTCATATCTGACCATCTTCTTGAAGCGTTCAAGCTATCTAAGGAGGCTTATATGGCTTATAGAGATGGAGCAAAAATGACGCTTGATGAGGCGATACAGCACGCCCTTGATGTTGCTAAAAAATCCTGTGGTCATTGCGCTGTAATGCACAGTCAGTTAGCTGCCTGGCTGATGGAGTTAAAAACCTTCAGGAAAGAGGAGGCTAACCATGACTGAAAAACTGAAGCCCTGTCCGTTTTGCGGCAGTAAACTTGTCAGCTATTCGCGTGGCAATATCCGTGCGCCCTTTCTTTTCTTCAAGTGCGGCAATTTTGATTGTGGGGCTGTCGTTAGCTTTGATAACGATGTCTGCAATATATTCCCGGAAAAAGCCATAGATAAGTGGAACATGAGACCTTCTAAAAATGAGGAAATTTTCGGAAAGGATCTTAACAATACAGAGGAGGCTCGACGATGATTAACCAGAAAGTTACAGGACTGAGGTACAGCAAGGATAACTGGTTCACCTGCATCGACACTGTTGTACTTACAGACAAATATTTATCCACAAACGCAAAAAATGTCTTTTTTGCGCTGTGTATGCTCGCAGGCTTCGGCTACCGCTCATGCTCTCCAAGCACTGAGCAAGTCGCAGATATTACCTGCAATTCCGTTAACAAAGTGCTTTGGCTCTACCAAGAGCTGGAAAACAGAGGTCTCATTGTCCGTGAAGGAGATACCATTCACCTCATCGGATACAATGCACCATGCTACAACGAGGACGAGGAGGGCGCATGATGACTAATATATCTAACAAACCTAACAAACAGAGTTACTGGTTCTCGAAAGTTGACGTTGCTGTGGTCAGGGATAAAACATTACCTCCAATGGTCAAGTATATTTTCGCGGTATTGTGTACGTTTGCTGACAAGGATACACGCGGATGCTGGCCAAGCAACGAAAAAGTTGCCGATGCCGCAGGGGGCTCTGTACGTACTGTGATACGGGCATACAAAGAGCTGGAAGAAAGAGGAGTTATTATCCGTGCAAAATGTTTCGCAAAAAATCAGCAAACAACATCGTACACGCTGATAGTAGGGTATAACGCCCCATGTTATAGGGGTGTCTCAGATGACACGGTGGGGGTGACACAAGTGTCATACAGAACAAGAATCAATGAACTAGATATAAAAGATTCCCTTACGGGGGAAGCCAATCTCCCCAACTCAGTAAAAATACTCAACGTACCCGGAAACTCAGAAGCATTCCCCCCAGAATCTGAGCCTAAAAACGCAGAAAACGCATGGGAGAATCCTCAACCCTCCTCAATCAAGCCAGAGGATTCATGCACGCCAGATGATGCCCCAGACATCATGCGCCCTACAGCACGTTATTTCTTGTCCTGTACAGGGAAAACAACACTCTCAGAGGACGATATTTCGGCCTTACAGGAACTTTCTGTAAGACACTACCCAACACGTGTGCAGAAAGAAATTGACAAGGTCTGCGAACGTTTCCGGCGGAAAGGAGATAGTCTCGAAACGCTGACACTCTGCTACATAGCATCAGCACTGCGCTACCAGAAAACTTGGGGCAGGAAAGGCCGGCGCAAAAAGGATACTGCCTCAGTCTCACAAGTGCCGAAGGAGGTAATGGCTCGCTATGACGAGGTAATAGCAAGTCAGAATCAGCCTGACTCGGAATTTGACCAAGAAAAAGCGAATGCTGAAATCGAGCGGAAAATGCAGGAATGGGGGCTGGTGTGATGGCGGTGAAGATTTCGCAAGTCATGCAATCGGCAGGATTGTCTGAACTCTGGGCTTTGCCTGATTGGAAAGCACGCCTGGAAGCTCATAAATCCAGAGAGGACGCGGAAGCATTGTCCTATCTTCGAGCGAAATTTCCCGAAGTCGAAGAAAAAGCATTCTTCATGAGCTGTACGGGCGAGGAAAGCAGGCACGTGATAGAAGCCTCATCAGTGTGCAAGGCGGCACAGATTGAGCGAGCCTGCGCCGTATGCAAAGGCAAATGCACACTTTCCGAACGTCGGGGAAAGCCTGTAGTCAGCATTCAGGAAACTTCCAGAGGTGTTAAGTATCTCAGCATCGGGTGGACGTGCGGAATCCCATGCAGGTACGGTACAGGCGTAACAGATGAGGCAGACTTTGAGCAATTGTTCATGCGAAGCGGTATACCGCCCATGCACCGTGAATATACATTCGCGAATTACAAGGCCGGCAATACCGAACTGACGAACGCTAAGACCAGTGCGATGAAAGCCGCATCGGACGGTACGAACCTAATACTTGCAGGACTATGGGGGACAGGAAAAACACATCTAGCAACAGCGGTGGCAATAAACGCAATAAAGAACGGCAGGCAGTCAGTATTCCGTCTTGTGAGCGAGTTATGCGATGAACTCCGAGAGGCAAATTTTAACGGGGATTATTACGGCCTCATGAGGCTGTTCAAGAATGCACCATGCCTTGTGCTTGATGATTTAGGCAAAGAGCGGATCACAGAGGCAGGACGCGAATACCTGTACCAGATAATCGATTACCGTTACCGCTATGGTAAGCAGACGTTAATCACGACTAATGCTAAAAGCATAGACGAGCTTTCTGCGTGGGGTAATCCCGAATACGTAATGCCGATGGTATCACGTGTGCTGGAACGCGGAAAATGGGTAACGTTGAACAACTCTAAGGACTACCGTCTGAAACGGGGAGGGGAACAGAAATGAGGATAGAGTTTGACCTATCAATACCGAATAATCAGGAGGCAGAACGAGCGGTATTAGGCGCGTGCCTAGTGTCGAAAGAAGCCCTTGAAAGTGTGCTTGAAACGCTGAAAACGGAAGATTTCTACGATGTCTACGGCAGAAAACTCTTTGAGGTCATGTCTGCGATGTACTCAGCCGGAAAGCCAGTGGATTTCGTTACGATTCAGACAGAATTGACAGCACGGGGAATATTCAGCGAAATGGGAGGCCAGCCGTTTTTGGCGCAGCTTGCCGCTAACGTTACGACAACCTCAAACGTTTTATACCATGCGGAAATCGTGAAGGAAACCGCACTGCGCAGACGGTTAATCGAGGGCGGAAGGGAAATAGCGGAAACAGCCGTGAGGTTTGAACTGGACAGTGCCGGAATGGTGAGCGAAGCGGAGAAAATAATCCTGAAAGCCTCCCAGAACCTTGCAACGTCCCAGATCACTTCCGCGAAGGAGTTGTCAGCTTCAGTAATGCGTGCTATCGAGAACATCTGTAAAACAGGCGACCCAAAATTCTCAGGATATTCATCAGGTTTCAGCGACTTGGACAGAATAATCATGGGATTTCAGCCCGGAAGCCTGAACGTAATAGCAGCGCGTCCATCTATGGGAAAAACTGCTTTAGCCTTAAACATAGCGCAGTTCGGAGGGGAACAGGAAAAAAATCCGTGTGCTTTAATTTTCAGCTTAGAGATGTCATCAGAGCAGTTAATGATGAGAATGTTATCAGCGAAATCTGAGGTAAAGATTTCCGACATGACCACTGGGACACTAAGTGAAGATGAAATTATCAGCCTTAAGGAAACAGCGGAATTTATGAGAGAACGAAACATATACATACTGGACAGCTCCGAGTTAAGCGCGATAGATTTCAGGACGAAATGCCGCAGATTCAAGACACGCCACCCCGAACTTGAATTAATCGTAGTGGACTACCTGCAGCTAATGCACGCCGATCGAAAACGCAGTGACAACCGTCAGCAGGAGACAGCCGATATATCAAGAATGCTGAAAGCAGTAGCTGTGGAACTTGAATGCCCTGTGATCGCTCTGTCGCAGTTATCAAGGGAAGTGGAACGCAGGGTAGAGAAAAAACCCCAGCTGTCAGACTTAAGGGACTCAGGAGCGATAGAGCAGGACGCAGACACGGTGATATTGCTTTACCGCGAGGACTACTATGATGAAGAGAGGCTTTATCCGAGCCTTGACAGTAAGGCTGAATTGCGTGTAGCGAAGAATCGCAACGGCCGGACAGGTGTATGTAGTCTAACATTCCAGCGAGAATATACAAGGTTTGTGAACTATGCGAAGGACTAACGCAACTTATGTTGGCGATGGATTTTTCTTGCCCCGCAATGGCGCAAACTCCTTTGCGGGACTTGGTTATTTGCAAGATTATGGCTGTTATGTAAGTGAGAATCTAAAGGAATGTGAGGAAGCGTTAAGAAAGAGTTGTTGCACAAGCATTTTGTGCCACCTTTTGACAAACTGAAAGGAAGGTCATTATGATAGCACTGATGGATACATGCCCCTTTTGCGGTAGTCGGGTTGCTTTTACATACGTATCGAGGTTTACAGGGAATGCATTTGATGGTTATACGGTACGTTGCAGTAATCCCTTGTGTACTGGACATAGTATGGCTACAGTATACGATACCTACGCAGACGCTCTCACAGCGTGGTGCGCGATGTCTCAGACACCACAACAAAATAAGATATCTGATTGGAATGCTGTCGTAGAAGCTCTCAGGGAGGTACACCAATGAGTGAGTTCTCAGAAGGGAAATGGTACTGGTATATAGATACAGCAGGGAGGGAACTGCGATGAGTGAACGGATACTACATACGCTTGACTATGCACCAGAACGAGACCGTATGGAACGCATGAGGAACGCCGCCAGTTAGCTGGCTGGCTGAGTGAATTGAAAAACTCTCAAGGAGGCTAACTTATGATAGAAATGATGGATACATGCCCACTTTGCGGTAGTCAGATTGTTTTTACACGCGTATCGAAGTCTACCGGAAGTGCATTTGATGGCTATATAGTACATTGCAGTAATCCTCAGTGTAGTGGACATAGTATGGCTACAGGGTGCGATTCCTAAATAAACCCTCTCTTTTGGCGGCGCATTAGGGGGCATGAACCACAACGAGGCGAGTTACCTTATGGGAATTGGACTGAGTTACCTGATTGGACTGATACTAATGTAGAAGCACTCAGGGGGTATACCATAACGGAGAGAATCAGAAAAGCTATACATGGCTAGAACGGGAGGACAAAAATGGCAGACAAAATCCTTGAACCAGATACGAGTCTAACAGAAAGCGAGCGTATTATGGCGTTAACAAAGTTACTGAAGCCGTGTCCTTGCTGCGGCGGAGCAGCGCATGTTCGCACACCATCGTTCGGCTGGATAGGCGAAATTGGAAAATTTTCAATCGTATGCAGTAATAGTGATTGGTGTGGTTTTGGGACAAGCGAACACGATGAGCTTTTATACGCAGTCGAAGAATGGAACAGAAGAACTGATTATCAGCTATAAGTTACGTCTGCTGTCGCAGAGGCAGCAGACATTTTCAGATATTTACGGAGGTTGAAAAATGTCGCGATTCCGAAGAGGTCGTTACAAAGTTTTAGAACGTGTGTCCAATCTCGTTGAACTTTTGATTTCGTGTCATCCGCAGGGTTTCGGGATACTTCTTGGAGAGGTACAAGCCCCTTCATCACGCGAAATCCACGAAATGATGAATGCGGGACGCAGTCAACTGCCGGAAGATTTCAAGGCAACGATGCCCAATCTGGAAACGGAAGCTGAACGGATAGTGTATGACCGCGAGTATTTTGACAGGTCAGTCGAGCTTGCCGGAGGCTGGGGGCATATCCATTATGTGTCTCAAGAATGTCGCAAAATGGATTCTCGTAAGTGGTCAGTTGTAATGGATCACGTGAGGTTCGTGGAAAAATCAGCATCTCGTTATATGTCCAAGCTGGGGTATATTGCGACAAGATACAGTTTAGCTCCGAGAACGGTGACGAAATATCGCAAGGAATTTCCGCATATACTGGCAGAAATGCTTTTAATATCGCCCGGCGAAGATGATAATTTCTATCTTTTGCCGGGATAAAGGGGAGGAGAGGTGATAAAAAATGGAACTCACAAATAAATTCGCGAACATGCTGAAATACCTGCTAAGTACGCGGAACATCAAACAAACGGAATTAGCCAGAAGCATAGGCGTAAAGCCTAATACAATCTCTAACTACTGCAACAAAGTCTCACAGCCTGATGTAGACATAATAATCAAGATTGCAGAATTTTTTGACGTGTCTATAGATTACCTGCTTACTGACACACGGAAAGAAAATCAAATTCTGCGTGAAGAGTTAGGATTATCCGACACAACACTAGAGGTACTGGCACAGACTACAGAGAGGAAGTATTTTGACGAACTCATCAAAGATTATGAGTTCCGTGAGGCGTTCATTCATACTATCAGCAATTTTGAAACGAACACTAGTATCTACCAAAAATTAAAAAAAGTGAACGAGGCTGTCGACAAGTTAGTTAAGTTTTTCTTGCAATGCCTCGAACACACAGACGAGAAAAAGGCAGAGTAATAGCGGAATCACTGCGATTAAAAAGGATAAAGGTGGGTAAAATGGCAACAGTAACAGAACGTATCAGGCAAATTGAACAGCCCTATGGAGGCTACATCAGGCTGTCAGAGTTTGAGAGGATACACTTTGATTATGGTGTTATTCTGAATGCTGATGAGAATGTGGACGCTAGTCTTGTTGCTTCGGCTGTGGAATATTTGACGAGGCTCTTGTTTAGCAATCATGAAGAAAAAATTGGCAAACGTATCACAACAGCTTTTGACGTATCACTGCGCGGAGCGTGTATTGCACAAGCATATTTTGGGCAAAAAGATGCTATAGATGTCTGTTTGAAACTTTTGGGTGCGATGGGGCGTTCTTCAAGCGTGAGAGATATTATTACGAACGCCCTAAAAATAGTAACGTTTGATGTCTGGTATCGCAATCCCTTCAATGCCGTACCTGATGGCTACAAGTCAGTGAAACCTAATAAGGCTACAATCGAAAATATATATACAATGCTGAAGCGGAGCAAAAATTTTTTCGAGAAGTACGGCCCTGTAACAGCTACAGGATTTGACTTCAAGTCGTCAGGATACACCAAGACGGTAGACAAAGGAGATGGAGATTTTCTGACAGCAGACATGTTGTGTGATATGAAAGTATACCGTCCCCAGACAAAAATCACGAAGAAGGAAACCCTCCAAGTGTTAATGTACTGGATAATGGGACAACATTCCGGACAGGAAGTCTTCAAGGGTATAACGAAAATCGGGCTGTACAATCCTCGCCAGAACGTAGCGTACATATTAAATGTGTCCAAAATTCCTGCTGAAGTTATCCGCGAGGTTGAGGAAAAAGTAATTTGTTATTGAGGGTTGAAAAGTCGATACCACATTAACGGCGGTTTTAACGACACTTGAAAATCAAAAAATGCGGTAAAATATTATCATTCCGAGAAAATTGACGACTAAGAGAGTTCCTAAACACAGGAACTCTCTTTTTTTAATGTAAAGGTGAGACAATGGACAAGCTAAAAGTAGAATATATATCTCCGTCAGAATTAATCCCATATGACGGAAATCCGCGAATTCATAGCGAACAGCAAATACAGAAATTACAGGCAAGTATTCAGGAATATGGAGTCGTTCTGCCAGTTCTTATTGACGCTAATAACGTGATAATTGCCCGTCATGCTGTAGTCAGTGCGTGTATTAAACTAAATATCTCCGAAATTCCCTGCGTAAGAGCCACGCATTTAAGCGAAGGACAGATAAAAGCCTATATTCTAGCGGATAACCGCCTTGCAGAAGACTCAACGTGGGATAAGGCAATGCTCAAAACAGAGATGTTAAAACTCCGAGATGATTTTGGGCTTGAACTAGAAAATACGGGGTTTGAAAAGCGTGAAATATTGCGTTTGAGACTGGATACAGCCGACACGCCCAAAGACGAGGACGCAACACCCGAAGAAGTAAAAAATCCAGTTTCAAAAATCGGAGATATATGGATTTTAGGCGACCACCGATTAATTTGCGGAAGCTGTACAGACAAAGAAACAGTAGAAAAATTATTGAACGGCGCAAAACCTCATTTGATGGTAACAGATCCGCCTTATGGAGTGAATTACGACCCTAACTGGAGGAATGAACAGTTAGACGGAACATCGGCAAGGACGGGACGAGTGCTGAATGATGATTGTGATGACTGGCGCGAGGCGTGGAAATTATTTCCGGGCGATGTGGCTTATATATGGCACGCATCGTTACATTGCCGGAATGTAGGAGATAGTCTTGAGGCGAGCGGTTTTATTTTGAGGAATCAAATAATCTGGGTAAAACCGCATTTTGCATTGTCGCGAGGGGATTACCATTGGCAACATGAATGTTGCTGGTACGCGGTGCGCGGAAATGAAGAAGAATGCCCTGAAATAACCCAATATTGCGAAGGATATGAAGCATGTCTATACGCGGTGCGGAAGAATCAGAAAAGCCATTGGCAGGGAAGCCGCAGTGAGTCGACAGTGTGGCAGATAGATTTTAAGGATCAGGATACGCAGACCACACACGGAACGCAGAAACCTGTGGAATGTATGCGCCGCCCGATGCTGAATAATTCTGAGCCAAATGACATCATATATGAGCCTTTTTGCGGAAGCGGAACGGCAATCATAGCGGCTGAATCATGCAGGCGCAGGTGTTTTGCGGTTGAGCTAAGTCCCGAATATGTGGATATGGCGGTAAAACGCTGGGAGAATTACGCTAATCAAAAAGCAGTCCTAGAAGGGGACGGGCGCACCTTTGATGAAATAGCAGCTTTGCGGGGTGAGGCTGATGAGTGATTCTCGCAATCAGGGTTTATATCCCAAAGAGACGATAGCAAATTTGTTGAACGTTTCAGAACGCCGAGTGGATCAGCTTGTAAAGTCGAAAGTTATTCCTAAAGCAGGACGCGGAGTATTTGATTTAGGGCCGACAGTGCAGTCGTACATACGTTATTTACAGGGACTTTGCAGCGGAGCGATAAAAAGCGGAGAACCGTCCGAGCTGGATAAAAGATTGCTTGAAGCGAAAGTCCTTGAACGTGAATCAAAAGCACGTCAGGCGAAATATCGTGCTGACAGAATGGAACGTGAATTACTAAATAATGATTTGCGTGATGAAATCCGAGAAATTCCTATAAAAGTTTTGAAAAGAGTTAAATTATATGACCCTGAAAATAGGCAATACGTTGCGGAAGCAGTACACAGTGTCGTGAATGAAATTCTGAATGGCTGTGAAAAGTCATGAAACAGAAAATCAATAAGACTACCAGCCTATTCGCTCTCAATCTGATAGGGACGCGCTATCGAGTTATTTTTGGAATCATAATTTGAGAGATTATGCGTTTTTTCAGTTCGGAATAGCAACAGGGCGTAGAATTTCAGATTTAGTTCGTCTGAACGTAAGAGATGTTGCACGCATAGACCGCAAGGGGCGGTTTTGCATCGTGGAGCGTTTTGAAATCCGCGAGAAAAAAACGGGAAAATTTGCGAATATCATGTTGCATCCGTCAGCACGCAGGGCATTGAGCAAATATCTCAGGCAGCGCAGAAAAAAATCCGAATCGCTTGGAGCTTTGTTAAATGAACCGTTGTTCAAGTCCCGAAAGCATGGACGAGATGGAGAATATCGCATCAGGGAGCAGCAAGCATGGCGAGTGTTGAATAATGCGGCGAGAGCTTGTGGGCTGACCTACAAAATCGGCACACATTCACTGCGAAAAACTTTCGGCTACATTCTCTACCAGAGTGGTCAGAGCATAGAGCTGATTCAGAAATTTTTGAACCACTCAAGCCCAGCGATAACGCTTGCGTACATAGGGATAACGCAGGACGACATGGACGAGGCAATATTGAGCATGAATATTTAAGAAAGGAGAATTGAAAATGGCCAATATATCTATAGAAGTAATGACAGCAGATACAACTCGCAACGGAAAATCTTATGGACACTACGAAATAAAAATTTTTGCAGGACTTGATGAAGACCCTGCAGGAATTATGCAAGAAACTCTGGAGCGTGTAAAAGCTTCACTCCAGAGTGTTTCAATTGAAAAACGTTACCCTAAAATGCCGATTATGGATTGTTAAGAAAGGCTGCCAGATCGTATTTCGTAGCTTGAGATTTCCTAATTACAACATTCAACGCTTTTTTTCGAGTTATGTTAAGAAGTTCAACAGAGCCTTCGGTCAAAAGTTCACCCTGTATTTCGTCAGAAACTTCTACATCAGCCTCTTTGTATATATCGTGAATTGTAGTTATAGGAGGCAAGTCGATTATTGAATATAGATTATCTCCAAGTTTCACTACGAATGCGTCAATATTAGCCATAACAACTCTACCGCGCATGAAATCACCTCCCTTATTTTTTAAGTTAGCGAAAGTTTAGCAGACAAGCGAAATTTAATTTTTTCGAATTTTGGCGATTATGGGGGAGAAACAAATTTATAAATGCGCTGATAGTCGGAAGTTACGCGAAAAAATGAATGCTAGACTTTGTCCTTTTTTCGCATTCGATTTTTTGAGGGGGCTTGACAAGACAAAGCCCGATGACCGCTAAGAAAAAAGGTACTGGGAGGCCGAAAATCGATCGCGGTCAGCCCGCTGAGCCCGAAATTTTTTTAGTGTCAGAAAATTCAAGCTGGGAAAGGTTAAGCCTTGTTGTTGACCAGCTTTTATTTCAACTTTTCCCAAAATGGGAATTAGGGGTGATAACATGCCGAATCTCAAGAAAGATGACACGGATTATCGAAATGCTAGAGTGAGTTTTGACCAAGCTGCTAAATTTTTAAACATGTCTAAGAGTGCTTTTTATCGGCTTATTGAGGCAGGAATAATCCCGAAATCAGATGATGGCAAATACATACTCGGTGAGGTGGTGGAAGCGTATTGGAAAAATCAGTTTGACAGCGAAGGACTGAAAGCAGCTCAAACTCGACTCGTAACAGCACAGGCTGAATTGAAAGAGAATGAGCTTGCCGAACAGCGCGGTGAATTACACCGGGCTTCAGCGATTGCGAAGGTCTGGACGGACAACGTCTTAAACGCGAAGAAAAAACTGTTATCAATCCCAACAAAAGTACCGCCGATGTTGGTAGGTCAGGACGTTTTTACGATTAGGAAAAGATTAGAGGAAGAAATCAAAACGGCATTAAGGGAGCTTGCAGAATATGACGGGGAAAAAATCACCAGAGCATCAGCTATTCAAGGAGATTAACAGCGTATGGCTTCCGCCGCCTGACTTAACGGTTTCGCAATGGGCAGATGAATTTCGGAGAATTCCCCCAGAAGCAAGCGCAGAACCCGGCGTATGGAAAACTTCACGGGCAGAATATCAGCGTGAAATCATGGACGCAATCAGCGACCCTCTCGTTGAACGTGTTGTAGTAATGACAGCGGCGCAGGTAGGGAAGACCGAAATTCTGTTGAATGTTATCGGATTCTTTATTGATCAGGAGCCAAGCCCGATTTTAGTTTTACAGCCTACACTTGACATGGGACAGAGTTTCTCGAAAGACAGATTAGACCCTATGATACGGGATACACCTGCCTTGCAAGGGAAAATCAGGAAAGCCCGAAGCCGTGACTCAGGAAATACTATAATGCACAAGAAGTTTTTGGGCGGTCATATAACCATATCAGCGACAAATTCGCCGGTTTCCTTAGCTTCGAGGCCGATTAGAGTTTTACTTTGCGATGAGGTAGACCGATACCCGCCGTCATCAGGCAAAGAGGGCGACCCACTAACGCTTGCCATGAAACGTACGCAGAATTTCTGGAATCGGCGAATTGTCTGGGTATCGACACCCGGTCTTTTGCAGACTTCGAGAATTTACAAAGGCTTTCAGGTGAGCAGTCAGGAAGAATGGTGCGTGCCCTGTCCGAGTTGCGGAGAATATCAGCCTTTTTCATGGGAGCGAGTAGCGTATAAAGATTTGCCCGAACCAGTAATGACCTGCGTAAAATGCGGAGCAGTCCACAATGAAGTTGAATGGAAAGCCGGTCAGGAACATGGAAAATGGATAGCGAAAAATCCTGACGAGAAGAAAATTCGCGGTTTTCACATGAACGCTTTCGCGTCAGGGTGGGTGTCATGGCGTGAAATAATTGAACAGTATCAGGAAGCCTTTTTGAACGGAGAAGAAGCGTTGAAAGGCTGGTGGAATACTGTTTTAGGCTTACCGTATGAAAATACGGAAGGTACAATCGAGGCAGAAGCCCTTGAGTCCCATCGTGAAAAATATGAAGCAGAATTACCCGATGGCGTTTTAGTTTTAACGTGTGGCGTTGATACACAGGACGACAGACTAGAATGCGAAGTAGTCGGCTGGGGTGTCGGTCATGAGAGCTGGGGTATTGAGTACAGGGTTTTCTATGGAGATCCCGGCCTCAAGGAAGTGTGGCAGGCACTAGATGATTTCCTGTCTAAAACATGGAGTTATTCCAACGGGGACAAGCTAGGGCTATCGTGTACCTGTATAGACAGCGCAGGACACTTTACTGATGAGGTGTACAAATTCTGCAAGACGAAAGCAAGAAGGAATATCTTTGCGATAGTCGGTCGAGGCCGTGAGGGTATGCCTTCAGTCAGTAAGCCAAGCCGAAATAACCGCAGGCACGTTGTTTTATTTACGCTAGGAGTAACGACCATAAAGGGAGTTCTATTTTCAAGGCTGAAAATAGAAGAACGCGGAGCAGGCTATTGCCATTTTCCGCTAGACGCAAAGAATGGCCACAGAGGATACGACAGCGTGTATTTTAAGGGCTTACTGTCCGAGCGCATGGTGGTGAAGCGCGTAAGAGGCAGGGAGACAATCACATGGAAGCCTAGAAGTCCCGGCATACGCAATGAACCGCTGGATACGAGGGTTTTCGCAACAGGGGCATTAGAGCTTTTTAATCCGAATTTTGAGATGCACAAACGCCGCCGAAATAAGAGGACGGAAAATCTTCCAATGCCGAAGTTAAAACAACCGTTAATCAAAGAAGTGCAGGGTGAACACAAATTAGAAGTCCAACCGCAGAATAAAAAGCCAGTACAACCACACAGTGTATCTTCAGGAATTATCAGGCGTGGACTTAGATTATGAGGTGAAAACATGGAAGAAAAACAGGCGATGGCAAACTTAATATGTGATGTACTAATAGTGCATGTTGGCTTATATGAGTACTTAAAACGTAAGGAGAAAACATGCGATGCGGATGCGAAAAGCTCTCTAGATCTAATGAAGAACCTAGCCACTAGAACCGTTGACGAAATATTGGATTTTATACAAACATATAAATGAAAGGAAAAGGTACGGCAATGAACAGCAATGAGGTAAAAGAACGGATATACATAGCTGAAGGCCGTCTATATTTATATTACAAGGCCGAAAAAGCGATACTCTCCGGGCAATCTTATGAAGTCGAAGGGTTGAAGCTAACCCGTGCGAATCTCAAAGATGTTCAAAGCATGATAACCGAACTGGAAAAGAAAATTTCAGCTTTGAATACACAATTAAAAGGACGGGCGAGGTTTAGGCTGATAACGCCGGGATGGTGATTTTTTGAGCAAGCATAAAAGAAAAAATAAGATTCGCATAAAAAATTCTGGGTATTCCCATTACGGGGCAAACCGTACCAAACCAAGTGTCATAGGCTGGAACTCACTATCAAAATCCCCTGCTGAAGATATATCCGATAATCTTGAATTACTGCGAGAACGCTCACGAGATTTATACGCCGGCGGAGGCCCGCTAGGACGAGGAGCGATTGACCGAATCGTCTTAAATTCAGTGGGGCCGGGATTAAGTTTGAATTGCCGGATACCAGCTGAAGTTTTGGGATTGTCAGAAGAAGAAGCGGAAGAATGGGAACATACTACTGAGCGAGAGTTTGCATTCTGGGCGGAAAGCAAAGAATGCGATATAACTCGGAGCATGAATTTTTATGAACTGCAAAATCTTTGCTTCAAATCTGTTTTGCTCAACGGCGATGCGCTTGTAATGCTTCCGATGAGACGCACAAAAAATTTTCCTTATGATTTGCGAGTTTCCCTTATTGAGGGCGATCGCCTCCATGACCCGTTCATAAAACCTTATGGAAAATTGATTGACGGCGGAGTTGAATTTGACTTGGACGGAAAGCCGATAGCTTACCACATAGCGAACCGGCATCCAGACAGTGAAATCGTAGGTCAGCCCATGTTGAAATATGTCAGAGTTCCTGCGTTCGGAGAGCTGACAGGGCGCAGAAATGTTTTGCACCTTCTGCCAATGGAACGAATTGGACAACATAGAGGCGTACCGTTCTTAGCACCAGTGATTGAAACGCTAAAGCAGTTAGGCCGGTATTCAGACGCAGAACTTATGGCGGCGGTTGTCGGAGGGATTTTTGCAATTTTTTTCGCTCACGGAATTGATGATAACGATACCTCCGATTACATAGGCGAAGAAGCGATGGCAAGTGAGCTTAAATTTCGAGAGAAGAGAGAAGCAGAAATTGAACAATTTCGAGATGATATAGGCAATCTAGGTCTTGGTGATATGTATGGACTAGCCGGAATTATGCCGGAGGGATTTAAGCCAATGCAAGTCTCACCGTCAAGGCCAAATTCGGCTTTTGATTCTTTCGTTATGGCTCTTGTCCGTCAGATAGGAAGCGCGTTAGGCGTACCGGCAGAAGTGTTGTTCCTGAATTTTGAGAGTTCATACAGCGCGTCACGAGGAGCATTGCTTGAAGCATGGAAGTTATTTAGATATTGGCGAAGCTGGTGGGTAACGAATTTCTGTCAACCCATTTACGAAGAATGGCTTTGCGAGGCTGTTTTGAAAGGCCGTGTAAATGCGCCCGGATTTTTTGATAACCCTATGCTCAGATACTCATATTCATGGGCGGATTGGACAGGCCCGTCTCAAGGCCAGTTAGACCCTGTGAGGGAAGTGAAAGCTGCTGTCCTCAGAGTAGAAAACGGTTTCAGCACCCGTCAGCAGGAAACAGCAGAATTGACAGGCGGAGACTGGGAGCTGAATCACCGACAGCGAGTAAAGGAAGAAAAGCTGAGACGCGAGGCAGGTTTCACAAGTACGCCCGGCGATCAGATAAACGAGAAGGAGGATTCCAGTGTGGAAGATAACAGCGAAAAGTAATAGTGACGCTGAGATACTGCTTTACGATGAAATTTCCGAGTACGAAAGTGAAGACTGGGGCTTAATGAATGCCAAAGGTCTGATAAACAAAGTGAAGGCGCTAGGAAATATACAAAATATCACGTTGAGGATTAACTGCGTTGGCGGCGATGTTTTTGAGGCACAGGCAATGTACAGTTACCTGAAGTCGCACCCTGCAAATATAACGGTCAGGGTAGACGGATTAGCGGCAAGCGCGGCGAGTGTCGTAGCAATGGCCGGAAATAAGGTCATTATGTCAGCAGGCGCGTTAATGATGATACACAATCCAGCTGGAGGAGTGTGGGGCGAAGCTGAAGACATGAGAGACACAGCGGAAATCCTCGACAAAATCCGAGACACAATCGCCAATGTCTACGTAGCGAAGACAGGTCTTGACCGTGAAAAAGTAATCTCCATGATGAATGATGAAACATGGCTGACCGCAAACGAAGCGCATAATCTGAAATTTTGTGATGAGGTAGAAGGAAGCGTTGCGGTTACTGCGATGGCCGTGAAGGGCGGAACAATATTTAAGAGTGGTTTCGGTTTCGCTCGGATAGACGGATTTTTGAGCGAGAAACTGCCGAAAAACGCTGTCAAAATCGATATTCCGTCAGCAACAGAAGACAAATCAAAGGAGGTCAAAACCGAAATGGATATAAAGAATGTGATTGAACTGGAAAAAGTGTACCCAGATTTTGCCGGAGAAATCAGGAACACAGCCGATGAAGCCGGATACAAACGCGGAGTTCAAGCAGAACGCGAAAGGCTCAAGGCGTTGGACGGTTTGAACGCGCCCGGACGTGAGGCAATAATCGCAAAGGCTAAGTACGGAGAACCGAAAGACGCGAGAGATGTAGCGATTGAACTTTTACAGGCCGACCGAACACAGGCTCAATTGAACGCCCTACATCAGGACGCAGAAACAGTAAATGGAGCGTTACCGCCTCAGAGAGATATTCCCTCCGACAAAGCAGATGAAGAAGCGGCAATGAATGCGGTCGCCAACGAGATTAGCAGAATGAGAGGATACAGATAATGGCTGATGAAAAGAAGCAGGTTGAATTTCGTTTAATCAAAACCGAAGGAACAGTACCGCCGCCCGATGAGTTAATCGCCGGAAATAAAGGAGCGGTATATACAGACATCGTGAAAATTTCAGCTTCGGGAACATTCAAGAGAGGCACACTGTTAATGGCCGGAGCTGACGGTTATGTAGCGTCAACACAGGAAGGACTCGCAACAGCCACCGGAATTTGTATTCTTTGTGATGACATTACAATCGGCGAGAATGAATTTGCGGAAGTTCCAGTGTATTTTGAGGGCGAGTTTAATGACGCTTGTGTCATATTGCCGTTTGAAGGAGAAGACGATGACCATGATACGCTCATTGAGGCAATCAGAGAGCCGCTCAGGAAGTCAAAAATCTTTTTGAGGCATATACACGAGTAGGGAGTGAAAAAGAATGAGAGATTACTACGAACCCAAATTTCTGGCTGGCGTGATTAGAAAAACGCCGGGATTAAAAACGTTTTTCAAGCGAAGATTTTTCAAGAACACAATGACGTTTCCGACCGAAAAAGTCAGCTTTGAATTTCAGGACAACAAACGCAGGTTAGCTCCCTATGTCAGCCCCCGACTGGGTTCTGAGACAATAGAGCGTGATGAATATTCATTGAAGACGTACACAGCTCCGTTAATTGCTCCGAACCGTGTAATCACCAATGACACACTTGCACAGAAATTACTCGATGAACCCACATGGAACTCAGGAATGACCCCAGAGGACAGAGCGGCCAAAATTGCAGCGCAGGACATAATGGACTTGCAGGACACAATAACGCGCCGTGAAGAGTATATGTGTGCGAGAGTTAAACAGGACGGTAAGCTCGTAATCAAAGGCAAGGGCGTAAATGAGGTTGTAGATTACGGCTTTGAAAATGTCGTTATCGTTGACGCGGCTGACCGCTGGACACCGACATTTGACATCATGGGACAGCTAAGTACGATAGCCCGTGAAATGAGCAAGGACGGAATTAATCCTGACATGCTAATTTTGGGAGCAGATGCTGCGGATATGATGCTGAAAAATGAAAGATACCTGAAGCTTCTTGACAACCGCAGGGTTGAAATCGGCGAAATCAAACCCTCCGAACTTGAAAACGGAATAACGTATCTCGGACGGATTATTGTGCCGGGAGCGACATTCGAGCTTTACAGCTATACGGAGTGGTATCCTGATACAACGGACTTGGACGCGGACGGACAGCCGAAACTAAAACCGCTCGTTGACCCAGAGACAGTGATAATCCAGTCGAGCCGGGAGAGGAACTCAATGCTTTACGGAGCGATCACTCACATCGACAAGCGCGGCAACTTCGTTACACACATGGACGAATATGTACCGCGCTCGTGGTTTACAGAAAATCCATCGCAAAAGTTTGTTGAGATTTCACCTCGTCCCCTTCCAATGCCGCATGACCTGAAGTCATGGTGTGTCTTAAAGGGCGTAAACAGGTGCAGCATGATAAGACTAAAAAATGTTCAATTCATTTCCAATGGACGAATTTTTAGGACAGGCGAAGCCTTGCCTGATAATCCCACTACTCGTTCACTTGTTGAAAAGGGATTTGCGGAAATCGTTGCTGATACGCCTAAAAAGTCAGCAAAAGCCGTCAAAAAGTCTGAGCCTGATAAGGCAGTACCAACACAGGAAAATGTTAAAAGCAATCCATGATTTATACGCACGAGATGAGACTTTTCTCGATTTTCTGGCACACGATCTTGACGATGACGCTGTATGGTTTAACAACTCCGAATTTGCCCGCTATCACGATGTGAACGGCAGAAAAATCCTTTCAGTATTTTCAACGGACACAAAGGACAAAAAGCTCAATATAACTATTGACGGACACACTCCAGAAGGTATCAGCAAGGGGAGTGGAGTTTTTTATGCCCGCGCGAAGGATTTTAAGAAGGAGATTGCGATAGGGGCAAAGTTCAAACTGAACGGCAAGTCGTACACAGTGTCAGAGGCACGGCTGATACAAGACCAGATATGGCGGGTTGAATTGGAGGCGAATCATTGATGGGCGCACCTATAAACATAATGTTTGACACATCAGCTTTAAAGCGTGCAGGAGTAACACTCTCAAAAGCTCCCGAAGAGATAAAAATAGCTGTATCGCATGCTGTTAATCGTTCGCTCGAAACCTTTAAGAGTGCAAATATAAAAGAAACGGCGCAGAAATATTTTGTTAAGCAGAAGGATTTACGACCGAGTCTGACCGTAAAAAAATCTTATGGCGGAGAATTGCAAGGTGCGGTAATTGCAAGAGGGGAACGGAAGCCATTGCCTCAATACATGATTAGTCCCAAACACTCACCAGTAAAAAATGGTAGTTTTCGTGGGGCAGTCAAAAGGCTTGGAGGATTGAAACCTATTCCTCTTGCGTTCCTGATGCCAAGCAAGAAAGGGCTTCATGCTGTAATCCGCGATAAATTAGGCGAAAATGAGAGGCTGAGAGTCCTAATGAGTCCGTCAATCCCTCAGTTAACGAAAAACAAAGAGACAGTGGCAGAAGCTACACAAAAGGCCGAAGAGACATTTACGAAAAGGCTTGATCATGAGCTTAAACGTGTCGGGTTATTGCCATGAAGAAATACAAGCCCTACATGCGAGTAGGAACGGGGTTATGGTCATTAGACAAAGGAGCAAAAATGACAGAACTTGGATTAATTGACGCTCTTGTAGCGTTTTTAAAAGAAGTTTTTGCGGATTATCAGCTACCGGCTAAGAGCGGACTTTTGCAGAATGTGAGAGTTTTTGCACAATATTTACCGCAGCCGGAAGCGGTGGAGGTCAATGCAGATGATGATGATTGCGATGAAGGAGCTGAATCAGCTGAGACTGCTGAAGATGAGACTGAAGAGACGGTATCGGAGAATCCAACGGAACCTCAAGGCTATTCAGCTGCAGACATCGAGGGTAATTTCCCCTGTGTAATCGTGAAATTCGAGGAAAGCACAATCCGCGAAGAAAAAACGATTGATATGGTACGTATCAATGTCAGTATTCTGGTTGGAGTTTATGATGAATCAGCGGATTATCAGGGGTATCGAGATGTTCTTAACATCATGGACAGGATCAAACTGGAGATTTTGACGCTTCCTTCGAGGGTACTTGCCCAGAGATACAGGCTTGAAATGCCGCTGAAAGATTACCTTCCGGCAGAGCAGCCATATCCGATTTTTATGGGAGTGATTGAGACGGTATGGGAGACAGGACGGCCGTTAATGCCTAATCACCCACGATGTGAAATAAGATTTTGAGGTGAGAACATGGAAGAAGAATTAATGCTTAATGAAAGTGTTGACACGGAAATACCGTCAGAGCCGGAGAATGAGCCGATGATTTACATCGGCCCGAACATAGTGGCATTTGGCCTGATGAGATTTCAGGTGTACAGGGGAGGATTACCGCTGACAGTCAAAAAAGCGGTTGAGAAAATCCCCGAAATACGGGAACTGATAGTTCCAGTAAGCGAGCTTGAGGAAATGAGGCAGAAAATTGACAAGGCGGGCACGAATGAAGCCCGTCTTTTTTATACAGTACAGACAGAAGCGGAGAAGTTCAATGTTGAATACAGGCGTGAACTTCACGGCGCAAAAGGAAGGAGGAGCGTTTAATGGCGTTCAGACACGGCGTATACAAGCAGGAAGTGCCTACATCGCTTTCATCTCCAGTACGGACAGAATCAGGACTTCCTGTCATTGTTGGAACAGCACCGATACACTTGGCCTCAGATGAGGAAAGCTTGAAAAACGTCAACAAGCCTAAGTTAATCTATGATTACAACGAGGCAGTGAGTATGTTCGGATTTTCAAGGAACTGGGAAAAATACACGTTATGCGAGTTCATATACAGCCAGTTCGCGCTGTTCGCGACCTCTCCATGCGTGTTAATCAACGTTTTAGACCCGGAGAAGCACAAAGAAGTTGTAGCCCCCGCCGACTTCCCCATAACAAACGGCGAGGCAAACTTAGGGCAGGATGTGATTCTTGCGAAAGGCGTAACATTCGAGGCCGGAACGACATATACAGCCGGCACGGATTATTCTCTGGGCTATGATGAAAGCGGCAACGCTATTCTCTCGGTGATCAAGGGCGGAAGGCTGGCAGCCGCAAGCACGGTAAAAGTAGGCTTCACGCGAATAAAGCCTGACATGGTAACTTCATATGACATCATCGGAGGAATTGACGCGAATACGGACGCTAAGACGGGATTTGAGCTTGTCAACAGCGTGTTCCCGAAATTCCGAATGATTCCCGGACTTTTAGGTTCTCCGAAATGGTCAACAAAGCCGGAAGTCGCTGCCGTGATGAGGGCTAAAGCTGAGAATATTAACGGTGTTTTTACGGCCATGAGTGTTGTTGACATTCCGAGCGATTCAGAGGGCGCGGACAGATATTCAGAAGCTCCAGAATGGAAGAGTCGCAACAATTACACGGGAATTCATGAGATAGTATGCTGGCCGAAAGTGAAGCTCGGTGATGACGTGTTTCATTTATCGACACAGTTAATCGGCCTAATGAACAAGACGGACGCTAATAATGATGATACGCCTTATGTTTCGCCGTCTAACAAGTCGCTTCAGATGGATTCATGCGTAACCGATGACGGAAGCGAGGTTGATTTGGGGCTTGACACTGCCAACTATCTTAACGGTCAGGGAATAGTTACGGCTCTGAACTGGACAGGAGGCTGGAGGGCTTGGGGGAACAGGACAGGAGCGTTCCCCGACAACACGGACGTTAAAGACAAATTCATTGCGGTGCGCCGTATGTTTGACTGGATAGGCAATGAATTTGTGCGAACAATGTGGCAGAACGTTGACGCGGATATGAGCCTGCGCTTAATCAGGACAGTGCTGAACAGCTACAACATCAGGCTTGACGGTTTGGCGGCGCGGGGCATTATATTGGGTGGACGTATCGAGTTCATGAGTACAGAGAATCCGGCGACAGATTTGCTTGACGGGATTATGCGCTTCCACATATATTTTTCTCCGGCTGTCCCTGCGGAACAGATTTGGGGCATTCTCGAATACGATCCGGGTTATCTCGGTCAGCTTTTCAGCACGGCAGCATAGGGGGGATTGAAGCATGAGCAATATAATTCCCGAAAAAAGCATAAATTTCAAGGTTTACCTTAACGGCACGGATTTACTTGGAGTAGCGGAAGGCACAATTCCAGTTCTTGAAGCAATGACGAGTGAAGTCAAAGGCGCGGGAATCGCGGGCGTGGTTGAGAGTCCTGTGTTAGGGCATTTTAACTCAACAAATTTCTCCCTAACGTGGAGAACGGTAACAGACGATACTCTGAAGCTGTTTGACCATGTAACTAATGACATCGAGCTGTTCTCCGCGCTTCAGCAGTATGACGCAGGGCTCGGCGTGTATAAAGTAGTGCCGCTTCAGGTGTCTATCAGGGCAATAACGAAGACAAGCACGTCGGGTAATCTGGCAGTCGGCGATCTTATGGACACGCAGACGGAGTTCGAGGTTGTACGCATGAAGATATATCTCGACAACAAAGAACGTATTGTTATGGATAAGTACAACTACATCTTCAGCATTGACGGCGTAAACAGGCTCGCGGAAGTAAAAGCCGCGCTGGGAATGTAATAACAGGAGGCAAAAAGATGAAAATACATTTGAAGAAGGCTATATCATTCAAGGGCAATGAGCTTCAGACGCTGGATTTAGACCTTGACACGCTGACAGGCGAAGACCTTATAAAGGCAGAATCAGAAGTTTTACAAAGCGGAGGAACACCTTTACAAACGCTGAGTTTTTCGAGACCCTACGCAATTACAATCGCGGCTAAAGCGTTGCGTATGCCCGTTGAAATTTTAAGGCAGATGGGAGCGCGTGATTTCTCGAAAATAGTCAATGGGGTGCAGACTTTTTTAGCGGCATCGGACTCGGAGGAATCACCACAAGAAACAGAGAATCCTCCGCAAGAATTATCCGCCGTATAGCGGTCAGGCTTGCGAGAGCTGATACAGGGACACCAGTTACGGAATGGCTCAAAATGCCGTTAAGCGAGCTTCCTGAATGGTATAGTCTTGTGAAAGATGAGTCGGAGAAATTAGAGCGAGAAATCGAAAAACGCAGGAAAGGCAGGTGATTTCACGGTGGCAAAAACGGTAGAAATAACGTTTGCGATCGGAGCAGCGTTAGCGGGAAGTTTTGCGGGTACGTTCGGGAAAGCTGGAAAAGCACTGGCGGATTTCCAGAAACAGGCTGAACAGGTACAGAAGCAGTCGGCGCAAATTGAGTTGTATCAGAAAACGCAGGGGGCAATCGTCAAAAACTCTGCGGAAATGCAGACAATGTACGATAAAGCTGAAGCCCTTAACGCGCAGGCGGCACTCTCAAAGACACGAACGCAGGAATTGTCATCACAGTTCCGAACAGCACAGCAGGAAACCAGCAGACTTAACGCGGAGAATGTGCGAAACACTGACGCATACAAAGCCGCGCAGCTCAACATGAAATCGCTTGCGAATCAGATTGCGAACGCCAAACAGCCGACAGCCGAATTACAGCGACAGTACAAGGTAGCGCAGGAGGAAGTAAGACGGCTTGAAGGCGCAATGAAAAACAGTTCCGAAGCAGTGAAGGCCGCCCGTAAAAATGAGCAGGATTTATCGCGTCAGGTAAAAGAGTCAAAACGTGAGACAAAATCCCTGACAGACGAGTCGAAAGGATTAACCGAACAAGGCGACAAGTTAAAGCAGACAATAGACCGCGACATGGAGTCATTGTCTCGAATGACCGCCGAACTGAAAACCGCAAGGATTGACACACGCGATCTAGCCGGCGAACAAGCCAGACTCACCCAGCAATCCCAGCGCATGGCCGAAGCGCAAGCTCGGTATCAACGCTCAAAAGCTGCGCTCGACCAGACGAAGCAAAATCTTTCATGGAACAACATGAAGGGAGAATTGATGACGGCGGCTGGACTCGGCTATAGCCTGTATAAGCCAGTCTCTCAGGCGGCGGATTTCGAGTCAGCGATGGCGCGTGTGAACGCTGTAGCGTTTTCGGGCGCGGGGCGTGATAAAGAAGCGGACGCAAAATCGTTTCAGGCATTGTCAGAACAAGCCCGTCAGTTAGGACGCGATACGCAGTTTACGGCAGTACAGGCGGCACAGTCTCAGGAGAATTTAGCCCGTGCAGGCTTCAAGGCAAATGAGATAATCGCCGCGATGCCCGGACTTCTGAACATGGCAGCGGCTGAGGGCATGGATTTGGCTACGGCTGCTGACGTTGCGGCAAGCACCCTGAGAGGGTTCAAGCTGTCAGCGGATCAGGCCAACCGTGTAGCGGACGTACTAGCCCAGACCAGCGCGGCAAGCAACACAAGCATAGTCGGACTCGGCGAGGGCATGAAGTATGTAGCCCCAGTTGCGGCGAATTTGGGAGTATCGCTTGAGGAGACATCAGCAATGCTCGGAGTGATGGCTAACGCCGGCATTAAAGGCACTGAGGGCGGTACAGCGTTGCGAGGGGCATTCTTGCGTTTAGCCCAAGAACCGAAAGCGGTTGAAAAAGCGTTAAACAGTCTGGGAGTCGCAAGCCGTGACGCTAAAGGAAATATGCGCCAGCTGCCAGACCTAATGCTTGAACTGTCCAACAAGATGAAGGACATGGGCGAGGCCGACAAAACGAAATACCTTGCCGATATATTCGGAGTCCGAGCTGTTTCTGGAATGATGGCTGTCATGAACGGTGCGCTTGACGGTTCGCTTGAACAGCTGCGCAGGTACAACTACGAAGCTACAGGCGAGCTTAAAGCAATATCTGAGGCAGTCGGAGTCAGCACCGAGAAAATGTGGGAGGGCATGAAGGGTTCAGAGCCTTTTATGCAGAGACTTGGAATTTCCTTCCGTGATTTGTCGATATACACAGCCATGCTCGCGAAGAGCGGAATCAAGGGAGCGGTGGCTAATGATGTGCTTACGGCAACATTTTCAAGGCTTGCAAAGGATTCAAACAGTGTACAGAAGGCTCTGAAGGGCTACAACATATCTTTGTTCAAAGATGACGGAACAATGCGAGATTTTCCAGATCTTTTGAACGACATCAACAACGCCATAAGAGGTATGAATGAGGCCAAACAAATAGAGGCAATAACAAAGATATTCGGAGCTGAGGCGATGCCGGGAGCGCAGGCGTTATTGGCACAGCTCGGAGCGGGTACATTCACTGAGCTTGACAAGAAAGCTGAGGGCGCAAAGGGTGTTGCGTATGAGATGATGCAGAAACAGCTTGCGACATTAAAAGGGCAAATGGATATTGCAAAATCGGCTATTTCTGATGTCATGATTGAAATCGGCAACGCAATTCTCCCGATTGTTACTGCGGTTGTGTCGGGCTTTTCAACTATAACGGCAGGGTTTGCGAAGTTCATGAAAGGTTCTGACATTACAAAATGGGTTGTGAGGATCGTAGGCGGTTTAGCGGCGTTAAAAGTTGGAATTGTTGCGGTCAAATACGCATGGTTGATGTTGAAGCTGCCGTTCCTGTCAGCAAGAGTCGCAATGGACTTACTTAATCTGAAACTTGTCGCGCAGGGGAAAACGTCATTATTTGCGGCAGCAAAAACGAAGATTCTTGCTGGGGCGACTAAAGCGTGGCAACTCGTAATGAAAGCCGGAAGCAAACTGCTTGATGTAGGGAAATTAGCCCTGTATTACGGCAAACAGCTATTGATAGCCGGAACGACTAAAGCATGGACTGCGGCTCAGTGGTTATGGAACGCGGCTATGACAGCAAATCCGATCGGGCTGATTATTGCGGCGATTGCTGGGGCTATTACTATCGGTTACTTGCTATATAAGAACTGGGACAAGCTCAAAGCATTGTGGAACTCATGGACAATTAAAGACGTTTTTGCAGTGATTAAGGACTATGCGTTCAACGCATGTAATTATGTCAAAGGGAAATGGAATGAGTTTTGGGCATGGTGGGATTCATGGGAATTACCTGATGTCTTCGCTGCTTTGGGAGGGTATATAGATGAAGGTATCGCTTATATCAAAGGCCAATGGAATAAGTTTACTGACTGGCTGTCATCACTAAATCCATTTAAGGATTGGACTCCCCCAGCGATTGATCCTGAAGTTGCTAAAACTATGAAGGCTGAAACCTTGCAGAAATACGGCACATTTGATTTAACGCCTACGTACATGAGAGGGGATTTAGGAAAACAAGTCAAAAATCTCCCACAGCCTAACGCAGAACAAATAAACCAAGCGAAAAGTGCCTCGAATACCAGCACTAAAGCAAAACCAATACAGCCAATATCTGAACAAGAAATCAAAAGACAGATAGAGAACATAACGATACTGAACAATATGAGCGAGGGCTTCTCCCAAAGAGTCTCCGAAATGACAGCGGCATGGCAGCCTTTCAAGGATTCATTAGGTGAGGGGTTCTCACAGATATACACGGTCATGCAGGGAGTCGCCGACAGGATTCGCGAAACGGTAATCCCTGCGGTGAATGAGTTAGTCTCAGCGTTAAGCAGAGTCGCCACAGAGATAGGCGCGATTGTTCAGGCCGGAAATATTGAGGTTGACGTTAGGACACCGAATCAGGGCATGGGAAACAACGTTCCTATGCAGTATCAGCGTATGTTAGGCGGAAGGAAACGAGCTGAGGGAGGCTTCATAACACAGCCTGAAATAGCGTTGATCGGCGAGGCCGGAAGGGAAGTTGTTATCCCTCTGGAAAAACAGTCAAGAGGCACTGAATTATGGTTACAGGCCGGGCGTGAGTTAGGACTAATCTCAAACACTAACATAACGAATAATTATCCTGGCCAGAATACAGAAGACTACAACGCATTGCCGCAAATAGTGAATGCTATGAAATTTCAGCCCGAAATCAGTAATATCATTCCTCACGCAACAGGCGGAATCTTCACTCAGCCACACATAGGACTTGTAGCGGAGGCCGGAAGCGAAGCAATAATTCCTCTTGAAGACAAATCTCGTGGGCTTCCGCTGTGGATGGCGGCAGGCGAGGAATTAGGATTTTCGTTCGGCGGCTCATCATCGAACAGCAACATGTCATTCACGTTCAACCCAACTGTCAGCGTTACAGTGAACGGTGGCGAGCCTGACAGCGATTCAAAATTTCGGCGGATTCTTTCGGAAATGTTCGAAGAATTATTCTTAGACTTTCAGGAGCGAATGCAGAGGTTGGCATTTGAATGAGGACATACACAACTAAGCAGGGTGACACGTGGGACTTGATCGCGCTCCGAATGTACCCGTCAATAGGAGCTGAAAAGCTGACAGATATTCTTATTGCCGCTAACCCGAAGCACGTACACACTGTGATATTTTCCGGCGGTGTTGAGCTGAATATCCCAGACGTAGAGATACCAGCGATAACAAATCTTCCGGCTTGGAAGAGGTGAGACATATGGACGGACATCAAGCTCGTTACGCCGAAGTCAGCGTAATCTACGAGGGCGTTAATATTTCTCGTGATATTGCCCCGTATTTAGTCTCATTCACGTACACCGATAACGCGTCCGACAAGGCCGATGACATTTCTTTGACGCTTGAGGACAGGGCGCGCTTATGGTGCGGGGACTGGTTTCCGTCAAAAGGAGACAAGATTCGCGCGAGCATTATCGTACACAACTGGGAGGACGAAGCGAAAACAGAGTCGCTTCCGTGCGGATTGTTTGAGGTTGACCAGATAGAATGCTCCGGCCCGCCTAATCAGGTAACAATCAAAGCGGTGTCAACCCTCGTCTCAAAACCCATGAGACAGGAGAAACATACGAAGGCATGGGAGAACGTAACACTTTCATCAATAGCGGGAGATTTTGCGAACAAGAGCGGCCTTAGCCTCTTTTGGGACAGCTCGGAAGACCCTCAGTTTGAACGCCGCGAACAAGTAGAAATCTCCGACCTTGAATTTCTTTCGGGGCTTTGCAGAGATTACGGCATTGCGGTTAAGGTTACGGACACACAGCTATGTTGCTACGATGAGGAAAAATACGAGGAACATACATCGGTAGCAGAATTATCCTACGGGGACAAGAAATTAATACGCTGGAGCTTTTCGAGCAAGAGTGCCGGAACGTACAAGAGCGCGAAAATCTCGTATCATGACCCTGTGAAGGACGAGACATTTACGGCAGAGGAAGCCGGAGACGCTGAAGGCACAGGACGTGTACTAGTCATCAACCAGAAAGCCGACAACGAAGCGGACGCGAGGAGAATTGCCCAAAAGAAACTGCGTTCAGCGAACAAGAAAGAAATCACGGGAAACATTACGCTAATGGGAGATTTGCGATTTGTAGGAGGAAGCAATATTACGATTGATGGGTTCGGAGCGTTTGACGGGAAATATACCATCGAGAAGGCCTCCCACAGCGTAGGAGACTCGTATACAACGAAACTTGATTTGCGTATGGGCGGGGACTCTAAGAAGTCAGTCAAAAAGAAGAAAGCCCAAAAGGGCAGGAAGAAGGGAAATTCTCCCGGAAGACTGATATACACGGGCGACAATGTTTATTACGGGAGCGGAGGAAAACTCAATGGCTGAGAATAGTACAGAGGCAGGAGCGCATGGCCGTTTCGGATATGTTTCGGCATATGATTCCAAAAAGCATATGGCGCGGATTCAATTTCCCGATAAGGGTGATTTGGTGTCGGCGTGGCTACCCGTAGCAGTCCCGAACTCAAAGAAGAATCATGATGAATGCCATCTCGATATAGGGGAGCATGTCTACTGCAACATGATGGGCAACGGTCTCGAAAGCGGAGTCGTGCTTTGCGCGGTATATGACGACAAAAACAAGCCGCCAGCCGGTGATGCGGACGTAAGGAAAACTACATTTGAGGACGGCACGGAGATTTTATATGATAGAAAGAATAAAAAATTACAAATAAAGTGTAAGGGGGATATAGAAATTCAAGCGGAAGGAAATATAACGATAAAGGCTGACGGAAATATTAAGGAACAGGCCGCAAGAATAGATTTGAATTAAGCCCCCTGAAAATAGAGGGCTTAAAGTTATGCGTACTGCTTGGATTTGTATTGTCTGCGTTTGAGTTGACGTTGAATACCGAGTTTTTGCATGACGGCATCCTGCAAAGTTTGCGAGAAATTTATCCCCGCTTCTTTGCCCTCGTCTAAGAGCCATTCAGGAATGGTACACATTTTGTTGACAGAACGGCTTTTTACCATTTCGCTGAATACCTGCATATTAACGTCAATAAGAGTAATGGTTTGCATAGGTTCGAGAGTACTGAGCAGTTTTACTGGATCAGACGGTTCGGGAATATCCTCGCCGTCACGATCTAATATGTACAATCTGCCGCTCAACGCGTCTCGTGCCATGCTGATTGCTTGCTCGTTATCATCAGCCTCAGACAGGCAGCCGGGAAAATCTGGGAACGATATGCTGATTCCCGGAGTTTCCGAGTAATCGAATACGGCAGGAAACACATATTTTTTTTTCAATTTTCATCACCTTTTCTTGCTCGAATATTTTGTGGGGAGGGCTAATCCCCTGTTAAGCCCGCGCTTTTTAGTATTGAATCGAGTGTTTTCTTTTTTAGAACTTTCCGGCCTAACGGAACTGTTACCTTGCCTTTCTTGACCGAATGAGCTAAGTGGTAATGGCTTCCGTCAGTCGGATTGTCCAAGTCTTCTTGCCAGCCGTCTATTTCTAAGAGCCGTACTGCTTCATCACTTGAAAGTGTTTTTTTATGGAGCAGTTTGTAAAATTGTTTGTCCTTTTTGGACATTTTCATCACCTCGTTTCTTTTAAGATGAAAATATTATAACGTATAAAAAATATATGTCAATAGTTTAATAAAAATCGATAATAACTAAATTAAAGCGTAATACCGTTATTTAATAAGGAGGAATCATAATGCCGTCAGCGGCAAGATTAGGCGATTTATGCACCGGCCATGAGTGTTTTCCGCCTCGCAACAGCACAGAAGGAAGCTCAGATGTTTTTATCAATGGTCGACCAGCTCACCGTCAAGGGGATTCTTGGGAAACGCATTGCTGCACACACCCTGAAGTACCTCACGGCTGCCATGCTGGAAGTCTGAGTTCTGGAAGTTCAACCGTATACGTCAACGGCAAACAGTTGGGGAGAATCGGCGATCCAGTTTCTTGCGGCTCAACAGTAGCGACTGGAAGCGGTAACGTTTTTGCGGGCGGTTAAAATGATTGGTTCATTCGGTAAGGTTGTCTTTGAGGTTTCAGCAGAGAGAGTGCGAACCTTCCGAGACTTTCAGATCCAACACAGCGCGAAATACACAGAACACGCCATACATGGCCGTAAGGGTCTCTTGGAGTTCACCGGGCTTTCAGCGTCAACAGCGAGCCTAAACATCAGACTTGACGCAGGACTCGGCATTAACCCGAAGCAGGAGCTGAATACGCTCCATGAGATTCTCACAAATCACGAGGCATTACCGTTTGTTCTTGACGGTGAACCGCAGGGCGATGACCTCTGGGTACTCGAAAACATCGGCGAGACTTATGAGATTATAGACAATCAAGGCACGGCAATAGCTGTAGAAGTCTCAATAAAACTGAAAGAATACATAGAGGTGTCAGCTAATGGAGATTGATATATTGACGGCCTCAGCTGAGGAGATAAATTTTGCGCCAACGACTGAAGCAGAAGAAATCGCGCAGAATGTCAGAACAATTATTACCACGCCGAAATACAGCGTACCTATGGACAGATTATTCGGCGTTGACACAGAAATTATTGACTTCCCGACACCAAAAGCAATGGCACAAATTCAAGCGGAAATCATACAGGCCATACGGAAATATGAGCCTCGCTGCAAGGTGAAGAAGGTAACTTTTGAGGGCAACAATGACGGAAAATTAGCAGTAAAAGTGAGGGTTGAAATTGGCTAAAAGTGATTTGTTTCCAGGACTTGAAGACATTATTTTTGCGGAGAAGTCAGCGGACGAGACAGAGCAGGAAGTTATTACGTTTTATGAAACGCATTCGGGGCGGACGCTCGCCAAAGGAGACCCGATAAGATTATTTATTGAGACGCTCATACTGATAATTATCCATCAGCGGAGTCTGATTGATTACGCGGCAAAGCAGAATCTTCTTGCCTATGCTGAGGGTGATTACCTTGATCACATCGGGGCGTTGCTGGAGGTTATGAGGCTTGAAGCGTCCCACGCTATGACGACTCTGAAGTTCTCTTTATCAGAGGCTCAGTCAGCAGTCGTAACAATCCCGAAATGAATCAGAGTATCACCCGGCGGAGGAAACATACTTTTCGAGACACTTCAAGCTGTCGAAGTGCCAATCGGAAGCACAGAAGCTACCGTTACGGCGCTATGCACAGCAGCAGGGACAGCGGGCAACGGTTTTATAGCCGGACAAATACGCAGGATAGTTGATCCGTTCCCGTTCGAACTGTCCGTAACGAACATAACAGCTTCATACGGAGGAACAGACAAGGAGAATGACGAAAATTACCGAGAACGTATACATATCGCCCCCGAAAGTTTCAGCGTTGCGGGGCCTAAAGGTGCTTACTATTTTTACGCGAGGTCTGCGCATAACGATATTACAGATGTGGCTATTGTTGGCCCGCCCGATATTGAGCCTGGATATGTGAAGATTTATCCCCTTATGACGGGAGGAAATTTGCCGTCTGACGAAATACTTGCAACAGTCCTCGAAACATGCAACGCTGACGACATAAGACCATTGACAGACTGTGTATCAGTCCACGCTCCTGAAACCGTGAGTTACAGTCTCAATGTTACGTACTACATTGACCGCGCAAAGGCTACACAGTCGGCTGAACTTCAAACGGCTATAGAAGCCTCTGTGCATGAATGGGTAACGTGGCAACGCTCAAAACTGGGGCGCGACATTAACCCCTCCGAACTGAATCACAGGATGATTGAGGCAGGGGCAAAGCGAACGGAAATAACATCGCCAGCATTCACAATGTTAAAGGCGTGGGAATTGGCAGTATCAGAGTCGACCGCGATAACATTCGGGGGGCTTGAAGATGGCTAAGGATATTGAACTGATTTCCCTGAATGACATAATTCCGCCGTCAATATCAGGCGACAGGCACATACAATCTATAATCAGCGCGACAGACCCGCAGTTGAGGGAAGTCTCCCGAAGTATCAGGGAGGCTTTTATTATTTCTAGGATTGATGAGCTTCCCGAAAATGTCATAGATTTGCTTGCGTGGCAGTGGCATGTTGATTCTTATGAGCCCGCATTGCCGATTACGACAAAGCGAGAACTTGTCCGGGACTCCGTCAGGTGGCACAGGAAAAAAGGGACTAAGTCAGCGATAAAAGCCGCGCTTGAAAAGTTAGATTTTGTCCCAACGATTAAGGAATGGTTCGAGATTGGCACAAGACCGCACACTTTCGAGGTTTACGGCCACTACAAAGACAATGATTTGAATGTCGAGTTTCTCGGCCCTGACACTGAGGAAATACTTACTCGCGTTGTTGAAATCACCAAGCCGGCGCGGTCAAAACTGATACAGCTTATAGTAGCCCCGATTCCGATAGACATGAAAAAACACGCATGTCATTGGGACGAATGCGTATGGGGACACCCATCAATCGAGCTTCATGACTGGGGATTACTCCCCTTGCCTGTGTTCGAGCATGACCCCTTAGCTGGAATTGATTTTGTTCACGGCTTTAACGTGGTCAGCGACACTCAGCTCTGGGATATGTCAATTTGGGGCGGTACTCCATATAGAGAGCTGATATACGGCGAGAGTTTTGAACATGGCATTATCGCGGCTCTCGAACGTGAGAGCACGGCGACGTGGTTTATCCCTTACAGCTGGGAAAAATTCACGTGGGAGGATACGGAAAGATATTCCCGTGATTTTGAGCTTACGTTCCAGCGAGGCGCGGGGATTAACGCCGGCATAAAACCACAATCATTAGGAACGGTGTACGTCATCAGTATGCTTGCCAGCTTGCAGCCATACTGGGATTTTTACACGTGGGATCAGCACAGCACATGGGGCGATGATTTAGGCGTGCCGTATATCGGGCCGGGCTTTGAGCGGGACGCAAAAGCCGATGTCCAATGGAGTAAAGAGGAAGCTCCTGACGCAACATGGAGCAAATACAGAACTTGGGGCGATGCCTCTTGGGACAAAGAACCTACAATCGCAGGAACATGTCAGGCAGGAACATGGATTGATTTTGAGGAGGCAGTTTGATGGCGATTTTGACTTATTCAGCGCGTACTCTTTTAGCTAAGTATCTGATTACGCACCCATTATTTTTGGCTATAGGCAGAGGGAAAAAATCATGGGACACTGACCCAGAAGCCCCTGATTACGAAGATACGGACTTACTGAGCGTGATTGGTTACAAGAAGCTGACGCGCTCATTTTTTGTAAATGAAGATGACAATGGTGAGATTGACTTACCGGGCGGACGTTATTATTCAGCGTCAGAAACACCGACAAGGCACGCCTGCTTAGAATTTCAGTTTAAGTACGGCGAGGCGGTTGACGTTGAGATTCGCGAGGTAGGAATTTTTGCTGACACTGTGATCACGGGCGGTCTTCCTGCAACTCAAACATATTTCACCCCATCTCAGGTTATCGCTAAAGGAACGTTAATCACGCTCGAACATCTTGAAGCCCCCGACACATTCACGCCAAATAAGAAGGGGTGTTACCGAACGGTCTTAACGATTTAGGAGGCGGTCATTTTGACGGGAGATGAAATTAAACGGTTAATCGGAGTGCCTGAGTACTACAACCGTTACGACAAAGAAAAAGGCTGGGACTGCGTAGCTGTCCTCGTGGGAAGGGCTACTCAAGCGGCGGAAATTAACGAGCTTCAAAGCATTCTGGAAGACAAAACAAAGGCTGTCGGCTTATCGCTTTACGAGGATGGAATGATAATTAATGGATGTGAAATTTCCTACAACTCATCCAGCCGAAAAGCTACTCTGCAAGCAGGACGGATTTTTCTTGACGGTCTCGTTAATGACATAGCTGCTAAAGAATTGAGTATCACAGGTACGGCAGTAATCGGAGTCTGGAAAATTTTTAGCGTTTTGACTGAGGATAATGACAGCTCTTTGAGAAATCCGGCAAAAGGCTATCCAGAATACAGAAGTCCCGGCGCATATCGCATAGTTACGACAGCGCAATGGGGATTAAGTACAGAAACGCATGAGAACGCCATGTTCTGCGCGGTCTACAAAATCGAGAACAGAATTATAACGAGGCTGAGTAAAGCAAAGCCCGATGTCATACGCTACGACAAACATGCTCATGGCAATTATGCCGTTGAAGGGTTGAATGTCAGCTTTGTAAGTGCTTCATCGGGCAACCAAACATACAAAGTAACAAAGGGGCTTGCCCATATTGAGGGCTACGAGACCGAGATTTTTCAAGACATTTCTTTTACTACGCCTGAAGTTTTAGACAATGAAAGAAATACTAAAGAAGTTACTCAGTCAGAAACACTTACGGGCGGCTCAAAGAAAATCACGCTGGCTCATTTGCCGATCGAGAAAATCTCGCTTGTCAGAGTCACAAAACAGCGCGCGGTTACGAATCTCACTCACGGTTCGGCGGGCTGCGTCGATGAATTACCCGATGATTCTGTTACAAAAATAATTGAGGTCAAACAGGGAGCGAAATTTTACATTGAGGGTACAGATTTCAAATTTGTTTCCGCGTCTGACGGCCTTGACTGGTCTTTATCCGGCGATGAGCCTACAGCGGGCTCAAAATTTGACGTAACGTATCAATACCGCGTGAACGCTGAGTTTATCTTTGATAGGACGAGCGTAACCGTTTCAGACTCAGATTTTTTGAGTAATGAGCCTATTGACGTTACTTACAGCTACCGAATGCCTAGAAAAGACATTATTGTCATGAATAAGGACAGTTCGGTTGAGCTTGTGAGAGGTATGGCTGACGCTGACAATCCGATTGCGCCGGACACGCCTTCGGGAGCTATAAGGCTCGCTGAAGTTACTCAGAAATGGGTTAGCGACCCTGAAGTTAAAAACTCAGTGAGAAGCATACAGGAACAAATAAATGAATTGACACGAAAAATAAAAGAATTGGAGGTGAGACTAAATGGCGGTTAAATATGACGACAAAACCGCAAGAGGCTGGCCGTTGCCTGCTCACGGAAATCGACTCTACGATGACGTTGACCGACTGCGCGAGGCTTTAACTCTTATTGACGCGACTATCACTAGTGTTGACACACATGAGGGCAGTATCGAAAACAGGCAGGATTTTCTCGACACTCGAATGGATACTATCGCAGGGCAGGCTACGGAAGACACAGAAATCCTTGACGCTCGCGTTGACGCTGAAGGCGTGGTACACCCGAATCTTGGACACGCTATAAGAAACGCTCATGCCGGGCTAGTTGGACTTGTTGATGATTTTACTGGTCTGCTGAGGCAGTTTAACGCGCTTGCAGAGGCGCAAATTCAGGGCGAGCTGAACAACCTTGACGCAAATGAACGCCGAAAGAAAGAAATGCAGCTGGAGTCTCTGACACGCTTAATGCAAGATGACGGGCTACAGCGTCAAATTCACGAGGCTTCAACCGCAATCCTTCAGACAGCTCTTAACCTCCATGACACGAACAAACACCGAAAATCTGATTTAGCATATGAAGAAAGCGCAAGAATTTCCGACACTGAAAGTCTACAGGCTCAGATTGACACATTGGCAACGGCAATTCATGAAAATTTGTTGAACCTCCATGAGGTCAGCGAGCGGCGCAAGGCTGATTTACACCGCGAGGAACGCGAGCGCATAGCGCATGATGCAGACTTGCAGACACAAGTTAACCGTGTGTCTGCTGCCGGACTTGAAAATTCTCTGGCAATTCATCAGGAAGCCGAACAGCGCAGAAAAGATATTGCCGAAGCCCAAGACAATTTTGAGTATCTTTGCGATAAAAGCGCGAGGCTCGAAGATGAAATTGAAATCGAGAAAAATACAAGGTCGGAGCAGGTTTCGGAGATTAGCGAAGAAATAGCTTCTGAAATTCGCGTCCGTTCTGAAAACGATTTAGGACTAGCGCGTCAATCGAATGCCAACGCAGAGGCAGGTATTCAAAACGCCTTGACCCTCCATGAGGTCAGCGAACGGCGTAAAGCTGATTTACACCGCGAGGAACGCGAGCGCATAGCTTATGACGCTGACCTGCAAGGGCAAATTAACGAAACAGCAAAAACAAGTCTTGAAAATGCTTTTAACTTACATCAAGAGGCTGAACAGCGCAGGATTTTAGGCGGCAGGATAGAGGCTCTCGAAGATGCCGCAGACCTCAGCGATGACAATGATGAATATCATCAGGCGCAGATTGATTCTCTTGTTGAAGCTAATATGCAAGAGGCGTTGAATCTTTGCAATGAAGCTGAACACCGAAGAATAGCAATTACCTCAGAGAGTAATGCTCGCATTGAGTCTAACGCAGATTTACAGTCGCAGATTGATACAGAATCAAATGCCGGACTTGAGAATGCTCTCGCAGTCCATCAAGAAGCAAAGCAACGGCGCAAAGACATAGTCGAAGAAGCACAGAGCCGTCACGCGGAAGATGCGAATCAACAGGTACAGACTGATACAGCATCAGCGGCAATTATACAGAATGCCATAAATTTGGCTGATGAAGCACAGAAACGCCGACAGCTTGCAGAGCGTCTCGTTGAGGAAATCCATGACCGAGAACGGGAGATACAGAATCTGTTAATCCGCATAGGAGAGCTTTATGAAATTCCATTGCCCGGCATTGACGGGAAGTTTGCCACGCTCCAAAAGCAGGCAGGCGCAAACGCAGAAGCAAACATTGAAAACTCAATGAGCATACACGCTGAAGCGGAGCAAAGACGCAAAATTACAGCGGCTCTAAAAGATTTTATTTTAAGGAGTAACCAAAATGAAAAGTTCAATCAAGAACAAATTGATATGTTGGCTTGTGCGATTTTTGAAACTGCCCTGAATCTAAAAGAGGGAATCTCCCGGCGCAGGTTGGCAATCGTTCAGGAGACACAGGCCCGTATTACGGGCGATGCAGACTTACAGGCGCAAGTTGATAAAGCGTCAACAGCAGGTATCGAAAATTCCCTTGCGCTACAGCGTGAAGCAGAACAGCGCAGGGAGGCAGTTAATAATGAAGCACGAAAACTTATTAACTACGCAGACAGTTCGCAATCCCAGTTTGGCAAAATTTCAGGCGCAGTTATTGAAAATGCTTTAAGCATTGCAAAATCCAATGAAAAACGCAGGACTGAAGACAATGAAGAACGCATTACGCGCTACGCAGAAGACGGCAGCATGCAGTGGCAAATAAACAAAATCGCTGAAACCTGTATGCAAATAATGCTGAATGAGGCAGAAACACGAAAGAAAATCAGCGAAGTAGCTCAATCAGTTTCAGGAAGTACATGCGTAGCGTCAGATTCCGAAGTCGAGGAAATGCTCGATGAAATTTATGACTCGTGATGTTAATCGTGGTGCGCAACACGTTTTGACATAAATATTTTTCTGGAGGTAGTAATAATGGCTTATGATGTAAATGATCTCGTAACCGTAAAACAGCTAAAGAAGAGCGCACAGAGAGCCTCACAAAAAGCGGCAGCACTCGAAGAAGCAATCAACAACAAAATATCAAGCGTCTACAAAGCAAGAGGTTCGCTCGCGTCAGCCTCTCTGACCAGCGACCTGCTTGTCAAAGCAAACGAGGGTAATCTCTACAACATCACCGATGCGTTTACGACCACAGAGCTTTTTGTCGAAGGAGCAGGCAAAAAGCACACAGCCGGCACTAACGTGGCAGTAATCGAGACTGCAGCACCGGTTTATACGGCCTCATCGGATACAACGATAGATGCGGAGAAGACTTACTACGTGAATCAGAACGGAGGCTACACGGCTGTAACACCAGCTGGGAATGAAGACCCGTCAGAAGAAGGCTGGCACGAGCTTACAACACCTGCAACGTACAAGTTCGATGTCCATTCTGGCGATTTGTCAAACATTCAGGTTCTGGCAGTGCCTACGACACCCAACACAATAGCCGGGCTTGATGCGACTGGTCAGGTAATTCCGCTGGAACTCAATGTAGCTGACGACAGCGAAGTAGACGAAATGCTTGCTGAAGTTTACGGCGACTAACCCAGCAAAACTAAAAGAGGGCGGAGCGAACAGGCTCCGTCTTTTTTTATGAGGAGGTGGCTCAGTGGCTTATGAAAATACTCTACCCACCGTAGGGCAGCTCAAGAAAGTAGCCGGAAAAACCAAAACGGAACTGGATAAGCTGGCGTTAGAGCAGAAAGTTCTAGAAGCCCGTATGGACACTCAAGTAACGGCCACAACAGAAGCAGACGCGGATTACGCAGCAGAAGTAGCCGATGGCCGAGTAGACACATGGGCAAACGAACACGGCAGTTTAGGGGCAAGTATTCGAGGCGGACAGCAGAGGATAGCTCAAGGACTTCAGCAAGTTCAGGAGAGTCATCAGGAACAGATAGACAAATTAGCAAACGCCATGCTTGAAGACGTGGCAGGAGTAGCCGAAAGTCTTGAAACTCGCCGTCTCGAAACATCTAACGAGGAAGAAACACGCATAGAGAAGGACGCTATCTTGCAGGAGCAGATAGACAAACTTTCCAATGCAATTCTCGAAATAACCACACTAATCGCGGAAATGCGAGAGCAAAGCAGAACGACACAGGAGGAATGAGAATATGGCAGAAGTAGCACATACCGCATGGTATGATCAGGGAACAGTAAGCGTAACCAGCGGAAGTACGAAAATCTCAGGCTCAAATACAAAATGGCTTACAGCGGGAATAAATCCGGGAGCAACATTTCGGTTAAACGGCTGGCCATATGATTACGAAGTAGCGTCAGTAGTAAGCGATACGGAAATCCAGTTAAGAAGACCGTACTATGGCAGCAACGTAAGCGGAGCTGCGTACACAATCGACCGAAATTTCCAGTCAACGCTTCCCTCCGACCTAGCGTCTCGTACAGCGGCGGTCATGGGAAAGTACGAGAACTATATCGACAGCGACCTGCAGAAAATCACGGGCGAAAGTGCGTACCAGATAGCCAGAAGGCTGGGGAAAACGACAGCGGCTACGGAGGCGGCATGGATTGACGAGCTGAAGGCCGGAGCGGAGTACACAGAGTACAAGAACAAGTTAGCGGCCTTGATAGCAGATGAAGCCGGAAACCACAACAGCCACTACTTTAATGCGAGCATGGGGCTGTTCACGGACGAGGTGTCAGCGAATATCCGCAATGCTACATTTAAGGGGCTATTTCCCGGCCGACCTTTTATTTTCAGTAACATACCCTACACATACATTGACGAGAATGACGAGGAGAAGTCGAGTACATACAGTGGGATAATGAGGGTAGCGGACATTGATTACTACCTGAGATGTGGAGACAGCGACCTGACAACGCATCACATAGTGGTAGTGCCAGACACACCGCTATACAATGCGCCGATGAATCCTACGAATACGACAGAGGGCGGTTATGTCGGCTCAAAGATGCGGACAAAGTATCTGCGCAGAGCAGAGGCAATCTTCAAAGCGTGCTTCGGCGAGAATCATGTTCTGAAGCACAGGATATTACTGACGACAACAGTAACGGACGGCAAGCCTACTGCCGGAGCATGGTGCGATAGTCTGGTTGATTTACTTAACGAGCTGATGGTCTACGGGAGCTATATCCACACTCCTGCAAATGACGGTGTAACAATCCCTTACAGGTACACGGAAAGCAAATCGCAGCTTGCGCTTTTCCGCTACCGTCCTGACCTGATTGTTAGCAGCCGTTCATGGTGGTGGCTAAGAGATGTCGTTTCGGTGGCTTTTTTCGCCAATGTGAACAACAATGGTAATGCTAACTACAATAACGCGTCCCTTGTTGGTGGCGTTCGCCCGAATTCACTTTCTGCACAACTTTCGAGTTTCGTTCTCGCGTGCAGGTTAAGGGAAGGAAGGGATATCCTTTCCGCTCGTATAGCGGATAAATGCCAATCACCTGAGTACAGTTACGACTGAGACTTTAGCGTCCGGCCTCTTTGTTCTACGGCGCAGGTGGTTTAGACTTTCCCTTTTGGAGGCAAGGGAGGTCTTTTTCATTGTGATTTTTCTTGACGCTAATGTAATTTATGAGGCTATGAGGCTTGCCATCAAAAGCGGTGATAAAGACAGATATGTTACGCAGTTATATCAGGTTAATCACTTGCTCTACACTGCTATGTTGCAAGAGGCTTTTCGTGAGGGCAGCTACAAGCCCGAAAAAGGCAATAAATTTGTGCTTAAAGAGCGCGGTAAAACTCGTTTTGTTACAAATAACAAAATGGTTGATAAAGTCGTCAATCATATGATTTGCGATGAAATACTGACACCGGCTCTGAAACGTTTTTTGATTCACGATAATGGAGCGTCTCAGAAAGGTAAAGGAGTGAGCTTTCATCGGGTGCGTTTCGAGACGCATTTACGGGACTATTTCAAGAGATATGGAACGAACAAGGGCTATATACTTCTTGGAGATTTTTCCGGCTATTATGCGAATATTCGACACGACATCTGTGGCAAAGTTTTGGCGCATTTCTTGAAGCGTTCTGGATTTGACCGAGAAGATTTAGCTATGGCTTGGCGGATACTGACAGGGATTTTTAATACTTTTCGCGTTGATGTCAGCAGGTTCTCTGATGATGAAATTCGTGTCATGTATACAAGCAAGGTTGACGCAATGCTGAACTACGGCGTTGATGAAACATTGCTCACAGGCGAGAAATTTCTTAACAAGGGCGTTGACATAGGCAATCAAACAAGCCAAAACATCGGTGTTATTTTTCCTTACAGACTAGACAATTACGTAAAGATTGTGGCAGGGATAAAAGGCTACGGCAGATACACCGATGATTTTTACGCGATTGCCTCAGACCGCGAAACGCTGAAAAATCTGCTTGAAGGTCTTAAAGACATAGCAAACAAATACGGAATAATAATCAATAAGCGCAAGACTAGAATTGTAAAACTTTCCAGCTTTTACCGACACTTGCAGAACGGATACAGCCTCACCGAAACAGGCAGGGTAATCCGCAAGATAAATCCGAAATCAATAACCCGTGAACGCAAAAAACTGAAAGCATATAAAAGACTTATTAACACGGGCAGAATTACATTAGACGAGATAGAAAACATCTTCAAAAGCTGGATATGCGGCAATTATCAAAGAATGTCGCACTGGCAGATTTACAACATGTACCAGCTTTACATCAAATTATTTGAGAGGAAACCAAAATGGAAGAAAAAGCGAAGAACAACACATGCACGGTTACGTTGGCTGATGGAACACAGCTCACCGAGCTGGAACTTAACGGCAACAACTTTGTGAGTAAATCCGAAGTTACGCCTGAGACTTTCAGGGGCAAGCTGTCAAAGGTAACAATCAGCGGAGACGCTGAGGCGGACGAGGCCGGCCTCATCGGGACGCATGAGCATATGGAGCTTGTGCAGGTGGCTCATTATACTCAGAAAACTCACGGCCTGCCTGACGGTTGGTATTTCGTACTCAGGGATATTCCGACTGATGAGATGGAAAAACGCCAGCTCCGCGCAGACGTTGATTACGCGATAATGCTGGGCGGATCAAGTTTCTAGGAGGTGAAGAAAATGTTTGAGAAAATCAAGGAGTATTACGAGCAGGGATTTTGGGACGAGGCAAGAGTTCGCGAGGCCGTTGCTAAGAATGTAATCACGGCTGACCAGTTCAAGGCGATAACAGGCAAGGGTTTGTTAGGCGAGTGAATCTATCATTTCGGTGAGGTTAACGAAATGATAGAACGCACTTGCGGGGGGCTTTACGGCTTCCCCGCTTTTTGTTTAGGAGGAGGAATTCTAATGTTTGAGCAGATAAAAATATGGGCAGTAGAGCAGGTTATGTGGGCTGAGAAAAATCTCAAGGATAAGGACGGCTCCGAGAAAAAAGCGGCGGTCATCAAGAAACTTGACGAGATGATAACGCTCCCGTCATACCTCGAATGGGTTGATGATGTAGTTCTGGCATGGCTGGTAGATAAGGCTTGCCAGAAGCTCAACGAGTTTTCAGGGCGTAGCTTCGGCGATATAGAGCTGAGCGAGAGGGAAGAAAAGGAAATAGCTGACGAGATTGAAAATCCCAAAGAAGGCGAGGTGGCATAGATGGACGCTCAAGAAAAATTTGACAGATCTATCGCTTTTTACCTGAAGTGGGAGGGCGGACGGAATTTCAGTATCGTGGACGGAAAACCAGTCATTAAGAGCAACGCGAAAGCCGATTTAGGTGGAGCGACTGCTTACGGCGTTACATTGGCAACACTTAAAACTGCATTTAAGAATGGCATTGTTTCTCATGATGACATTTGCAGACTGACTGTTAATGAAGCAAAGCTAATTTACCGCAAGAATTATTGGGACAAGTACAGCTGGGAGCAGCTGACATGGCCGGTTTGTTTGTGTTGTCTGGACTGCTGTATCAATCACGGCGGCTTTGCGTCTATTTTGCAAAGAGCGGTTATTGACTGCGGCCAGTCGGTTGTCGTTGACGGTAAATTCGGCCCGAAAACCTTTGCGGCTCTCAAAGTATGTGAACCCACAAGACTCGCAAGAGCCATCTATGAGCAAAGAAAAGTCTATTATGAAAAAATAGTTGCACGTAATTCCACGCAGAAAGTACATCTGAAAGGCTGGCTGAGACGAGCTGATGATATGGCTCAAGCTGCGGGGGTGAAGCCGTGAACGATGAAGTGTCAGAATTTATGATTGCTGGAATTGTAGGGCTTTTAGGTTGGTTCTTTGGAGGGCTGGACGGCTATATCAAGGTACTCATTGCTTGCACTGTCATTGATTACATCACCGGCATTTGCAGGGCAGGGCTTGAGGGCAAAATTTCAAGTAAAATCGCCTTTAGTGGTATCGCCCGGAAAATAACCATGTTTATGCTTGTGGGAGTTGCGAATATCATTGACGTTCATTTGCTCGACTCTAAGCAGGCTTTCAGAGTTGCGATTATTCTTTTTTATATCGGCAACGAGGGCATAAGCATAATCGAAAACGCTGACAAGCTCGGAGTGCCAATCCCGAAATTTTTGCACGGAAGATTCCTGGAGTTTACCAAAAAGAATCAGCAGGAGGCTGAAGAACAGATAGCTTCATAACTTGCTTTTACTCCGTTTCAGAGCGAACATATACAAAGATTGATTACGGAGGAGTTTTATAATATAAAGAATCCAGAACTGCTTACAGCAAACGGCATCCCAGAAGCACTTTCAATTATGTTTCATAAGGATAACTGTAATGTGGTTGCCATTCAAGATGCCACAGAAGACAGTGTTACAGGCTCGGAACTTGTCGAAAATCTTAACAAGCTGCGGTTATTCAGCAGATTCCGCCTTGACCGCGAGACTAACGAGTATGCGCGGTTAATTACTACCGACTGTTGGGGCAACACACACTATTTCAAGGCGTGGAAATGAGCCAATGGTACAGTTTAAGGTTTTTCCTTATCCTGTGCCATCATTTTTTCCAGACGGTGAAATTTCCTCGCCAAAATCCTCATATAATGCAGAATTTCGCGTTCCAGACTTTCTACGTTTTCTTCTTCCTCTAACCTATCTGAGGCTGTTTCGAGCATGGCCGCTTCCTCCGCTTTTTCAGCCTCATGTCTGCGCTTCCAGATTGCCGCAAATCCCTGCGGGGCTTTTTCATAATTCTCTACCACTTTTCGCGGTATGAACCACTGATGCCCTATCTTAAACGCACCTTCCAGCAGTCCTTTCCGGCAAAGCGGCGTTATCGAACTTTTTCTGTATCCCAGTATCGCGGCTGCTTCTTCCACTGACACTAAATCTTTTATATCCACGTTTTCTACCTCCTAAATTTTCATGGCCTATATTTTACCACTTTTTTAATAAAAAAATACTTGCATTAAAATTTTTTAGAGTTATACTATGTTCATCAAGCGGAAACGCAGTAATCATCAAGAAAGAGAAGGGAAAAAACATGAAAAACATCAACGAGTACGAAGAAATCATCAACGGCAGCAGAGAGTTCGACAAGGCAATCGACAACTGGACAATGTACAAAGCCTACGAGCAGAACAAGGTTGCAAACAACGAGAGGCTGAACATCAGCGATGTTTTCGGCGAAGAGGATGTAAGGCAGATCGCCGAAACGGTGCGCAGGCTGGGAATTGCGGAGTTTTCGATTTCATTCGAGACATTAAGCCTCATCAGAATAATCGCGGCATTCGAGGAAATGGGCATCAAATTTCAGGGCGTTATCAAGGTGAACAGCCGCTACCGCGCATTCAACAGCGACAAATTCGAGGTTATTCCGGCTTTTCTCATGAAGGTAATGTAGCGGAAGGAAGAGGGGGATTTCCCCCCTTATTTTTTTTTCTGAATTTTAATTAAAAAAGATAAGAAAATACTTGCATAATACTTTTTCAGAGTTATACTACGTACATAAAGCGGAAACGCAGTAATCATCGAAAAGGAGAAGAAAAATCATGGCAGTAAAAATCGAAAAATACGACAGCATTCTGGAGAAACTCAACAACAGCGGCAAACACTACTGGGAAGTCAATCAGGACGAAGCGAACTACGAGGTATTCAGCGCATACTGCGACAGTAAAGGACACAACAGGAACGTACTTGACATAAGCGGCTCATTCTGGCCGAGAGACATTCCAGCGATGGTCGAAGAAATGAAAGCAGAAGGCATTGCGGAGTTCACCATTTCAGACAGCCGATGCAGCATTGCTGAAATCCTTACAGTATTCGAGGACAGCGGCGCAAAACTTCAGGGTTTAACCAGAATCAAGACCGGCTTTGATGATTTCAGGACAGGCGAACCCGAAATGAAGTCCGCATTTCTCATGAAGATAATATAGCAGTTTACGTGATTGAGGGGGGGGGACTTCCCCTCAATCATTTTTACTATTCGAGTATGATAAAATCCTCAAAGAGGCAACAATCGAAGCGTATTCGCTGATTTAGCCTCATTGCTGTCAGTACACAAAACTCCTTATTGTGTACTGCGTTTCGCTTGATAGCGGCCTTCTTCTCCGGGAGGCCGTTTTTATTTTTCCGCAAGACCGTCCAACCAATCCGCCCACCACTGCATGATTTTAATTCGTTCGGGCATGTACTCGGCGTGGTTGTACGCCCCCCTCACGGAATTTTCCTCAACGTGTGCCAGCTGACGTTCGATCACGTCCCTGTTCCAGCCATGTTCATTAGCAATAGTCGAGAACATTGCTCGGAATCCGTGAGGGGTAATTTGCTCTTTTGTAAATCCCATACCCCTCAATGCCATACGCACTCCGTTATCAGACATACATCTGCCGTCATTTCGCGGAGAAGGGAAAAGGTAACGCCCCTTACCGGTTAGAGGACGTAATTGTTCAATAATTTCTTTAACTTGTTTTGAGAGGGGCACGATATGTCGGCGTTTCATCTTCATTTTGCCTGCCGGAATATCCCACAAATCGCCCTTTATTTCGCTCCACTCAGCAGCACGAACTTCACCGGGACGAGCTGCTGTGTAAGCTGAAAACAGCATAGCACAGCGGATCAGCGTGTACGGGTAGGCTTTCATCGCTCTCATTAAAATCGAAATTTCTGATGGGTCAGTTAATGTCGCATAATGTTTACTTTTTCTTGGACTTAAAGCACCAAGCAACGCAGATGTCGGATCATTTTCAGCCCAGCCGGAAGCTATAGCAAATCTGAAAATTTGACCAACTACTATCTTCACTCGGCGAGCTGTTTCATCATGTCCTGTGTCCTCAATTTTGCGGCACAAGCGAAGCACATCAGGAGCTTTGATTTCATTCAGAGGAGTTGAGCCAAATTCAGGTAAAATATACTTATTAAGTCTTAGACAAACGGTTTTGAGGTAATTTTCAGCTTTTCCCTTCATGCGGATTTTCAGCCACTGGCTTGCAGCTTCCGAAAAAAATCGTGGGATTTTGGAAAGACTTTCACCTTTCGCTCTTGTCATCTGAAGTTCATCACGTTTTAATCGCGCGTCTTTCAGTGATAAGTCTGGGTATGGGCCGAGTGAAATTTGATGCTCTTTTTTATTCTCCCAGTACCTGAAGATCCAGTATTTTCTTCCCGAAGGATCAACTCTCAGATTCAACCCTCGATCGTCTCGAACCATAAATGGTTTTTCTTTCGCTTTCATGTTTCTCACTTGCGCTTCGCTTAACATGGATAAAACCCTCTTTTCCTGTGACCGTAGAAAAATTTTTTATCTTCTACGTTTTTTTCTACGGTGTGATTTTTAACTTAGCGATTTTATTTTACACTTACCGAACCAGCTAACACAAAAAAACCGCTTAAACAGCGGTTTTTTTATTCTTGCTCAGCTTTACCGAACTATCTCTTAATGGGCAATACTGGATTTGAACCAGTGACCTCTTCCGTGTGAAGGAAGCGCGCTAACCCCTGTGCCAATTGCCCTAGTGATTAACGCAGAAATTTTACAGCAAAGTACAGCAAAGTCAAGAAATTAGCGTGAGGCTTTGAAAAATTAGAATTTTCTGCTAACCTTACTAAAATTTATAAATGGAAGGAAGTATTATTCAAATGTACGAAATCGTTTTAATACGGCACGGCGAATCTGCATGGAACAAAGAGAACCGCTTCACTGGCTGGACTGATGTACCGTTATCCGAAAAGGGCATCGAGGAAGCGCGCTCGGCCGGAAAACTCTTGAAGGCTGAAGGCTTCGCGTTCGATTACGCTTTCACGTCAGTTCTCAAAAGAGCCATTAAAACCCTCTGGCTCGTCCTTGAGGAAATGGACAGAATGTGGATACCCGTTCAGCATTCATGGAAACTTAACGAGAGGCATTACGGTGCTTTGCAGGGACTCAACAAGGCCGATACTGCCGCTAAATACGGCGACGCTCAGGTCAAAATCTGGCGCAGAAGCTACGACATTCAGCCCCCCGTACTCACAAAAGATGACGAGCGTTATCCCGGCCATGACCCCAGATATACCGGCCTCACTGAAGCCGAACTGCCTCTCACTGAGTGCCTCGCCGATACTGTGGCAAGAGTTGTCCCCTACTGGAACGACTCAATCGTTCCTGCCATAAAGTCGGGAAAGAAAATCATCATTGCCGCTCACGGAAATTCACTCCGCGCACTGGTCAAATACCTCGACAATATTTCGGAGAAAGACATTCTCGAACTCAACATTCCAACAGGCGTACCGCTGGTTTACGAGCTTGATGAAAATCTGAAGCCGGTCTCGCACCGTTATCTCGGGGACGCTGAGGCTATCGCTAAGGCTCAGGCGGCCGTTGCCTCTCAGGGTAAAGCAAAGTAGCAGGGAGTGAATCAACAATGCACATCTCGGAAAGAATCAAGGCTCTCAAAATCTCGCCTATAAGAAGATTAATACCTTATGCTGACGAGGCAAAGGCTAAAGGCAAGAAAGTCTATCATCTCAACATCGGACAGCCTGATATTAAGACACCCGATGAATATTTCGAGGCAATCAGGAACTTTCACCCTCAGACGGTAGCGTACCAGCCCTCGCAGGGTATACCTGAACTCCGTGAGGCAATCTCAGGATACTACAAGGCTATGGGAGTTCCCTACGAGCCTGACGAAGTATACATAACCTGCGGAGGAAGCGAGGCACTTCAGTTCGTAGTTATGATACTCTGCGATCCGGGCGATGAGATTTTAGTTCCCGAACCGTTCTACGCGAATTACAACACGTTCGCTAAACTCGCTCTTGCTAAACTCACCCCGATTCCAACTAAGGCAGAAACAGGCTTCCACCTTCCGCCCGAAAACGTAATCGAGAGCCTCATTAACTCAAAGACGCGCGCATTCTGGGTATCACACCCCTGCAACCCTACGGGAGTGTCTTACACGCCTGATGAGATTCGTATGCTCTGCCGTCTGGCCAAGAAACATGACATCTTCATCATTGCCGATGAGGTTTACCGCGAGTTCATCTATGAGGCAGGGGACTTCATGAGTTTCGGCGAGGTTGAGGACGCAAGGGACAGGGTAATAATGGTTGACTCCGTGTCAAAGCGTTTCAGCGCGTGCGGTGCGAGAATAGGCTGCATAGCGATAAAGAACAAGCCTTTCCTTGCCGAAGTCATGAAACTCTGTCAGGGAAGACTGAGCGTTTCAGCGGTTGAGCAGGTCGGAGCAGCAGCATTGTACCGAACACCAAAGAGCTACCTGCAGGAGGTCAACAAGGAATACAAGACGCGCCGTGATGTTCTTTACAGGGGCTTGAAGGAGATTGACGGGGTAGTCTGCCACGAGCCTAAAGGGGCATTCTACACGATGGTGAAGCTGCCTGTTGACGACTCGGAGAAGTTCATCATCTGGCTTCTTCAGAACTTCGACATTAACGGAGAGACCACTATGGCCGCGCCGGGAAGCGGATTTTACGCTGAGGCCGGTTTGGGAATGGACGAGGTGAGAATGGCATACGTCCTCAAGAAGGAAGACCTTGAGAAAGCGTTGAACATTCTCAAGAACGCTCTCGCGGTTTATCCCGGGCGAGCTGAGGCGATAAAGGCGTAAAGAATTAATGAGAAATCCCAGTCTCGAAATCAGGCTGGGATTTTTTTGTTGGCTTGAGATTATTTCTTGTTCGTCATTTTGAAGTTTCGGTACTCTGTTGACTGTGAGGAGAGCTTCTCAAAGTCATCGAGGTACGCAGATGATTTCTTTGATTTATGACGCTTGAATACAGCCTTGATTCCCTTGACCATAGATGTCAGCATTATCACACAAAGTGCAAGCCCAACTAAATTTAATGCCATATTTGAGGCCGCCTTATATCCAAGTTCCGCCTGCAAAGGATCTATGAAACCAAGAAGCACATAACCGCATAAGAACACCAAACCACACTTGAGAGGGCTTCCCACATCACTCACCATCTTTTTCTGTTCCGCCTCAAACTCGCTCATCATTCCCCAATATGACTTGCGAATCTTCTGGGGCATTTTCTGTAGCAAGTTAGCGATGTGATTCAATGCTCCGTCAGTTCTTTCGGTCTTGTACTTCTCCCAACAGCTGACTAACTCGCTGAACTCCGGCATAGCTTTTACCTTGTCGGCTTCTTCCCTCTCCAAGACAACACTGATTCCGTTGAAACTCACCGTGCTGGCCTCTGTGTTGAAGGAAGACACAAGAGCTTGCACCATGTCTAGGTAATCATCAAAGATTCTCCTGAAGCCGGGCTCATATCCTTCCAACCTCTCAAGCGCTTTCTTGGCATCCTCCTCCGAGTGTTCATAGTCGAGGCCGTAAAGAAGTTTGTTTATTTTGAAGACCTCCTCACGGGCTTTTTCAGCTTCTTCTCTTGTGTCGAACGTTGTCTTCCCAATACGGGAAGTTACAGTACGGGCGTTGATGTCAAAATCGACCAGTATTTTTCCGACCTCTTCACGTTTAGCGTCAGCGAATTTTTGGGCCTCAGGGGTCTTAGCGTCATAAGCCATGATGATTTCGAGAGCTTTACGGGCGTTCTCCTCTGATTTCCTGTAGTCGCAGTCCTTAATTGACCGCTCAAAATCCTCTGCGGATTTCCTCGCTTCCTCTGCCTCAGCCCGTGAACGGAAAGTTTTACCGCCGAACGTCCTCGCCTTAACGTCATAATCTCTCAGCGTGTCCTCTATGGCTTCGAGATGCTTCTGTGCCGAAAGCGTATCGCCGATACCGTGAGACTTCAGAGCAAGTTCATATTTCGTTTTTGCGTTAAGCGCGGCCTGTTCCGATTGCCCCAGCTCCTGCTTGATGTCAGCAAAAATTTGTTCGGCCAGTTCTTCTTTCCCCTCAGTTATGAATGACGTGTCAACCCCGAAATACCTCGCCGTCCTCTGAAGACCTCCGCCCGGGTCTCCGAATATCGAGAAAAGACTCTTGTAGAGTTCCTCGCTGTAGGGATTAAGGAGAAGAATCTGCGGACTTCCGATTTCGGCATTCTCGCGAAGTTGTTGACAGTAGCCTCAGCTTTCTTTGTCGCTCCCGAAGCAAGACACTCAACATACATGTTTCCGCCCTGTTCCTCAAGCATATTCCAGACAACAAAGTGAATCTCATAGACTGACCGCCATATTCCGTCGTCCACTTTTAGCGTTTCTGTAGAGAGAAGATTTCTTGTTGCTCTCATCGGCCATACTGAGAACTTTCGCTCCGGCGTTGAACAGCCCGTGAAGCGCACCGCTGGCCATGTTCATCGCTCCGGCCTTAGCCGCTCCCTTCAACGCTCCGCCTATCCCGAAGCCTCCTCCTACCCACCGTGAGCGGGTCTGCCTTCTCATTGTTCGGTACTCGTCGAGCTGCTTTTGTTTCAGTCTTATGCTCATGTACGAATCCTGAACTTCCCCGAAATCTTCTTCCCAGTGGAAATACCGTCTTTGATAGAACTCCTCAAAGAACTGCCTAGCGTCAATGTCATAGATTTTCAGGTTCATCAGAACGCCGTTAATCACAACTCTGTCGATTACCTCAGCGATTATCCCGAAGCCGTCCTCAAGGCCATGCTAGACAACGTTATCAATATTTCCGTAAGCATCGTATTGCTTTCCGAACGCCGTATCAGCATATAGATGCTGAAAGGTAAAAAAAAATTCCCCTTGCCTTAACGACAGGGGGATTATTTTCGTTGACTAGTTATTTTCCTGCTTCATCAATAGCGGCATTCATAGCGCAGATTGCGCAGGCTTCCTTCGCGCTGTGAACAGAGCCGCATTTCGGGCAAGTTACCATATCGCTCTCAGCTGCATAGAGCCTTATCCCATGACATTCAGGGCATTCGTAAATATCTACGTGAACCCTGTCGGCTTTCAGGAATGAACTTCCCATAGGATAACCTGATTCTCTGAGTTTCAACACTTTATGACATGACGGGCAAAGTTTTTCTGCCATGTTAAATACATCACCTTTACTCTTAAATTTCCGCAATTATATCACGTGTTATCGCGCTCAGGGTTTCGGGGGAACCAGCCTTTAGCGACTCTCTCTTCCTGTTTCTTAAGCTCGTGAATGCTCCACAGCAGGCAGAAGCCTAATACCCCTGCAATTCCCGACAATGTGTCGTCCTCAATCATCAATGAGATCGCGCAGGATATTATTCCGAGAACGAGAAAGACCGGCCATGCCTTTGCTGAAAAATAATACTCGCACTTAATCACAATCGGGTGAAAAATTCCGATGATGATGAAACTTGAAAGACCGATTACAATTCCTGACGTGTTCATTCTGAATTAAAAGCCTCCTTCTGGAACTCCCAGCAAAAATCTGAACGTCAGCCCCGTTAGAATCACCAGCCCCAAAATCACAAGTGGCTTGATGAATTTGCCCGTTAAAATTTTGCTTGCCTGATAGCCTGCCAGAGTCCAGAACGACATCATTGAGACATTCTCAAGAATCACTATTGCAGGATTCTTCTCGTAATCAAGGAACGCGAACTCGTTAATCAGGAATATATACGAGAAAATATTATTGACCCACACGAACGCATAAAGCCCGTACCCTGCGGATATAACCGCGAGGATTTCCGGCCATGACGCTTTAATTCTTCCTGCAATCATTCCCCAGTGAAGCCCAAGATGAATCCCCATAAGCGTGAAGCTCAGGTACGAGCATGATAAATGCGCGAGCCTTGCGAATGATGTCAGCGATTCGACATTGAGCGAGGGGAAATTCTCGGACATTATTATTCCGCTGAACGCCGTCATTATGAATGACACCAGAAGCGAGAAATTTATGACTGTCGAGAGCGTTCTGAGGGTTGTATAGCGTCCCTTCATCAATGCACCGTACCACCTTCGGTTCAAATACTGGTGGACAAGGAACAGTACAAACATTATTATTCCCGTGTACTCGTGAGCCTCCTGCCCCGTAACCTGAGATGACATCAGGAGCACTAATGCAACAGTCATAAGGATATCGACAATGCGCTTTATATTCATGATTTTTTTATCACCTCAATTAAAGATGATAGCTCAAAGCACCGAAAAATTACACGAAATGAGAGTGTTAAAAAATTTTCAAGCAAGAAGGAGGGCGTAATAAATGATTGGCAGAATCTCAGGGCAGTATTCAGCAGAAGCCCTGAATAACAAAAAATCAAAGCGTAATATTTCCTATAACAGCGGTTTTTCAGCCGAGACTGACAACGCTAACATAAGTTCGTTCGGAACACTCCTCGCAAGGGCTAACGCTGAGATGAAAAATATTCCCGATGTCCGCGAAGATGTTGTAGCCGACTTCAAAGCAAAAATAGAATCAGGCACCTATAATCCTCCGCTCGACAAACTGGCTAACGTTCTCTACATGGCCGGAATGTTGGAAGCCGCTGAAGAATAGAAAGGGCAATAAACCATGCGTGCCGAAGTTGAAGAACTGATTGATGCGGTTCTTGACGAGGCGGACTGCATAGACGATTTAATTGATGCTATCCGCGAGCAGAGAGAGGCAATGCGCCGCAGGGACACTGAGGCCGTAAACGCTCTCATGAACGAGACGAGAGATCTGTCGTTTGAGGCTCAGTCTCAGGAAAAACTGCGCGATGACATTACGAAAAAATTTGCTGAAAAATATTCATGCGGCACTAATGCAAGTTCGCTCGTTCCAGTTTTGGACGATGATGAGAAAATTGATTTTAACAGGGCTGTGGATAAATTAACCCAGTCCGTTTTTGTTTTGAAATCCGAAATGATGATTTTAACAGGACTTATTGACCAGCACGAACAGTATACATCAATGCTTCTTTCAGAATGGCGCAGGCTTAACGGTGATATAGTGTCTCAGTCTGGTTCGGCAGATTTCAGGGGGTAAGATAAAATGAGCAGTTCATTCGGCGGAATTGAGATGGGCAAGAGCGCGTTAAATGCTTTCAGACTGGGAATGCAGACCGTCGGTCATAATATCTCTAACATGAACACTGAAGGATATTCCCGTCAGAGAGTTAATTTCAAGACCGTAACGCCTGAGAATATTCCGGGAGTCGGACAGCTTGGTCAGGGAATGACCGCCTCGACCATTGAGAGAATACGCGATGAATTTCTTGATTTCCAGTACAGGGACGTTCAGTCAACATTAGGATACTGGGACAAAGTTAATGACCTTTACGAGAGCATACAGAATTATATTTCAGAGCCTAATTCTTCGGGAATACGCTCCGCAATGGACACGTTTTTCACGAATATGCAGACTTTACAGGAAAAACCTGAGGACACTTCAGCGCGTCAGGCACTCGTAACATCAGCAAATTCACTCGGTTCAATGCTGGGCAATTTAATCTCAAGTTTCAATACATATAATGAGAGCGTTAATCTTGAAATTAAACAGGCAGTAGATGATGTGAACGGAATGCTGCACAACCTCGCCGCCTTAAACAAAGAAATCGCAGAGGCCGAAGCACTTAACCAGAACGCTAATGACCTCAGAGATTCAAGAGATTTAATCCTCGACAAACTCTCTAAAATGATGGATATATCCTACAATGAGCCTTTGGAGCATGATGGAGTTAAGGGCGAATTTTTCCTTTCAGTGAACGGCAGGGTATTGGTTCAGGGTATAAACGTCAGAGAATTAAAGGCTCACGCTTTCCTCTGGGATAATCAGGTATATTACGATGTTCAGGTCGCTGAGAACGAGTTTGACATTGTTGAAGATCCCACAATCGCTGAGGCACTCGCTACAGGTGCGGAGGGCTCGTATCAGCTTTCAGTTGACAGAATCGCTAACGGTGCTGAATGGACAATCGGAGGCGGCAATGCACACTGCCTTGAGACCTACGCTGTAAGAAGCTCAGACTTTGAGGACAATATTTATGCAGGAGGCGGAGACGATGACCTGATGACGTTCAAAGTTACTACTCAGGCTTTCTCCACCGGAAACGTCCTCGATGATTCGTCCGCAGGTTCGAACACTATCGCTATCGCCCGTGTTGATGTCAACGGCAACAGACTTGAGGACATGAGAATAACCATGACCAGAATACAAGACCCTACAGACCCTACGCATGACATCTGGCAGCTCGATGACGGAAACGGCAACATCACGACTACAAGCTATGCCGTTTCAGGGAGCAGTCTCACCACTACAGACCTTGTGAACTACATCAACAGCATTCCGGGAACTGGAATATCCGCCGCCGTCGTCAACAGTGCTATTGAAATTACACCGACAAATACGCCCGAATCCGTAAAAGTCGTTTGCAGCAATGAAATTTTAGGCACTCTCTCAGAAGAGAAAGGCCCGGGAGTCGCTGGAACATTTGATGTCATCATCGGGAACTCGGGCAATCAGGCCGAATCTGCCAAATTTGCTACGGGAACTATAACGGGTACAAGCGGAAACGATACATTCCGTATCAGTCTCTCAGGGCCAGATGCCTGCACAGAAGTCAATATCAGCGTTCAGGCTTCAGCAGGAGGCTTCACATTAAGCTCCGACTTGGGCAACAGCACTACAGTAACGGCACTCACTATCGATAATTTTGCGTCATTCCTGAACAGCACATTTTCATCAGCTTCGACAGGAACAGGACTCGCAAATATTCACGCAAGAGCTTTTGACTCAGACGTTCCGCCGGACGGCATTAATGACAAAATAGAGCTTAAAGCCGCTGAAGACTGCATATTCTCAATGCTCGACATAAACGGCAGCCTCGCTTCAGCTATGGGGCTTGCCTCAACGGTAACTACTCAGACCATAACAGTAGCGAACACTGACACTATCGACGATATAGCCGCTATGTTTTCTTCACCTTTAAGCGCGTCAGTATCAAAGGGCTACCTGACCGTTACAGCCGGAAATGACGAAGTGATAACGTTCACAGGAAACAGCGATTTACTCAGGAGGTTAGCTTTCACAAAGGAAGAAAGCCTCGCGTCAGGCACTACACGCACTATCTCAAACGTCAATGAACGGGGCACAATTCTTGACAGCGACTCTCAGGATATACCCTACAAGTTACAGTTCAGGAGTATTGACGACAATGAAACACCTTCGATTCTCACGGTCAAAATCGACAGGGTAACCAACGGCTGGAAATTAAGAGCTGAACTTGACGGCGTTGAACTCAAGGACTCTGACGGAAATTCAGTTTATACTCCTGTTTTCGTCAATAGTGATGACTTGACTACTGCCGATATAGAAAAATTCGTCAATGAAGCCGTCGAAATTGCCAACAATCTTAACCCTTCCATCGGAGGCACTGTGCTTACATCGAAGACGCTCAATCTTAATGCAAGAGACGACAACGGAAGGTTAAATTTCTGGACTGACAACAGAAAACAGCTTGAAGTTACTGATTACAGCGGAATGCTCGGCGTACTCACTGAAGCAACTCAGGAATTACTCGATGTCAACATGAGAGTCGAACCGGCAAACATTAATGACCCCCTGAACATCTCAGGCTCATTCAGGATTCAAGTCGGCACTCAGGGTACTAGAGTAACTTCAAACAATTTCGCAGGCAGCGCCGGCTTCAGCCTCAATGAAGGCGAAATCCTCGCAGCAATCAAAAACGGAGATACTACATCACCCAGAAAACATACTTTCAGAGTCGGCGTATCAGGAGATCAGGCTGACATCTCTGCAACTTGGAACGCCTCAACAGGCAAATGGGTATTAAGCTCCGACTTGGGCATGAGCAAAGAAGCCGGTGAAGCCTTAACGGTTGAGGACTTAACGGATTTCATGTCAACAGTCTTCGCTAAGGCAGGAAATTCCGACAACCCTTCGCTCTCGGAAATGAGAGTCGTTACAGGCAAGTCAGCTACGGGAACGGTAACCCAGTTCTATATTGAGTCGAAAGACAACCACCTGATTTCAATCTCAGATGTCGAAGGAAATTTAGCCGCCTCAATGGGAATCGTCAATGACAATCCAGTGATTACGATTGATGTCGAGAGTTCTGACAGCCTCGTAACAATCCGTAACAAGATTAACGAAAAATATCAGGCCGAGTTCGGACTCACTCAGCCGGAACAATGGGTACATGCCTCAACCGATAACGGATACCTCGAAATTTTTGCGAACGTTGCAGGAGAGGCACAGAGAATTACACTTATGGGTTCAGAGGACGGAAACATGCAGGTACTCAGAAGGCTCGGCCTCACAAGAAATCAGGCCATAATCTCTGACGTTCTTGACGACAACGGCAACCCCCTCACGAGTTACAGAGAGGTAGCATATATTCCTCCTTCGGGCGTATCGACTGACGCTTCGTTCACCCTTAACGGCGTTCATTACCTTTCGTCCGACAACATGTTCAACATGGCCAGAAGAATTCCTTCAACATCAGGCGACATTCGCGAAAGGTACAAAGCTGAAGCCTTAACCGAAGTCAATCCCGGAATGTGGCTCAACCTCAAGAACACAGGCACTACTACAATACGCGTCTATCATCACATCAGGGACGGAAGCATTAAAGGTCTTGAGGAGGCAAGGGACGAAATGATACCGAACCTTAAATCCGAGCTTGATGAGATGGCTTACGGCCTCATCAAAAATATTAACGCTTTCCAGTATTCAGGCTACGGAGTCGCTGCTGATGAGAACATGTCAGGCGTTGCGTTCTTCAACGCACTGGGCTTCAAGTCTCATGCCTCTCAGAATCTCAGCGTTACCGAAAGAGTTGCTTATGACCCGTCATTAATCGGTGCCGCTATGGGTAAGAGAGATGATAACGGACTGGCCGTTTACGGAAAGAGTGGAGGTTCAGGAGACGGCACGAACGCTTCAAGAATGGTAAGCCTTAATTTCGATAAGGTTCTTGAGAACGGAACTATGACTATCGGCGGCATATATGACGCTATGCTCTCCCAAATCGGAACTGAGGCAGGACACGCAAAGCTCATGTACACTACTGAAGCTACAGTCTCAGACCAGATTAACTCACAGCGTCAGGCATGTTCAGGAGTCAATCTCGATGAGGAACTTATGGACATCGTTATACTTAACAGGGCGTTCGGCGCAATGTCAAGATATATCACTGCTCTTGACGAGATGCTTAACACGGTGATTAACGGTATGGGTCTTGTGGGCCGATAAATTTAGTACAGCCCGTTGATGGATTTTAACCCTCCTGACGGAACGGGAGGGAATTTTTTTTGCAGGAGTGATTAAGAAATGTACAGCCGTTTAACGACAGCTACAATGTACGGGAGCTTAATGAATTCATTATCGCAGAGCCAGCGGAATATTCAGGAACTCCAGCAGCAGATAGCTTCCGGAAATAAATACAGCAAACTTTCCGACAACCCTTCAGCTATATCGCGCTCAATGGCAGTTCAGTCAGCCATGAACGCCAATAATAAATACCAGACTAACACGACTAATGCCATAACTATGCTCCGTTACGCGGACAGTGCATTGAACAACGTCTTAAACGCGGCGGAGTCAATCAGAAGCCTTATTATTCAGGCAGGAGACGGCGCACTAAATTCCGACCAGCTGAAGGACATTACCGCCCAGATTGAGGCCAACAAGAAAATCATGCTCGATAACCTCAATACTAAAGTGGCAGGTCAATACATCTTCGGAGGAACTGACACAAGCACTATGCCTTTTGCCGAAATGCCCGACGGAAGCATTAAGTATCAGGGCACTGACGAGAGAATCAAATACGCTTTAAGCGAGAGTCTTCTCGGCGATGTCTCCTTCACCGGCAACGACATCGCCCCAGAAAATGAGGACTCGTACTTCATTTGCTCGCATTACGTCCCATTGGACTGGGAATGGACAGGACGCGAAGAGAAAGTACAAATTACAGTCGGCAACAGAACACTCTCGGTATTTATTCCCGAAGACTGGAGCGATTCAGATTACAACAAGACGAACACAGATACCTTCAATTATTCCGATGACAACGGTTACAGAGACCCCAACGAAGTCTCGGGCATAAGCCTTGCGGACTTGGCCTCAATCGTCAACAGTTCACTCGAAGAACAGGGAGCCGATATGCTTGTTCACGCTTACATTGAGACCGATTACGAGGCAGGCACACAGCAGTTATTCCTGAAGAGCAACACGGGCGAGAAGATAGGAATCACGGGCTGGCCCGATACTGACTACATGCCTATGGACGCTACTATAATTACGGCCGACATGAGCGCGCTTGACTGGAGGCCGTCAGGAGATGAGGAGTCATTGCTCAAAATAGCGATCGGCAGTTCCTCAGTCTCAAATCTCACCGATAAAGATATTGCCGACATGTTAAGCAGTATAAAAGCTGATAACCCTGCACTCTCTGACGATGAAGCCGCCGCGAAATTAGACGAAGAACTCCTCAAGTCATCAATTATCAGAATACACAGCGATGATACGGTTGAGACTCTGGCGGAGAGAATTAACAGCATTGACGGGATATTCGCACGTCCTGCAGGTGACGGAAAGACCATAGTCATCACTGCAAACCGTCAGGGAAATTTACCCCAAGACAGACTCAGGATAGACGAGGCTCAGGAGTCATTGCATCACCCCTCGCTGACTATTAAGGCCGAAGGCAACGCAACGAAAATTTTTAACCTCCCTGAAGGCGGCGGCACCGTAACCGCAAAGACAGAGCCCAGACTGCTTGACCACAGCCATATGGACGTTTTCGATGTTCTGGGAATGGAAACGGCAATGAAGAGCCGTGAGTTTTCGCCTGATGAGATACTGACTGTTGAGCCGGGAAAGCAGCTTCACTGGCGCGTAGTCTCAGGCGGAAGAACCGCTGAAATCAAACTTAACGCAGGAGATTATACCCTTGAGGACTTGGCCTCAAGACTCAAGAACGCCGGGGCAGGCTGGCTTGAAGTGTCAGTCAGCAAAGATGTCAACGATGACTGGGGACGCGGAACCCGTGACGGCGAGCCTGAAACTGAGAGACTCGTAATCAGGGGCTTCAACGGTGAACAGGTAATCTTCCTCGACATGAACGAGAACAATTACGCCGACAAGATGGGACTGTCAACAGCACTAAGAACGGACGCTTACGACGGCAAAACGGGCTACACTGGCACCGGCATGAAGTGCGTGAACTTCCCTTCAGCTCCGTGCGTTGACGACAATATCGGAATCCCTATGCGCGTTCAAATGAACTGCGGAATGTATTACGATGTCAACATAAGGAAAGCTGATGTCGTTGACCCCGATACCGGTTTCGTTGACCGCTCGTCAGTCATGAGGGAAATCGTCAATCAGGTGAACGAAATCGAAGGCCATAACATCATGGGGTTCGTTCAGCACGTTGACTCGGACGGTAAAAACATCGAAGGTTCATCGGCGATTTACTTCCTTTCGGGCGAGGCGTTCACGGTTGTTGACATGCCTTTTGACGACCCCGAATGGAACGATTACTCCGGCGGTCTTGCCGCTCAAATGGGCATTCACGGCGGTGTAACCTCAAACCTTCAGCAGACCACTATCCCGATGAAGGACAGCAGACTAACCGACTCAGGAACTTTCGGGGACGCTTACGCTCTAGCAGGAGAGACATTCAGGGAGGGTACTATCAGATTCTCGAACCTCGCGCACAGCGTTGAAATTGACGTGAGCGCGGACGATACCGTAAAGGACGTTATGGACAGGCTCAGAACTCAGGCAGGAGACTGGCTCTACGTGAACTACTACGATACTCACATGGGTCAGGCCGACATGAGGAACTCAGGCGATTACCCGTTAATCTCAATCTCAAGCGTTGACGGTTCAGCGGTCAATGTCCTTGACGTTAAGGGGCATATTGCTGAGGACGCTTTAGGGCTTTCAACGGGCGTTCAGGGAAGACTCAATTCTAACGGTACAGGCAAAGGAATAATGGACGATACTCAATTCATCTGGGACATCACGAACCAGAACTTCCCTGCCGATACGCTCAACATTACAGTTGCAGGGTACACACACACATTAGACCTTACGCCTCTGAGGGACGTTACTGCTGACGACAGGATAATGGCTGATGACATTGTACAGTTCATAAATTCGAGAATGCAGGATTATGACGTTCAGGCCGAAATCAACAGCGATAAAGAGTTAATGCTCTGGTCGCCCAGAGGGTACTCGGTGAAGATTGACTTCGGCGATAATTCAGGCACCGATAACACAGATACATTTCTCGGCGTCGGAACTTCAGCAAGAAGTTTCTACAGGGGCGGATATGACCTCGAAGACAGCGCAAAGACTCGCGGAATTGATACCAATGACCTCTACAGCACCGGCATTCACTCGCAGAACGCCACTATCAGGAGCGGCGCGAACACAATGAGGCAGAACGGCTTCGGCGTAATCAATGACGTTATCGCCGCCGTAGAGGCCGGAAACATTGATGATATTTCCGACAAAATGCTTCCGAGAGTTGACAGCTTCATCAGCAATATACTTTCAGTGATGGCTGAGAACGGAGCGTTACAGGCACGCTACCAGTACAACAATGAACGCCTCGTTACCGAAGACGCTATCATGGACGAGCAGTACGATGACCTCGTTAAGATTGACCCTGCTGACGCGATTTCACAGCTGATGATTGCCGATTACGCTTATCAGGCTAACCTCGCTGTAATCTCAAGAATGATTCAGCCGAGCCTTCTTGATTTCCTTCATTAGCGGTTATAATTCCCCCTCTCTCAATTAACGGGAGAGGGAATTTTTTTTTGAGCTTTTTTACAGCGCGTTGACTGCATTTGTCATGATGTTATAGAATATTAAAATCATAATCCTGAAAGTCAGGTTCAAAGTTGAACAATAATAATATTATTTCGATTGTTATTCCCGTCTATAATGAGCAAGATAATCTCCCCGAACTTTTCAGGCGTTTATTCCCCGTCATGGAAAATCTTAACCGTCAGTACGAAATCATACTCGTTAATGACGGAAGCAGAGATTCTTCACTGCCCTTAATGCTTCAGGAACAGAAAAATAATCCTAACGGCAGAAATTTAAGGGTAATCGACTTCAACGGCAACTTCGGACAGCATACCGCCATACTCGCCGGATTCAAAGCCTCAAAAGGCAATCACATCATCACCCTCGACGCTGACCTCCAGAATCCTCCCGAAGAAATCCCGAAGTTGTTATCGCTCCTCGAAAACGGCCATGACGTTGTCGGCACCGTCAGAAAAAACCGAAAGGACTCTTTCTTCCGCCGTTACGCCTCGAAACTTGTCAACAAGTTAATGAACAAGGTTACTGGCTTCACGCTTCATGATTACGGCTGCATGTTAAGAGGCTACAGCAGGGGCATTGTTGACATCATCAACGAATGCGGCGAAGTCTCAACCTTCATTCCTGCATTGGCTCAGAAGTTCGCCGTCAATCCCGTTGAAATTGAAGTCTCTCACAGTCAGCGCGAAAAAGGCGAATCAAAATACAGCCTCTTCAGATTAATCCGTTTGCAGTTCGATTTGATGACCGCATTTTCTCTTTTTCCGTTACAGATGATTACGATTCTTGGAGCGTTGATTTTCGGAACTGGTATTATTCTCGCGCTGTTCGGGATTTTCGGAAGGGCTGTTGATTTCGTTCTGGCCGGAATCGTTGTAACATGCACAGGAATCACCAGTGAATACACTGGAAGAATTTATCAGGAAGTCAGAAAAAGACCACGTTACATCATCAGAAAAATTTATGAGGAGGATAAATAACTAAATGTCTGACGCAGTAGTTTTCGCTTACAGCTCCGTAGGCTATGAATGCCTCTCGGTATTAATCAGGCGCGGAGTAAATGTTAAACTCGTCTACACTCACGAAGACGACCCCAATGAAGAACACTGGTTCAGCTCTGTCCGCGAACTCGCCGAGAAAAACGGCATTCCTTTCCGCACCGATACACCCTCAGTTGAAGCGGTCAGCGCGGTGAAACCTGATGTAATTTTCTCGTTCTATTACCGCTCGATGATACCCATGAATATTCTTGACCTCGCTCCTCTTGGGGCTTTCAACATGCACGGTTCACTCCTCCCGAAATACAGAGGCCGCGCCTGCGTCAACTGGGCTGTCCTTAACGGCGAGACTGAAGCCGGCGTTACACTCCACCACATGACCGCAAGGGCTGACGCTGGGAACATCGTAGGTCAGGAAGCCGTTGACATCGGGCCGAATGAAACCGCTCACGACGTTTTCATGAAGATTGTACCGGCTGCCGGAAGACTGCTCGAAAGATGTCTCGATGATATTCTTGCCGGAAACGCTGAAGGCACTCCGCAGGACGATACTCAGGCCACTAAATTCGGAAGGAGAACACCGGCTGACGGTATCATCGACTGGACGAAATCAGCAAGAGAAATTCATAACCTCGTCCGCGCTGTGGCTAAACCTTTTCCGGGAGCTTTCACTTTCCATGACGGACACAAAATTATGATATGGAAAACCAGAGTTCTCGACTCGATGCCAACGGGGGCGGAACATTCACTGCTCGTCAAAACGAAAGACGGCCTACTCGAAATTCTTGAATGGGAAATCGTAAGCTGAAAATGAAACTCGCTATCAAAATCGACATCGACACCCTCAAAGGCTACCTTGAAGGTCTGCCGAGACTCCTTGAAATTTTAAGGGAGTATGACGTTAAAGCCTCCATATTCTTCTCGATGGGGCCTGACAATTCCGGCAAAGCTCTCCGGCGAATCTTCCGCAAAGGTTTCATCACTAAGATGTTCCGCACTAAAGCTCCTTCAGCTTACGGCCTCAAAACTCTTTTTTACGGCACTCTCCTTCCTGCACCGATGATTACGGAGGCTGACCCCGATTTAATCCGCAGAGCCGTTGACGAGGGACATGACTGCGGTATTCATTCATGGGATCACGTCTACTGGCAGGACAATTTACCAAGATTGAGCAGGGAAACGGTACGCGCTGAACTTGAGAGAGCGTTCGCGAAGTTCGAGGATTACGCAGGATTCAGACCTGACTCATGCGCTGCGCCCGGCTGGCAGGTTACTTCCGTGAGCCTGAGCGTTCAGGACGAACTTGGACTCGCCTATTGCAGTGATGTAAGAGGCTACTCCCCGTTCATTCCCGAAATGGACGGTGAAATCTTCAGAACTCCTCAAATCCCCTCGACACTCCCCACTCTCGATGAGGTACTCGGCTACGTCAAGGCCGAAGACGTAAGCGCGTATTATGCCGGACTGCTTCATGAGGGCTTGAACGTTCACACGATTCACACCGAGATGGAGGGCGGAATGATGAGCTGGACGTTCAGAGAGTTTCTGGGGAAATGCAGGGACATGGGGGTAAAATTCCTGATGCTCAAAGAAGCCGTTAATGAAGCTAGGATTTCGGGGCTTCCTCAGTGTAAAATTGTGATGGGTGAAATTAAAGGCAGAGCTGGCAATGTAGCTTTACAGTTAAGGGAGGAACGATAATTTAATGAAGACATTAGCATACGGCCGCCAATGGATTAATGACGATGATATTGCCGAAGTCGTAAAGGTTCTCAAAGGCGACTGGCTCACTATGGGGCCTTCCGTTGAGGCTTTCGAGAAGGCACTCGCTGATTACGCAGGCGTTAAACACGCCGTAACTTTCTCAAGCGGTACTGCCGCGCTTCACGGTGCAATGCACGCTTCGGGAATGGCCGCCGGAGATTTGGCCGTTACGACAGCAATGACGTTCGTTGCGACATCGAACTCGGTGATTTACACTGGGGCAAAACCAATTTTCGCAGACATTGACCCCGATACCCTCTGCATGAATCCCAATGAGGCCGAAAAAATCATCGAGTCAAACGGCGGAAGAGTCAAAGCAATTATCCCAGTGAGTTTCGGGGGCTATCCGTTCGACATCGGAGCGTTCAGGAAATTAGCGGATAAGTATCACGCCGTCTTAATCGAGGACGCAAGCCACGCTTGGGGAGGCGACAGAGGAAATCACAAGATAGGCTTTGACGCTGACATGACAACACTCAGCTTTCACCCCGTCAAACACATAACGACTGCTGAGGGCGGTGCTGTCTTAACTCAGAATGACGATTACGCCCGAAAGCTGAGAATGTTCAGAAATCACGGCACAACACGTAACCCCTCAGAATTCATCGACAAGCCCGACGGAATTTGGCACAGCGAAATGCAGGAATTAGGGTACAATTACAGGCTGTCGGAAGTTCATTGCGCTTTGGGACTCAGCCAGATGAAAAGGCTCAATGAATTTGTCGATAGGCGGCGCGAAATAGCGAGGCTTTACTTCAGGGAGCTTTCAGGAATTGAAGGGCTTACGCTTCCGCCGGATAAGGAAGGACACGCATGGCATTTGTACGTAGCGAGGGTTAAGGAGGAACTTCACGGCCAATTTTTTGAGTACCTTCGGGATAATGATATAAGGCTTCAGCTTCATTACAGGCCGGTTCCGCTTCAGCCCTACTACAGGAAGAAATACGGCTTTAAGGCAGGGGATTTCCCGGAGGCTGAACGTTATTACCGTCAGGCAGTTTCATTACCGATGTTCCCGATGATGACGGACGATGACGTTCTTAGAGTTACTGAGTGTATCAAAAATTTTAGATGGAGATAGGATTTTAAGGTGAAAATATTTTTATTAGGCGCAGGAGGCTTCATAGGCACTCATCTTGTGCAGAAGGTATTAGAGACTTCAGACTACGAGATAAGCGCATTCGACATCAACACAACAAGGCTCGAAAAGTTCATAGGCAATAAGCGTTTCAAGTGCTATCAGGGCGATATTTTCAAGGAGACTGATTATATCCGCGAACAGGTTGCCGCCAGCGATGTTGTATTGCCGTTCGCCGGAGTAGCGATGCCGGCTTACTACCTCACGAAACCTTTGTGGACATTCGAGCTTGACTTCGAGCAGAATTTGAAGGTCGTCAGAATGTGCCTCAAATACAAAAAACGAGTCATCTTCCCGTCAACTTCGGAAGTTTACGGCCTCGCAAACGAGAATTTACTTCTTGAGGACGAAAGCCCCCTCGTTACCGGCCCTATAGGAAGAATGAGATGGATTTACAGCTGTTCAAAACAAATGCTCGACAGGGTTATTACCGCCTACAATGTCGAGAAGGGATTGCAGTACACTCTCTTCAGGCCGTTCAACTGGATCGGGCCCGGCCTCGACACAATGGAAGACGCAAGACAGCACAGAGCGCGTTCAGTTACCCAGTTCATCTATGACATTCTACACAGGGGCGAGATTAAACTCGTCGGAGGCGGTTCACAGCGCAGAAGTTTCACTTGGATCGGGGACGGCACTGACGCTTTAATGCTCATTCTCAAAAATCACAAGGGCAAAGCTGACAGCCAGATATTCAACATCGGCAACCCCAACAATAACTACTCAATCCGCGAACTTGCCGAGACGATTATTGACGAGATGAAGAATTTTCCGAACTTCAGGGAACGCGCCGAAAAGGTCAAACTCACAGTTATTTCGCCGGAGAATTACTACTCTGACGGTTACGATGACACCAAAAACAGACGGCCTTCAATCGAAAAAATAAAGTCTCTCGGCTGGAACCCTCAGGTCAGTTTACGCGACGCAGTAAGAATGACGCTTGAGGCTTACCATGAGTAAAAGGGCAGTTATCCTCATGGCCGGTGCATTGCTGGCCGTGATGGTGTACTTCTGGGGGCTTGGGAGCTACGGCTTCATTGACCCCGATGAGGGGCGTTACTCCGAAATTCCAAGAGAGATGATAGAGTCGGGCGACTTCATAACGCCCAGACTGAATTACGTCAAATACTTCGAGAAACCTCCGCTTCATTACTGGCTCACCGCCGGAGCGTTCATGATACTAGGCGAGAACGAGTTTGCAGGAAGATTCTTCCCTGTCCTTGCCGGATTAGGGTGCTGCGCTCTTGCGTTCGTTCTGGCACGGAAGATTACAAGCTCAAAATATGCCGCCGCCCTCTCAGGATTGATATTAGCCTCGTCAGTCCTCTGGTACGGAACTTCAAGGATTAATCTCACCGATATGACGCTGACTTTCTTCTTCACCGCCGCAATGACCTGTTACTACTTCTGGAGCGTCAGCGGAAAAAAATTAATGCTCCTCTCATTCTATGCCTTCATGGCTCTGTCGGTACTCACTAAGGGGTTAATAGGTGTCGTCCTTCCGGGCGGTATAGCTCTGATTCACCTCATTTTAACAAAACAGTACAGGAAGATTGTACCCTTATTCACGCCGTCAGCGGTCGTATTATTTCTCGCCATAGTATCGCCGTACTTCATCGAGGTGTGCAGACGAAATTCAGATTACTTTGAGTTCTTTTTCATCAGGGAACACTTCCTAAGATATACAACGACTATTCATGCGCGTTATGAGCCGTTCTGGTTCTTCGTGCCGATAATTATCGCAGGGTTTATCCCTTGGACAGGGCTTCTCTGGGATTCAGTGAGGGCAGTTTTCGGGAAGTGCAGAATTATTGACAGGGACAGCGGAATTTTCTTAGGGCTTTGGGCGTTCATGCCGTTCGCGTTTTTCTCGGCCTCCGGCTCAAAGCTGATAACTTACATTTTACCCTGCATTCCCCCGTTGGCAGTCCTCGCCGGAGCGTCAATGTCAATTTTTGAGGGCAGGGAGTTCCGACGCTTCATCATCATCACTTCACTAATCTTAATCCCTGTCGCTTTAACAGGCTTCATACTCCCTTCTGCGAAAAATGACCCCGACTTCAACGCTATGGCTAAACCTGCCGTGTTACTTTCGGTAATGCTGTCAGTTTTCTGGGTGCTGTCGCTGTTCGCAGGAAAAAGCAAAATCATTCCTGCCTGCCTCTGCGTTACCGCGCTCCTCGCAATGTGGGCGGCCTCAGAAGCGTTCATTGTCGAAGGGAAATTACTCTCCCACAAAGAGTCAGCCGCTTTAGTTCCTGATGACGCCGATGACGTTGTGGCATATCAGAATTTAATGCAGGGTCTGAACTGGTACACCAAACGCAGAACTGTAATCGCTGACACTCTCAATGAACTTGAGTTCGGAGCTGCTCAGGAAAAAAATCCTAAATGGTTCATCACCAGCAGGGACTTAGGGGAGCTTTGGCGTTCGGAAAGAAAAGTAATCGTGATTTCGCGCCGTAAAGATAACGACCTCGATAAAATAATCACTCCTCCTGTCCGCGAATGGTCAAACAGTGCCGATGTAGTCTTCACAAATTTCTGAGAAATAAAAATTCCCCCTGCCTCATCAACAGGGGGAGAAGAATTTTTCTTAATTACTTCTTCAATGCGTGGTTCTGCGCAATCAAATCAATGAACACTAAATCTTCAGTGCCGGTATTCTTCAAGGCATGTGATTCGCCCGCAACTGCTATCGTTACCGACTGAGGCCCAACAACATACTCGTTACCCTCGCTGTCAGTGAAAAGACCTTTTCCCGAAAGTATTATGTACGTGTCCTCGTTCGCGTCATGCTTGTGAAGTCCGATTGAGTCGCCCGGTTTTAACGTCATTAACCCGATTTCCTTGATGGCCTGATTACTGTCAGCCTGTTCGCGCCTGAAAGCGAATTTCCCGTAGAGCGTCCCTTCACCAGTACCGCCTGCGTGTTCAACGTTCTTGTCGAAAAGTTTTCCGAAAGGGAAATACTGAGCTGTCGGGTTAGCCTTTATCGCCTCAAGGTCAGCCGAATTGTTCTTTGCGATTATGTCAAGGAATACTAAATCGCTGTCATAGAGATTCGCAAGTCCGTGCTTCTGTCCCGGTCTGGCTATCGTCATGTCGCCTTCCCTGACTACCCACGCATTGCCGTTGCCATCAGTGAATACTCCCGTTCCCGAAAGAATGAGGTAAGCGTCCTCATTGTCATTGTGTCCGTGAAGACCGATATACGCGCCGGGTTTCAACGTCATGAAGCCTATCTCTTTGATAGCGTCCTCATCGCGCGCATTGTCCCTCACAAACGAAAACTCGCCGTGAAGAGTCCCTTTTCCTCCTGCCACGTTTTCCTTGTCGAGTTCGGTCAGTTCCGTAACAGTCCAGCACTGTCCGTGTTTAACCGGCTCGGCAAACGCACATGATGCCGTTCCCAGAACCGCAAGCAGAAAAGCAATATATTTTTTCATTGATATACCTCCGTATGAATTAGTGATACGGATATTCTACAACAATACGGCAAATACATTCCGTATCGCGTAAAATAAGAAGACATTAATTTTTTATGGAGGCGGCAATTTGTTAAGAGATTATCAGGTAAGGGCAATCCGCGAAACATACAAATGGCTTCGCGAGAACAAAGGCAATCCCTGCATAGTAGCCCCGACAGGTTCGGGAAAAGCTCACATCATTGCAGGTTTCTGCGAGAACATATTGAAGACTTACCCTGACGCAAAAATTTTAGTGCTTTCACACGTCAAGGAATTACTCGTTCAGGACGCTGAGAAAATTAAACTTGCATGGCCGAAAGCACCGCTGGCAATTTACAGCGCAGGCTTGGGAACTAAAGAGACAGACTCAATCACCGTTGCAGGAATACAATCAATCTGGCGGAAATCCGAAGAGTTAGGGCATGTCGATATGGTCATAGTCGATGAGGCTCACATGATTCAGAACGATGACGAGGGAATGTACCGGCGTTTGCTCTCATCGCTGAAGGAGATTAACCCAAGACTCAGAATGATAGGATTGACCGCTACCCCTTACAGACTGGGGCAGGGGCTTCTCACTGAGGGGGAGGACGCGATATTTCAGGCGTTGATTGAGCCTGTAACCATTGAAGAATTAGTTGGCAGAAAATTTCTTGCCCGTCTCACTTCGACATTCACAGATCTGAAAATGAACGTTGAAGGAATAAAGAAGGTACAGGGCGATTACGAGAAGCAGGAATTGGAGTCGCGTGTCAACAGTTCGGACATTAACACGAAAGTTGTCGAGGAGACTATCAGGCGAGCCGGAAACCGTACTGCATGGCTTGTATTCTGCGTGAGTATCTCACATGCTGAGGCAATGCGCGACGAGTTCATAGCGCACGGAGTGAATGCGGCCGCCATAACCAGCAAAACTTCATCAGAGGAACGCGCAAGGATTTTCGCGGACTTCAAGGCCGGAAAAATTCGCGCCGTAACAAATGTAGGAGTAGCGACAACAGGCTTTGATTACCCTGATATTGACGTTATTGTTATGGCGAGGCCGACTCTTTCGCCGGGACTCTATATTCAGATGAGCGGTCGCGGAATGAGGGTTAAGAGTCCGGGACATCATCAGGACTGTTTAGTGTTGGATTTTGCCGGGAACATTGCGCGTCATGGAGCTGTTACGAAAATCATTCCGCCGCGCCGAACCGTTAAGACCGGCAGAAAATCATCTCAGGAACTCGGCGACATGTTCAAGGTCTGCCCCAAGTGCCGGAAAACAGTCATGAAACGCGCAAGAGAATGCGTGCATTGCGGACATATTTTCAGCGGCCTGTCGGATTTGAGCGTCTCGCAGGACATAATGGGAATGGACAGCGTCAATGAGCCTGAAGCAGCGCAGGAACAGTCTCAGTCATCGGGCATTCAGCACATGAAGGTAGTCTCATGGTTCTGGAAGGTTATTTACAGGCGGAAGGACAGTATGCCGATATTGAGGGTTGACTTTTACGGCGAGGATAAACTTCAGGGGCCTAAGCAGTTATTCCTTTACCTCATGCAGGAGGACGGCGCAAGGGACAGAGCCTACAGGCAGTTAAAAAGTCTATTGCAGGGCGTGAAAGTTCCTGAGCTTGAGAAAATTAATGATGTTAAAGTTCTTTATGAACTGGCGCAGACGATAAGAGAGAATTTTGAACCGCCGTCATGGATTGAGTACAAAGAGGAAGTAAAAGAAGACGGAAGGATACACTTCACGATAAATAAATGGGGCTGGGACGAGCAGAAGAGCAATTAAGTTCTTCCGCCGTTCCACAAGTCTTCAAGCCTTACGATCGTAAATCCTCTTCTGTGAAGTTCCCTGATAATTCTGGGCAGTGCCTCGACGGTGTTAGGCGTTCCCGAGTGCATGAGGATAATATCGCCGTTTCTGACGCTTCCAGCAACGATGTTGTAGATTTCTTCGGGAGGTCTTCCGGTGTAATCGGCAGTGTTGAGCGACCAGAGGCCGAGAGGAAGATTCATGCGCCTCATAGCGTTGAATATCTCCATGTTGAAGTGGCCTCCGGGCGGACGAAGGAATCTAGTTTTCCTAATGCCTAAATTTTCGAGAACTTCATCACATCTTTCGGCCTGACGGACGATGTGAGCGGTATGATCCTGATATAGTCTAGGGTGAGTGTAGGTATGATTGGCGATTTCGTAGCCCTGACGGTGGAGCATGAGGGTAACGGGGCTGTTACGGTCAGCGAATTTCCCGACAAGAAAGAATGTTGCCTTTACATCAAAGCTGCTGAGTACCGCGTCAATTTCCTGCATACCAGTTTCGCGAGGGCCGTCATCGAAGGTAAGCACTACTTCTTTAATGAAGGGATTGCCTTTAGCGATACCGTATTTTGAGCGTTCGGCAGTCAGAGGCCCCCATTCTATGAACATGAACACTGCCAGTGAGATTAGCATTAATCTTCGCAACATGAATGAAAAAATCTCCCTAGTAAAAATTTTGAAGTGATTATAGCATTTGAAAGCATAGTATAATCAGCGAAAAAATTTTGTGAGGCCGTAATGAACAATTTTGAGGTAGTTTTTTATGAAAAGGCTAATGGTGAAGAACCGGCGAAGGAGTTTCTGCTTAGTCTTGATGAAAAAATGAGAATAAAGATGTTACGCATTATTTCATTGCTTGAAACAAACGGCATTAAACTCCGTAAACCGTTCTCGGAACATCTGGAGGACGGAATATTTGAACTCAGGGCGCAATTCGGCTCAGATATTTCGCGGATTATGTATTTTTTCTTTTACGGAGGCCGTATAATACTTACGCACGGATTTATTAAGAAAACACAGAAAACTCCCCGAAAAGAAATTGAGAAAGCAAAAATTTACAGAGATGATTACATAAAACGGGAGGGATAAACGAATGACTACCTTCAGAGAATTTCTTAAAGAGCAGCTCCAAGATGAGCACTTCCGGCGCGAATACGAAGGTACAGAGTTTGAGTGGAATATCATTCAGCAGTTGATAGACGCTCAAAATGCTTCAGAAGAAACACAGGAAGAACTTTCAGCTCAGGCAGTATAAAAATGCCTCCCCCGAAAATTTCAGAGGAGGCACTGAAATTTCAGCGTATTAATCCTGAGTTTCGTTCTTTTCGCGGTCAACGATGGCTTTTATCTCATCGCTGTTAATGACCTCTTTATCCTGCAAAACTCCGGCGACCTCGTGAAGAACTTTCTCATGTTCCCTGAGAATCGACTCGGCTTTTTCCTGAGCCTCACTGACGAGGCGTTTAATCTCCGTGTCAATAACATCTGCTGTCCCGTCGCCGATGTCGTTTCGGACTTCAGTGTTCCCCGAAAGGTACATCATTGACGGAGAAGCGTAGCGTACCGGCCCCAGCTTCTCGGACATTCCGAACTCAGTAACCATTCGCCTTGCGGTTTCGGTAGCGCGTTCGAGGTCATTGGACGCTCCCGTCGAAGGTTCGCCGAAAATCAGAAGTTCCGCAGCCCTTCCGCCAAGCATTACTGCCATTCTGGTTTGAAGTTCCGCCTCAGTAACGAGGTATTTATCCTCGCTGGGCATGTTGAGGGTGTAGCCCAACGCTCCTTTAGTCGTCGGGATTATGCTGACTTTGTGAACTGGGTCAGAGCCCGGAAGATAGCACGAGACTAAAGCATGTCCCGTTTCATGATAAGCGACTTTCTTCCTGACCTCTGGAGTTAATGGGGTCTTCCTCTGAAGTCCTGCCACAACTCTTTCGATTGCGAGGTCAAAATCATTCATTGAGACTTTATCGGCCTTTCGTCTTGCGGCGAGTAGCGAGGCTTCATTAGCGATGTTGGCGAGGTCAGCACCCGAAAATCCCGGCGTAACCTTAGCGATTGACTTGAGGTTAATTTCGGGGTCAAGCGGTAAATTCTTCGTGTGAATCTTGAGTATCTCCTCGCGCCCTTCCTCTGTCGGGAGAACAACTTGAATCTGTCTGTCGAATCTTCCCGGCCTCATTAACGCCTGATCGAGAATCTCCGGCCTGTTAGTTGCGCCCATGATTACAACGCCGTTGTTCTGCTCGAAACCGTCCATTTCGGCCAAAAGCTGATTGAGAGTAGCTTCCTGTTCCGAATTGCTGTTGAAGTTCCTCATTCTCGACTGCCCTATAGCGTCAATCTCATCAACAAAGATTATGCAGGGAGCTTTTTTCTTAGCCTGCTCGAATAAATCCCTTACTCTTGCGGCACCGACACCCACGAACATTTCAACGAAGCTCGAACCTGTGATGAAGAAGAACGGAACGCCTGCCTCGCCTGCACAGGCTTTAGCGAGAAGTGTCTTTCCAGTACCGGGAGGGCCTACGAGAAGAACGCCTCTGGGGAGTTTTGCGCCGAACTTGTCGAATCTCTTAGGCTCTTTGAGGAAGTCGATAATCTCTCTTAGTTCGACCTCTGCTTCGCCAGCACCGCCGATGTCGCTGAAGTGAACTCCGCTCATTTCGCCCTGAAGCTCTTTAGCCCTGCTCCGCCCGAAAGTGAATATTCCTCCGCCTATGCCGCCGCCTCCGTGCATATTCTTAAAGATGAAGTACCATATTATGATTAACGGCAGCATGGGTAAAAGAATGCCCATGAGGAGATCGATTAATCCGTCTTTGTTAGCGATCCCGCCGAATTTTATGTCTGAGCTTGCGAGTCGTTCAATCAGAAACGGATCTGTTAATCTTACGGCACTCTTTATATTTTCCTGAGACTTAGAGCGTTTATTGTTGAGGATTTTACCGCCGACAATAGGGCGTTTATCGGTGCTTATATTTTCTTTGAGGGCATAAATTATTCTTGAGTCGGTGATGTCAACGTTCTCGATTTTCTGGCTGTTGAGGTCAGCAAGAAATTCGCTGTACGGGACTTCAGTTTTGCTTTCGGTGTAGGGCTTGTAGACGTACTCGGCGAAAAGCCACGCAACTATTAAGGCCACCAGAAAATACCATACTGAAAATTTTTGTCCTTTGTTCATGTTCATAAAAATATCTCCTGTGAAAATTAAAGTCTTGCGCTTCTTAAAATAGCTCTGCCGCCCTCATTGCGTCTTGTTCTGTTTCTGAGGCGGTCAAATTCTTCTGAAAATCTCTCTCTTTCCGAACTGCTTACCGGCATAGCGTCAAGAAAATTATTCACTTTTTCTTCGAGCTGGTCAACTTCCTTAGTGCCGGGCGGAACGGTTCTGCCGATATTCTTGAGGCTCATGAGGGCGGTTTCGGCGATTAAAACGGCCATGTCATGAAGGTCTTTGCTGTCATCGTCGGAAGTGTCAGGTTTCTTTTCGATTTTTATTCTTGTCGCGAAGCAAAGAAAGCCCACAGTAACGGAAAGCCATGCGGCACCAAGATCATTTTTCCCCGAACTGAACATGTAACCGGCGAATATTGCGGTAATGATACCGGCGCAGAAAAGAAACCAGCGTAAAAATTTATCGAGAGTCATAATATTATTTTTCTCAGTTCCTCACATGCAGAGTCTAAATCGTCATTCACTATAACATAATCGTATTTATCTTTAAGTTCAAGCTCTTTCAATGCGTTATTGAGCCGGACGCTAATGCTCTCGGAAGACTCGGTATTTCTTCCAGTGAGTCGGCGTTCGAGTTCCTCAACGCTCGGTGGCGCAACGAATATCAGAACCGCATCGGGCATTTTCTCTTTTACCTGTAATGCTCCCTGAACGTCAATTTCGAGTAAAACGTCATTGCCCTTCTCAAGTTCATTCACAACGTCAGCCTTCAGCGTCCCGTAAAAATCCTCGTGGACATGGGCATACTCAAGGAATAATCCCTGAGAGATGTCCTCTTTGAATTTTTCGCGGGATATAAATCTGTATTCAACGCCGTCAGTTTCGCCGTCTCTGGGTTTCCGTGTGGTGCAAGAGATTGAGTATTTCAAGGTTGGAATGCCGTTGAGGGCGTTTTCTCTGAGAGTTCCTTTGCCTACGCCGCTGGGGCCTGAAAGTACGAATAATTTTCCTAATTTTATGGTCATGATGTCTTACTCTATGTTCTGGATTTGTTCGCGCATTCTCTCAATGCAGGTCTTGGCCTCAACGACTCCCCATCTGAAATCAGCGTCATTCACTTTTGAACCCATCGTGTTAATCTCCCTGTTCATCTCCTGAATCAGGAAGTCCAGTTTTTTACCGCAGGGTTCTTCGTTCATTGTCTGCCTGAATTTTCCTGTGTGGGCCTCAAGCCTTGCAGTCTCCTCCGAAACGTCCCACTTGTCTGAAATCAGCGCGACTTCCTGAGCGATTCGAGCCTCGTCAATCTCAAGGTCATAATGCTCCATGACCGTCTCGATTCGCGCTCTGAGGTTCTCTACGGCTTCAGAGTAAGCGGTCTTCCAGCGTTCTTTGAGTGAAGCTGCGATTCCTTCGAGAACAATCAAATCATCTTCGACTTTCTTGTGAAGTTTTGAGCCTTCGGATTTTTTCATCTCCATGAGGGCGGCGACAGCACCGAGCGTTAAATCGTCCCAGATTTCAGGGTTCACGAGCGCGGCTTCTTCGGCGAGATTTCCTGTAGTGTCAAGAACTCCTGGTATCATCAGGAAGCTGGTTATGTCGTTTGAAACTTCGAGATTGTTTTGTCCGGCGATGCTTCTCACCTGATTAACGAATGCACTGAAACCGTCATTATCAATGGCTGGAATTTTTGCGCCGGGATTCCATGTTATTTCGGCTGACAGCTTGACTTTTCCGCGAGTGATTGAACTTCTCAGAATGCTGAGTATTCTGTTCTCAAGCGATGATAATTCACGAGGCAGCCTCACCGAAAAATCCTGAAACTTATGATTTACTGATGTTACCTCAAACTTCACTGTTCCCCATGAAAATTCGTGCGATTTGCTTCCGAAACCTGTCATGCTTACAAACATTTCACTGCATTGCCTCCAGTTCTTTGAATGACTTTTCGAGGCTGTTCATGATTACGTTTCTGCCCTCTTTGCTCTTGTAGACATCATCGCTGAATCTAAGGGGCTTCCCGAAGGTTACTCTGAGCTTCGAGGGTTTCACGAACGCTGAACCGGGCGGCATGGCCTTGAATGAGCCGTGAATGAAGACGGGAAGAATCGGTGCTTTCTCGTGAGCCGCTATGAGTGCCACGCCGGCTTCAAGAGGCTGTAAGTTGCCGTCAAGAGTTCTTCCGCCCTCCGGAAAAATCAGAACATCGCTTCCGTCCTGATAAAGTTTCATGAAGCCCTTTAACGCTCCGGCCGCCGATGCGTTAGTAGTCCTCGAAACCGGCACCGCTCCTAACGCTTTTATGCAGGTTCCGAGAAACCACCCTTCAAATAATTCTTCCTTCGCTAGGTAACGGAGCATTCGAGGGAAAAAACAGCCCACTACAAGGGGGTCAAGATTGCTGGCATGATTGCAGGCCACTATGAATTTCTCATCGGGGTTCAGTTTCTCAAGCCATCGTGATGAACAGCGGTTGTAAATCATGAGCAGTATTTTGAAGAAATTTTTGACTATCACATAGAATATTTTATTTTGTCTGGGTTTCATAGGGTAATGCTTCTTTCACTTTGTTCAGTATGAACTGTACAGTTTCTTCTTCGGTCATGTCTGATGTGTCGAGGTACACAGCACCTTCCGGCACAGTGAGCGGCGAAACTTCACGGCTTGAATCGTTCCTGTCCCGTTCAATTATTGCCTTCAGGATAGCGTCATAATCAGCCGGTCGGCCTTTCGAGATTCGTTCTTTGTAACGTCTTTCGGCTCTGGCTTCGGGGCTTGCGGTGATGAAGAATTTGACTTTAGCATTCGGGAATACAACGCTTCCGACATCACGGCCTTCAGCAACGATTGAGCCGTGATTTTCCTGTTCCTTCTGAAGGGCTAAGAGTGCTTTTCTAACTGAGGGTACAGCGGAATAAACTGACGCTAATTCATCGACTTCAGGAGTTCTTATCTCGCCGGTAACATCAAAGCCGTTCACGAGTACAGCCTTTCCCCTGAGTTCTATCTGAATATCGCTCAGTGCCTCGCGCATAATCTCATCATCAATAGGCTTAACTTCCGACTGTGAAAGTATCAGTGCTATAGCGCGGTAAATTGCTCCTGTGTCGAGGTAATTTATTCCGAGTTTCTCCGCAGTATCTTTAGCCGCCGAACTTTTCCCGGCACCGGCAGGGCCGTCAATAGTGATTACGTATGACACTTCCTAAAGCCCCGCCATATCGCCCATGTCGTTGGAGACGCTTCCGGCAAAATCTATCATTTCCGACAGGAGATTATCGAAATTAGAGATGCCCAGTCTTTCGATAGGCTCAGGGAACATATAAGCCTGTAAACCGTCCGCGCCCAGTCCTATTCCGAGCATAAGGCAGATCGTGTTAGCTACGGTTACAACGTCGAGAAGCGGCTGATACTTGAGTTTATCCTCAGGAAGCTCGTTAGGCTTATGGTGATAGGCTATCGGTATTCTGTAGGCTTCGGGCATGTCCCATTTCTCAATGAGAATGTCGCCTATCATAGCGTGATCGAAGCCCAAAACACGATTCTCGGCCTCTGTAAATGGTATATGTTTTTCCTCGACCATCTTAACAATTATTCCGTAGCCGAAACGGACATAGTCATTAAGAATCACTTTGCCTATGTCATGAAGAAGTCCCCCGACGTAAGCGTCCTCAGTGCTTACCGTCTCCGTAAGCCCTGCAAGATGGCGCGCTGTATATGCCACCATAAGCGAATGCCGCCATAATTCACCCCTGTCGAGTGCATAGCCCGTCAATCCCTTGTCCATTGCCGAATAAACTGTTGCCGCGAGAATAATATTGCTTACGCTCTTGTAGCCGAGAAGCGCAATAGCTTCGGAAATGTTCGAGATATTACGGCTCACACCATATGCCGCTGAATTGGCGAGCTTGAGTATTCGGAGGACAAGACCTTCATCGCGCGAGAGACTCTGAGCAACATCAGCCGCATTGCTTTCGGGGTCATTCAGTTTTCTCATTGTCTCAAGCACAAACTGAGGGAATGATTTTATGTCCTTCATTTTTGTGATTATTCGTGTCCTGATTAATTCTCTGGATTTCTCGTCAATTTCACTCACGGATTTCTTAGCCCCCTTTTTGCCGTAAAAATTAAACTATACCGCCATTAAATATTTTAGTAGAGAGTTCGGAAATTGACAAACGGGCATATTCGCCTGTCTTTAATGTCTCAAGTGTCATCTTTCCGATTTTTCTGCGTATAAGCCTCTCAACGCTGAAGCCTGCTCCGTTGGCCATCAATTTGACTTCATGCTTGTGTCCGCTGATTATTACGACTCTGACCCAGCGGTTCGCAGGTTCTCTGTCCATAATTTCGAGCCTTACCGGCGTAACGAACCTCCCGTCAGGAGTATCGACACCTTTGCGCCAGTTTTCAGCCTGCCTCTCGTTAATCGGTATGTTAAGGAGTGCTTCATATTCTTTGGGTATTCTCTTTGAAGGGTGAAGGACGTTATGAGTAAAAGTCCCGTCATTAGTGATGATTAAAAGCCCTTCGGTGTCCTTGTCGAGCCGCCCTATCGGGTACAGTTTGCCCTCGTAATCAGTAATCAGGCTAACTACAACAGGGTCAAACTTGTCGGCTGAAGCGCATACATAACCGGCCGGCTTGTTCATGACATAGTAGACCTTCTCGATTAACTGAAGCTCCTTATGATCAAAAGTTACAATGTCATTTCTGGGGTCGACTTCATAGAACGGAGCAAGAACTATTTTTCCGTTCACCTGAATGCGTCCGCTGAGTATTAATGTCTCAGCCTTTCTCCTTGCGGCAATTCCGCATGACGATATAAATTTGTTAAGTCTCATTATCTCAAATCCTCCTTTAAGCTGTTAATTTTCCAGTTCCTCAAGTGCCGGTATGTCATTGACATCGTTTATTCCGAATGTCTCAAGAAATTTCTGTGTCGTAACATAAAGCAGCGAGGGACGGCCTTCCTTTTTACGGCCCGATGTCCTCACTAATCCGAGTTCCAATAATTTCGCCAAAGGGCTTCCCGAATTAACGCCCCTTATTTCGTCAATCTCGCTCCGTGTCAAAGGCTGCCGTTTCGCTATTACTGCTGCCGTTTCAACAGCGGCTTTGCTGAGACGGACGCGCTTAACATTTGATGCCTCGCGGAATTTCCCGATTGTCTCAGAGAGTTCCGGCCTTGTCTCGAACACCCAGCCCCCTCCTAAATTCCTGAGGGCTATTCCGTGTTTCTCATTGTCAAGAATACACGATAATTCATCAATAGCAAGCCTCAGTTCATGACTGTTAATGCCGAGCGTCTCTTTTAGTTCGCGCTCGCTGACCGGCGACGGCGAGATGAATAATAACGCCTCAATCTTTCGTGATAACTCTGACATCTCCGAATAATTCATCTTGCTCAATATAAGCCTTCCCCATTCTGCAAAGTTCAAGTACAGCGAGAAGCGTTACGACGAGATTTTTACCGGCGATTTCGCGGAGGCTGAGAGATTTTGACGACCTCAAAAACGCCTCGACCTCTGATACTCTGATTTCAATCTGTTTCTGGTCATCGCCCGAAAATCCGTCCCAGTCAGCTTTAGCTTCGGCCTCCGAGAGATTTTCGCGGTCAACAGCCGAATGCTCGTAACGCTCCTGAATTTCCCTCCACGTTTTACCGAGAAGGTACGCTCCCGAACCGTCAATAATAATCTCCTTCTCTATCTCTGTCCCTGTATCCTCCTGAAGCTCCTGAACGCCGCGCCGGTAACACTGAGCCTGCAACGCCAGCTTATCGGAAAGCCACAGGTAAATATCCCTGTACGGCCTGTAACGTTCGAGCGATTTCATGAAGACCATTTCATCAGGCTCATCATCTTCAGCTTCATTGCCTGAACCAGGCAGAAGGGAATGTGTCTTCTCAAGGACTAGACCGGCTGTCATGTTGAAGAACTCAGCTAATGTATCAGCAGGAGCCTGACGGCTTTTGACGAGATAAAGCCCGTAAATTCGTATTAGCTGCGAGATTTTTATTCCTGATGTCTGGAATTTTCCGCCCTCAACCAGCGAACATAATAAGTCAAACGGCCCTGAATATCCGTCAATGTCAATCTCAAAATCATTCAGAGGCATTACGCTTCGGGTTCATCAATAACCCCATAGCCGGATAAATTTCACTCATAGTTTTACGGGCGACTTTTCCGGCACGTTCAGCACCGTCCGCAAAAATTTCATCAAGTAACGCTTTATTGCCCTCGTATTTTGCGCGGCGTTCGCGTACTGGTGTCATCATTTCCTGAATGTGAGCGTTGAGTTTCTTCTTGCAGTCGATACAGCCTATGCCGGCGGTCTTGCAGCCCTCACAGATTTCGGCCTTCTCGCCCTCATCATGGTTGAAGACTTTATGCAAATCCCAGACGGGACATTTTTCGGGGTCGCCCGGATCGGTACGGCGCATTCTTGCAGGGTCGGTCTTCATTGTGCGGAGCTTCTGCCACATTGACTCGGCACTCTCTGAAATTTCGAGGGCGTTTCCGTAAGACTTGCTCATTTTTCGCCCGTCAATGCCTGGAACTTTAGGTGTCTCGGTGAACAACGGCTGAGGCTCAACGAGTAACCCCTCGCCGAAAAAGTTATTGAAGTGCCTGACAGTTTCACGGCTTAATTCAAGATGTGCGCTCTGGTCTTCGCCTACTGGTACGAGTTCGGCCTTGTAGAGGAGAATATCGGCGGCCATTAAGACGGGGTAGCCCAAGAAGCCGTAAGTCCCCAAGTCTTTATTCTTGATGTTGAACAACTGCTCTTTGTAGGTAGGATTTCGGTACAGCCACCCTAATGGGGTTATCATTCCCAAAGCGAGAGCTAACTCAGCGTGCTGGGGGACATGCGACTGAATGAACAGCGGCGACTTCTCAGGGTCTAACCCTACCGACAGCCAGTCAAGCAGCGCAGTGTAGCAGAACTCGCCTGTATTCGCGCTGTCCTCGTAATTCGATGTGAGGGCGTGCCAGTCGGCGATAGCGTAAAAGCATTCGTAATTCTCATCGTTCTGGAGCTTTACGAAATTGCTCAACGCTCCGGCCATGTGTCCCAAATGCAAAGGCCCTGTAGGTCTCATCGCACTTAATACTCTTTTTTTCATGTTATCTTCTTTAATGCTCCTATATTCTTGTCATTTCAGGCAGTGCCTTAACGTTTACAATTACCGTTTCAATTCCGCATTCGCTGATTTTAGCGGCCAGAGCAGGAATTGAAGCTCTTTCCATTTCGCCGTGTTCGCATAAAGCAATCGTCATTCCTTCATTAACAGCGTCAGAAATCTCATGGTACTTCATATCGGCAGTAACATAAATGTCAGAGCCTTTGAACTTCGCGGAACGCCAAAATTCTGCTCCAGACCCTCCGCATAATGATACCTTCATGATTTCAGCGTCAGGTTTATCCGTGTAAATGTCAACGTGAGACAATCCCCATGAAGTTTTTACGTGTTCAGAAAAATTCGTAAGGGTCATGGCCTCATTGAGAACTCCGCAGACACCGAAGTCATCGAGAGGCTCAATGCCGTTGAGAGCGATTAGCCTTGAAAGTGTATCATTGACACCGCCGCAGGTTTTGTCCCAGTTCGTGTGAGCAGCGATTATGTTCACTCCGAGCCTTAATGCCGCGATTAGAGTTCTTCCCTGTTCGTTGTCATCAGTAACTTTCTTGACCGCCCTGAAAATTAAAGGGTGATGGGTTACTAGAACATTGCAGCCGAGATTATGTGCTTCGGTTACGGCCTTTTCAACAGCGTCGAGACTGACAGCAATTTTAGTAATCTCATCATTCCGCGAACCTGCGAGAAGTCCTGAGTTGTCCCATTCCTCAGCGAGGGAGAAGGGGGCGAATGAGTCGATATGATTGAGGAGGCCGCTAATTTTCATGAGCAGGAAGAATTTTACGGTCAGGGAAAAATTCGTTTACTTTTCCGAGAAAGTCATTAACCATTGAAGGTGTACTGATGAATTTTGGGTCAGAAAGTTCGAGTTCAATGAAGTCAATATCACCCTGCAATTCAGATTTAACGAAATCAAGGAACGGCATGTAAGCATCGTAAAGTGATTTCCAGTATTCAACTCCGGCGTCAATTTCGTCCTGCCGTCCCCTGTCATGAATACGCCTCATAATCTCGTCGAAGCTGCAACGGACAATGATAAAGAGTTTCGGCTTCCTGACATATCTGAGGAGTGAGTCATATAGCGTTAAGTAGCAGCCCAGCTGGCTGTCTTTGAAGTAACCATTGCGGTAATACAGCATTGCGTAGACTTTATCGCCGAAGACACTGCGGTCGAGAATGTAATTGTCCTCCTCGCTGGCGCAAAGGTACTGAGCGAAGCGCGTTACGAGGAAATTCAACTGCATAGGGAACGCCCATTTATGGTCGTGGTGAAAACGGTTCAGAAGGTCTAAAGGATCGCGGAACTCTTCCGGCATTATCTTGAAGCCCAAACGTTCGGAGAGAAGATTAACGATTGTTGATTTACCGCTTGCGGTCATGCCCTCAACGATGATTTGTATCTGTCCCAAATTTACAGCTCCTTAATGTAATTGTGTGATTTTCTGCGATTATACCAGAATTGCGGACGGCCATGTTATTATTGCTGACAAATTTTTATATTAGGAGGCTTCGTTGAGTAACAATGCTGACGCGGAGCTACTTATTTTCAATCTTCATGCAGTACCCCGTTACGGTCAATACATATCTGTCGGCGTTAGTCTCTGAAATATCCTTGCCCTTCTGAGAAATCTTAGCCGGTGAACATGAACCGTCAGCAAAAAAATATATTACTTCAGGCTCAAACTGCCACCCGTCATCTTCAGGGAGGCTTTTCATTTCCAGCCTCTGCCATTCCAAAACCTCCGAAATATTCTCACCTGAGTTAAGAAACGAATGCAGACTGTCTTCAGGTTCTTCCTTTCTCATTAATGCTTCAGCGAGAATATAACCTCTTTTCGATACGCCTTCAGCTTTTATTGACATTCTCACGGGTGTTCCTGAAAGAGATAATTCCGAAGCCTCCTCGATAGCTCTTTGAAGCAATGCTGACGAAGGCTCGAAATAAAATGAAATTCGGGGCAGCATCACTGACGCTAATACCCCGATTATCGAAAGCACTACCAGTATTTCAACGAGCGTGAAACCTTTCCGCGTTCTAGTCATTATTCGTTATGTCCGCGTTCACGCCCTCACCGCCCTCTTCACCGTCAGGGCCGTAGCTCGTTATGGTTATACGGCCGTTGTTGTTACGGTAGACGTAGGGATTTCCCCAAGGGTCTTCGGGCAGTTTCTTGATGTATCCGCCCTCTGCGTATCTTTTCGGAACGGGCGTAGTTGTCGGTTTCGTTACGAGAGCTTCAAGCCCCTGCTGTGTCGAGGGGTAGAAGCCGTTGTGCATTCTGTACATTTCCAGAGCGTCCTCAAGCGAACGTATCTGAGTCGCTGCCGCAGTCCTCTGAGCTTCAGCGACCTGAGGGCCTATTCTCGGAACGACTAACGCCGCAAGTAATCCCAGAATTACAACGACCACCATTATTTCAATAAGGGTAAATCCCGAACGGCGTACCAGCTTTAATTTTTTATTCTTCACCGCAATCAATCCTCCTGTGATTTTTTATCTTACTATACCAGCAAGGTCAAATACCGGCGTTAATATCGCCAATACTATGAACCCTACGCTAAATCCTAATGCCAATACCATTATAGGCTCCATGAGAGTAGAGAGGCGTTCCATTCTCGACTGAGCGATTTCCCTGCACTGGTCTGAAACGTTAGTCAATGCTCCTGATAAATCACCGCCCATTTCGCCGACACGGACAACTGCGACAGTTTCTTCTGGCATTCCGATTTTCTCAAGCGCGCGGTCGAATCGGTGTCCTGCCTTGACCATTTCGGCGGCATCAACCCATCGTTGACTCTGAATGTCCATTGACGATGCCATTCTGAGAGCCTGAACGAGAGGGATACCCGATTTCAGGAGCGTGCTTATGTGGGACATTACGAGGGCTAAATTTAATTGATCTCTTATACCGCGCATGAAGGGCATATTAATTTTCCGACCGGTCTTCTTTATCCAGAGCAGAGCAATAACGCCCAACAACAATATCCAAAGGCCGTAATTGCTCAGGAAGTCTGACATTCCGATTAGTATTCTTGTCGGAAGGGGCAATGTCTGGTGCATGTCCTCAAAGAGTTCGGAGATTTTGGGGACAACGTAAGTCAGCATGAACGATACTACACCGACACCGACAACGGCCATGACTATGGGATAAGTCATAGCACCTCTGATTTTACGGCGGAGGTCATCTTCGAGTTTGAACTCGTCAGCGGCTTCAGTGAGAACGGATATTAACGTTCCTGACTGCTCGCCTGACTCAGCAACTCGCCAGAGGCTTTCACGGAATGCCCCCGATTCTGCCAGAGCTGTATGGAATTTCCTGCCCCCCTCGACTTCAGCGAGTAACTTCTCCATTACGGGCTTCATGTTTCTGTCTCTGGCCTGTTTTGACATTATGCGGAGCGAATCGGCTAGGGGCAGACCTGATTTAAGGTATGAGGCAAGACTCCGGCAGAAGAAGATGTGCATTTCGAGCGATAAGAGTTTTATCTTAGCGTTTCTTCCGTTTTTCTTTTCCTCTGCCACTTTGATGTCTACAACGACAATTCCGCGTTCAGTGAGGCGGTCTACAGCCTGAATTGATGAACCTGCCTCGACAGTTCCTTTCGTTGACTTTCCTTTAGCGTCATAACCTGAGTAGCTGAAGTAGGGCATTCGTTAATCCTCTCCTGCTACTCTCGTTAATTCATCGGGCGAGGTCAATCCTGACTGAACCGCTGAAAGTCCTATTTCCCACAGAGTTTTGAAGCCTGATTCTCTCGCGATGTCCCTGAGTTTCGAGGCTGGCGCACCGGCTACGAATGCCTCCTGAATCGCCTCGTTAATCACGAACTGTTCATAGAGTCCCACGCGCCCTCTGTAGCCCGTGTTGTGGCATTCCGAACACCCGACAGGCGCAAAGGCTCTCGTTAAACCCTGTTTCATCATCATTGACGGAGGGGCGATTTCTTTCCTGCAATGAGGGCATAATCTCCTCGCAAGCCTCTGAGCCACCGTTCCAATCATGCAGCTTGCGGCCAAGTAAGGTTCAATTCCCATGTCAACAAGTCTGATTATTGCGCTTATCGAATCGTTAGTGTGAAGCGTGGAAAGCACCAAGTGTCCCGTTAATGAAGCCTGAACACCGATGTGAGCAGTCTCGAAGTCTCTCATTTCTCCTATCATTACGATGTCGGGGTCTTGACGGAGGATTGAGCGGAGGGCTGAAGCGAAAGTTACGCCTGCTTTCTCGTTGACCTGTATTTGAGAAACTCCCGGAAGCGCGTATTCTACGGGGTCTTCAACGGTGATGATATTGACCTGAGGGCTTGCGAGTGCCTGAAGTATTGCGTAAAGGCTTGTTGATTTTCCCGAACCCGTAGGGCCTGTGAAAAGTATCATTCCGTGAGGGTGATGTATCAGTTCGTTCATGATTCCCCGTTCGCGTTCTTCCATTCCCAAGTCTTCGAGAGTTAAGAGGCCGTGTCCCTTGTCAAGAAGTCTCATGGCGATCCTCTCGCCGTACTGGGTAGGGACTAAACCGACACGGACATCGACCGCCCTGTCGCCTACGGTAATTCCAATTCGTCCGTCCTGAGGTGCCATATGTTCGGCAATATCCATTCTGGACATGACTTTGATACGGCTTGTTAGCGGAGCCTGATTTGAGCGCGGCAGTCTCAGTCTGTCCTGCAAAACTCCGTCAATCCTGAAGCGTATCAACACTTCATCTTCGTAAGGCTCAACGTGAATATCAGTCGCCCTCTGCCTCAATGCGTCAACGAACAAGCCATTAACGAGCCTGATGACGGGGACATCAACCGAATCGCTCAATACGTCTTCACGGGTTAAATCATCAATATCATCAATGCCCTCGATATTTTTAGCAGCCTCGTCAGCCGCAACGCTCCTCAAGTCGTAGAGGGTATGAAGAAGATCGCCGATTTCTTTTTCGTCCCTTATCTCAATATCAATCGGGAAGCCGAGCGATACGCCGAGCATTTGAGCTTTAGGCCATGCGTCATAATTGACAGCACCAACGATTAAGACACCGTCTTCTATTCTGAGCGGAACGATACGGGCCTGTCTGAGAATATCGAGGCCCATTCCTTCAGGGAGAAGATTTGAGATTTCCTTAGCTTCTGGCAATGGAGGCAGAACCTGTTTTTTTTCTTCACTTTCCGGCATTAAGCTATTTCCTCCGAAGGCTCTTCTTGTAAAGCTCTCTGAATCTTAGATCAATATCCGCTTCCATCGGGCTTATATCAATGCTTAGAAGTTCTTTTCTCACATTCTCAGGCATTAAAGCCGAGAAGCCTATGTCGCTTGACATGATATATCTTCCCGTGAAGCCTGATGATGTCGCCGTAACATGTCTCATTTCTTCAGGGCTTTCGATAATCTGAGGCGTTAAGAAAATAACGAAGTCGATTTTTTCTTTTTCCTTCGATACGTTTTTGAAAAGCCCTCCGATTAACGGAATGTACGAAAGTCCGGGAACTCTCCTGCTCAATGAACGCTCAGTTTCCTTAATCATTCCTCCGAGAATTATCGTCTCGCCGTCCCCGACAACTACAGATGTTACGACCTCACGCTTTGATGTTCGGGGCGTAGGATCTCCGACCGCTGTCAAAACGTCCTCAGTGGTCTGCTTAATGTCCATAGCTACGAGATTTCCGCTCCTTATGTGAGGCGTTACGGTGAGGGTTAAGCCTGTGTCCTTGTAGTCGAAATTGCTCTGAACCGCGCTGGGATTGCTCAAGTCAGACGTTGAACCCTTCAGAACCGGAATTACCTGACCGACCTGAAATGAACTTTCCTTGTTGTCAGTACACATTAAGCGCGGAACTGAAAGGACGTTCACAGCGTTGTATTTCTTGAGCATGTTTATGGTGGCGTACATCAAGGCCATAGGGTTGTAGTTCGTGATTGTATAGGTTGAGCCTCCGCGCTCAAATAGTTCCGAACGCTTCGAGAGGTCGTTGAACCACTGCATGAACGTTGAAGGGACTGTGCTTTCACCGAGTGCCATGTTTGCGCCCATCAGTAAATCATCGAACATCATACCGCCTACGACGTTCCAGTCAATTCCGTTGTTCTCAAGGTTGGTTACATTGATTTCGGCGATGAAGCCTCGAAGTAAAATCTGCTTGGGCTGGACATCTATTGCGTCAAGTATGGGTTTGAGCGAGTCGAATTGTCTTTGAGTTGCCGCGAATATGAGGCTGTTAGTTGCGACATCAGGAACTACTGTGGCAGGGAACTTCGCCGAATCAGCTCCGAGCATAGGCGCGGTAGTGGCTAGGACTTTTGCTACCTGTTCCGAAGCCGCCGTAGCGTCAATATTCTTCAGCTTGTAGATATGGAAATCGCCGATTTTTGAATCAACGTCCAAATCCTGAACGATTCTTGCTGCCCTGTCAACTGCCGCGCTGCTACCGACCACTATAACTTTTTTGCTCTGAGCGTCAGCAATCGCGTTCAATCCCTGCAAAGGCCCGTTAGCTCCTGCTATTGCGTTGAGCTGTGCCGCCACCGTTGCGGGGTCGCCGTAAAGAAGTTCAAACGTCTTCGTTACCCTCGCGCTCTGGGACGTGTCCATACGGCGTATTAACTCCATGCCTTTCCGTACATCAGTAGCGCGTCCCTGAAGTAGAATATCCCTTCCGTTGCCGACAGGAAGAACTATCAATGCAGGGCCGAATGTCTGCTGTATCGCCGGAATTATGCTCTCAACTGTGATGTAGTCAATCGGGACTATATAAGTTACGGTTTCTTCACCGAAACTGGGAGCTGATTTCCCCCTGAAAACGTTGGGCGAAGGGCTGTTGCCTCCCTGCCTTACGATTGAATAACTGCCCATGTTCTGAAGTGAGAAGTTATACATCTGGAGGGTTGAAAGCATTATTTCACGGGATTCGCGGATTGTTACAGGGTGAGGGGAGATTATAGTAATTTTAGAGTTTATGTTCGGAGGCACAATTATATTTTCCTGCAAAACTTCCGACATAAAACGCATAAACCTCACCAGATCCATATCCTTGAAGTTGAACTGCACAAGTCCTGAACGCCTCATCTGCTGAGCTGCTGCCATTAAGTTCTGTTCATCTTCCGGTGTCATTTCCGAACCGTTAGCGGCTTGAGGAGGCGCAGGAGGCTGATTGTTAGCGCGCCTTGTTGCACCTTCTGATGACACTGACATCAACATCAATATTATCAATATGTATGCCGTCTTCCTTAGTCTCAAATCCTCAACATCTCCCCGTCTTGGTAAAATTACTTACCTGAAATTAGTGATATTTTAGCAGATTGCATCATCGCTATAAAATATTCTCGTCCGTAACATAGATTGACATTGAACGCCCGTCGGAAATCGTTACAGTAACTTTCCTGAACTTCAGCTCATAATCCTCAACCGATACTGATATATCTTCGGCGCGCCATCTTACATTTTTTTTGTCGTCAGTTCCGCTTGAAGGCATATCCTTCTCAGTTCTGAAACGAAGCCAGATGTATTGAGCTGCTGAAATCAATTCCCGTTCGCCGTGAAGTTCCCCCAAAAGCCTGTAAGACATCGCCATTAACCTGAAACCTGCCGTTATGACGAGTCCTGCTATTGCTGTTGCCACGAGAACTTCCATTAATGTAAATCCATGCCCTGAACGCTTCACTTTACTACGTACCTCAATGCCGTATTCTGACCGCCCCTAGTTACTTCAACATCGAATCTCTCGCTGTTCATCAATGAGTTTATCGAGTTGGCTATGTCGCCCATGTTCGTAAACGGTATCCCGTTCACCGAGCGAATGACATCGCCGCGTTTAACTCCCAGACGTTTAAGGAGGCTGTCATTCTGTATCCATTGAACTTCGAGGCCGCCTGCCTTGTCGTTCGGGCGTATTCTAATCCTCTTCAGCTCGTCAAAAGGATTCTGAACCATGTTCGAGACCAGTTCACTGGGTACTTGTCCTTCCTGCGCTCCCGGAACTGCCGCTACGATGTCGCCTGCCGGAGCCTGAGCCGGTGCTGGTGCAGGGGCTGAGGGTGCAGGAGGCTTAGGGGCTTCGGCCTTTTTGGGCTGTGCTGAAGGGCCGTAAACTATGTATTTCTTAACCGTCTTAGTGTTCTTCATGAAGACCGCTTCACTGTAGCTTACACTGTGCAGCTTGTAGCTGTCTATCTCTTTCCCGACAAGCACGAGCTTCAAATTGTTCTTAACGTCAAACCAGCCGCCTATTCCGGGAAGCGTCCCCCTTAATGTTACGTCCTCAAGTCCTGAGTCAGTTTCCTGCGGAGGTTCGGCCTCAGGTTTAGGAGGTTCGGGAGGAGTTTCAGTTTTCTGGGGCGAAATCTTGAAGGGGTTTGAGGCTATGAAGACTTCAAGACCTTTTCGCTCGTTTCCTGAAGACGCTGATGAATACGCTCCTGTTACGGCGGTATCGTCCTGCCCGTTAGTTCCCGAAAGAGCATCGAGGCAGAAGCCGATTCCTGAAATTATGAGGCTTCCGGCGGCGAACCCCAGTATTAACGGAAGTATCATGCCCCATGATTTGTACAATGCTCCGTTCTCATCATCTGATTTCGGCTTTGGTTTAGGCGACGGCTTCAGTCTCGTTAAAATATCGCGTATTGACATTCTTAACACTTCATCTCCTTAGATACCATTTTCCGCCCTCTTGAACCAGAGGCAGGAAATTCCTTAGCATTCCCATATTCTGAGAAAAATTTTCCGGCACTTCCAATCTTGCGTCAGCATGGCCGATTTTCATAGTGCCTGTGTCTATTGTAATGTAGCCGTTCAATGAAAATTCGCCGTTGCTGCGTAAATTTTCCAGCAGTATTTCATTACCTGCCGTGAGCAAAAATCCTCCGTCGCCTATGTTGATATTCTGTCCGAAACGGACGTTGCAGCCCTTGAACTCTATTTCGCAGACCGGCGACAAACTCAGTATGCTCGCCGAGAACATCGGCCTTACCGTTACGGAACTCATAGAAAGCTCAGTTATTCCGGACAGTCTCATGTTGTGAACAGTAAAACCGTCCTTCTCTCCCGAAACATCAGAGTAATTCAGCTTCATTCCCATTCTTGAAAGCCTTGCGCTTCCTAATGATACAGCTAAATTCCCAAGTTCACGGTACGGCATAAACATATAAAATGCAAATATCAATCCTGCCGTGAAAAGCAATACTTTCCCTGAAATCATTAATATTTTTTTCATGTCTTCATATCCTCAGTTCACAGGGCCTATTATAGCCGTAACAGTCATTAATCTCTCGCTTCCGGCAGGCAGTGCCCTGAGTTCCGCCGCTATAAATCTTACTCCTCTTGAGGCTAACTGCTTCTGCAATTCGGCCAGCTCCTCAGCGTAAAGCCTGTTTATTTCAACAGACTGGTTCCGGCCGTCAGGCGTTATTCTGTTCACTCTGCTGCCTAATGACATGTTCTCCGAAACCTGAGCGAATACAGTTGCGACATCAACATTCTCATTACTGTTCGTTTTGCCTGAAGGGGCTAATGTCTTGTACTCGCTGCCGAGAAGCAGGAGAGTTCTTAAGCGGCCCTGTTCAGAATTAAGGCTGGTTTCTTCCTGAGCGTTCCAGCCGTTTACTATGAGAAACATTACCCAGACTATCAACATCATCAGAACAGACGCTACAAATCTTACCGAACCTGAGGCCTCGCCTCTGAGAACAGTCTTTGCATTGTTCAAAACCGAGTCAAAATTTACTGCCATTCCTCTACCACCTCACGCGCAAATCAAATCTGTATCCTATTCCAGCTACAAACTGAGTGTTATCTACCTGTGCCAAGCTCGCTGAACTCTCCCATGATTTTCTGAAATTAAGTACAGTTGTCATGTCAGGAGCTGTGCCGTTGCAGTCTATGCCCTCGCTGTTGTAGCGGATTATGTCTATCGTCATTCCTGCGTCCTTGAAGCCTTTGAAGATTTCGCCCAATTCGGACAATACTTCATCAATGGTATGCCTTTCGTCGCCCTTGCCGGTTAAACTCGCAATCCTGTCTCTTGCCAGTGTTACAGGATTTGAGATACGGCCTCTGCGTTCGGGGTCAAAGGTCTTGCGGTAATATTCCTCGCTCCTCGAATAAACGGCAAGTTTTTTCTCTGAGTTCCTAATGTATTTCAGTGTCTCAGCTCCAAGCATTAGCACTCCGGCCGCTAAAAGCCATAATGCTACACGGGTAAGAGTTCTCACAGTGCGCTCTAAATCCCTTGCCCCCTCCAATGCTGAACGCGATAAATTTATATCACCTATCCACGGGCAGATTTCAATGCTTTCGGCGACGACTTCCCCAAAATCCTCATTGACATCTTCACCGTTTGAGGCATTAACAATGAAATTACCGCCTCGCTCAATCTCTAGCGATTTGCAGTAAGAATCGTAAAATTCCAGTTCTCTTGAGGGGGATTTATCATCACTGAGTTTTCTCCAACGGTACATTACCGGCTTTCTTGACTGCCATAGAATAGAACATATATTCTCCTCGTCAGTCCACATAGTTACGCCGTTCCCGTCATTCTCCTCAAGCTGAGAGATGAACGGAAGCGGTGCAGGCCAGACCTTATTACTGCTTCCAGATGAAACATCAAGTTCTTCAGGCGATACGTACCAGACTATTCCGTTTGCTCCGCGCCCTGAACGGTTAAGAATTACGGGGAAGATTTCAACTTCTCCGGCCTGAGTGAAGGGCATTACCTGCAGCTTTAATGCTTCACTGATTTTCGTTGTGTTCGAGAACGGAAACGAAAAATCCTCAAGCGATAATGACTTCATGGGCGATAAAGTTATTGATGACTTTCCTGTGCCGTCGCTGATGAGCTTGACGGCTCTTTGAGGCTCTTCGGAATTGTCATTGACTGTGATGACCCGTCTGTACTCCATTTCGCGGTAAGCATCTGATGATGTCTTCCCTGAAAAATTTATCTTTCTTGAAAGTATTTCTTTTATGCCGCTGATACTGATTTTCATGTCTATAATTCTTCCCACCTTACGACCTGCATTAGTGTGCGGTCAAATACTATGCTGAATGACGCGCCGCCCTCGCTGTCCTCCGTTAAACATTCCAGCCGGACGTTAAAATAACGGCTCTTGAACCCCACTATGTTCATTAACTGGTTCGAGGCTCTCGCTCCTGCTCCGGGAATGCTCTGCAAATCCTGAAGGTCTTTTATCGGTTTATCCTTCCTGTATTCGGCTATTGACTGCGCTGTTCCTCCCATGTCCAGTCCAGGCAAAAGTTCTATCACGTGAAGCGGAGCAACATTGATATTTATTTTTCCGTCGCTGTATATCGTGCAGTAATCTGATATTCCGAGTTCGCCGCCTGAACCGTAAAGCAAATCGGTATCAATATCACTGCTAAGGATTAAGAGTTCCGAAATGTCGAACGGCGGACGGTTTATGAAGTAATCGCGCTCAGTGCTTCCTACTCTGGGTTTCTTGTTCCTGTCCGTGAAATCTAACACTAGCTGTTCAAGTTCCCTCCTGCGGAGCTTATCCCACATTGAATGCCATGCTTCAGTAATTTCTCCGCGAATTGTCGTCCCGTCAGGAAGAAAGAGATTTCTCAAGGGTATCTTGTCGTCAAGAGGCGTTACCTTCGCCACCCATACGCCCATATCGGGAACAGCGATTACAAAAGGCTGATACCATTTCTGCGTCGGACTGTCATAATTCGTCTTAGAGTTTACCTGAGAGACTGCACCTATCACAGAATTTACTAGAACATGTGCGAATGTCCTATTCGTTAATGATGATATTTCGCTTCCGAGAGTTTTTGCCTGTGTCCTCGCAAACCATGAAAATGCCGTAGCCGTTGAGATTAAAAGCACCCCAAGTATTAATACGCTCACAAGCACGAAACCTTTACGGGAACGTGATAATTCCTTCAATGCTCCTCTCTCCTCTCACTATCTTTATGAATACGCCGGCAGGAAGTATGCCATTATAATCCTTCTGCCTGTCGTCCTCGCGCGAATTAGTCGGTATCTCGGCGCAGAACTCGGTTACTCCCGGAAGTACCAGCTGTGCGTCTTCAGGGTTTAATGTGTCAGTCTTAACCTCACCGGGCGTAAGCCCTGTAAAAATCCAGCGGTAAAGTCCGGGTATTATGTCCGTGTGAAGAAAACCTCCGGCATCAGCTTTGTAAACAACTGTGCCGGAAGCCATGTTCTGAATTGACGGCGATGTAGTCAGAACCATCAATATATCATCGTCCTTATCGCCCATTTCGGTGTGGTCTTTGACCGCAAAAACGTTCGGTGAAAGTCTCATTGCCGAGAATATATCCCTTCCGATGAAGTTCATTGTTCGGGATAAAGCGGCCTCATCGCTGTAATCTTCCTGAGCCTGAACAGCCCTCCGCACCGAAACCACTACGGGAGCCAGAGCCAGTGCCGTCAGAATGCCGGTGAGGCTTACGGCGACGAGTATTTCTATGAGAGTGAAACCGCGTTTTTTAGGGCTACTTGTCATCAGAGCCAGCACCGTTCACCAGCAGTAAGGCGTTCACAGTACGTCCTGAGCTGTCCTTCTGAGGTATCCGCTTCAAGTGGTAAGTACCGGGCTTGAAGTAACTCGCAATCTCCCTCAGTACCGGCTCAATCTGGTAACGCTGTGAGAAATTGAGAAGTCTTCCGATGTCCTCAGATTTAGGCTCGCGCTTGAAATGCTCCCACAACGTGTTGAAACCTCTCAATAATGCTTCAGGATTGTTAGTCTGCTCCCCTATCTGAATGTAGTGATAGCCTAAATTTCTCTCGGCTTCCTCGCGGACTATCGGGTGCTTCACTGCCTCATTGAGATAATGGAGCTGTAACTGCTCATTCTGGGTTGAGAGAGCCTTGCGGAGGACATAATTTCCCTGAATGCCGCTCGAAATGTAAACTATTCCGGCGATTGACGAGCCTATGAAAAACAATCCGGCCAATTTCCTGACGATTGATGGGCGCAGGAAGTCAAAGCTGAATGTTTCCCTGAAAAATTCACGGTTCGACAGCGCAAATCCTAACGTTATCCAGACCATGTTCTCTATCCTGTGGAACGGCCTCGTGAATATTGCGCTGAACGTTATCAATGATACTATTGCGAGTGCCCATACAGCATTTATATTAATGCTCTCTTTTTTGAACAGTCCGAATACCGCAGGAATGAACCATACGAACCACATCAGTATCAATAATGTTCCGCCGATAAATCCGCCCTCGCAGAAGAATTGAAGGAACTCGTTGTGCGCCCAATGTGTGTATTGCCACCTGTACCAGTCAGAATTGAAACGCCTGAAACCCTCGCGCTGTCCTTCGAGGTAATGCCATTTGTACTGCCCTATTCCTACGCCTTCGGGGTGTTCGAGGAACATTGCGTATGAGGTCGTCCATATTCCGCGCCGCCTCCCGATGTCCTGAGCATTCTGGATTATTTCAGCCGTCTTCTCAACTATTTGTTCAGAACGCGGCGAGTAAAGCGATGCCCAGAATACTGAACCTAATACAAGCATTACAGCCCCGAAACGTATCACATAATTCCTGTCGAACTTCCAGAACGCAATTATGAGCATTACTAGCAGACCTGTAATTAATGCTATCGTCGCTGAACGGCTCGTTGAGTTCATTAATCCCCAAAAATTCACAGCGGTCATCAGCAATACTATTATAGAGTAATAAACTCTCCTGTCATTTCCGAGCTTAAAGGCGTTCATAAATGCCGCAAGTATGAATATTCCTGCCGCTATTCCGGAAATGATACTTTCTTCCGTTACTGACAGCTTCGTGAACACTACGGCACAAATTACGCATAATACTGTGTTCCAGATTTTTTTACCGTGTTCCTCAGGGGCGTTCCTCCAAGCGTCATACACAAAAAGATACACCGCTCCTAATGTTGCTATTGCCGTCCATAATCCGAACATATTCTGCTGTGCTGTGTTCCCGATGTAATTGCCCGGCGTTGGAAGAATTATTGTGCTGAATCTCTGAAGGTCAGACAAAAATGTTCCGCGCAGAAATGAGAGGTTATTTATGTCGCGTATCTGCAATTCCGCAAACATGACGTTTATTGCCGAGTTCAAATTCGCAAGAAGCAGCACATATCTTAATCCCCAGTTCGGGAATGACGATACACTCAGAACGTAAAACGCCCAGACCGTTACGAAACATACCATCTCTAAGGCATAGCCGGTCGGCGATGATATGTTCACCCATAAGGGCTGGAGGGCGCAATATATCAGGATTACCGCCCATACCGTTCCGAATATGTCGATTTTCAGCGAGACGCGCTCTTTCCCGTAGCGAATGAGCCTGTAACCGGCGTATATTAACGCTATCCCCACAGGAACTCCTGCTACTGTCCACTTCAGAATATGCAGTGTGTCAGCGAACATTACCCCTGAATATATCAGGTTCGGCAGTGCAAGCGATATTATCCACAGCGGCATTAACAGCCATTCGGGCACTAACGGCATAGGAATATATTTCTCAGGTATCTTTTTCAGGTTTAGCGGTTTCTTTTCCTTCATGCTGTCCTCCTATTGAAGCAGTGTGTAGCGTTCAACCGGCGCAAAACTGTCCGTAAATGCCGGCACTCCGCTGTCAGGGTGAAATTCGTCAAGCCACTGATGAGACAGTAAATGCTCATTCTTTTTCACGTTCTCGCTCGATAATCCGGCGTTACTGCTCATTCCTGCAAGGATTATGTTCTGGAGCGCGTAAGAATAGCGGCTGTCATTGGCATTAACAGGGAATATCATCATCTTCTCGAACGAATTGCTGAAGGCCTTGTAGATACCGTGAAATACTCCTGATTTTGTTCCGTAGACCGACGAAATTATGTTCACGATTAACACCCCGTCAGATTTCAGAAGCGAACGAAGAAGCTGCCCTGTCTCAACTGTCGTCATCTGGAACGGTATCACTATCGCCGATGAAAACGTGTCCATCAGAATTGCGTCATACTGTTCAGCTTTCTCCATCACCGAACGGTTAAGAAACGTCCGAGCGTCTTCATGGTATATCGTGAGATTGGGACTGTCCTTCAGCTCAAAATATTTTCTTGCCGTCTCGGTAACTCCTTCATCAAGTTCAACGACATCAAGAGAGACATTCTTATAATTGCTCAGAATGTACTTCGGGACGCTGTAGCCTCCTCCGCCTAACATCAATATACGTTTTGCGTCGGGCTTGTAGTGGAATGCTAAGTCATAAAATTTCGTGTAATCGCTCACTAACTCATTCGGACTGTCCAAGTACATTAATGATTGCGTAGCGTCTGGGTCTGTTATCATTATTCGCACTCTGCGGCCGTTACGGCGGTCAATGCTCTCGGCTACTGAAATGTGATTGTAGGCCGTATCTATCTGTTCACCTATCGGCGCGAACGGAATACCGTACTTGTTGGCGGCGTATGCCCCTGACGATATTGCCGCAAATATGAACAGTGCTATTATTTTCCGCCATGCCCCCGTGTAAATCAGAACCGCAAGCAATGCTATAACGCTCGCCACGAACATCATTATCACTCCCGACGGGAAAAGCGAAATCAGTACAAATCCTCCCATGAACGTTCCCAAAATGCTCCCTGCACTGTTGAGAGCCGACAGTCTCCCGACTATTGCTCCCGAAGTGTCAACGTCCTGCATCGCTAATCTTGCCACGAACGGCGACACCATTCCCAGAAGTAAACTGGGAAGCGCGAAAAGTGCTAATGATGTGTATACCGATGAGACGTAAAGATTGAGCCTGAGTTCCTGAATATTAGTAAGTATCCAGTTGCTCGAAAATGCCGTTACCGCTGTAGCTAAGGCCGCTAACATCAAGATACGTCCGAGAATTTTAGCTTCCGGCCTCTTGTCTGCTATTGAGCCTCCGAACCAGCTGCCCAAGCATAAACTGGTCATGATTATTCCGATTAAGGCAGTCCACACGATTAATGACGTTCCGAAGTAGGGGGCTACAATTCTTGAACCGGCTAATTCAAGTACCATTGTAGCCGCTCCGCTGAAGAATGCCGTTATCTGCAAACGTGCTTGTATTCCTCTTACAGGCTGGATATTATGTGTCAATATTTCATCATCTCCAATTTTTATTATTTTACTTTCTGTACGTCTCAGGTACAAACAGTAAGAACACTGCAAATAATTCAAGTCTTCCGGCCAGCATTAAGAACGAGAACAGCCATTTTATTGCGCCGGGAAGATCCCCGAAATGCTCTACTGACCCCAATTTGTTCAACGCAGGCCCGACATTGCTTATGCACGTTATCACGCCCGAAACCGCTGACACTAAATCCACTCCGAACAGTAACGTTATCAGAGTACCAGCAAGAAACAACAAGAGGTAAAGTATCAGGAAGGCTGTTGATGAATTGAGAGTGCTTTGGGGAATTGCTTTGCCGTCCATTCTCGGATTAATTACGGCTTTGGGGTGAAGAAGCCTGCTGACCTCAGACATCATATGGCGGTAAATTATCTGAACTCTTGAGACTTTGAACCCGCCTCCCGTTGAACCGCCCGAAGCCCCGATGAACATTATCACAATAATCAGAAATCTGCAGAAATCAGGCCATAAATCAAAATCCTGCGTTATAAATCCTGTCGTCGTCATCACACTGACTACGCTGAACAATGTGTTTCTGAACGCAAACATAAAATTCTCGAAACAGCCGGTGAAATACAGTATTAATGTCATAATCAACGCTGAGAAAATCACAATCTTCGCGTAACATCTCAGTTCCTCATCGGCGAATATCTGTTTGAATTTCCTTTGAGGTATCATGAAGTACAGCGAGAAATTAACGCCCGACAAAAACATGAAGATTATTACTACCCATTCGATGTAAGCACTTGAGAAGTAAGCGATTGAGTTGTTCTTAGTCGAGAAGCCTCCTGTCGCTATCGTACTGCATGAGTGGCAGAAAGCGTCAAACAAGCTCATTCCGCCGAACATCAGAAGTATCATCTCAAGGAAAATCAGGAGCATATACACTCCCCATAATCTTAAAGCTGTCTGGTGAAGTCTCGGAGTTACTTTTCCTGCGGTTACGCCCGGAACTTCTGCTTTATACATGGCCATTCCCGATACTCCCAGAAACGGAAGAACCGCTAAACTCAAGACAATTATTCCCATACCGCCCATCAAGTGAGTTAATGAACGCCATAATAATATTCCTCTGGGAAGACTCTCAATTTCACGGAATATAGTTGCGCCTGTCGTAGTAAATCCCGACATCGTTTCAAAAAATGCGTCAGTATAACTCGCGGCATTCCCCGAAATCCAGTAAGGCAATGCACCGATTAATGACGCTATTATCCATGAGAAGCCCGTTACGCCGACACCCTCGCGAATCCCCATGTAATTATTGTCAGTTCTGCCGGTTATTTTGAGTACAGTTAAGCTGAAGCCGGCTCCGATTAGCATTGAAATGAAAAATCCTAGTGCGTCATTGGAACCGTCATAGAGCGCGAGCATTAAGGGAAGTATCATTCCTGTACACACAACAAGGCATACCAGCGATAAAACTCTGAGTACCGTCTTAATCCTCATGGATATACTCCGCTCCGAATAATCCGGCTGTCTCCGGCATCATTTCCGTCAGCGCAAATAATATTACATGGTCATTAGCCCTTAAATCAGTTGCGCCCGTCGGAACAAGAACATCATCATCACGTCCGATTAATGCGATTACAGCACCTTTCTTGAGTTTCAGTTCAGCAAGAGTTTTACCGATTAATTCAGATTTATCAGTCAGTACGACCTCAAGCATTTCGGCATTTATGCGCTCTATCATTGAGTAGGCGAGCGCATGTTCCTTGAAGCGCACGAACTTCAGGATTACCCCGACTAAACTTTCATTGGGATCTACGATTGCATCGACAGGCATTACATTGGTGAGTTCCATGTAACGTTTCTGACGGACAACCGCTATAGTTTTTTTAGCTCCCATTCCTTTCGCCAAAGCACAGTAAATCAGATTCAATTCATCTGAACTTGTCGCGCTTATGTATGCGTCAGCCCCTTCGATTCCCTCCTCGATGAGCGTTCTTTTGTCAGCCCCGTCAGTGTTCAGCACAAGGTCTTCCCCGAAGTCCTCTGATAATTTCGCACACCTTTTACTGTCCTTGTCAATGAGTCTCAGACTGAAATTCCCCAAATCACGCCGTATCATTAAGGCTGTCTGAGTTCCTAATTTTCCGCAGCCTGCAATGAAGACACGCCGGTTACTTTTCGAGTTCATTCTCTTTGAAGGCTGGAATAACTCCTGCAACAATTCCGCGCTCTTCTTGTAGGTTACAACATAGCAGACATCATCGGCTTTAAGCTCCGTGAAACCGTTAGGAACTCCCGATGTGCCGTCAGAATGTTCAACATAAGTGAAGACTGCCATAAGGTCAGGAAATTTAGGCCGTATATCCTTGAGCGTCATTCCGGTCAGAGGCGAATCGGGTGCTAACTTCAGAGTGTAGAGGGCAGCTCTTCGGTTGAGGAGTTCGGCGGTATGAGTTGCGCCTGATACTTCGATGAGGCCGAGAATTTCGCGGGCTGTGGAACGTTCTGGAGAGATTAGAGCGTCGATACCGAGTTTTCTTCCCCAGTCGGAACTGTCGGTGAACTCAAGGCTTCTGGTTCTTGAGATTACCTGCTTAACGCCGGCATTATGAGCGATCCAGCAGGAGAGCAGATTGACTTCATCGCGGTTAGTGCAGGCAATAAGCATGTCAGTATCGCCGCCCTGAAATACACCGGCTGAAGCGAGGACTTGAGGTCTTGAGCCGTTGCCTGTTATGACGTGAACATCGAGTTCATCATCAGCGGATTTAGCGGCCAGAGGGTCTAATTCAACCAGATGAATATTGTGAATGGCTGAAAGATACTTGGCGACTTTCCTGCCGATTTCCCCTCCTCCCACTATGACTATATTCATTTATTAATTCCACCTCGAATGTATTGAAAAGATTGCGGAAGGTTTTTTTACAGAATTTTTTATGAGCCTGAAGTTAGTTATGTCCTCACCGGCATTAAATTCCAAAACTGCATCTTCTCCTAGTTTCAGGCCGGAACGGAATGACGCTGATATAGACTTCAGATCCTTGCGCTGAACTTCATCAGGCAGAGCGTCAAAAAGCCATTCAAAATAGACAGCGTTATTTACATGGCTGTTGTAATCGAGTGCATGATAAGTAACAGGAACTTTCACCGCCCCTGTAACTTCCTCAAAGTCTGGTATCTCTCTGAAATCAGGATTAATTTCTTCAGCGTCAGTCATGATTTCGGGGAGGTGCGCCAATGCTTTAACTACCCTTCCGGCTTTTATGTCAACAAGAAACCATGATGATTTTGCGTGAATTATTAAATTACCTTTCGATGTAACTTTGAATATTCTCAGAGTGTTATAGCCGTGCGATGGGTCATGAAACGTAGTGATGTCGAAATACTCATCAATCGAGGGCATTTTCCCTGTGAAATCAATCTCGTAACGCGAGAGAACCCAAGCATAACCCCTTTGAGCTAATTCAGAGGCTGTACCCTCTATCGGTTCAACGGCCATGCTCGCTGTGTCCTGAAAATAATCTATAAGTCTCTTCAGCTTCAATCTTCCGTCACACGAAACATCTGAAGGCTGAACTCTTACTGTTCTCGTGAACATTATTCCCTCCTTATGGCAATGCTTTCGGCGTGTCCCGTCAAGCCTTCGGAACGCGCAAACATTTCAATATCACCGGACGCTTTCGACAGAGCCTCACTGCTGTAGTAAATGAACTGTGATTTCTTAACGAAGTCATCAACTGACAAAGGGCTTGAGAATCTCGCAGTCCCCATCGTCGGCAGTGTGTGGTTAGCTCCGGCATAGTAATCGCCTAACGCTTCGGGTGAATTTGCTCCGAGAAAAACGCTTCCGGCATTCCTGATTCTTCCGAGCCATGAGAACGGCTCAGGGACGCAAAGCTCAAGGTGTTCGGGGGCAATCTCATTAGCGATTCCGGCGGCCTCCGAAAGTTCATCAACGATGATAATCATTCCTTCGTTGTCGATTGATGTTCTGGCAATTTCACGGCGTTCGAGGCGGATAATCTGCTCCTCAATCTGACGGCTCACTTCTTCCGCAAAGTCAGAGCTGTCAGTAATGAGAACGGCACGGGCGGATTTGTCGTGTTCGGACTGAGCAAGCATATCGGTGGCCAAGTGTGAAGGATTATTATTTCTGTCGGCAATAATAAGAATCTCGCTCGGCCCTGCCACCATATCAATGGATACCTGACCGAAAACCTGACGTTTTGCTTCAGCGACATAGACGTTTCCCGGCCCTGTGATTTTGTCAACACGTGGTACGGTTTCGGTGCCGTAAGCAAGAGCAGCGACAGCCTGTGCGCCGCCCATAGCGAAAATCCTGTGAACTCCTGCGATTTTAGCGGCCATGATAATTTCAGGACGTACAGGGGGCGGAGTGGCAATAACGATTTCGGAACAGCCGGCAATCACCGCAGGTATTGCGTTCATTAGGACGCTTGAGGGGTAAGAGGCTGTGCCGCCCGGAACGTAAAGGCCGACCTTCTCAAGGGGAATAACTCTCTGGCCTAAGACGATTCCGTCTTTCGTGAACATGAATCCTTCGCGCAGCTGCCTGATGTGAAAAGCTCTTATGTTTTCGGCACAGCGTTCGAGCATGGCGGTATATTCAGGAGAAACATCAGCATTCATTTTTACTTCGAGAGAACCCAGCGCAGCACCGTCAAATTTCAGTTCATATTCTCTGACTGCCTCATCGCCTCTCAATCTGACATCATTAATAATTTTTCTGACTGTCTCGGAAACATCAGGGCTTACAGTTTTCAGTGATAATTTTCCGTCATACCCTCTAACTATTCGTATCAACTTCTTTGAGCCTCCTGATTAATTCGTCAATTTCATTATGTTTGAACTTATAGGCAGATTTGTTAGCGATTAACCTTGCGCTGACTTCGGCTATAACAGAGATAACAGAGAGGTTATTTTCGCGCAGGGTAGTGCCTGTCTGAACGATGTCAACGATTACGTCCGACAGCCCAAGAACGGGAGCGATTTCGGCAGAGCCTCTTATGGGTATGATGTCGATTTCGCGCCCTATGCCTGAGTAATAATCTCTTGCAATGTTCGGGAACTCAGTCGCAGCTCTGAGCGGTTTCATTCCGTCATCAACAAAGCCGTTCAAAGCGGCTGAACAGATTTTGCATTTTCCGATATTGAGTGCTAAGAGTTCGTAAACATCGGGATTGCGTTCGAGAAGAATATCTTTTCCGATGAAGCCGATGTCCGCTGTGCCTCTTTCAACGTAGACAGGGACATCGAAAGGTTTAACCCAGAAATATCTCATGCCCGACTCGGAGTCTTCAAATACTAATTTCCGTGTGTCCTTGCTGTCCTTAAAACTGTCATTCAGGAAACCGGCCTTCTTCAAAATATCAGCTATCTCGCTCCCTAATCTTCCTTTTGGTAAGGCTGTCCTCAAAATCTCAGTCATTCCGCACTCTCCTGAACGTAAACTCCGAAGCCTGCCCCGTTCCTGAAACTGCTCTTCATTCCTCTGAGCATTCCGTCATACTCGCCGCCGCTGATTACGCACCTTCCGAAACCCTCAATATAACCTTTCAAGACGATACCGCTGTAATAATTCACGTTCATCAATGCTGAATAATCCTCCCTGATTTTATTGTCTCCGCCGGAAGCCTTTATTATTCTTCCAAGTCTCTCAGATTTTCTTGAACCCTTCAGAATTTCAACCGTTTCATTCGGGGCTTCAAGCTCCTCAAGACCGTGATAGTCCCTTCTCATCATGCACCTGAGTATAGCATGACGCCTGGCAGTGCTTACGCCGTCAAGAGTTCGGAGGAATAACTGAGCGTCTGCCGTGTCCAATAGAAAATCTCTTCCGTCTGAAATAATCTCAAGCGTCTTCAAAGCCAGCCTTACCAGAAGGATTAAATCATCGTCTGACAAATCGCCCAGAAATTCAACGCCGGTCTGATTGATTTCAGTGAAGGACGATGAATTTTCATCAGGTCTGTAAACTTTCTCATCATAGAAAAATTTTCCTGCAATCCCTCTCTTAATGACCGAGAGTGTAACATCGGGTCTCAGAGCCATTAACTTGCCGTTCAAATCTGTGAAAGAGAGAATGGAATTTGATGTCAGAAAATCTTTTTTGTCAGCGTAGAAGTCATAGTCTTCAAATGGTTTAACCCTGCAGAAAGACAGGCCGGATTTCTCATAGAACGAACGTAATTTGAGCGATAAAAATTCAGAATTAGACATGAACATGAAAAATATTCACTTCCTTTACGGGTAAGACATGATAACACAAACTAACATGCTATAATTGCTGAAAAATAACGTAGTTTAATCACGTAGTTTAATTCAATCCATAGAACGAGTGAAAGAGATGCGGATACTATTAACAAGGCACGGATTAACTGACTGGAACAAAGATCATATTTTTCAGGGCAGCACGGATAGAGATTTATCACCTGAAGGTCTGGCGCAGGCCGTTAAACTTTCAATGAGGGTAATGAGCTGGGGTGCTGAAGCAGTTTACACAAGCCCATTGAAAAGAGCTTTCGTTACAGCTCAGGAGATTGCAGGCAGTCAGGGCTTAACTCCAATCATTCTTCCTGAACTTGAAGAAATACATTTCGGGGACTGGGAAGGTAAATCAATACCGCAACTAAAAGCTGAAAAACCTGATGAGTTTTTGAGATGGGAGGAAGACCCGTTTTTTAATTGTCCGCCTAACGCCGAGCAGTGGCCTGAATTAGTGATTAGGCTTGAGGTCGCTATACAGACTATAACATCAGGCAGCTATGAGCGCGTAATAGCCGTAACTCATGGGGGAATAATCAGAGCCATGCTTTCAATAATGCTTGACTTAACGCCCAGTTCAGTCTGGAGAATGGAGATCTCTAACTGCTCATTAACCTGCGTTGACTGCGATGAATGGGGACGCTTCAGGCTGGTCTTCCTGAATGATGCCTCGCACATAAAGGACTGGGAAAGCGAATGAGCATTGACGCTGAACATGAGCGGGAACTCTGGCGGCTTTGCTCTGAAGGGGATATGGACGCGAGGAATGAGCTTATAGTGTCTTACCGCCCGTTAGTGTTCTGGATTGCCGGCAAAATTCATGTTAATGACAGCGAACTTAAAGAGGACATGATACAGGAGGGAATGCTTGCATTAATCCACGCTGTCGATAAATTTGAGCCGGAAAGAGAGTATAAATTTTCAACGTATGCTTACCATAAAATTCACGGTCAAATCATAAATCTTCTTGAACGTTCGGAGAAAAAAGCTCCTGTTCCTGTGCCTGATGAATATCTTACGGCTGACTATGATTATCATGAAGACTATGACGGCGACGAATGGCTTGACGCTTCAAACGCTGTCTCCAAACTCAAAGGGAAAGAAGCTGAAATCGTATCGGCATTGTTTTTCGAGGGCAAGAAGCCGAAGGACATAGCCGAAGAAAAGAAGCTGGATTTGAGTCATGTTTACAGGCTGAGGCGCACAGCGATAGCAAAAATGCGTATGTGGTTAGGAATAGAGGGTGCAATTTCATGATGACTGCTGAGAAACGTGCTGACGCAATAATCAAATGGCTTGAGAGACTGAAGAAGTCATACAGTTCGGGAGCGATTGAGAGCGCATTCCTTGACGCTGAATGTGCAAGGGCTGAGATTGAGGATTTGAGGGTGAATATATTTTCGGGAATGAAGGCGAAGGGTAACGCTTCAAGGCTTTCGGGATTTCTTGTAATTCCGCGTATAATTCTGATGTCAATCGTCATTGTTATGGTGATGGTTTCGCCTTTATCGCGCGAAGTGAAAGCTGCAATTCCCAATGTAATCCCCGAACCTCAGGCAGTTATTTCGGAAAAGCCTCAGAAATCTCAGACTGCCTCAGTCAGGGAAAAGCCGAAGCCTAAAAAAACTTCGAGAGCCTCCAGAAAAACTTCAGCTCCTCCGGCAAAAACAGCAGCAGTAAATCCTAAGCCGGAGCCGAAGCACGAGCCTTCAAAGACAGTGGCTTATGACAGGCTGAACGCATTAATAGCAACAGGACAAAGAGCCTTAAAAGGCAATGTAACAGTGATCAAGCGGAAGTGAGGAGTTTCAAATGAAAAAGTTAATGTTAATACCGGCCTTAGTGCTGATGTTGTTCGGGGTTTCGTTCGGAGCTGAGACACAGCAGGTTACATCGGTGAACGTCTCAGGCAATTCGGAAATCGCAACTGAGTATATCCTTAACGTTGTCGATACAAAGCCGGGAAAGGCACTCAGCAGGGATATGATATTGTCTGACATAGAGGCAATATACAATCAGGGGTATTTTTCGTTTGTCGATGCGAATTTCGATAATGAGGGCGGCGGAGTTTCCGTAACCTTCACCGTTCAGGAGAACCCTAAAATCGAGAGCATAACTTTCACGGGCAACACTCTTTACACGACAGAGCAGTTGATGAAGGAAGTATTTTCGCAGGAAGGCACAGTGTTCAACCGCCAGTTCTTCAGGAACGATTTAGACCGCATTCAGGAGAAGTACCACAGGGACGGTTATGTAATGGTTCGTGTCTCGGACGTTCAGATACAGGGCGGCAATATCTACGTAACGATACTTGAGCCGAAAGTCAAAGACGTTCTAATACAGGGCAATACTAAAACAAAAACTTATGTAATCCAGCGCGAAATCAAGCTCAAAGAGGGCGACATCTTCAACGTAACAAAATTCCGTCATCACTTGGGAAAACTTCAGGGCTTGGGATACTTTGAGGACGTAAACGTCGCGTTCGACACACCGGAGGGAAATGACAGCGAAGTCGATGTAATTCTGACCGTTAAGGAGAAGCGTACCGCCTCCGTCGGCCTTAACTTGGGCTACGGGACGGAGAGCGGAGTTTCAGGAGGATTGACCTACAGCGACAGCAACATGTTCGGAAGGGGAATGCACTTTGAAATCGGCTTCAACGAGGGAACTGAGGCAACTTACTGGACGACATTCGCGAGCCCGTACATGGACGCAGAGACGTTCGCGTGGCGTGTTGGAGCGAGATACAGGCGTTACGACGACCGTTACTATTACAGGAGAGGCCGGAGACAATTCAATTTCGATGAGAAGACGTTCAGCATTTTCGCAGGAATTGGACGCAAATTCAGTAACGAGGATTGGAGCTGGTTCCTGACGTTGAGGCGCGAGGACGCTACATATTCAAACGTCAGAAAGGCTATACCGGGCTACTATGATGATTTGACGGCATGGGACGGAGTTAATCAGACCGTCGAACTACAGCTGATGTGGGACAGGAGAGACGAATACGCGCCGTACCCCAAAGGCTTTGTGTGGGACGTGAATTTGGAGCAGGCGGTTCAGTTTTTGGGAGGGGATTACGATTACCTGAAATATTGGACGCAGGCGAGATTATATGTTTCGATGAACAAATTTCTTGAGGGTTTCGCTGACATAGGCGGAACATGGAGCGATGAGAACCCTATGCTTTTCGCCGCCCGTCTCCGTATAGGCTCATCGACAAAGGACGAATTACCATCATTCGCGAGGTATTCGCTCGGCGGAATGAACTCGTTAAGGGGCTATGACTCGCGCTCGTTCGAGGGCAGTAACTTCTATCTCGGAAACTTCGAGCTGAGAGTGCCTGTTGCCTCAGCGGTAACGGTCGTAGGGTTCTATGACATCGGAAACGCTGACGAAACTATGGACTGGAGCAATTATCATGACGACTACGGACTTGGCCTAAGAGTGAAGACCCCGTTCGGAAATCTCAGGGTAGATTACGCGAAAGGCGAGACGGAAAACAGGACATACTTTGGATTTGGGGAAATGTTTTAGTCGCAGGAGTGAAGATATGCTCTTGCGTGGATTGAAATGGAAGTGTCGCAGGAGTGAAGAATGCTCTTGCGTGGATTGAAACTAGTGCAGTACTTATAGTATTGTTTTTGGCGCAGAATGCTGAAGCTCTGACCGTCTCAGGAGTTCCGAAATGGCTTGAGGCCGGAATACTGAGGAGCCTTGAGGCGGTCTGGAGCGAAATACCTGATGATATTTACACTGACAGGGAAGGAACGTTGAAGGTAGTTTCTGAAAGATTATTCACGGGCTACGAAATTGAAGTTAAAGCAGGCCGCTACAGCCCTGTAGTTTTATTTACTCCCAAAACAGCGGTAATAAAGCCGGAAGTCCGGTTAAATCTTCCTGAGCTTCGAGGAATGTCCCTCGAATGGTTCAGCAATGACGTTAAAGGAATGGACGTTGAAATTTCGCGGACGGCCTCAGAAGTTCCGCAGGAGGCTTTAACGTGGAGCGACGCCGAACTCAGGAAACAATTATCGGTGATAATAGCCAAGAGGCTGCCGGGCTGGGATTTTACACAGCAGATTTATCTTTCGCCTGAAGCAACAGTGATAACTCTGTCATTCCGTCCGTCGGGCGACATGGTTTTGGCGGTTAAGCCTGAATTATATTCGCGGACGATCCCTGTGATGTTCCGTTCGGATTTAGAGGCTAAACTGCTCTCAGAACTTTCGGTGTTAATCGGAGTTCCTGTGAAGTGGGCAAGTCTTCACGCGAAGGACATCGAGAAAGAATCATCAGAACTTCTCGAAGACCGCCACACTGTCGAGAACATGCGCGCTAATGTCTCAGTAAAATTCAGAGCCGGTAAAATCTCGGAATTAAACGCCGGTGTTGACAGCAACAGTTTAATGTTCAGCGTGTGGGTTTCAGCGTATGCAGGTCTTGACGGGCGTTATCCGGAGGCCGGAGCTTATTTCGGATACCGGCCTTCATGGAAGGTGAAGGGGAAATATAATTTTGCGCCTGAGATTTACACGGAACTGATATTTTCGCTTGACGACTTCGGACTGACGCACAGATTAGGCGGAAAGTTTGAACTCCTTGAAAACTTCTGGGCAGGAGCAGAATACCAGATGCCAGACAGTGAATATTACATGAGATTCGAGTATGTCCCGAAGAAAATCAGACGGCCTTACGCCATGTGGCGGTGGAGTTTGAAATCGTATAATCATGAGGCCGAAATCGGCTACAGAGTAGATGAACATATTGCAGTTGGATTATACTATGACGGAAAATTAGGATTAAGAGGGATGTGGAATTTTTGAAGTTAAACGAATTAGCATTAAAACTCGGATTGAAAGAAAGAGGCAATACCGGCCGCGAGATAGCCGGAGTCAGTTCGCCGGAATACCCTGTGTCAGAAAGAATTTGCGTAATCTGGGAACACAGTGCCGCACGAAAACTGCCGCTCGAAATTCCAATCATAGGCAAAGAAGAATATTTTGATGAGGGGAGAGACGGATTAATCTCCGAAAATCCCAGAGCTGTACTTCCTGAAGTCCTGAGAATATTTCAGCCTTCGGAACGCAAAAAAGGAATTGACCTCCGCGCTGTCGTAATTTGTGAAAAAGAAAATATATCGCCTGAAGCCTATATCGCTCCTAACGCCTACATCGGTGAAGGCTGCGAAATCGGTGAAGGTACTGTCATTGAGCCTAATGCGGTTCTTCTGAGGAACGTCAAAATCGGGCGGAACTGCCTTGTTCATTCGGGTGCTGTAATAGGTGCTGACGGTTTCGGATTTGAGCGGACGCCTGAAGGACTTGTGAAAATTCCCCAGACCGGCGGAGTTTCAATCGGTGATGATGTCGAAATAGGAGCTTGCTCCACAATCGACAGGGGAACAATGAATGATACAGTAATCGGCTCAGGCACTAAAATCGACAATCAGGTTCAAATCGGCCATAACGTCAAAATCGGAAGGAACTGCATAATCTGTTCAATGTCAGGGATTGCCGGAAGCTCGGAACTCGGCGACAACGTTATAATGGCCGTTCAGGCCGGTGTCAGCGACCATGTGAAAGTCGGCAGCAACGTAGTAATCGCCGGACGTTCGGGAATTACCAGCGATATTCCAGATAATTCGAGGGTATCAGGTTTCCCGGCCAGAAATCATAACGACGCAAAGAGAGCTTTAGTTCTTGCCGCTGACTTGCCGCTTCTGGTGAAGAGGCTGAAACTTCTCGAAAAGAAAGTTGACCTCCTGCAAAACTCATGAGATTAACGGGGAAAATAATATTGGGAGGTTTGGGGCTTCATTCGGGAAGGGAATGCACCGTAACTCTTGAGCCTGTGAACTCGCCTGAAGTCCTCATGAGGTCTGGGGATAACGAACTGCCCTTGAGGCTTCTCAGGACTAACGGGACTAATCGCGGTTCGGATTACATTTTCCCTGACGGTGAAACAGTAAGAACCTGCGAGCATGTTTTTTCGGCACTGACTGGACTTGAGATATTCTCAGGCGTTCGGGTAACTGTTGAGGGCGGTGAAATGCCTGCGCTTGACGGCTGTTCCGAAACTCTATGCGCCCAGCTGCTCGCTAATTCCGAACCAAGTGAAGCCCCTGAACCTCTTGAGGTCAAAACGCCCTTAATCGTCTCGAATGATGACAGCACGAGATTTATTGCGGTTTTTCCCTGCGGTGAACTTCGTATCACTTACACCGTTGAATATGAAAAAGTCGGAGCGCAGATAATGGATTACGTTCAAAGCCCTGAAAATTACATCAATGAAATCTCAAGAGCAAGAACGTTCGCAATGAAAAGGGATATTGAATACCTGCGTTCTCACGGAATGGCCTTAGGCGGTTCGCTCGACAACGCGATTTTAATCGGCGATGAAATCGAAGCTAAAGGCGGTCTCCGCTGGGGAAATGAATTTGTGCGTCATAAAGTTCTTGACATAATGGGCGATTTGTCTTCACTGGGAAGACCTTTGAAAGGCCATGTAATAGCAGTGAGGGCCGGCCATGAATTACACCTGAAACTCACTGAAAAACTGAAGGGAGATTGAATTACAAAATGCCGGAAATTGACATATTCGGAATAATGAAGACGCTGAAGCACCGTTACCCTTTCTTAATGGTGGACAGGATAACAGAATATGACGACATGCACGTGAAGGGCTACAAGAACGTAACGTTCAACGAGCCTTACTTTCAGGGGCATTTCCCCAACGACCCGACTATGCCGGGAGTATTGATAGTTGAGAGCATGGGACAGGTAGCGAGCGTGCTTCTTGGGATAAAACTGGGAATGGAGCAGGGCAACAAAATCGCGTTCCTCACAGGAATGGACAAGGTTCGCTTCAGAAAGCCCGTAAGACCCGGCGACTGCCTCGTTACTGAAGCAGAGCTGACGAACGTCCGCAGCAATTCGGCAAAGGCTAAGGCTAAAGCATACGTTGACGGTGAAGTAGTTGCTGAAGCCGAGTTCCTAACGATAATCGCAGACACCCTCAGCAAAGATAAAGAACAGGATAATACAGGGGGTGTGAAATGACCGTCAGAATACACCCTTCGGCAGTAGTTTCTCCAAAGGCTGAACTGGGCGATGATGTAAAGATAGGGCCGTTCTGCCTGATTTCCGATGATGTCGTAATCGGTTCGGGAACTGAACTTACCTCCCATGTTACCGTTCATGACCACGTCAGAATCGGCAGTAACTGCAAAATCTGCGAGTTCACCGCTATCGGAGGAGAACCTCAGGATCACGGCTTCAAGGGCGAAATATCTTACGTCAAAATCGGCAATAACAACTTAATCCGCGAGAACGTTACCATTAACCGCGCTACAGGCGAGGGAAATTCAACAATAGTCGGTGATGACTGCTTCATCATGGACGCTGTTCACTTCGCTCATAACGTTCATGTCGGCGACTGCGTAACCGTCGCGAATAAAGTCGGCCTTTCGGGATTCGTTCAGGTCGGCAGCCATACAGTCTTCGGAGGAATGGCCGGTGTTCATCAGTTCGTTAGAATCGGCGATTACTGCATGATTGGAGGCCTCTACAGAGTGTCAAAGGACGTTCCCCATTATACACTAGCTTCAAGAGATCCGTTGAGATTAACGGGGCTTAACAAAATCGGACTTGAACGCGGCGGATTTTCACCTGAGACGATAAGAGAAATCTACAGGTTTTACAGAAGGCTTTACGCTAAGGACAGAAGATTTACTGAGGCATTGAACGAGGCTGTATCAAAGAAAAATGAATTTATCCCCGAAATTCAGAAGATAATAGAGTTTTACGAAGGCTCAAAAAGAGGGGTAACATTCTGGGGCATTTAGGGTATAATTTTTCTATCCCATTTTAACGTTACTTGAATGGAGGAAAAATTAATGCAGGAGAAAAAAATCGTCAATATTCCCTCACTCATCAGCGATTACTACACGCTTGCCCCTAATCCTGACGACAAAACCCAGCAGGTAGCTTTCGGAACTTCCGGACATCGGGGAAGTTCAGCACTGCACAGCTTCAATGAGGCTCATATTCTCGCTATAGCTCAGGCAGTCTATGAACACAGAACCGCCGAGAAAATACCCGGCCCGTTATATCTGGGTGCAGATACCCATGCACTCTCCGAGCCGTCAATGAGAACTTGCGTTGAAGTTTTAGCGGCCAACGGCGTAGAGCTAATCCTTCAGAAGGACTTTGCACCGACACCAACGCCCGTAATCTCACGCGCCATTCTCGAACATAACAGAACTCCCGGCAACAAGACCGCTGACGGAATGGTCATTACCCCGTCGCATAACCCCCCTACTGACGGAGGCATAAAATACGATCCGCCTTCGGGAGGCCCCGCAAGCCCTGAGATTACCAGCAAGATTCAGAACAGGGCAAATGAATTAATCCGTCAGGGAGTAGGCTCGATAAAGCGCGTTCCTTTCGAGAAAGCAATCAAGATGGATAACGTTCACTTCGAGGACTTCGTAATGCCTTACGTCAAGGCTCTGGCCAGCGTTGTTGATATGGAGGCTATAGCAAAGTCAGGTCTCAAAATCGGTGCTGACCCTCTCGGCGGTTCGGGAATATATTACTGGAAGCCGATCGCTGAAGTCTACGGCATCAAAAATCTTGAGGTAGTCAATCCCAATCTCGACCCTACATTCTCATTCATGCCGCCCGACCATGACGGGAAAATCAGAATGGACTGCTCATCGCCCTATGCTATGGCCAATCTCATACGCCTGAAGGACGACTATGACATCGCGTTCGGGAACGATACGGATTACGACAGGCACGGAATTGTTACTCCGCAGGGATTAATGAACCCTAACGCTTATCTGGCAGTTGCGGTTCAGCATTTGTTCACGAGCCGCAAAGGGTGGCGTTCCGATGCCGCTGTCGGTAAAACTGTCGTGTCAAGCTCAATCATTGACAGGGTAACTAAGGGCATAGGGCGTAAACTCTGCGAAGTTCCGGTAGGTTTCAAGTGGTTTGTTGACGGGCTTCTTGACGGTTCAATGGGCTTCGGAGGAGAGGAGAGCGCAGGTGCTTCGTTCCTGTGCAGGGACGGTTCTGTATGGACGACTGACAAGGACGGAATTATCATGGACTTGTTAGCCTGCGAAATTACAGCCGTAACCGGCAAAAACCCTGCCCAGCATTACGATGAGATAAAGGCGAAATACGGAACGAGTTTCTACGCGAGGATTGACACACCGGCCACGCCTGAACAGAAGGCGGCTCTTGGGAAATTATCACCCGATGACATAAAGGCTGACACGCTCGCAGGAGACAAGATTACCGGAAAATTCACGAAAGCTCCGGGCAATAACGCTTCAATCGGCGGCCTGAAGGTTACGACAGAGAACGGCTGGTTTGCGGCCAGACCTTCGGGAACTGAGAACATCTGCAAGTTATATGCGGAAAGTTTTGTGAGTGCCGAGCATCTGAAGAAGATTCAGCAGGAGGCTCAGGCAATAATAGCTTAAAGAGTGAATGACTAAAAAATCCCTCTGGTTCTTTAAGGAGAGCCGGAGGGATTTATTTTATTATTGCCCGTCATGATTTTTCTGCTCGTGATGTATCCAGCGGCATGGGCAGACGTGGCAATCAACGCGACGAATTTTCCGGACGAGGTTTTCAGGGCATATGTCAGAACTTACTTCGACAAGGACTACAACATGGTACTGAGTGATGAGGAGATTGCAGGAGCAACCAGAATTAATGTATATAATGTTTCTGATATATCCTCGCTGAAGGGAATAGAATACTTCACTGCTTTGACTGTGCTGGATTGCTCCCATACTCAACTGACGAGACTAGATGTGAGCAAGAATGTTGTTTTGACTACGCTGATTTATGGCAGTCAGGGACGTGAAGGACTCCTCATCACCTCATCTGGCAACGCCTCATGCCCGTATCAGCTCGACTTCAGCGTGTACATGTCCTCAGATAAATTCGCTAGTGTCTCGAACGTTAAGGGCTTCGCCTCAAACGATGCCAGCATAACAGCGACATACTCAAACGGTGTTGCGATGTTTGCCACTCGTCCCGTGAAAGTAACTTACAACTACGCTACAGGCTACGGGAGCAAAACAATGGGTGTTACGATTTCGGGCGATGCCAGTTCAGAGCCGACTCCAACGCCTCCCCCAACGTCCACACCGCCTCCTTTCGGTACATCATACTATTACAACAGCGGAAATGACGGGAACACTTGGGAGACAGCCTACATTCTCAGCAGTGCGGCAGATTTTCTTCTTCTTCAGGAAAGAGTCAGCAACGGCACTGAAGGAACCGGCAAATACTACAAGCTGAACGCCAATGTCGATATGACTTCCGTAACAGGCTGGTACGGCATTGGAAGGGACAATGACCCGAGCAAATCTGAGGAGGAGATTATTCACCCGTTCACAGGCCATTTTGACGGTCAGAA
>JAFUYQ010000020.1 GCA_017470485.1 Synergistaceae bacterium
TATCCGATGACCTAAGCAGGAAGGAACTCTATGACCCGTTTACGGGTGAAGCAGTCGTAACAGGAGGCAGAAGATAAACCCCTTTAGGGGTAGCCAGTAAAAGAGGTGCAACTGAAAGTCATTCAGAGCCCGTCCAGGGCTACCGGTAACATGACCACCGGCTATGCCGGTGGTCATGATTATGTTTTTATTTCGCGACTGTATTCGCGCAGGTATTCGGGGGCGATGTCAATATCATCATTCCATGCAACACCTCCGCACGAAAGATAGACGCTTCCGAAAAATTTTTTGTCTTTCAGAGGAGCATAAATTTTTTTTGCGAGAAGCGGTTTGCAATCGAAAATTTTTCTCAGGCCGTCAGCGAAATCGATCCTCAGCATGTAATCTTCAAGTGCTGTTATGTGGTTTATTGTCCATTCGGGAAGTTTCATGGTTATCACCTCAAAGGCTCAATTTTCTTGGGCTGTTCATCATTCTGGGCAGTATTCCAGTTATCGGCCAGTTCTTTCGCGTGTATGTCCGCCCACACTGCGATATATTTCTGCTGTTTTAAGGGCATGTCCCCGTTCAGCATATTCCCTTCAAGGTCAAATGTAGCGTTATATCCCTGATATTCCGCGTGGAAATGAGGCGGATTATGTTCCTGCTGTCCTGCGAACATTCTGATGATTATTCCGAAGAACATTGATATTACCGGCATAATTACCCCTTAAAGGAAGAAATATCTTATTACAAAAAGCAGTGCAACGAGCGCAATCCCTAACAATCCGAAAAAGAATAAATCTCCCAAGAATGAGACATTTTTCTTCGGCTGTTCAGAACCGGCCTGCTCCTTAACCTGCATTTTTATGTCCTTAGTTATGTTCACATAGCCGCGTATCTCATCGCTTATCTTAACGTAGATAAACTTCTTCCCCTGCATTTCCCTTATTTCGTCAACAGGGAAGAAAGGCTCTATATTATTCTCAATAAGATACTTGTTCACGAGTGCGCTTGTACCTTCGCCCTCAATCTTCACCCCGATAATGTCTCCCGGCACTATTTCAGATGATGCCTTGCCCTTCACAGGGTCAACGACAGGGCTGCACTTTATGACAGTTCCCTCGAAATTGCCTTCTTTCTTGGCCTCTTCACGCTCACGTTCTTCCTGCTCGGCTTTTTCTTTCTCCTCCTGCTCGCGCTTCATTTTAGCAAGCTGTTCGGGACTCGGCGGAAGCGGCTTAATGATTTTTGCGCGCTCAAGCTCATTCCTTCCTACAGGCTCGGCCTCCGTAGTGGCTGTAAATACGCACTGCGCAGTGGTTTCAAATGTCCTTCGGAATATGCTCTCAAGCTGACGGATTTTTGCCTTCGTGTAATTCCCATAGAGTTTCTTTTTCTCCTCAAGAGTGAATATTCCTTTCAAGTCAGATTGAAGTTTTTCAGACCATTCCTTATCGAGAGGCCCTAAACTCGGAAGACTCTTAACGAATGACCTCCAGTCCCTTCCGGCTTCAGGGACTTGGCCGTTGGCATAGGGCTTCGCAAGCCATAATATCTGGAACACGGTCTTACCTGTTTTTCCCTCGAAAATTATGCAGAAACCTCCGCCCATATCACCGCGTGAGGGAGTGAACGTTGATTTTACTGCTAAAAATTCAGGATCCTGCTTTTGCTTCACAGGCTCGGCAGTAGGCGATTGAACACCGTCATCTCGTGAAGGAGCTTCGGTTAGATTTTTTACGTCTGTTACGCTGAAAAGTTCGTCCGGCATGATTCGTTCTTACCTTGCTGAAAATGTTTTTGAACTCCACGATTTACCGCGCGGAATCTCTCCTGATACCAATTCAAGATAACGGCTCATACATTCGGGGCATTTCCTTTCCGGCGATGATGAGTCCGATTCAAATTCTTTCTTGCATTCGAGACATCTGAACTTGGGCATTTCTTGAATCCTCCGTGAAAAATTAGTCTGATACTTGATTAACTGCATTATAGCCTCTAAAATCTTTATGCGCAATTTAAGTTTACTCAGTGAAAAATCCGAAAGATTTACGCAATTATTTTAGCGGTTTATTCATTATAATTATAAGCAATTTCACATTGACCGCATGAAAATTATTTTTGACAGATGGAATCCCATGCCGGAGGACTCATAACTCTCAGGCGTTGGACAAATAAAAATTTCAGGAGGTAATTTTCATTATGAAGAAGCATGTTGTAATTCTCACAGCAGCTATTCTCGCAGTATCAGCACTCGCGGCATTCGCCGCAACAGACGCGCTCGTCGGAGCCTGTATCTACAAGTTCGACGACACATTCATGACCGGTGTCCGCAACGCCATGCGCGCTGAAATGGACAAGCAGGGCGGAGAACTCGAAATCGTCGACTCCCAGAACCGCCAGCCTGCCCAGAATGATCAGGTCGATGCCTACATCTCCAAAGGCGCGAACGCCCTCATCGTCAACCCCGTTGACCGCACCGCAGCTCAGCCCCTCATGGAGAAGGCAAAAGCCGAGAATCTCCCCATCGTCTTCGTGAACCGCGAGCCTTATGCCGAAGTCATGAACGCTTACGACAAAATCTGGTACGTAGGCGCAAAGGCTGAAGAGTCAGGCACACAGTCAGGCCAGATCATCGTTGACTACTTCAAGAAGAACCCCAAAGCTGACCGCAACGGCGACGGCAAAATCCAGTACATCATGATTCGCGGCGAGCAGGGACATCAGGACGCTGTTCTCAGAACTGAGTACTCAATCAAGGCCATGAAGGACGGCGGCTTCGAGATCGTTGAGCTTGGAAGCGACACAGCAAACTGGGACAAGGTTCAGGCCACCGACAAGATGAAGGGATTCATCTCGGCTGTCGGTATCGACAACATTGAGGCAGTTCTCGCCAACAATGACGACATGGCTCTCGGCGCAATCGAGGCTCTCAAGGCTGAAGGCTACAACATGGGCGACGCTGCCAAGTACGTCCCTGTAGTAGGCGTTGACGCGACAGCACCGGCACTCGAGGCAATGAGCAAGGGCGAAATGCTCGGAACAGTCCTCAATGACGCGGACAATCAGGGCTTCGCCGCCGTAAGAGTCGCTGTAGTCGCCGCTGACGACAAACCAGTTACCGAAGAGTCAATCGGCTACAAGATCACTGACGGAAAATACATCTGGATACCCTACAGACCCGTTACTGCCGAAAACTACAAAGAGTTCATGAAATAACATACGAAGAACACATGCCCCCGTTGAAACGCACGGGGGTTTCTTTAATGAAAACGAATTAGAGAGGTGATTTTCTTGCGTAAAATTTTTATGACAGCGTTTTTGATTGTGCTTTCTTTTGCGGCCTGTTCTTTTGCTGAGGGCGTGAAGATAGGCTCGTGCATTTACCGTTTCAGCGACGCTTTCATGCTCAGATTCAGAGACGCAATGACTGCTGAATGCTCGAAAACCGGCGCGGAAATCGTATTGGCCGACTCTCAGAATGACCAGACGATTCAGAACGCTCAAGTTGATGAATTTATCGCTAACGGCGTGAACGTCCTCATCATTAACCCTGTTGACCGCATGGCCTCACAGGGCATAATCGACAAAGCTAAATCCGCTAATATTCCAGTAGTCTTCATCAACAGAGAGCCGACTCCCGAAATGCTTGCCTCATACGAGAAAGCATATTACATCGGGGCTAAGGCCGAAGAGTCAGGAACTGAAGCCGGAGAACTCATAGCCTCATACTTCAAATCGCACGCCGAAGCCGACAAGAACCATGACGGTAAACTTCAATTCGTAATGCTCAGAGGCGAGAACGGACATCAGGATATGATTCTCCGCTCGAAATATTCCGTTGAGGCTCTCAGGAACGCAGGTATTGAGCCTGTGGAAGTCGCCGGAGCAATAGCCAACTGGGACAAACTTCAGGCCATGAACATAATGAATGCTTTTATTATGTCGATAGGCCCTGAGAACATTGAGGCAGTTATCGCCAACAATGACGAGATGGCACTCGGAGCGGTTGAGGCACTGAAAGCAAATGATTACAACAGGGGAAATCCTGAGATGTACATTCCAGTAGTCGGGGTTGACGCTAACGCTTCGGCACTTGACGCAATGGACAGGGGCGAAATGCTCGGCACGGTTCTTAATGACGCTGACGGGCAGGGAAGCGCGGCGGTGAAGCTGGCGGTTTCGCTCGCTGAGGGCAAAGATGTCAGCAAAGAAGTTACTGACGGAAAATATATCTGGGTTCCATACCAGAAAGTTACGAGAGGTGAGACAAAGTGAGTGATTACCTTCTTGAAATGAAGAACATAACGAAGACATTTCCGGGCGTTAAGGCACTCGACAACGTTAATCTCAACGTCCGCAAAGGCACAGTACATGCCTTGATGGGCGAGAACGGCGCAGGAAAATCAACACTTATGAAATGCCTTTTCGGTATATATGAGCCTGACGGAGGGGAAATTTTCTTAGAGGGCAAGAAAGTCGAAATACATTCGGCTCGTCAGGCAATGGACAAGGGAATCGCTATGGTTCATCAGGAGCTTCACCCCATAAGATTCCGTTCGGTCATGGAGAACGTCTACTTGGGGAGATTTCCCGGCCACATGGGAGTTGTTGACCATAAGGCAATGTATGAGAAGACTAAGGCACTCTTTGATGATTTGGAGCTTGACGTTGACCCGCTGGCACTTGCCGGCGAACAGTCAGCGGCAATCCTTCAGATGATGGAGATCGCCAGAGCTGTTGACATGAAGGCGAAAATCATAATCCTTGACGAGCCTACAAGCTCATTGTCGGACAGGGAAGTTGACCACCTCTTCAAGATAATCAACAGGTTGAGACAGCAGGGTGTCGCTTTCGTCTACATCTCCCACAAGATGAAGGAAATCCTCGAAATCTCGGACGAAATCACCGTAATGAGGGACGGTACTTATGTCGGAACATGGCCGGTAACTGACGAGAAGGGCGAGAAATTAACGATTGACTTCATCATCAAGCAGATGGTAGGCCGTGAAATGACTAACCAGTTCCCTCCCAGAGAGGGTAAACCGGCTGATGAAATCGTCCTCAAGGTCGAGAATGTCTGCTCAACTGCACGAAAATCATTCCAGAATGTCAGCTTTGAGCTTCACAAACAGGAGATTTTAGGAATCGGCGGACTTGTCGGAGCGCAGAGGACTGAATTTGTCGAGGCATTATTCGGACTTAGAGGAATTGCCTCCGGCGAAATTCTCCTGAACGGCGCAAGGTACACCAATAAATCGCCGGGCTTCGCGAAATCAAGAGGGCTTGCGCTTCTCACTGAGGAACGCAGAGCGACAGGTATCTTCGGGATACTTCCTATTCTTGAGAATACAGTCATCGCTAACCAGAGGAATTACGCTCATTTAGGCATTCTCAACGACAGCAGAAGAAAAACTGACGCTGACGCTGAATGCAAGAAACTTAACGTCAAAACACCCTCACTGAATACTCTGATTCAGAACCTTTCGGGCGGCAACCAGCAGAAAGTTCTGATTGCAAGATGGCTTCTCACGAACTCGGACATACTGATACTCGATGAGCCTACAAGAGGTATTGACGTTGGAGCAAAGTACGAAATCTACAACATTATGCTTGAACAAATCGCTCAGGGTAAATCAATCATCATGATTTCGTCCGAAATGCCCGAGCTAATGGGAATGTCAGACAGAATCATGGTCATGTGCGAAGGAAGAGTAACAGGCTTCCTCAACAAGGGCGAATACACTCAGGAAAAAATTATGGCACTCGCGACCCAGTTCGCTGGACGCAAGGACAATGCCGCATAAGGAGGACAAGAATTAATCATGGCGGAAACAAAATCACGCTCAAAGCGTCTAATGACTATCGGGGGATTAATATTCCTCGCGCTCGGAATAATACTTTACTTCGCTAAGGAACCTATGGGTCTTAACCGCAAAATCTATGACCTTCCCGTGTTCCTCATCATCATAGGGCTTTGCGCTGCTCTCAAAGGCTACATGGCCAAAGACAAAACTGAGGAGGAAGCGGCACTCGCCGGAAAGACCTTCATTGAGTTCCTCACTAATAACGCGATACTCCTCGCAATGTTAGTGCTTGTTGTCGTAATCTGCATACTTCAGCCCCGTTTCATGCAGATAAGAGTTGCGCTGGACATTCTCACGCAGTCGTCAACAAAATTAATAATGGCGTTGGGGATTTGCTTCGCTCTGTTAATCGCCGGTACAGACCTTTCAGCCGGACGCATGGTCGGACTTGCCGCTGTCATTTCAGCGTCAATGATGCAGACAGCGACATACGCAAACAGATTTTTCCCTGACCTTCCGCAGGTATCTGTATGGATACCGATAGTCGCGGCTATAGCGGCATGTATGCTCTTCGGGGCGTTAAACGGCTTCATCGTAGCGAAATATGAAATGCACCCGTTCATCGCTACACTCGCTACCCAAGTCATTATCTACGGAGTCTGCTCACTGTATTTCGACATGCCCCCCAATAACTCACAGCCCATCGGAGGAATCAGGCCCGACTTCGCGCAGATAGGACAGATGAGACTGTTCAACGGATTGTACAGGGGATTTCCGGGAATTAGCATATTGATTCCGATAGCGGTCGTAATCTGCGTAATCATATGGTTCATTCTGAACAAGACGGTATTCGGAAAGAACGTCTACGCAATCGGCGGCAACCGTGAAGCCGCTGTCGTGGCTGGAATTAACGTTTTCCGCAATATCATGTTCATCTTCATTCTGGCATCGTTCCTTTACGGTATAGCAGGAGTTCTTGAAGCGGCGAGGACGGCTGGAGCGACTAACAACTACGGCAACGGCTACGAGACTGACGCTATAGCGGCGTGCGTTGTGGGCGGTGTCTCGATGAACGGCGGTATCGGAAAAGTCGGCGGAATTATCATGGGCGTGTTAATCTTCACGGTAATTCAGTACGGCTTGCAGTTCATCAATGTTTCGCCCATGTGGCAGCAGGTTATCAAAGGCGTAATCATCGCGGTTGCGGTAGCGATTGACTTGACGAAGTACCGCAAGAAGTAATCCAAAACATACATACCTCTCTCATTGATGGGAGAGGTATCATTTTACCCTGAGGAGGAGTGAATATAATGCGCGAAAAGTTGACGATTATAACGCTCATTCTAGCGGCGTTTTTATTGCCTACGTTTGGAGCATACGGGGATACAGATGCTAATGCTAAACTTATTGATGCCGCAAAGAGGGGAGATTATAAGACTGTAGAGGCATTACTGAAAGCAGGTGCGGATGTCAACGCTCAAAACGAATGGGGCTACGCAGCTTTAATGTTGGCGGCAAACACAGAAACAGTAGAAGTGCTCCTTAAGCACGGGGCTGATGTTAACGCTAAGTGCAATGGCGGCTATAGTACGGCTTTAAGTAATGAGGCACAGTTTGGCAACACAGAAACAGTAGAAGCGCTCCTTAAGTATGGGGCTGATGTTAACGCTAAGTGCGATGACGGCAGGACGGCTTTGATGGAGGCGGCAGCGTTCGGCCACATAGAAACAGTGGAAGTGCTCCTTAAGTACGGGGCTGATGTTAACGCTAAGGACAAATACGGCGGGACGGCTTTAATGAATGCAAGCGGTTACGGCAATGCAAAAATCGTTAATATACTCATAGAAAACGGTGCTTACGTTAACGCTAGAGCTCATGGCGGTACTACAGCCCTTATGATTGCGGCGGGTGGTGTGAATGATGATAAAGCTTCAGAAACCGTCAGTATACTCATAGAGACAGGCGCACACATCAACACTAAGATAATAGATGGAGTGGACAAAGGCTGGAGTGCGGTCATGTTTGCAGAATTTCAAGGAAACACTAAGACGGTATCCATATTACGGAAGGCTGGTGCTCTTGGAAAGCTAACCCCAAAGCAGCGTGAGGACTACAGACGTTATTTGCAAAGTAAACGCGGTTAATGTGTAATCATCGCTGTAGCAGTGGCGATTGACCTGACGAAGTACCGCAAGAAGTAATTTTCGTTCGACAGGTGAAATAATTAATGCCCTCTGTCATAATACTTGGCAGAGGGAAATTTTTTTAGGGAGTGAAAATAATCATGATGTACACGTACACATTTGAGGTTGACGAGACGGACAAAAAATTCCTTGAGGCTTACGCTGAGGAAACAGGCGAGACTGTCGGCGACATGGCAAAAAGATTTGCACTTGAGGGGGGCGAGGACGTTATGGACGCTAGAGCCGCTGACAGAGCTTGGGCGGAATATCTTGCTGACCCCGTAACGTACACTCTTGATGAAGTAGAGAAAATGTTAGGATTAGCTTCATGAAACATAAGGAGGTTTAATCATGATTGAGGAAATGTATGAAGTATTCGCAAAAATATTCGGCTCAGAATCAAACGCAGAGGCGTTCTTCTCGCCCGGACGCGTAAACTTAATCGGCGAACACACCGACCATGAGGGCGGCTACGTCTTCCCCTGCGCTATTGATTTCGGGATTTACGCACTAGCTCAGAAAAACTCACTCGGAAAATTACGGCTCTACTCAATGAATTTTGACGGTGATTACGACTCGGCTTTCGAGGTTTCTTATGACGACATCGCTCAGAAACTCGCAATCCCGCGCTCATGGGTCAATTACCCTCTGGGTGTCGTCAGCACCCTTAGAAAACACGGACATCAATTCCACGATGGCATTGACATTCTCTACAACGGCAACCTCCCCGACGGCGCAGGACTCTCATCATCGGCAGCACTCGAAGTCCTCACGGTCAGAATCTTCAGCGACCTTCTGGGCTTCGGGATTGATGGGGTTAAAGCAGCGTTATACTCGCAGGAGACTGAGAACAATTTTGTCGGAATGCGCTGCGGAATTATGGATCAGTTCGCCGTCAGCATGGGCAGAAAAAATCACGCAATTCTCCTCAACTGTTCCACCCTCGAATACTCTTACGCCCCGTTAAATCTCGGCACTTACAGACTCATCATCACTAACTCGAATGTCCCTCATTCCCTCGTTGAAAGCGAGTACAACCTCCGCCGCCAGCAGTGCGAGAACGCCCTCGCCGACATCAGAAAGCTCAAAGATGTTTCATGTCTCTGCGATTTGACGGTCGATGAACTCGATGAATTTTCCTTCGTTGTCAAAGACCCCGTGAATTTGCGCCGTGCCGTTCATGCTGTCAGAGAGAACGCAAGGGCGATAAGAGCCTCGAAAGCTCTCAGGGACGGAGACTTGGGAATGCTTGGTCTTCTGATGAATGCCTCTCACGTTTCACTAAGGGACAATTATGAGGTTACTGTTCCTGAACTCGATATTCTTGCCTCGCTTGCATGGGGTTTCGAGGGAGTTATGGGTTCGCGAATGACCGGAGGAGGATTCGGGGGCTGTACCGTGAGCATTGTTGAGGGTGAAAGAGTCAATGCCTTCAAAGAGTATGTAGGCTCGGAATACGAACGCCTCACGGGGCGTAAGGCTTCATTCTACGAAACGGGCGTAACTGACGGGGCTGGAAAGATTAACGGCCCGGCAATGTAAGACGTTTACGGCTATAATATTCCCAAAAAGGAGTGATTATGAATTATGATATTTGAGCAGTTCCGCAAAATCGGAATAATACCCGTTATCGCAATAGACAGCCCGAAAAATTCAGCTCCTCTCGCTGAAACCCTCAGCAAAAACGGACTCCCCTGCGCCGAAATCACATTCAGAACTCCGGCCGCTGAAGAGTCTATCCGTATTATGTCCCGTGAATTTCCCGACATGCTCATCGGTGCAGGTACTGTCCTTACGATTGAACAGGCTGACCGCGCTATGAATGCAGGCGCAAAGTTCATCGTCAGTCCGGGCATTAACCCCAAAATCGTACAATACTGCATTGATAACTGCATTCCTGTAACTCCGGGCACAGTTACGCCGACCGAAATGGAAACAGCCCTAGAACTTGGACTGGAGGTCGTAAAATTCTTTCCTGCCGAACCTGCCGGAGGTCTTGCAATGATTAAGGCGGCGGCGGAAGATTTTACCGAGCTTAAATTCATGCCCTCAGGCGGAATTAACGCCGTGAACGTCCGCGAATATCTTTCATATGACAGGGTTATAGCGTGCGGAGGGAACTGGTTTGCGGACAGTGATATGATTTCGTCCGGCGAGTGGGATAAAATTGCATTGCTCGTAAAGGAAGCAGCTAATATCGTAAAAGAAGTGAGGAGTGTTAAGCACTAAATGGAAAACGGAATAATTCAGGAAATCACAACGGCATTGGATTTGAAGAACGGCGAGAACATCATAGCCCTTGACCTAAAGGATAAAGGCGGCCTCGCTGATGCTTTTGTTCTTGCGACAGGGAACTCTGAGACTCACATGAAGACTCTTTCTGAGACTGCGGAGGAAGTTTTGGTGAAGTCAGGAAGAAAATGCAGGGTTGAGGGCGAACATAGTTTGAACTGGAGGCTTCTTGACGGCGGAGATGTGGTAGTTCACATTTTCAGCCACAAGGGACGCGATTTCTACAGGCTCGAAAGACTCTGGGAAGAATAAAAATTATCCCCTCTCATTAACGGGAGGGGAATTTTTTTGCTTCATTCATTTATGGCCGACTCGGCTTCAGCTTTGTACTTGCACTTCGCGCAGAACACTGTTGAGCCTCTGACGTACAAATCCTCGCCGCATTCGGGGCATTTTTCGCCTGCCGGTTTGTTCCACGCAACGTAATCACAGTCAGGGTAACGCGAACAGCCGTAGAACGTTCTTCCCTTCTTGCTCTTCCGCTTAACGATGTCGCCCTCTCCGCACTTCGGACACTTAACGCCTATTTTGCTGAGAATAGGACGGGTATACCTGCATTCAGGATAGTTTGAACACGCTATGAACTCCCCGAACCTTCCGCGCTTCTTCACTAGGTCATGGCCGCATTCGGGGCATTTCTCGCCGATAGGTTCAGGCGCAGGCAACGGAACTTTCGGAGCGTCCTCAGCCTCAGAAAGCGTAACCGAAAACTCCCCCCAGAACTCCCCGACTACATCAAGCCATTTCCTAGCGGCCTCCTCAACTTCATCGAGTTCCTTCTCCATTTGAGCCGTGAAACCTGCGTCAACGATTGACGATAGGTCTTTACGATTGAAGTAGTGCGCCAGAAATTCATCAACGGTCAGCCCCAGCGAAGTCGGGTAAAATCTCCGTTCCTCGTTCTTCTCAATGTAGCCGCGAAGTTCAAGAGTTCCTGCAATCGTGGCGTAAGTTGACGGACGGCCAACGCCGTTTTCCTCAAGCGTCTTTATCAATCCTGCCTCTGAGTAACGTGCAGGCGGCTTAGTGTATTTCTTCTCGCTCTGAACGTCCAAAAGTTCAAGCGTCTCGCCCTCGTTAATTTTCTCAAGCTCTGTTCCCTTCAGGTCAAGCGGCCACAAAATACTCCACCCGTCAAAAATTAACGTCTCGCCTTCCTGTTTAAGACCTACTCGCCCTGCGTCAGCTTTGAGGGTTGACTTCGCTGTTACGGCAGGGGTCATCTGACTCGCCGTGAAACGCCTCCAGATTAATGAATAGAGTTTTAGCTGTTCAGGATTGAGCGCACCTTCGAGGGATTCGGGAGTTAGTGTTATGTCGGTTGGCCTTATAGCCTCGTGAGCGTCCTGAATTTTGGCCTTGCTAGATGAGCCGTATATGTTCGGTTTTTCGGGGAGGTAATCTTTGCTGTAGTTCGCACCGATGAACGAACGGCATGAAGCTATCGCCTCGTCAGAAATTCTGAGGCTGTCGGTTCTCATGTAGGTTATGAGTCCGATATGCCCGCGTCCCGGAATGTTAAGCCCCTCGTAAAGTGCCTGAGCAATCCTCATTGTGTGCGCCGGTACAAAGCTGAGTTTCCTTGAGGCCTCCTGCTGAAGCGTGCTTGTCCTGAACGGTGCTGGTGCTGAATGCGGACTCGTCTTCGATTTGAACTCGCGGACTGTTATTCTGTTGGCTTTGATCTCGGCGATAATCTCGTCTGCTTTCTCCTCAGTGTTTATCAGGAGAGGCAGAGTACCCTTCATGAGGGATTTACCGTCGAGCTTGTAGGCTTTAAGCTCGTAGAGTCTCGCGTCATTCTCGGCCTTCGCGGTAATGACATAGTACGGGTCAGGGATAAACGCCTGAATTTCGCGCTCCCTTTCGCAGATGATGTTGAGCGCGACAGATTGCACTCTTCCGGCGGAGAGGCCGTAACGTATTTTCTTCCAGAGCAGAGGGCTTAATGTGTAGCCGACTAACCTGTCTAAAATTCGTCTGGCCTGCTGTGCGTCGACTTTGTTGAGGTCAATGTAGTCAGGGTTCTGAACGGCAGCTTTAACGGCATTTTCGGTGATTTCGTAGAAACGCACTCTGCATTTTTCGGAGCGGTCAACTCCCAGAATGTCGGCCAAATGCCACGCAATAGCTTCGCCCTCGCGGTCGGGGTCGGAAGCAAGGAGGATATTTTTTGCTGATGAAGCGAGTTTGAGAAGTTCATTCTTGAGGGCTGCCTTGCCTTTAACGAGTATGTATTCGGGCGCGAAGTCATGCTCAATGTCGATAGCGAGACGGCTTTTCGGAAGGTCTTTCATGTGTCCTTTGCTGGAACGGACGATGTAATTTTTTCCGAGCATGTTCGAGAGCGTGGCAGCTTTTGAGGGCGACTCAACGATGATTAAAGTCCTGCTTTTTTCGGAGGAAGACAGGACTGATTTTTTCTTGGCGGTTGACGGAGATTTTTTGACTGCTGATTTTTTTGCAGTTTTTGACGGTGCTTTTGTCTTAGCGGTTTTCGATGATGTTTTAGTTTTTTTAGTGTCCTCTTTTTTAGTTGAGGCTGATTTTTTTACAGGTGAAATCTTAATTACCCCCATTTATATTTTTAGACAGGCTGACATTAACTATAAAGTTTCAGATTTTATAGATTATAAAGCATAACCCGCAGCTTTCTTCCATAAATTAGAGCATGAAACTCTAAATCATCATCAGCAGAATCAATCTTGTAATCAGCGCGGCAAACCATGCAATGACGCACTGCCATATTATTACCCCGACAGCCCAGAGCGTTCTGGTCTCTCTTCGGATTGACGCAACAGCGGCGGCGCAGGGAGTGTAAAGCAGGCTGAACACTAACAATGACGCAGCCGAGACGGACGATAATACTGAGTTCACATTGCCGCCGAAAAGAACATTAAGGCTTGAAACAACGCTTTCCTTCGCGAGGAAACCGCTTATCAGTGAGGTGCATATCCTCCAGTCGCCGAGTCCCAACGGCTTGAAAAGAGGCACTAACATTCCTGAGACTGCCGCCAGAATACTCTCGTCGGAGCTTTCAGCAATGTTGAAATGGAAATCGAACGTCTGCAAGAACCATATCACTACCGTTGCAATTAGTATCACTGAGAACGCGCGCTGTAAGAAATCTTTAGCCTTCTCCCACATCAGCATAAGGACATTTCTTGCGCCGGGCATTCTGTAATTCGGAAGCTCCATTACGAACGGGACTGCCTCGCCTTTGAACAGAGTGTTCTTGTAGAGCAGAGCAACTAAAATCCCTATCACTATCCCCAGAACGTAAAGCCCCGTCATTATCAATCCGCTGTGTTTCGGGAAGAATGCGTCAACGAAGAAAGCGTAAATCGGAAGTTTAGCGGTGCAGCTCATGAACGGCGTGAGGAGAATCGTCATTCTTCTGTCGCGCTCGCTGGGGAGAGTACGGGTTGACATTACGGCAGGGACGGTACAGCCGAAACCTATCAGCATGGGGACAATGCTTCGCCCTGAGAGGCCGATTTTACGGAGCAGCTTGTCCATGAAGAAAGCAACTCTTGCCGTGTAACCGCTGTCCTCAAGAATCGAGAGGAAGAAGAACAATGTTACGATTATTGGGAGGAATGAAAGAACGCTTCCGATACCTGCGAAAATACCTTCGGTTACGAACTTGTGAATGATATTATTCACTCCTTCATTCGTCAAAAATACGTCAGTGTACTCGGTCAGAGCCTCAATCCATTCTTCGAGTATGCCCTGAAAATACGCGCCTATTACCTCGAAAGTGAGCCAGAAAATTCCGGCCATGACCGCAATGAACAAGGGGATAGCCGTATATTTACCCGTTAAAATGCTGTCGAGCCTCTGGCTTCGTAAATGCTCCCTGCTTTCTTTGGGCTTGACGACCGACTGAGCGCAGACCTTCTCAATGAATGAGAATCTCATGTCGGCCATAGCGGCGTTGCGGTCTAAGCCTCGTTCCTTCTCCATTTGAATGATTATGTGTTCGAGCATTTCTTTTTCATTCTGTTCGAGGTTGAGACGCTGAAGGATTAACGAGTCGTTTTCGATGACTTTGCTTGCCGCGAATCTCAAGGGTAAACCTGCGCGCTGTGCATGGTCTTCGATGAGGTGAGAGATTGCGTGGATTGCTCTGTGAACGGCACCGCCGTGATCGTTTTCGCCGCAGAAATCCAAGCGTGATGGCCTTTCCTGATACTTAGCGATGTGAACGGCGTGATGGATAAGTTCTTCAATGCCGTTGTTCTTCAGTGCCGAAATCGGAACGACAGGTACGCCGAGCATTGCTTCCATTCGGTTAATGTCAACAGTACCGCCGTTGCCGCTCAATTCGTCCATCATGTTGAGGGCTATGACGGTAGGTATTTGCATTTCGAGGAGCTGAACGGTCAAATATAAATTTCGTTCAATGTTCGTCGCGTCAACGATGTTGATAACGGCCTTAGGCTTTTCGTTGAGAATGAAGTTGCGTGAGACGATTTCCTCGCCGCTGTAAGGGGACATCGAGTAAATGCCCGGCAAATCGGTGATGAGTGTGTCATTGTGTCCGCGAATCACGCCGTCTTTGCGGTCAACGGTAACGCCCGGAAAATTACCAACTCTCTGAGCTGCGCCCGTAAGCTGATTGAACAGAGTAGTTTTGCCTGAGTTCTGATTTCCTGCGAGGGCAAAAGTTAATACAGTGCCTTCGGGAAGTGGGTGAGCTTCGCTTGCGATGTGATATTTACCTTCCTCGCCGAGTCCCGGGTGTTCAATGGCGGTGTGAAGTGCCGAGATGAAATTTTCGGCAGTCTCGGTGTCGTGCGAAGGGGTGATGGTGATTCGTGAAGCGTCTTCGGCTCTGAGCGTGAGTTCGTAGTCATGTATCCTGAACTCTAAGGGATCTCCCATTGGAGCGGGGCGGATCATTTTGAGTTTTGCGCCGGGAATTATGCCCATGTCGAGGAGGTGCTGGCGTAAGTGTCCTGTGCCTCCGACAGTTTCAATGACTGCGGACTTGCCTTCTTCAAGTTCTTCGAGTGTCAAATTATTATCTCCTTTTCTAATCGTAATGACTGTATAATACTACGCTGATATTAAAATTGTAATCAATGAAGCGATGAGGCCGAAATGATATATGTTGTTGGTATAGGTTCGGGGAGAATTGGCACTATTACGCCGGAGGCACTTGAAGTTCTGCGCTCATGCGGTGCAGTTGTGGGGTATACGAAATATGTGGACATGATTCGCGGTTTACTTCCAGAAAAATTATTCATCACTTCGGGAATGACTCAGGAAATTCCGCGCTGTCAAAAAGCTCTGAGCCTCGCTAAGAATAATTCCTATGATGTCGCGTTAGTCTCAAGCGGCGACTCTGGGGTTTACGGAATGGCCGGACTAATGTTTGAGATTGCGTCAGGTTCGGGGGTGGAAGTGAGAGTAATACCTGGAGTAACGGCGGCTAATTTGTGCGCGTCAGTTCTAGGCGCACCGCTGATGAATGATTACGTTACGATAAGCCTGAGCGACCTTATGACCGAGTGGAGCGTTATCGAGATGAGATTAGAGGCAGCCTGCAAGGGGGATTTTGTGATTTGCATTTACAACCCTGCGAGCCGTAAGAGGCAGGAAAAATTCAAGAGGGCATGTGATATTCTGCTCCGCTACAAAACGCCTGAAACGCCTTCGGGATTTGTGAGGGACGCCGGAAGAGATGGCGAGTACTGGAAGATAATGACGCTTTCGGAACTTAGGGACTGCGGTGAGATTGACATGTTATGCACGGTTATAGTAGGAAATTCGCAGAGCTATATTCTTGACGGGAAGATTATAACGGCGAGGGGCTATCAATGTATAATTGACCAATCAGAAAAACAGGAGGCATTAATGAAATGAAGCGATTAAAAGTATTGACAACGCCCAGAGTAAAAACGATGTTAAATTCCCGTGTCCGTCATTTCAGAATGAAAGTTCCTGATACGTTTTACTCCGAGAAGAACATGGCTGTTCTTATGGAATCGGTAAGGGAACTTGACGAGGGGCGCGGTCAGGAACACGAGCTTTTAGACGATGCGTAAAGTATGGTCGGGGCGTTCATGGGACGAGTACGTTTTATGGCAGACTGAGGACAGAAAGATTCTCAAGCGTATTAATGTGCTGATTAAGGACATAGAACGCAACGGGTGTATTGAAGGAATCGGCAAGCCCGAAGCACTAAAACACGAACTGGCAGGGTGGTACAGCCGTCATATTGACGATAAGCACAGACTTGTCTACAGAATGCCTGATGATGATACTATTGAAATTTCACAGTGCAGGAATCATTACGATGACTGAGGGAAATTTTATTGTTCCCCTTTGAATTTTATTCTCTCCCGAAGGTTCAGAGCCATATCACTCATACCCATAACAATCAGCCATGCCCAGAAGAACGGCACTGCCAGAACGAAGCATACCAGAATTTTAGTTCCTCTCCTGAGTTTGAAACCGTCCATAATCCAGAAGGCCAATGACAATCCCTGAACGAACATCAATACATTGACGACGATTTGAAGGTTCAAGACGAACATTGCACCCTGAAACCACGTATCAATATCAACAACCCAGCCCAGTAAAAATCCTCCTACTGAGACGAAAAGCAATGATATTGGGAACTTCCACAGTTTGAAGGTTGGCAGTTCAGGCGGATAATGCTTGGAGTTGGGGAAGAATTTTCGGATTAATGAATTGCACAGCGAGTAATTCAGGAATGCCTCAATCCCTGCGTAAATCACCAGCATTGACGGCAGCATGTACGGGAAAATCGCTATCACCTGATTCAATGCTGTCTGAAGTTCGGGCTTGCCTGCGTATACTTCGGAGAGTGCCATGCTGACTTGCGCGGCGTCGGGGAACATTATATTTTTCCCTGTGAAGAACCAGAACAATCCGATTAAAAGCGTCTTGAATATCACTGACGCTCCGGCGCATATCAGGAAACTTTCACCGCCTGTCAGCTTCTTAACGTTCCTGAAACTTTCCTGAGACAATCCGAAAATTACTGCTGATACCGGCGCGCACCCCACTAAAAAATAAGCGGCCAGCTTCGGCGATATTACCAGAAACAGAGTCGCCTCAATCATTAGTTCGGCGGCACTCATGCTCCTGCGTCCCTCAAGACAGCCGAGAACGGTTAAAGGCAGAGGGCAGAGCATTAATCCTAAGAAGCCTGTGAGGGGTAAGAAACTCCCTGCGAACATAAATAAAACCGTAATAATGACGCAGGGAATTATACGTTTCATGTTAGATTAATCTAATGAATAGGGTAGCAGAGCCATATATCTTGCACGCTTGATGGCCTCAGTAAGAAGCCGTTGATGTTTCGCGCAGTTGCCGGTAACACGTCTGGGAATAATTTTCCCTCTCTCGCTGATATATTTGCGGAGTTTTTCAACGTCCTTATAGTCAACGTGCTCCTGTTTCTCGACGCAGTAATAGCAGAACTTAGGTCTGCGCCTTGATGCGCCTCTGCGGAGTCCGCCGCCTGAGCCGTTGCGTGAAGCGGCCGGTCTGTTCTCGCGTTCAGTATTTTCGCGCTCGTTCATTCTGTAATAATTTCTCCTTTTCTTCTTGAGCTGCTAGAATGGAATACCTCCGTCAGAATTTCCGTCAGGCATTCCGTTATTATCATCAGCGAATCCCTGTGAGAATACTCCTCCGCCGAATCCGCTTTCACCTATGCTTTTGCCGAAATCCTCATCGTCCGGAGTATATCCTCCTGATGATGAACCCTGATAACCCGATGATTGATAGCCGCCGCCTGAAGCGTTCTGGCCTGATGCACCCAACATAATCATATTATCAATCCATATATCAGTGGTGTATCTTTTGCCTGAACCGTCTTTAGCGTCATAACTTCCCGTATGTATACGGCCTTCGACGAGGACGGGGCTTCCTTTCTTGAGATATTTTCCGCAAGTCTCGGCGTTGCTTCCCCACGCGACGACATTAATATAGTCTGTATTCTCCTGCCACTCGCCGTTGGCGTTTTTCCGTCTGGAATTTACAGCTATTCCGAAGCTTGCGTATGCTTTTTTGTTGACGGTGTATCTAACTTCGGGATCTCTTGTAAGATTTCCGGCAATAATAGCGCGGTTAAATCCTCTCATTGCTGAAGCCTCCTTAGTCTTCAACGACTGTCATCAAATGACGGTAAACATTGGCACGCAGACCTAATATACGTCTGAGCTCAAATGTCTGCTTAGGCTCAAGCTCGAAGCTGAACAGCACATAATAGCCTTCAGTTTTCTTTCTAATTGGATAAGCTAAGGTACGTTTTCCCCAAGCATCTGACTTTGACACCGTGCCGCCGAGATTTTTGATGACCTCTTCAATTTTTGAGATTTCCTCGCTCTGGTTCTCAGTTCCGGCATCAAGAATGGCAAGCATTTCGTAATTCCGCACGTCTCTGCACCTCCTCCCTGTGGACTTAATCGGCCTTCCGTTCGTGCGTATAACCCGAAAGGCAGGGCAGTGATGATTATAGCACATAGCGATAAAAAAAAAGACCCTCGCTGTTTTGCGAGAGCCTTTGTTGATTTCTGGAATTTTGGTCGGGACGAGAGGATTCGAACCTCCGACCCCCTGCACCCCATGCAGATGCGCTAAGCCAGACTGCGCTACGTCCCGTAACAAGGAGCTATTTTACCGCAAATTCCTGATTCGTCAAGAGCGTTTAGATTTCACGCTTCATTATCACGAAAAAGACATTCGGGTCAAAAGTTGTCCTGACCGCAAATATTTCAGCGACTTCCCAGCCCTCTGCCCCCTCCTGATTCAAGAGTGCTTCAACTTCCGCTGTCTTTGCCGCCGAACCCTTGCTTTTCTGCAATGACGTGAGCGAGCCTAAAGGCACTATCTTGTACTCGTACTTAGCCGCAGAAAACGCCGTCCCCGAAAAACTCATCAGAATCATCATCACTAAAACCGCTAGTTTCTTCATTAGCTCCGAACCTCCTGATTATTTCCTCGTGGCATTGATGAGAACTCCGGCTGATGTTCCAACCTTGTAAATTATGTCGATGGTATCTTTTAAGCTGTCTATTGACTGTCTGTCAACATACTTCACCGGCACTATGATTGTGTCTCCAGGGTCAATGGCAGCAGAAAAACCGCGCGGAGCTGTCCATTGTTTGCTCGAAAGGAGCGATGTGCTTCGGGTAAGCCTCAGCGTTGTACCGTCAGGCTTCACAAGATAGACCATTCGTTTATGCGCGCTCCTCAATGCTCCTCCTGCCGCGCTGATGTAACCGTTTATGCCCATGTCAGGACGGTAAACCTGCGTCGTTGATGTGTATACAGCCCCCACAACGTTGACGGTAAGAGGCGTGTCTGGAATTGTCAAAGCATCTCCGTTCTGAAGCTCATAGTCCCACGCCGTACCCCTTATATTTTTCGGAGTGTCTACCTTCGTTACTACTCGGCCTATTATGTCCATGTGCCTTAGATTATTGATAAGTTCTCTGCGCCTCTGGAACTCCTGATTTAATACTCCCGTTGTCGTGTTAGTGTTTGAAGTGTTCTGGGACGCTTCGAGAAGTTCACGCTCCATTCTGTCGGCCATCTGGTTCAGTGCCTCACGCTGTTCAACTGCTACGCTCTGACGGGTAAAGATCGCTCCCCTCAGATATGCTTTAGGCGTGAAGCCTCCTGCTCTGTCGATGAGGTCGGAGAGTTTTTCGCCGATGAACATTGAGTAGCTTCCAGGTCTTCTGACCTCTCCGGCTATGGTAACTCGAATCTGCTGCTTCCATTCAGGAATTACGACCACCGTTATCTGATCCATGTTCTCAAGCGTTATGTCATTCGCCGGATCTCCCTGCATTACCCGTGCGAGATCCAATGTGAAACGCTGGTTCACAGGCCCTGAAAGAGACGGTCTTACTCTGGTAACTTCAACCGTTTCCGAAGCCGTTACCGTAGTTCCTCCTGCGCGGTTGATGATTTCCGACAGCCTTGTCTGTCCGGGTATTATCGCGAATGTTCCGGGTCTGATGAGCGGCCCTGTAATAAGCACCGTTGACGCAAGGTTATATACAGGGTAAAGCCTGATTATATCGCCGTCCTGAAGCTCGCGGTTCTCAAGAGACTCAAGCGTTCCTTCAAAAGCATTGGCATAAGTGTTATCGTGAACCCTGTAGAACTGAACGCGCCCCTTGAACGTCCTTGCATTCAATCCGCCTGCTATGTAGAGTAAATCCTGAGCCCTTGTCGCTCCGTTAAGCTCGTATACTCCTGGATTCTGAACCTCGCCGGCAAGACCTACCAGAGGCCCTACAGGCGGAATAAATATTACGTCTCCTGCCTGAAGCCTTACGTCCTGAGTCTTGTCGCCCTGAAGAAGCATAGCGTACATGTCGAATATTGCCACAGTTCTTCCGTTTCGTTTCAGCTCAATGTTCCTGAGAGTTCCGCTGTTTGAAGGCCCTCCCGAAGCGATGAGAGCGTTCACGAGAGTCGAGAATGACGAAATCGTGTAAGCTCCTGGACGCATGGCATTGCCCGTAACGTAAATCATTATCGAACTCAGTCTGCCCATAGTAAGATTCATCTGGAAGCCCGTGTAATACTGGCTGAGTCTCGCGTTTATTATTCTTTCAGCCTCAGCAATCGTGTAACCTGCAAGCCTTACCATACCTATATGGGGAATTGAGGCCATTCCGTCCCTGTTCACGTCAAATCTGAAGTTTCCCTCCTCTGGAATACCCCAGACTGTGAGCGTCATTTCATCGCCTATTCCTATTCTGTAACCCTGAGTTACCGGCGACGAGTCCATAGGCGCATAAGTTGACGGGGGGCGGCGGAAGAATGACATTCCGTATCTAGGAAGCCTCCTGAATAAATCACCGATTGGATTCCTCTCAGTATCTGATGAAAGAATGCTGTCAAAATACTCGTTTATTTCCTGTTCAGTAATCTGAGTGTTCAGACCTGCACCGTCAGCGTTCATCTCTATGCCGTAAACCTGCTGTGCGCCAGTCTGCTGGCTGCCTGTCGTAGCGTCAATGTTCTCAGTTCTTGATGTCGGACTTGTCGGGTCAAGCCCTGTGAGATTGACTCCGCCTGTTCCGGCATTGGGGACTGTCGGCATGGCCGGTGAAAGGGTCGGCGCATTGATTGAGTAAGGCCCTGCGTTAGAGGGCATCGGCGCGGCGAGTACCGCAGGCCCCGAAACGTCCGCACCTAATGCCTGACCGCATAATGCAAGAATTAATATCCCTGCTGTAAAACATTTTGCTTTTTTCAATTTCACGATTATCACCTCAAATATTTTTTGTGCATTACTTAAAGACGTAACCTAGTATACTGCTTACCTCATTATCACCTTCAGTATTCACTTCATCATGCGTACAGTAATCATGAAGCATTCTTTCAACGTTCTTTTTGAGAGCGACAGGACGAAGCTGACTGATGAATCTTTCCGGCGTTCTAACTATACCGCCCTCGCGCCCTGAGTGCATATGCCATGCGGAGAGGAGGTTAGTATTCTGTTCCCAGATGTGAGAGCTTGAGTTCCCGAACCATGTTCCGAACCACTTGTCCGCAGGTATCTCCATGTGTACTCCGGCTTTCGTGAAGTCCTTATCAGGCGCGTTAATGTCCGTAGCAATATACCAGAAACCTATTGAAGTGTCGTCCCAGTGCCTCGTTGCCGACAGCTTCCAGCCCCTGTCCTCATCGACAAACCACCCGTAATCCGCCTGAATGTCCAAATCGAGTGCCGGAATGTTCAAGCCTGCCTGAAGCCATTGGGCGTTCTGCCATTCTCTGCCGTCATCAACTTCTCTCGCCCTTCCGTTCCTGTAAGCGAGTCTGCCGTTCGTCAAGCCTGCAAATGAATAAGGATCTCTGTCGTGGTAGATTGCCGCTCTTGCGCCGACCCACCATAATCCTGAGTCGCCGTAGTATCTTGCCCATAAGTTCGCTCCGAACCATTCTTCATCGAGGTATCCGCCCTCTCCGAAGAGCCAGCCCCTTCCGTTTCTGCCCAAGTGTCCGGCGTAAGTCATGGCCGCTTCCTGAATCCTTACGTTGCTGTTGAGGTCAGGCTCCCACCAGAGATCGCGGACTTTCTTTATGTCAACGTTGTTGTAAATCGGGACGCGGATATCAACGACTGACCCCCAGCCGTTCGTGTAACGCCCTCTGTAGATTGCGTCAATATTAAGCCTGTCCATATATGCCCTGTCGAGTGTCTGGTCAATCCTCATGTCGTAAGCCAGCATGAACTTGAACTCGTTTTCGGCTCTTGACTTCAAAACGTGATTATCGGGCTGTTCAATATCTTTGCTTGCCCACGAGAATATTGCCGACCTCATCGGATCTTCGTCCCTCAGTGAACGCGCTCTTATGTCGAAAAGCAATGAGCCGGGAAATTCCGCCCTCACTATCGGAACGCCTGCATTCTTTGCGATGAGAGTTAATGAATCAGTTTCGGGCATTACGGCGGAGAGGACTATTAACAGTCTTGTCATTGCTTCGGCGTGTGAAGCGTAGCCGTAATTCTCATAGGAGAGCGATAATTTTTTGGTTTCATTCTCAGCGTCTTCGAGTTTGATTTCAACATCGCGGACTCTGACGAATTTTTCGATGCCTGATTTTATTTTGAGAAGTAAATCCTGAGACGCTACGTCCTCCCAGTAAGCGTTTCTGAAATCGCCGGGAGCATTGAATTTTTTGCGTCCATTTCCGATGATGGGGCCTCCGAGATGAATGCGCTGAGAGATCGTGAACGCCCAGTTATCTCCGCGCTGGTAACTCACTGAGCCTTGAAGCCCCCATGGGGATTTGAGGACGAAACCGGCATTGTATTTCTGTGTCGGGAGGTGTTCGAGAACACGTTTTCCGCTCACAATATCTTTTTCGTAGTCGAGCGGCGAATATTCAGCCTTGAACGCGAGCCAGTCGGCAATATCCCATTCGATACCGCCGTAAAATCCGTTTAACCTGTCAGAACCGTAACCGATAGTTGCGGCAACACTTCCGAACCTCCATGTCGCTGCGCCGTAGTAAGCCTTCATAAGTTCCGTACCCATCATATCGACAACACCGAATGCAAGTGAAGGAATTATCCAGTTCTTAGGTGATTTGCTGTGCCAGAGCATGAATTTTAGGTCGATGGCCTTGTCCATGTAACGGCGGCCGCCAGAGATTGAAACTGTGTCGAATGTCGTAAGCCTCGTATTGATTTCGAGCCATGGAAGCCACGCTAAATCCATGAAATAGAATTGATACGGCGAGTTGTAAGTGAATCCGAAACGTCCTGCGCCGTCCTCCGGCATTTCGGCGGTGGGATATTCCCACAGCCCCGTCAGTCCTGTGTTGCCCCCCGATGACGCTGAAGCACTCCCCGAAAAATTAACTGTCAGGAATAAGACGAGACAACATAGAATTACCCTCCGCAATGTAAATCGCTCCTCATGGAAAATTTTTGCTTATTTTATCATTATAAACAGAAGGCTTCTACTTTTGTGTGAGTAAGAAAAATTATGCTAGTATAATTTTCTAATGACCGAAGAAGAGAGATTAGCCAAAAATAATCAAATCCGCGAACAAAGCAAACAGACTCGGGAAAAGCGAAAAAGTCAAGTTTGCCGGGTATATCGTGTGAAAATAGACATCTCTCATCTGAATGAAGCGCAGAAACTTCAGCTTAAAATGCTTTTTGTAGAGGCAAAATGGTTGTACAACGATGCTTTAACTTTCATGAAAGGCCATAATATTAATGATTATGATACTAAGGCGCAGACAGTAAACGGATTAGATAAAGACCGTCAAGCTGTAACCCATGAGCTTCAATACTTATCATCACAGATGAAACAGTCCGTAATACAAGGGATAAAGTCCAGCTTAAAATCTCTGTCAACCTTAAAGAAAACTCAAAATAAAGTAGGAAGTCTGCACTATAAATCAGAATATGTATCAATCAACCTTAAACAGCACAAAGTAACGTACAGATTTTATGACAAACAACATATAGGCATTCAAGGTTTCAGCAAACCAATAAAAATCAGAGGGACAAAACAGTTCTGGAATATACCGAATATTGAATTTGCCAATGCTAAACTGCTGAACCTGCCCGATGGTTATTATCTTGCAGTAACGACATTTCAGAATAAGGGAGGTGAACAGAAAAAGTACAAAAGTGAAATCGGAATAGATATGGGAATAAAGACAACGATAACGACCTCAGACGGCAGAAAATATAAAGTATTGGTTGAAGAAAGTGAACGGATAAAGAGATGTCAAAGGTTAATAGCCAGACGTAAGAGGGGTTCAAGCAACCGATACAAGGCTGTCATGTTGTTAAGAAAAGCCTATAAGAAATTAGGCAGCAGGAAACGAGATACAGCTAATAAAATCGTTAATGAGCTTTTAGAGCATGAGAAAGTATATATGCAGGACGAAAACTTAAAAGGCTGGCACAAGGGCTTGTTCGGAAGAACAGTGCAGCATTCAGTGCTAGGACACATAAAAAGAAAGCTGATGATAAATGAGCGGGTAATTGTTCTTTCAGTCAATAAGCCAACAACGAAATATTGTCCTGTTTGCGGAACGCTCAGAAAAGATATAAAACTTTCAGACCGAGTGTATGAATGTCTATGCGGATATAAAGAAGACAGGGATATACACGCAGCATGGAACATGATACTGCTGTCAAAAATAGATACCTATGGGACGCAGGGAATTAACGCCTTTGGAGAGGATATAAGACAGCTTAAGCCGCAAGATTTGAGCTGCTGCCTCGCAGAATTAGGAAGCCCCTCGCTTCTATAAGCTAGGGTAGTTCACACTAAACTGAATAAGGTTAAACACGTAATCTTGACTGAGATTTGACCGGCAACTAAAATTTTACTGCAACTAAAATTCAAGTGTACTGGAGAAATTTAACAATGATAGAAAGATATTCAGAGCGTGATGTTTCAGCTTTATGGGAAGAGCATAACAGGCTGAAAGTCATGCTTGATGTTGAACTGGCAGTCTGTCAGGCATGGTGCGAACAGGGGCGAATCCCTGAAGAAGCACTCGAAGATATTGTCGCTAATGCAAGTTTCACGGTCGAGAGAGTTCAGGAAATCGAAAAGAAAACTCAGCATGATGTCGTTGCGTTCGTCAGCGCGGTAGCCGAGAACATAGGCGAAAACGGAAGGTATCTCCACTTGGGAATGACCTCAAGCGATATTCTTGACACCGCAAGCTCAATAATGCTCCGCGATTCACTCGACATAATCATCAAGGCACTCGATGAACTTGATGAAGTCGTCTCCGAACTTGCGAAAAAATATAAGCACCTTCCCACAATCGGACGCACTCACGGGATTCATGCCGAGCCTACATCGTTAGGGCTGAAGTTCCTCAACTGGCACTCGGAATTACTCAGGGACAAGGGAAGACTCGAATACGCCCGTAAAGATGTTTCAGCCGGAAAAATCTCAGGGGCGGTAGGAACTTATGCGATGAGTTCACCGAAACTTGAGGCAAGAGTCTGCGAGCTTCTCGGCCTCGAACCTGCTAAAGTCTCGAACCAGATTTTACAGCGCGACCGTCATGCCGCCGTACTCAATGCCCTCGCCGTAATGGGCTCAACTCTCGAACGTATGGCACTCGAAATCCGAAACCTTCAGCGCACCGAAGTCCGTGAAGCGTTTGAGCCTTTCGGAGTCGGCCAGAAGGGTTCATCGGCCATGCCCCACAAACGCAATCCCGTTAAATGCGAACGTATCTGCGGAATGGCAAGACTTCTCAGGGGCTACGCGCTCACAGGCATGGAGAATATAGCATTGTGGCACGAAAGGGACATCAGTCATTCATCAACCGAGAGAATAATCTGGCCTGACGCTTTCAATATTGCGGCGTTCATGACGAGGAGCATGACGAAAATTCTGAAGGGCTTAGTCGTTGACGAGATGAGAGTGAAACATAACATCAACCAGACTAACGGCCTTGTGTATTCGCAGAGAGTGTTGACGTTCCTGCTTGACGAGCTGAAACTTTCAAGGGAGGACGCTTATGCCATCGTTCAGGAGAACGCCATGAAGACCGCCTCAAGCGGTGTGTCATTCCTTGACCTCTTGCTGACCGATGAGAGAATGAAGGAAGTTAACCCCGAAAGACTGAAAGCACTGTTCGAGAACGATTTTTATCTCAGGTATGTCGATGAAGTTTTCGCGAGGTTCTTCAAGGAGTAATGGGCGGTAACGGAAAAAAGTTCTGCGTCAAAGTCTACGGCTGTCAAATGAATGTCTATGACGCTGACAGGGTGAGGACTGTATTATGCTCAAGGGGCTGGGAGGAAGTTCAGGAGGACGAAGCTGACGTGATTATGATTACGGGGTGCAGCGTCCGCGCCAAAGCCGAGCAGAAAGTCTGGAGCGAAATCGGCCTCTATGACCCCTCATGGAAAAAATCTCAGCGTCCCTTAGTCGCTCTCACCGGCTGTATAGCACAGAGAATCGGAGTCAATGCCTTAAACCGCTTCCCTTATGTCAGGTTAGTGGCAGGGCCTAGACATATCGGATTACTGCCGGACGCAATCGAACAGATAGCCTCGCACCCGAAATCACGAATCAATCTTCTTGACGATGACCCGAAAGAGTTTCACTCGCTTAATTTCGACTCCGACAACATCACCATTAAACGGGACAATAAACACAAAGCCTATGTAACGATTGCACACGGCTGTGATAATTTCTGCACGTACTGCATTGTTCCATATGTAAGAGGAAGATTTGTCTCGCGCAATCCGGAAGATATATTTTCGGAATGCAGAATGTTAATTGATGACGGCGTTAAGGAAATCACACTGCTCGGCCAGAACGTGAACAGTTACGGGAAAGATATAGGGCTGAATTTCGCATGGCTTCTTGAGAAGGTGGCGAGGCTCGAAGGAATTAAGCGCGTAAGATTTGTAACGTCATTGCCGCAGGATTTCACTGGCGATATTGTTGATGTCATGGCCGGAATTGAGACGGTCTGCCCGTCGCTGAACCTTCCTGTTCAGTCGGGAAGCACGAGGATTTTGAGAATGATGAACCGCAAGTACACTCGCGAAGAATACATCGACAAAGTGAAGATGACGCGCGAGAAAATTCCGGGCTTGGGGCTTACGACAGATTTAATCGTGGGATTTCCTGGAGAGACTGAGGAGGACTTCGAGGATTCGATGAGCCTTCTCAGCGAAATAAGATTCGACCTCGTTCACAGTGCTGCTTACTCCGAACGCGAGGGAACTCCGGCTGCAACAATGGAGGGAGCATTGCCGGTTGAGTTAAGGCTTGAACGTCTCAACAGGCTCAATGAGCTTCAGGACAGCATAACTCTAGGAATCAACAAGGCATTAACTGGAGAGGTCTTCGAGATTCTTGTTGACGACTCAGCCCCCAAAGGCGATGGATTATTGCAGGGCAGGACTCCGAGCGACAAGGTAGTAATTTTCGAGGGCAGTAAGAAACTTCTCGGGCAGTTCGTGAAAGTAAGAATCACTGAGGCTGAAGCGTGGTGTCTTCACGGCGAATTAGTCTGAGAATGTAATCAACATCGAGGGACTTCGCCAAAACATCAGCAATCAAATCGAAACCGTCATTTTCATTGGTGAGCGTGTCAATAACGTCATGCTCACCGTAATTTTTTGAGTGCCGTACAGTGATGAGGCTGTCCTCTTCGGGAAGTTTAACCTCCTTGATGAAAGGCAAAACTCCGACAACCTTAACGCCGGTATAATCCTCAGTCCATTTCACAGCGTCAGTGAAAAGGTTAATATCGCCCCTGAACATGTTGAAGATTATCCCTTTGACATGGGGACGGTCAGAGCCTAATAGTTCGAGAGTTCCGACGACTGACGCTAAAGAACCTCCTCTGTCAACGTCAGCGGCAAGGATAACAGGCACATCGGCTTCACGGGCAATACGCATGTTGACGATCTCGGTTGAGTTGAGGTTGATTTCAGCCGGACTTCCTGCACCTTCGATGATAACGGCCTCGAAGTTTTCGCGGATATGAGCGAGAGCCTTGCGGACAGCGTTAATTCCTTCGTGCTGCGTGAAATTCCTGTAGCCTTCTGTCGAATGAGCATAGCTTATGCCGTTGAGTATGATTTCGGAGGACTGGTCATGACTTGGCTTGAGGAGTATGGGATTCATGAAGGTTTCGGGACGGAGACGGGCGGCTCTTGCCTGAACGGCTTGGGCGGTACTGATTTCGAGTCCGTCATGAGTGGTGAAAGAGTTATTGCTCATGTTCTGAGATTTGAACGGACAGACTTTTAATCCCATGTTTGAGAGGAGGCGGCATAGCCCCGTTACGATGAAACTCTTTCCCGAACCGCTTGATGTTCCCTGAATCATTAGACCTTTCATTTATTTACTCCCTTCATGGCCTCTACAAACAGCCTATTCTCTTCGGGCAGTCTTGTCGAAACCCGTATATATTTTCCCCAAAGCCCCTCAAAATTTTTCGTGTGCCTCACAGCGATTCCCTTCGTCAATAAATGCCTTATAGTTTCAACGTCATCGTTCACCCTCACAAGGAAGTAATGAACATTTGAGTCCATAACCTCAAAGCCTGCCGCCCTCAAACTCTCAATGAACATCGGAGTATTTACGCTGTAAAAATCCCTTGTCCTCTGATAGAACACTTCATCATTGAGAAAGCGCAACGCTAATTCCTGAGCAAAGGCATTAACGCTCCATGAGGGCATACGGAATTTCAGAGCCTCGATAACATTTTCATCGGCTATGACGTAACCTATTCTCGCGCCGCTGAGATGAAAAATTTTAGTCAGCGACCTGAGAATTACAGCGTTGTGAGAATCAGTCAGCCTTTCGGGTTCACGGCCTCTCAGAAAATCAATATACGCCTCGTCAATCATGAATATTGTGTCAGGATTAGCCTTGATTACGCACGAAAGGTCTGGAATAAATTTACCTGTCGGGTTATTGGGGTTAGTGATTATGACATGGCGGAACTTCCCAGCGTCCTCAATCCTGAAAATACTCTCCGCATTCCTGAAGGCTCTCATGTATTCCGTGTAACACGGCTGAAGAATCGCTGTGTCCTCGCCAAAAAACTCCGACAGCAAAAATATCGCCTGATTAATTCCGCTGGTGAAAAGGATTCGTGAAGGGCTTATGTTCTCCCTCAAGGCTATAATCTCCCTTAACCTCGTGCAATCGGGGTCAGGGTAGCTTGACGCTAAACGCTCAACTTCAATACTGAAGTCCGGCCATGAAAGAACGTTAGTGTTAGTGCTGAAGTCTAATACCTTTTCGGGCATCTCGATTCCGAAGAAACGGTACAAATTTTGAGGGTTAGCCCCGTGAATTATAGTGTCCATGTCAGAAATATTACCATTAGAATGAAGATACCGCATGAAACGTCAAGAACCTTCCACGTCCTCACGATGTCAGAGATTGAAGGCTCACTGCCATTTCCATTAATGAAAGGCCGGCTGACGAACTCACCCCCGTAAAACGCTCCGCCTCCCAGCCTAACCCCCAGCACTCCGGCGAACGCGCTTTCGCCGTGCGCGCTGTTGGGACTCCTATGCTTCAGCCTGTCAGTCATGAATACCCTGAACCCTTCCCGAACCTTTCCGCCCGTGAACGCCCCTGACAAAACTATAATCAGTCCTCCAATTCGAGCAGGCAAAAAGTTCAGAACATCATCAAGCCTCGCTGAAGCCTTCCCGTATTTGCCGTAACTTTCGTAACCAAGCATTGAGTCAAGAGTGCTTGCCGCCTTGAAAAGCCAGACGCTTATAACCATTCCCCATTGAGGATTGAGAGCATGGCCGAGTCCGGCGAAGAACATCACTGAGATTACACCGTCAATCGAATTTTCAGCGATGGTTTCGATTGTTGAGCGAGTGATTTCAACCTCGTCAAGATTTTCGGTATCCCTTCCGACAACGAATGACAGATATTTTCTTGCGCCGGTTAAATCGTGATTGATGAGGCTGAAAAATATCGGGGCAGTTTCGTCTTTAAGATCCCTCCACGCTAAGGCTGAATACAAAAGGTACACTTCCATGAGAATATTACAACCCGAAACGTAAAGAAGCGTTCCGAAAAAAAATCCTGCCGTTATGAGCGTCATTAAGACAACGGCAAGACCTCTCATGAAAGATTCGTTATTTCTGAAAAAGATTTTGTGCCAGAAATTTATCGCGTTGCCGATGAGTTTAACGGGGTGCGGAAAATTTCGGGGGTCTCCGAAAATCCAGTCGGCTATTACCGCAAGGCACAGAACAACCGTAAATCTCAACAGTTAATCATCACGTTCGCCGGGTCTTCCCCTGTAAAGCTCAACTGATATTACAGTTCCTTCGGTGTCGCCCTCGTAACGCCTTTCAATTACGGCGAGAGTCATATTCCTGTCGGGAAGCTCATACGAGAGAATATTCAAGTCAGGCTCACCGTAAGGAGTTTCACGGATTGTCGGAGTTCCTAATTTAGCCCTTACTTCGGGCTGGCTCATGTCGATTAAGTCAACGCCAAGCATTTTACTGCAAATGTCAAAGCGGTCAGTTCTGAAGTATAAATCCTCCGTGCCGTTTTCGCCGCTAAAGACACGGATAATTCCGCCGTCCGTAGTGTATGTGGTAATTCCGCCCTCATTTCTTTCCGACCAGTTGCGCGGCCTATCCATGACTCGTCTCCGTGCCTTTGCGTAATGCTTGTAGATGTTTGAGGCTGATTTGCTTTTTCCGCCCATTTTCAAGCGAATGCCGTTCTGCGGAAGCCACCCTGACTGGCCGTCAACGTTGACTTTGTACCACAGGAAATTATTTTTGTCCCTTGTCGCGCTCGGAACATTAATCCATTTCTGAGGCATTGAGATTTCCCTGCCCGGTGAATTTTCGTCAGCTCTCTTGTGAAGCTGAAGATACTGTTCGAGAGGGTAAGCCCATTGTCCTTTCGAGGGGGGTACGGGGTCAGCGAATGACAATGAAGCTGTTACCAATGTTAAAACTACTGCAAGCAGCAACGATTTTTTAGTCATGATGTTTGACTCCTTTGCTTGGATTTTGAGTGATTATATTACATTTTTCATAATTATCATCATGATGCTTCACCGCCGGAGCTGTCTTTGTTCTTCAGCCCTGCTATATACTCTCTGAAATCAGGCGTTACAGGCTGACGGAACTTCATGTTTTCGCCCGTAACAGGGTGCTGAAATTCCAGCTTCCACGAATGAAGAAACACCCTCCCTAATCCATCATCAGGCGCGCCGTAAGTTCTATCCCCGACTAACGGGCAGCCTAAAGCCGACATATGAACTCGAATTTGATGAGTCCTCCCCGTAAATAATTCGCACTCAACCAGAGATATACCGTTAATGCTCCAGTGAACTTTGTAGCCGGTCAGTGATGGTTTTCCGCTCTCAATGATTACCATGCGGAGATAGTTACGTGGATCTCGGTCAATAGGCCCTGAGAGTATGCCCTCTTTTTTTTCGGGGCAGCCGTGCGCTAACGCTATGTAGTGTTTGTGAATCGTCCGTTCCTTGAACATTTCCTGAAGCGCGAGTGTTACCTTCTGAGTTCTCGCCACAATCATAAGGCCGGAAGTACCCCCGTCAAGCCTGTGAACTATGCCGGGTCTTAACCAGTTAGGAAGTTTTCGGAGTTCCGGGTAACGGTAGACTAATCCATTAACAAGAGTGCCTCTCCAGTTTCCGGGCGCAGGGTGAACAACGACTCCAGAGGGCTTATTGACGACAATCAAATACTCATCTTCATAGACGACATCAAAATCAACGGGTTCAGCGCGCAGATATTCGATGTTTAATGATTCTGGAATGTCTGCAGTGAATTTCTGACCGCTTCGGACGCTCTGGGAAGATTTTGTATGACGGCCTGTTTCGGATCTGACGTTTCCGTTTTTGATGAGCCTTTGAACCTGCGTTCGGGTATCGTCGAGCTTCTCCGAAAGAAATACATCAAGTCTCTCGTAATCCTTTTCAGCAACAACTTCAATAATCACAGCTTCAGCCCTCTCAATGCCTCATCAAAATCAGAACGCTTAATCACAAAATTGCTCATGTCATTCCTCAGAGCGTTCATCGCCGAACGCCTGCATATCAACGCAATATCACCGCCAGATAATCCCTCCGTCATGGCCGAAAGCTCAGCGATACTCACGTCATCAGCGAGGGGCTTTTTGCGTAAAAGTATCCTGAGGATTTCCTCACGCGCTTCAGCGTCAGGCAATGGCAGCTCAAGTTTAATGTCGAAGATTCCAGAGGCAAGCAATGATTTATCGAGGAGGTCAATACGGTTTGTTGCAGCCAGAACCGTAACGCCGTTAAGCTCCTCAATCCCTCTCATCTCGGCAAGGAACTGACCAGTTAATCTCGATTCTGTCGAGGCGAACGCCGAACCTGTTCCGCTTCGTTCGGGGAATAACGACTCGATCTCGTCAAAATAAATTATTGACGGTGCAGCCTGTTTAGCGACTCTGAAAATCTCTTTGAGTGCGCGTTCCGACTCGCCTAAGTAACGTGATAAAACATTCGCGCTTTGAACGCTGATGAAGTTCACTCCGCTTTCATGAGCCAGAGCCTTTGCAAGGAGGGTTTTTCCTGTTCCTGACAGGCCGTAGAGAAGGATTCCTCTTGCCGGCTGAATGTCATAACGCTCGAAAATCTCCGAGTGCTTCAACGGCCATGTTACCGCCCTCATCAATTCGTTCTTAACCGAGTCCAGACCGCCCACATCATTCCATGAGACATCGGGAATTTCAACGAAGACTTCGCGTGTTGCTGACGGTTCAGTCTCAAGAAGAGCATTCATGAAGTGTCTCATTCCTACTTCGAGGCGTGAAATTCTTTCGTAAGGTATCTCCTGCTGCTGGAAGTTCACGTAAGGAAGTATATCCCTGACGCATGACATAGCCGCCTCCTTAGCCAGAGCCTCTAAATCCGCGCCGACAAATCCGTGCGAAAGGTCAGCGATTCGCTTGAGGTCAACGTCATTAGCGAGAGGCATTCCGCGAGTATGTATCTTCAGGATTTCGAGCCTTCCGTTACGGTCGGGAGTAGGGATTGAGATTTCACGGTCAAATCTTCCCGGCCTCCTCAACGCTGGGTCTAAAGAGTTCGGAATGTTAGTCGCCCCGATAACGATTAACTGTCCCCGTGATTTAAGGCCGTCCATCAGCGCGAGTAATTGAGCGACGACTCTCCGTTCGACTTGTTTTTCGCCGCCCATGTCCTCGCGTTTCGGGGCGATAGCGTCAATCTCGTCAATGAAAATTATCGAGGGCGCGCGGTCTTGAGCTTCCTCGAAGATTTTGCGGAGGCGTTCCTCGCTTTCGCCGTAGAACTTGCCTATGATTTCGGGGCCTGAAATGTGCGTGAACCATGCGTCAGTTTCGTTGGCAACGGCACGGGCGATAACGGTCTTACCAGTTCCGGGAGGGCCGTAAAGAAGCACCCCTCTGGGCGGCTGAATACCCAGCCTCTCGAAAATCTGCGGAAATCTCAAAGGCAGCTCAATCATTTCCCTGACCTTGCGAATCTGGGAGCTTAAACCGCCGATGTCCTCGTAAGTAACTTTGTGAGTATGTTTAATTTCGAGGGGCTTGAGAATGTTGAGGTAAGTTGACTTTGAGATGATTACGATTCCATCTGGTGTTGTGGCTGTAACGCTGAAGTCGCACACACGAGTGCCGAAGAGATTTACTCTGACTCTGTCGCCTGCGTTGAGGGCTTGGCCTTCGAGCATTGAGAGGATATAGCCCTCGTCTTTTTCACGGTCTGAGAGTTTCACGTCCCCTAAGGGCTGAAGTGTCGCGCTTCCGGCGAAGTGATGAGTGATTTCAGTTTCGAGGGTAATATTTTCGTCCAGAGATGTTCCGGCGTTCTCGCGAATGAGGCCGTCAATCTGAATTATGCCCCGACCGTTTTCACGCTCGCCTGTACGAATTCGAGCCGGAGTAGTTTTTCGGCCTTTGAGTGAGACTAAATCGCCCTCATTGAGATTTAACTCGGCCATGTCATCGGGGTGAATACGGGCGAGGCCTTTCATAGCGTCCCCTGAGTATGCTTCATTTACTTTCAATACTTTCTGCATTACGGATTTATTGTCCCCTTCAAAAATTGTGAGGTGTTATAATAAAAGGGCACTTCTTTTTTATCGAGTTAATGAGCATGGCGATTGCATAAATTAATTTTGCAACTGCCTCGAGGAGTTTTATGAGGTTACTCATAACTCTCACCCCTTTCTAAGCAGGGAGAAGTTTTCCTCTACGACAACCCCCTGCTTTTGATTGCGAGGGGCTTCCCTAATTCGTGAGATACGGTATCACGAACTTCCTAACATTCTATCACAAGCGTAATACCCTGCACCTGCGATGCTCTTTTCGGGTTCGTCCTCCGCGTAAATCACTCTTAGATTCTCAGCTGGGTAAGGCCGTCTAACTCTTTCGATTATGCAGTCATGAAGTAAATCTTTCGGAAATCCCTTCATGTTCGCAACGCCTCCGCCGATTATCAGGTAGTCAGGGTCGAGGATATTAACCTCAGTAGCGGCGCACACAGCCATGTGCCTTATGAACTCTCGGACAGCTTCATCATTTGAGTGCTTCATGAAAATGTCGGCAATGTGCGTGTCAGGGTAGTAATTTTTTTGAAGCCTTGCGAGGTACTTGCCCCCTGCAAGATTCTCAATACAGCCTTTAAGACCGCAGCCGCAGATTTCCTCGCTCCCCTCAACAGGAATATGACCCAGTTCGCCGGCTGTACCGTTTCTGCCCGTGAGGGGCTTGCCGTCAATCATTATGGCGTTACCGACACCAGTTCCGAAATATATTCCGCAGGTCATTCCCTCCGGCGGAACATCATACTTCCTCATGTCGTAGCGCAGGGTGAAGACGACATCACGCTCGGCGAAGACAGGAACATTAAGCCTGCCTCTAAGGTACTCAACGACTGGAAGATTCTCCATGAATTTGAGGTTAGGGGCTTGAAGAACTTTCGAGCGTTCACGGTTGAGAGTCGCCGGGAAGCCGACAGCAAGAGCGTCAAACTTCCTGCCGTCAGCGTACCCCTCGATGAAGTCAGCAATATCGCTCAAGACATCATCGCTCTTCAGAATAGTTTTCACCGGCTGCTTTCGGAAATCCGAGACATTCCCGTTGCCGTCAGTGAGTCCGATTCTGAAGTTGGTACCTCCGATGTCGATTCCAATAATCTTACTCATCGCCGGGAAAGATTATTCCTGCGTTCTTCCGCGCAGTCTCAATCACTGAAACGTTCTCAAGCGTAATCTCAAGATTTGAGTACGCCTCATCATAATCATCATTGAGCATTAAGCGAGTCAGCTCCTCAACCTCGTAATGCCATCTGTCGGGTATCGGCTGAAGGTTGAAAGTCTCGTCCGATGATTTCGTTACGACACGGACGCTTTTCAGTCCGTTCGGCTCGTCAACGTATATAAATCCCTTCTCGCCCTCAATCATGAAGTGGTTAATTCCCCATGTGTCCTTCGCTCCTGAGTTAGTCGATGTGAAACCGTCATAGCTCATTACGAAAATGCCCGATGTGTCAGCAAGTTCGGGGTAAATGTTCGGGTAGTATGTTGCTGTCTTTGGCCGCCCGAATAACGCCGTGTTCAGTAAGACGTTGTAGAAGTTGATGTCCATTAAGCACCCTCCGGCAAATTCTGGGTTGAAGATGTTTGGTTTCTCGCCCCTCAGAACTGCGTCATAGCGGCTTGAGTACTGGCTGTAGTTCGACATCACCAGCTTAATCCGTCCGATGAGCCTCAATTTTTCACGGAGCAGCCTGAAATTCGGAAGGTATATCGTCGGCGCGGCCTCGAAAAGAAATAACCCTTTGTTCTTCGCAATCCCTATTAATTCCTCAGCGTGTGAGCGTTTCGTAACAAAAGGCTTCTCGCAGATTACGTTTTTTCCGGCAAGAAGGGCGGTTTTCGTCTGTTCATAGTGAAGCAGGTTAGGCGTTGCAATGTAAATCGTATTGACGGCCTCATCGCTCATCAATGCGTTAATGTCAGTGTAAATTTTCGGGGCATTGTATTTTTCGGCGAGCGTCTTGGCCTTCTCAGTGGTGCGCGAGTAAACCGCCTCAAGCGAAATCCCCTCAGCCCTCATCACGTTGTCAAGCACGGAGTGAACGATTACCCCTGAGCCGATAGTTCCGAGCCTTACGCTTTCCATGACTTCGCGACCTCCGTAGCCTCTTCGAGAATCTCAAGAACCTTCACGACTTCATCATCATGAACGCATTTTTCCGCGCCGTTCTCGATTGCGTCAATGAGGCTGTCGTAAATCCTCTCGTAATGCGCACAGCCTACAGGGACTCTTTCAGTTACTTTCTGACCGTCCTTCATGTAAACGAGCGTTCCCCATCTGTCTTCTGGGGCTGGCGAAGTGTCAATGACATGACGGCCTACGACTTTCTTTTTCCCTGAATTGTGAATCACCGGCGGAAGCGTGAAACTCCCGTTAGTGCCGTGAAGCGTGAAACGGGGGTAATCAATCAGCACGCACATGCTTGTATTCACTGAGGCTTTACTGTTACCGTAGAAAAGCTCAATATCATAGTAGTCATCGCCGACTGAGGGGTGATGAATGCTCCTGACATCGTAGCGGACTTTATCGGGCATTCCCAAGAGGCTTATAATCTGGTCGGTGGTGTGGACTCCGAGATTGTAGAGCGTCCCTAAATGGTCGTACCAGCCGTTAGTCTTGAAGTAATCGTAATGACTCTCAAGCCTGACTAACTTTCCGATTTTCCCTGAGGCGATAACCTCTTTGAGGGCGAGGAAATCAGCGTCAAATCTTCTGTTCTGGTTCGGCATACAGATTAGCCCCTTGCTTTTAGCGAGAGCAAAAACCTCACGGGCTTCGCTTGCTGTGGGGGCGAAGGGCTTTTCGATGAGAGCGTGTTTTCCGGCGTTGAGTATCTGCTTCGCGTAAGGGACGTGAAACTTATCGGGCGCGCTGACGACAACGAGATTGACTTCAGGGTCATCAAGCACGGAATTGAAATCGGTCGTGAAAGTTATCTCAGGGTAGAACGGCTCATATTCAGCGAACTGTGCGATGTCCTCCTCGCGTCTGAAAACGTACTTGACCTTGCAGTCATTTCTCTTTTCAACGTAAGGAATATGATATTCCCTGACGCTTACCCCGAAACCTACATAAGCGATTGTGAGCATGATTTATTCTCCTTTGAACTTTTCGTGAATTTGATTGAGTGTCGGCATTGAGCTTTGCGCTCCAATTCCGCAGACAGTAACCGCACTGCACTTGGTAGCGAACTTAGCCGCCGTGAAAATATCCATTCCGTTTATGAGAGCGTAGCCGAGGCCTCCGATGTACGAGTCGCCCGCTCCTGTAGTCTCGATAGCGTCAACGTGATAGGGCGTTATGGTTGCTGACTTGCCGTCAGCGCAGATTACAGAGCCTTGCGAACCCATAGTTATAACCCAGACGCTGCCCATCTCTGAACCGGCCTTGAGCCCCTCGCGTGAAGCGTCCTCAACAGTGTTAATCTTAACGCCGAGATAATCAGAGGCTTCACCCTCATTGACTATAACGACATCGGCCTTAGCAAGTACAGACCTGTCATCAGGGATTGCCGGAGCGGCGTTGTATAAGACTTTGAGGCCGTAGGACTTAGCTTTTTCGGCGGCATAGAGATTAACTTCTCTTGGGATTTCGTTCTGAATGATTAGTATCTTCGACTGTCTGAACAAATCGTCAGCCCTGTCAATGTCCTCAGTCGTAATGTCGTAGTTTGCTCCCCTGTTTATCGTTGCGAAGACCCGTCCGTCCTCAAGAGCGTGAATACAGCCCATTCCAGTCGAGACCGCCGAACGCTTCACATGTGAGACATCGAGGCCGTACTTCACTGCCTCATCGAGAAGGAACGTCCCCATGTTGTCATTGCCTACAGCTCCGACCATGAAGGTTTTTACGTCGAGTTTGGCCGCCTGAACCGCCTGATTAGCTCCCTTGCCGCCGGCGGCTGTAGAGGCTGATTCGCAGGTCATAGTCTCGCCCTCACGGGGCATTCTCTTAACCTTCAGGATAATATCGTAATTCATGCTTCCTGCTACAACTATCATTTTTATTTTCACCTTCTCACAAAAAAACGCACCAGCCAAATTTTTCAGCCGATGCGTAAATTAATGCACTGATTTACCTCGCGGCTCTTCTCTTCGCTAGGAAGTTCGCTATATCCTGCTGAATGAACTCGAAGTATGACGCAACGATTATGATGATACCCGTAACGACGTACTGCCAGAACGAGTCAACGTTAATGACGACCATTCCGACTCTGAGTACCGCGAGCATTAACGCTCCCACGAAAGTTCCGAGAGCGGTTCCTCTGCCTCCTGCCATTCTTGTTCCTCCGATTGCGGCGGCGGCGATGGCGTTAGTCTCGTAACCGAGTCCGGCGGTTGACTCCGCGCTTCCGAGAGAGGCAAGCATGATTAATCCGGCGGCGGCTGAACAGATTCCGCAGACTATGTAAGCGATATACTTGACCTTCACGACATTAACGCCCGAAAGTTTAGCGGCCTCCTCGTTGTCGCCGACAGCATAGAGGTAATCGCCCGTCCTTGTTCTTGAGAGCATTATGTGAATGATGATGAATATCACTATCATTACGAGAATGTACCAGCGGACATTTCCGAACATTCTTCCATTAAAAATGTCCCTGTAGACTGAGGGAACGCCGGTTACGGGCATACCGCCTGTAATGACGTATGCAATACCTCTGTAGAGCGACATAGTTCCTAGAGTGGCGATAAAGGGCTGAAGTTTCAGGCCGGTAACAAGGAAGCCGTTGAACGCTCCCAGAACCGCCCCGACTGCAAGACCGACAACGATTGCGAGATAAGGATTTGTGCCTTTGACGGCCAGCGAGGCGGTAACAATGCCGGTGATAGCGAACGTACAGCCTATTGAGAGGTCAATGCCTCCCGTGATAATGGCGAACATGATTCCTGCGGCTAATACTCCGTTGAGAACCATCTGCTGAAGTATCGTTATGATGTTGTTGACGCGCATGAAGTTGGGATTCATAATCGTGAAGATTAATCCCATTCCGAAAGTAGCGAGCAGAACTACAAGCTCGCGTTTGTATTTGTTGACAAAATTTTTCACCTGATACTATCCTCCTATTGCATAATCGAGCATCTGGTCGCTCGTTCCGTATTCTCCGCGTTTAAGGACTGCATTCACTTTGCCTTCGCCCATGACGATAATTCTGTCGCTGAGTCCCATGACTTCAGGAAGTTCCGACGATATGACGATAATGCTTTTACCGTTCTGAATCATCTCTTCCATAAGTCTGTAAATCTCGGCTTTCGCTCCGACATCGACACCTTTAGTAGGCTCATCGAAAATTATTATGTCAACTTTCGTACTCATCCATCGGGCGAGAATAACTTTCTGCTGATTGCCTCCCGACATGTTGAGCGTCAAATAATCGGGCTTGTTCGGGTGAATCTCAAGCTCCTTGAAGAAATGCTCAGCGTTCTTGAGCTTCTTGTCATCACTCAGGAAGCCGAAAGCGTTAGCGTAATCCTCAAGGCTTGAGATTGATATGTTCTGAGTGTTCGATGAGAGTTTCATGAAGCCCTGAGTTTTTCTGTCCTCTGGAATGAGTCCTATACCTGCCCTGAGAGCCTTTGATGTGTTCCATGAGCCTGTCGGCACGCGCTTGCCCTTGAGGTAAATTTTTCCGCCCGTAATCATGTCCGCGCCGAAAATCGCCCTCATCGTCTCAGTTCGTCCTGCACCGACAAGTCCGAAGAACCCTAAGATTTCGCCCTTGTGAAGCTCGAAGCTGACATCTTTGAAACCCGTAGGCCCTGTGAGATTCTCGGCCTTTAGGACGACCTCATCACCGGCCATGCAGGGAACGTTACGCGAGGCAACAGCACTTACAGCACGTCCGACCATAGCGTGAATAAGCTCGTCTCTTGTAGTCTTGGGGACTTCGAGAGTTGTGATGTACTGTCCGTCCCTCATGATAGCGGCTCTGTCGCATATCTTGAAGATTTCCTCAAGACGGTGCGAAACGTAAAGTATCGTTACGCCCTGAGCCTTCAGCTGACGGATAACATCGAATAACGCTTCAGTCTCTCGAATCGACAATGACGCTGTAGGCTCATCGAGCGATATTATGTTGGATTTGTGGTACAACGCTCTCGCTATTGCCATCATCTGCATCTGTCCTGACGTTAATTTGTCGGCCAGCTCCTCGCTTCTGAAGTTGCAGTGAAGCTCAGTGAGAATAGCGTTCACGTCATTGTGCATTTTGGCGTAGTCGATGAAGAAGCCTTTAGTCGGTTCATGGCCGAGTGTAACGTTCTGACCGACGGTTAAATCGCGGACGATTAATGTTTCCTGATGAACTTTAGAGATTTTTCCCTCTACGATTGCCTGATTTGGATTCCTGAACTGTACTTTCTTCCCGTGAAGAAGCACATCGCCCTCATATTCCGGATATACCCCGTGAAGAATGTTAAGGAGCGTTGACTTGCCCGCGCCGTTTTCGCCGAGCAGTGCCATTACCTCGCCTTCCTCAACGCTGAATGATATATCCTTCAGTACGTGTGCTCCGGGAAAATGCTTGTTGATTTTGATAAATTCTACTGCTTTAGACATTAGCACACTCCGTTTTATTTTTCTCTGGAAAGAAAAACGGGATTGTGTTTTCATTCACATAATCCCGTTTCATTTTGCCTGATTATTTCTTGTAGACCGTATCGACCCAGTTGATGATCTTAGCGGCCGGCTCGTTCACGTTGTCCTTGTCGATTAACGCCTGAGGAGTGGCGACAACGTGGGGAACTTCCTGACCAGCTAACGCCCTCAATGTGCATTCAACGGCGACCTGCGACATGTAGTAAGGGAAGGAGTCGACAGTAGCGTCAAGTTTGCCCTCGCGGATTGAAGTGTAAGCCTCGCCGATACCGTCAACGCCGACAACGAGAATATCAGCGTCAGCCTCGTCAACAGCCTCGACAACTCCCAAAGCCATATCGTCATTGTTGCAGAAGATAGCCTTCATGTCGGGGAAACGCATAATCCATGTTGAGGCAAGCTCCTTAGCTCTCTGCCTGTCCCAGTCGGCGTTCTGCTTCGCGACGATTTCAAGTCCTGATTTGTGGTCTTTCACCCAGTCTTCAAATCCTGATGTTCTCTCGCGGGCGGCGAATGCTTTAGCCATTCCGATGACGATTCCGACTTGGCCTTTGTCGCCGAGCTTCTTGGAAATCCATTCGGCGGCTAACTGGCCGTTCATGTAAGCGTTGGGGCCGACATAGTAGTCGCAGTTGGCGATGAGGCCGTCATTGACGTTGACAACAGGAATTTTTGCGGTTTTTGCGTTCTCGACTGCGGCGGCGAGGTTAGCGTCTGAAATGGGGCTGGCCATTACGGCGTGTACGCCCTGATTTACGGCATTGTCCATCATTGTCTGCTGACCGATTTCATCACCCTCATCGGTGGTAGCGTCAACACGGATTGAAACGCCTGAGTTTTTGGCGGCGAGGTCATAACCTTCTTTAAGACTGCGCCAGAACTCATTGGAGATTGACTTCATGATTGCCGAGAGGTTGAGGCCGCTTTTAACGGGGACTTCCGCTCCTAACGCCTCACGTACCTGCTCAATAGTCTTCGAGCTGGGGTCTGAATCGGGGTTGAACTCGTCCGCGAATGCCGTGAACGAAAGTGCAAGAACTGCCAGTAATGAAAGAATGAGCGCGGTGGTACTTCTTTTCATAATGATGAATCCTCCTAATTAAAATTTATACTTCTACTTGAGCATATCAAGCATAAGTCCGCTGACCTTTACGCCGTCTTTTGAGCGTATGACCTTTGCGATTTCGTCCATGCCGATTTTGTCAACGAGGGCATTAATCTTCTCGAAAGCGTCAATATTGGCCTGAGTTTCCTTGAAGGGGTCTTCACGAATCGGGAATGTATCGAAGAAAACAACGCCGTCGTAATTGTAGAGTCTGAGGTAGTAGATGAACTCCATCGCTAAGACAGGATTGACCGAACCGAAAATCATTCCGCTGTCCTGCCAGCCGTAACCGTCATTCATGTGGAGGCCGAAAAGTTTACCTTTTTCGGCGGCGAGAGCGATACCGAACGAGGGATTGTCGTGCTTCATTAGCATGTGGCAGAAGTCGAGAGTGCAGCCTACATTTTTGCGGTCAATCTCGCTGATGAGGTACATAGTCATGCCGGTGCTGTCAACCATCGCGAAGTTTCGTTCCTCGTAGGGCTTGTATTCGATTGAGATTTTGATTTCCTTTTTGCCGCTGCTTCCGGCGGCGTAATCCGCTACTTCCCTGATACCGTCAATAATCTGGTGCCAGCCCCTCGCGTAATCCATCTGGAAAGGGTAATCGAAGCCGTCATTTTCGAGCCAGAGAGTTACGACAGAGCCGTCAAGTTTCCGGCATACATCGACAGCCTCATGGCACATAGCGATGACTCGCGCGCGTGTTTCGGGATTCTCGTTGGTGAAATCGCCGGGCTTGAAGTCCGCTCCTCTCCAGCGGACAGCAAGACCGTTCACGCCTAAATGACCTTTCCGGCGTATAATCTCGTCAATGTCATAGCCTGTGAAGTGTTCTGGGTAATTGAACTCAAGATGAGTAATGCCCTTCATGTTCCTGTAGCTGTCGATAGCGTCATAGACTGTGGCGTTCTTGAACACAAAGGAGTTAAATCGTCCTGCGTACTTGAATGACATGATTTCATCTCTCTTTCGGGTTAAACAAGTTTTCATTGTCAATTAATGGGTGGAATAATAATACACTAAGTTATTGAATTTTTGCAAGTATCTTTCAATTTTAATTTTATGCCTGCGGAACGTTCCATGTTTACAAAAAAAATAATAATGGATACAATTTGCAGCATTATGCTTGAACTCAGGAATAAATACAAATCAGGAAGCGCAGCCGAAATCATCAGGGAAGCAATCTTAACCGGCGAGATAAGCGGCGAAATAGGTCAGAATGAATTTGCGGACAGTCTCGGAATTTCAAGGATACCAGTACGGGAAGCCTTAATCACGCTTGAATATAACGGCCTCATAGAGAAGCTGCCCAATCAGCACGTAAGAATCGCAGACATCAGCGATAAAGCAGTCAAAGATTTATTCACCGACATGTCATTGCTCGAAATCGAAGTGATAAAGAATCTTCCTTCTGAAAATCTTGAGGCTCTTCCGTCATTGGGACAGGCAGATTTTCACAGGGCGTTATACATGAGTACGGCCTCGCCGCTTCGGAGAACGTTCCTGAAAATAATCACTGAAACTTACCTGATGTTTGTAATTGAACATTCTGAAGGAAGAAAAATTGACGCTGTGTTCGGAAATCTTAAACTTTCGCTCGGAGACATAAGAATGTTGAGAGCAGGTTACGCGGTTTACGCTGAGGCGTTGTCTGCCGAGATGATACGGATACGGCGCGACAAAAGGAGAATTAATCATGCTGAATCTTAAACCGGTTAAGCTAATGCCGGTACGTGAACAGGCAGCCTCATCAATCCGCGAGGCAATAATCACAAAAAATCTAAAGCAAGGGGAAGTATTAACGCTTGAGGCAACGGCTCACGCTCTCGGAATTTCAGCAACGCCGGTGCGCGAGGCGTTCCAGATTTTAGCGAGGGACGGGCTTATCGAACTGTCTCAGAATCGCGGAGCGGTAGTCTTGGGGTTCAGTGATAAGACAATCCGCGAGCATTACGAGATAAGAGCAGCCCTTGAAGCTGAAGCCTGCCGTTTAATCTGCGAGAACGGATCATCAATCGAAGGGATTGAACACTGCATCATTGAGGCACGGAAAACATTGGAGACTAATCCCGAAAAGTATCCGGATTACAATCAATCGTTCCATTACAACATCTGGTCAGCCTCCGGCAACACAAGACTTCTGAAAATGCTCTCCGAATTATGGAACGGCTTATCTCTTGGACTCAGGACGACAAGAACCGAATACTTCCAGAACTCGCACGCCGAACACGAAAATATTTTCTCGAAACTCAAGGAGCGCGACTCTTCAGGAGCTTACGAGGCAATGCACATTCACATCGTCCGAAGCATGAATGACATTCTCACCCGTTACTTGTAATCCCCCCCCCCAACTTTGCTAGAATTAAACCTGCCCCATATACACAGCACAAGGAGGAAAAAATAATGCAGATTAACGGACTTACAGGTTACGCCGCCGGCACAGCAGCTCCATCACGGACAAGCCGCATGACGCTCAATGCTCCCCAAATGCCGGGAAGCAATGACCTTCAAGACTCGGTGTCAATCTCAGAGCTTGGGAAACGAATCAGCATAAACAGAACACATAAGGCAGGCCGTCTCACTGGAGGAAGCTCACAGGTTCAGGACGTTGCGGAACTGATGAGCAAATCGCTGTCGAAAGTTGAAAGCACTCTCGAAAAAATGCAGGAACTCGTTAAGAAAGCCTCAAATACTGACCTTACCGCCCTTGACCGTATAAACATGCAGATAGAGTATGAGGAACTCCGCGAGACATTAGCCGGAGCGTCAGCGAAAATGAATGAGGGACTCGCTCAGATTTCGGGACAGAAAGTGGACAAGCCATATACTAATTTGACGAATGCAAGCCCTGACGGCACGAAAGTTCTTGAGCGTGCAAGAGACAGATTAATGCGCGGCGAGGACTGGGACGTTGCGGAGGCATACGGGATTAAATATGACGAGGAGACAGGCGAAGAAATTTCCGGCTACTGGGTAACAGGAAAAAAGATGACGCGCTTCATTGACGGCTCTGAATTATCGACAGTGAAGGACAAAATCAACGCTACTGACACAGTGAACCTAATGAGCAGCCTGACAGCTAAAGAAGGAATCGAACGTGTTGAGGAGCAATTAACGCGAGTTAAAGACATGCGTGAAAAGTTCAGCTCGTTCATCATGAGCTACAACGGCGAGGACTTGGACAGCGGAGTGAAGGTCAAAGATTTGGACAAGTTTGAAAGGCAGAATAAGTTTGACAGCGTGTTGGGTATTATGGAGTTTCAGGGAGCAAGGTTAGGACTTCCCGAATACGCCCATTCAGAGCCGAAACTCATCACCCCCACAAACGGAATGGGCTTCATGTTCTCAAGGATTGATGATATGTTCAGCGACATTGCCGGAAAACTTGCGGCGACACCGATTTTCGAGGAGGTTGAAGACGCGAAATATGTTGATTACGCGCAGGGCAATCCTATTGCAGCCACTGCTGTAATAACTGGTGTTCATACCGCGCGTATGCCGACGATTGAGGAACTTGAAGCGATAATACAGGCCGGGAAATCTCTGGACGGCTACAATCTCGATGACACAGACCGGAAGAAAGACGGACAGCCCGAAGAATTATTAGGTTACACTTCGTCAATAAGTCAGTAAAAGTTATTAGCTGTAATTGATACATTCTCCCGATATGGTTAAAGAAAGTCAGTAATATAATTCTCCGTGTCGTGAGGGAATAAAGAGACCTTCACGGAAATAAAATTAAAGGAGAATGATTGACAATGGCAAGAGAGAGATTTTACCCGATGATGAGAATGTTTGACCCTGAAGATATGTTTGACTCACTCACTCGCGGAATCACTGCACCATTCTTTGAGGAGCATTTTCCGGGCTTCGGTGCAAAAACTGACCTTTACCGCAAGGACGGAAAGATTTTCGCTGAGGCCGAGCTTCCGGGAATTGACCCCAATGACGTTGAACTTCATGTGTATTCTGACAGGCTCACACTTTCGGCAGAAAAGAAGTCCGAGACTAAAGAAGGCGGAGACGGCAAGAGCTATTTCAGAAGCGAGAGGCGTTACGGAAAGATTGAGAGAGTAATCTCGTTCCCTGTCGAGGCTGACCCCGAAAGCGCGAAAGCCGCATTCAAAAACGGTGTACTCACTGTTGAAGTCGCAGAGAAGAGTCAGGATAAAGCCCACAAGAAAGTCGCAATCACTTCCGAAGCATAACCGCTTTAACCGAAATCACTGGCCGCAGACTGAAGAAAGCCTGCGGTTTTTTTGTGTTTTGAAAACACCCTGCCATGCAGTGGGTTCCGATTAGCTTATAGCTATGTAAAGTCCTTTTATTCCTTTGAAGTACCGCTAGGTCAAGAGCATCTCAATAAAGCAGGTTAATGATGGTTGCACATACGTTAGCACATACAACACGGATAAGTACAAGGTAGAAATTGGCAAGATATTGCGAGCATTATGCAAAAGGAAAGTAATTGAAGCACAATTATGTCCCGCTCACATACGTATGCTGCTGAGCATACCACCGAAATTCAGCTTGATGATATTCGACCGCTCTGCTAACCTAAAGTACAGGTACGGCAACAGGCGGTTTTGGCGTCGCGGGTATTACATAGATACGGTAGGACGGAAGCAGAAGAAGGTAGAAGATTACATACGAAAGCAGTTGAACGAAGATAAGTTATCATATGAACTCAGGAGGAAAGAACTGTATATGACCCGTTTACGGGTGAAGCTGTTGTAAAAAGTAGCAAAAAATAAGTCCCTTTATGGGTAGCCAGTGATATTAGTGCAACTGATAGTCATTCGGTGTTCGTTCAGGGCTGCCGGTGATGTGCTCTTCTATAGCTAAAACCACCGCTATGCCGGTGGTCATGATTTATTTATAGGCTTCCAGCGTTCCTTGAAAGCATCTTCGGGCATGGCCTTATAGTTCTTTATGTACTCGATGAATAAAGCGTTGTCATTCTCCGCAAGCTCAAGACACGTGAATATTCTAGGAATGCTGTAATAAGCCTCATGGCCGAAAAGCCCCCTGTCCTGAACAGCAAACGCAATCTCATAGCCTGCTTCTTTAACCGCGTCAATCACATCACCGTTATAATATCCTTCAGGGTATGCGATCGCGCGAATCTTTATGCCCGTGAAATTTTCGAGTATCTGCTTTGACTTTGCCACATCAATTTTCAGAGCGTCATTGCTCAGTTCACTTAACCGGGAATGTGAGACAGTGTGAGAGCCTATCGACATGTTTTCATTAGCTGCTATTTCCGCAAGCTGCTCATAGGTAATATGCGGATATGACGTGCCTTTAACGCTTCCGATTGCGCTTACCGTGATAAAGAATGTCGCCTTCATTCCGCGTTTTTTAAGCTCCGGGAACGCGTAGTAGTATATACCGCTGTAGCCGTCATCTATAGCAAATTCCATAATTATGAAGAATAACCACAATGTCTGAACCAGCCCACTGCATCCAATCGTTTTAGCTTACTCAGACTTTCTCCCACTGCCTTTTCTAGCTCCTCAATTTTTGTTTTCGGTATCTTTCGAACA